>CANJXF010000011.1 GCA_947478865.1 Verrucomicrobiales bacterium | reverse complement strand
GGTGACCGATGGCGTTTTGGCCGAAGTCAGCGCGTGGCAGAACCGGCCTTTGGAGATGTTGTATCCGGTGGTGTTCTTTGACGCGTTGCGGGTGAAGATCCGGGATGAAGGCAGCGTGAAGAACAAATGTGTTTACCTGGCGCTGGGCATTGCGGCCGACGGGACCAAGGACGTGCTGGGCCTGTGGATCGAGCAGAACGAAGGGGCGCGTTTCTGGCTGGGGGTGATGAACGAACTCAAGACGCGCGGGGTGGAAGACATCCTGATTGCGGTGGTGGACGGGTTGAAAGGATTTCCCGACGCGATCACGGCGGTCTTCCCGCAGGCGCGGGTGCAGACGTGCATTGTGCATCTGACACGCTTCAGCCTGGCCTATTGCTCCTGGCAGGACCGCCGGAAAGTGGCGGCTAAGCTGCAGGAGATTTACCGCTCGGTCAACGCGAAGTAAGCGGAGGAACATTTAAGGGAATTTGAACAAAGCGAATTGGGTAAGAAGTATAAACTCATTGGGCCGAGTTGGCGGAGGCACTGGGAGGAAGTGATCCCGTTTTTCGAATATCCGCCCGAGGTGAGGAAGATGATCTACACGACCAACGCGATCGAGAGTTTGCATATGCAGGTCAGGAAAGTGATCAAGAGCCGGGGCCATTTTCCGAACGATGAGGCGGCGACCAAGCTGATCTATTTGGCGTTGCGAAACATTGTCAAGGGGTGGAAAGTCCCCGCGTTACACTGGCATCAGGCCATGAACCAGTTTGCGATCATGTTTGGCGAGAGATTTTTTGCTGCGGGGCTCGCCCCGCAGCAAAAGCAACACAAACCATAAACCCAGACCCAAACACAAAATTTCGGATAGGCTCTGGAAATGAGGGCGCGAAGGATGTGCTTGGACAAATTGATCTGGACGGATATCGGCCCGCGCTGTTTGGGCCCGACCTGGACTCCGCAACGGGTCGAATCGCTGGCTCAAGTTGGTCGCAATGGTTAAGATATTTTTTCGCTTTGCCTGACGCACCAAGTAACTAAGCTGGCGGTAATGAACTTCCAAGTTGCTCGAATTTTCTGGGTTTTAGCTCTCCTTTGCGTTTGGTGTATTCCGGCGCAGCAACTGAATGCTGCCGCTAAACCGAAACGCATTCTGTTTTTTTCCAAGTCATCGGGATACGAGCACGAAGTTATACAACGGAGTGGAAACCAATTGAGTTTTGCTGAAAAAGTATTGCTTCAGATCGGGGAGAAAAACAATTTTCAGTTCACCTTTTCCAAGGACGGCTCAATTTTCACTTCAAATAGTATTGCGAAATACGACGCATTCTTTTTTTACACTACGGGTGATTTGACGGAGGCGGGGACAGACGGAAATCAGCCAATGTCAAAGGAGGGCAAGGCGGCTTTTCTGAAGGCGATTGAAAGCGGGAAAGGTTTTATTGGGACGCACAGCGCCAGCGACACCTTTCATTCTCCTGGAAACAAAGAGCATGGTGAAGCGAGATTTAAATTGGATGGGGAAAATATTGATCCTTACGTGAAAATGTTGGGGGCGGAATTTATTAAGCATGGCGACCAGCAGAAATCACACATGATCTGCACCGAAACGAAATTTCCCGGATTCAACGGCGTTCCAGAGAATTTTGCGCCATTGGAGGAGTGGTATTCACTGAAAAACTTCGCTACCAACCTGCATGTCCTTTTTGTTCAGGAAACCAGCGGGATGAAAGGGAATATGTATCAACGTCCGCCTTATCCTGCAACCTGGGCGCGTATCTACGGCAAAGGTCGGGTGTTTTATACTTCAATGGGTCATCGCGAAGATGTATGGGCCAACCCTGTCTTTCAGGAAGTTCTCGTCGGAGGAATCAACTGGGCGGTGAAAAACGCCAAGGCCAACGTGAGCGCAAACATTGATAAAATCACGCCAAGAGCAAACGAATTGCCTCCGTCAAAATAGCCTTACGACCGAATCCGTCATTGAAAGGCGTAGTTTGTTCGTCCGGACTCGGTGACTGCCCAAAGGTTGAACTGTGGTCCAACGGAACGCCATGTCTTCAAAAAACGAACGCTGTTATCAAGGAACGCATAATCTGAACCCGACCCTCCGGAATGACGTGCCTGATTCAATTGATCGTAATCGTTTCCTTTGCCTTCTTCCAAATCCATGAAGTAGTGATTGGAAAGCACATCTGAAAGGTTTTTCTTTTCTCCAAATGCGATTGTGTCGGATGGGCGTTTGATGGCGTTTTCCGGCATCGCTTGATTATCAATACTGGCCATCGTGAATGACGCGCCAACTTTTTCCCGGAAATAATCGTTCCAGCCATTGATGATATATGTCCTCGGGGCTGCGTCAGCTTGGTCCAGGCTCGTGGTGACAGTGGGCGGGGTGTTTGGACCATCACTTGGGCAGCGTAAAACTTTTACATCCCGAAATGTCTCGCGCAAGCGACCCGGCCAGCGTGGGTTGTTCGCTTCACCTGCAGTCCGAGGGCAAAAATTGTCATGATTGTCGCTTGCGTAAATAGTCAGTGACAACTCCAATTGGCGTAGATTGTTCACGCACGATATCCTTCTCCCAGCTTCTTTGGCGCGAGACAATCCCGGCAAAAGCATTCCGGCAAGAATGGCAATGATGGCAATCACAACGAGGAGTTCGATCAAAGTGAAACCATCTTTTGATTTAGCTCTCGGCGTTTGAACGCAGCACAGTGCGTAGTTAACTTTTTTCATGGCGTCTTTTTATGGCACTAGTTTAATTTCGCTGCAAACCCAAACTAAATTGAATATTCATTCTTATCAGCCGGTCATTCTACGTTGGATACATGAAAAACCGAACCCGTTTTTTACTTTTCGCCGCCCTAATTCTGGGTGGGCTTTACGCTTACAACTTCACTGACTGGTTTGCTGAGAAAAAAATTCAAATAAAATATCGGATACTCTCTGGACGTGGAGGTAAACAGGTTGACCCAATTACATTTTATTTGGAAGGAGAGTTTCCGCTCACTTCGCTGAAGGTTATTTCCACCGATGAAGCTGCTACGAACAAATATCCGCATGCGTATTGGCATTTGATCTCAGACAGTAATTCAATTCCGACGGCTGATTTTCTTTATGGCGAACAGCTCAAGGGAATGAAGCCGAAAGTCGCGGGACTTGCCGCGGAATCGTTGCAGCCAGGTGGAAATTATCGGATTCTGATCGAAGCAGGAAAGTTGAAGGGCGAAAAAGATTTTCAGCCTCGAAACGCTAAATAGTTCCGAATTTGTAACAGTCCAACTGTCGCAAGCGTCTTCTCTATTGTATGTCAAAAAAAAATATTGGACTCCTATTGCTCTTAGGGGTGCTGGGTGCGATTTACATCTTTAACTTCACCAGCCTCTTTCAAAAAACGGAAATGGCAATCACGTCTCGATTGCGGCCCGAGACGAGTGGGCGTCGAGGAAAAGGCGCGGTCGTTGGAAACAGCATTTCTTTTTTTCTCAATCGCAAATACCAGCTGACATCTCTGAAAGTCGTCGAGGAAAGCGATTTCAAGACGAACAAGTATCCGCATGCGATTTGGCATTTGATTTCAGAAAGCAATTCGGTTCCCACGAAATCTATTATTTATGGTGCCCCCGTCCAAGGCATGAAGCCAAAGGTTGAAAAAATCCGGCCGGAAGCGCTACAGGCAAACGTAAGTTACGTGTTGATGGTGGAAGCTGGAGACATCAAGGGCCAAACCACGTTCCAAGTTCACTAATCTGCACGGAAATTCGGAACAATTTCAGCAATCGCAAATCCTAAACCAAGTTCGCCTTGGCTAAGGAGTGCTGTTTGTCCTCCAAGAAGTAATTGCCCAGAGGTTGATCGGGTTAAAGGATTTTCCCCATTTTAGAAAGCGGACGCTTCCATCAACAAACGCATAATCTGAACCGCCAGAATTTGGCCGGCCCGCAGAGCTGTGTTTTTGTTCGTCCAGCTGTTTGTCGTCATCGTATGCGTAGTAATCCATATAGAAATGAGGGGAGGATTGTTCCTTTTCTCCGAATACGATCGTTTCCGAAGGCTCCTTCACGACACTCTCTTTGATTCCCGGATTGAGACCAGCGCCACCGAAATAATCATTCCAACCATTAATGATGTAGGTTCGGGGGGCGTAATCTGCGGGAACTTGATTAGTGGAAAGCAAATCATTGCCGAATGTAGCCGGCGAATTGGTTACTTCGCTTGGGCACTTCAAAATCCTCACATCGCGATATCCGGGCTGAAGTAGAGTTGTCCAACGATTGGTGGCACCGCGAGGCGTGAAAAAGCCCTGGTTATCATCGGCGTACATCCGTTCTGAAAGCCCGAGTTGCTTCAGGTTGTTCATGCAACTGATCCGCCGTGCCGCTTCTTTGGCTCGACCAAGTGCCGGCAAAAGCATTCCTGCCAAAATCGCGATTATGGCAATCACGACCAGAAGTTCAATTAAAGTAAATGCTTTGGAGCGCGCCTTCATATTTGGAAGAGACGCTGTTTGCAAGGGGCGGGTTACGAATTTCACGCCACGTTGGACGCTGTTTCGCAATGTGAATTCAATTCATTTCGCAAAGTGACACGCTGCATAGTGGCCCGGCGTGATTTCGCGCAGCGGGGGAAGGTCAACTTTGCAAATATCTTGGGCGATGGGGCAGCGTGGATGAAATGGACAGCCGCTGGGCGGATTGATCGGTGACGGAACGTCGCCAGGAAGGACGATCCGTTGCCGTTTGGAATCGGGATCAACGACCGGAACCGCCGAAATCAAGGCCTGTGTGTAAGGATGTTTTGGCTCTTCCACCACGGCTTTGGCCGGCCCGATTTCGACCACTTTACCCAAGTACATCACCATCACCCGATGGCTGATATGTTTCACAACGGCCAAATCATGGGCGACGAAGAGATAAGCGAGTCCGCGTTCCTGTTGCAGGTCCTGAAGCAGATTGATAATTTGAGCTTGGACCGAAACGTCAAGCGCGCTGACCGGTTCGTCGCAAACAATTAACTCCGGTTCGACAGCGAGAGCGCGCGCGATTCCGATTCGTTGCCGCTGGCCACCGCTAAACTCGTGCGGGTAGCGCTCGGCATGAGTTTCATTCAGCCCAACAGATTTCAGTAATTCGCGAATTCGATTTCGGCGAGTCGCTGGATCACCGGCGAGTTTATGAATGTCCAAAGCCTCGCCGACAATTTCCTCGACGGTCATTCGCGGATTGAGCGAGCCAACCGGATCCTGGAAAATCATTTGCAACCCCCGCCGCACGCCTCGCAGTTCGCGGCCTGAGAGTTTGGCGATGTCGCGCTCCGCAAATACAACGCTCCCGGAAGTTGGCTCGACTAATTTTACGATGGCGCGGCCCAAGGTGGTTTTTCCGCAGCCGCTCTCGCCGACGAGTCCAAGAGTTTCGCCCGGTCCAATTGAAAAGCTCACATCGTCCACGGCTTTGACGGACGCCTTCACTCGGCTGAAGAGTCCGTGCTTGACCGGAAAATGAACTTTTAAATTTTTAACTTCGAGCAGGCTCACGTTTGAAATTTGATTCTGTGAATGTTGTTCTGACTAAGGTTTGACATACAAACTTCGCACCCACCGATTTGGTTCCACTTCCAACAGTTGTGGCATCGTTTTTTCACACTGGGGTTGCGCCGTCGGACAGCGGGGGAAAAATCGACATCCGGGCGGATAATTTCCGGGTGGGGGCACGGATCCCGCGATTGCTTGCAAACGTTGTGGGCCGCCTTTGATTTGCGGCACCGAGTTCATCAGTGCTTTCGTATACGGATGCAGGGGGCGCCTCAACAAGTCGAGCGCGGGCGATAATTCCACAATCTGTCCCGCATACATCACCGCCACTCTGTCGGCAATATCGCCCACTATTCCCAAGTTGTGCGTGATCAACAAAATGCTCATTCCGAGGCGTTTTTTTAAGTCGATCAGCAACTCTAAAATTTGCGCCTGGATGGTCACATCGAGAGCCGTTGTCGGTTCGTCGGCAACTAAAAGTTTTGGTTCAGATGCAAGAGCCATCGCGATCATTATGCGCTGCTGCATGCCACCGGACATTTGAAACGGGTAATCATTAATGCGTGATTCCGGTGCGGGAATTCCCACCAATTTCAGCAGCCGAATTACCTCTGCGTCTGTCGCAAAGGTGGGCCGATGAAGTTTCAGTGATTCTTTGATCTGCCGGCCAACTCGAAAAACGGGATTCAAGGATGCGCTTGGCTCCTGAAAAACATAGCTGACCACGCCGCCGCGGATTTCGCGCAGCGACTTCTTCGACATTTGCAAAACATCAACGCCGTTGAGGAAAATCTCACCACCGACGTAGTGGGCGGGCGGGGTGGGGATCAGCTTCGCGATGGAAAGTGCGGTCACACTTTTTCCACAACCGCTTTCGCCCACAAGGCAAACCGTTTCACCGGCGCGGATGGATAGCGAAACACCATCGACGACTCGCACTGCGTTTGTCCCGGAACCAAATTCCAGTTGCAGATTCTTAATTTCCAGCAGGTTCGACATCAAAATTCGCGGGCAACATAGCCTCGGCAAAAACCCAATGCCAGAAGAAGATTTACCACGAATTGCAGTTGCGGAAAAAGATTTCCAATGGTTTCGTAACTCGCCTTACGTATGAAAAAACTCACTTTCTCTCTTCTTGCGACCGGAACGGCGCTGATCGCGCTAATCGCCGCGTGTAAATCTACTGCGACCAAATCGAATTTCACCGCAAATGTTCCCGCCCAGAAAACATTCGCGCAGTTCCAGGCTGAAGCCGGCAAATTTAATTCCATCCTTAGTTTGCCGACTTTTGAACCGACGCCGGAGGCGATTAAGAATTCTCTCGCCAGCACAATCAAGGAAGCCAACGCCGCTTTGGATCGCATCGGGCAACTGAAATCTTCCGACGCGACATTTGCCAACACGGTGCGCGCGCTGGACGACATTTCTTATCGTGCCGGACTATTCGCCAATCGTTTGTCGCTGATGAAAGAGACGAGCACGAATGCCGCGATTCGCGAAGTGGCGACGGATTCGATCAAAGCGTTTCAAGATTGGGCCGTCGGTTTGGATTACCGCGAAGATGTTTATGCCGCGATGAAAACGTTTGCGCTCACCCAGCCGAAACTACACGGGGAAGATCAGAAGCTCTTCACGGAAACGATGCGTGATTATCGCCGCGCCGGGTTGGAGTTGCCGAAAGAAAAGCGCAATGAAGTGGAGCGGATGCGCAAAGAAGTATCCAAGTTGGCGACCGACTTCGAGACGAATGTGACCGAGGCCAAAAAGGCTTTGAAGTTCTCCAAGGCCGACTTGGAAGGGGTGCCCGAAAGTTTTCTCACTCAAAAGGGAATCAAAACGGGCGATGACGAGTATACCGTCATGGCCAATATCACGTTTCACTATTTGATGGTGGCGGATAACTGCAAGCGTGAGGAGACGAGGAAAAAGCTCTTATTCGAGCACGACAATTTGGCGCGTGAAAAGAATGTTCCTCTGCTGAAGCAGATTTTAAAACTGCGCAACGAAATTGCCCACACGCTGGGTTATGCTTCGTGGGCCGATTATCAAATCGAGCCAAAGATGGCCAAAAATGCCAGGACGGCGATCGGTTTTCTCGAAAAATTGAAAGCTGGTTTGCAGCCTAAGTTCGATTCGGAAATTGCCGAGTTTCAGAAATTGAAAGCGCAAGACACGGGCGATGCCAAGGCCAAGATCAACCTTTGGGATTGGCGCTATTACAGCAATGAACTCAAGAAGCAGCGTTACACCGTCGATGCGGAAAAGCTGCGCGTTTATTTTCCCTACGACCGCGTGCTCGAAGGAATGTTCCGCATATACGAACGGATTTTCGGCCTGAAGTTTCAGGCAATTGATGCGCCGTATAAATGGGTGGATGATCTGAAACTCTTCGCCGTGACCGACGCGAAAACCGGCGAGCCAATGGGATTGTTCTACCTCGATATGTTCCCACGTGAGGGGAAATACAATCACTTCGCACAGTTCGGAATCATCGAGGGCAAACGGTTGCCAGATGGGAAATATCAGCGCCCGACGGTCGCCTTGATTTGTAACTTCCCGCCGCCCGATGGTGGCAAACCATCGTTGCTCGCGCACTCGGAAGTGGAAACGCTTTTTCATGAATTCGGGCACGCGATGCATTCCGTTTTGACCCGCGCCAATTACGGGCGGTTTGCGGGAACGAGCGTGCCGCGCGATTTCGTCGAAGCGCCTTCGCAAATGCTGGAGAATTGGGTTTGGGACAAATCGGTTTTGGATACATTCGCCGCGCGTTATGACAATCCGAATGAGAAAATTCCGCCTGCAATTCTGGCCAAATTGAAAGAAGCCAAACTCGCGACGGAAGGCACGCGCTATCGCCGCCAACTCGGTTTTGGTTTGACCGACCTCGCGTTGCACAGCGACCCAAAGGCGTCTGAAAGCCCGGTGGAAATTGCGAATAAAATCACGGCGGACGTTTTCTTTCCCCCAATTGGGAACACGGCTTACGTGGCCTACTTTGGGCATCTGATGGGCTACGATGCGGGTTACTACGGTTACGCCTGGGCGGATGCGATCGCAGCGGATATGGCTACGGTTTTCGAAAAATCTAAAGACGGTTATTTCGACAAGGCGGTCGGAAAACGGCTGCGCGATGAGATTTATGCCGTCGGCGATTCGCGCGATGTGAATATCTCGATTCGCAAATTTTTGCGCCACGACCAATCGCTGGAACCGTTCTTGGAATCCATTGGCATCGGAGCAAACGCACAGAAGAAGTGATGCGGCTTCTCCTGCTCAACAGGGCAGGGCCACTTTTCAAAAAAATCGGGACGGAAGGAATTCCGTCCCGACTCACTTTAGATTTCGGTTCGGATCAGGCGTTGTAGGTGCTCGACGCCACATCGCCGCCGCGACCCGTCCAGTTGGTGTGGAAGAATTCTCCGCGCGGTTTGTCCACGCGTTCGTAAGTGTGGGCGCCAAAATAATCGCGTTGCGCCTGGAGCAAATTTGCCGGCAAACGTTCTGAGCGATAAGCATCGTAAAAATTCAACGCGGTTGAAAATGCGGGAGTCGGAATTCCTTTTTTCGCTGCGATGGCCACCACGTTGCGCCAGGAACGTTGGGAATCCTTGATCGCCTTCTTGAAAAATTTGTCGAGCAGCAGATTCGTGAGCTTCGGGTTGAGATCGAATGCCTCTTTGATTTTTCCGAGGAAACGGCTGCGAATAATGCATCCGCCACGCCACATTAAGGCGATGCCGCCGTAGTTCAGGTTCCATTTGTTTTCCGCAGCAGCGGCGCGCATCAACATATAGCCCTGGGCGTAGGAAACGATTTTTGACGCGTAAAGTGCCTGGCGAATTTGTTCCACGAGCTTCGCGCGATCGCCAGCAATCTTGGGCTTCGGTCCACGAAGCTTTTTCGCGGCGGCCACGCGTTCATCCTTCAGTGCGGAAATGCAGCGCGAGTAAACCGCTTCGGCCATCAGTGTGATCGGAATCCCAAGATCCTGCGATGAAATCACCGTCCATTTGCCCGTTCCTTTTTGGCCGGCTTTGTCGAGAATTTTGTCTACGAGCGGTTGTCCATCGGTGTCCTTGAACGCGAGAATGTCGCGTGTGATCTCGATCAAATACGAGTCAAGATCACCCTTATTCCATTCCGCAAAAACAAGGTGCATTTCGTCAGCGGTCATGCCGAGGCCATCTTTCATCAATTGATACGCTTCACAGATCAATTGCATGTCGCCGTATTCGATTCCGTTGTGAACCATTTTGACGTAGTGACCCGCTCCATTTTCCCCGACCCAATCGCAGCACGGCGCGCCGTCATCGACCTTCGCCGAGACGGATTGGAAAATATCTTTCACGTGCGACCATGCGCCAGGTGAGCCACCGGGCATGATCGAAGGACCTCGGCGCGCGCCTTCTTCGCCTCCTGAGACACCGGTGCCAACGAACAGCAAGCCTTTGGACTCGACATATTTCGTTCGGCGAATCGTGTCCTGATAAAGAGAATTGCCACCGTCGATGATGATATCGCCCGGTTCCAGATGAGGAAGGAGCTGTTCAATGAACTCGTCCACCGCAGCGCCGGCCTTGACCAGCATCATCACGCGGCGAGGCCGCTTCAATTGCGCCACCATTTCCTGGATTGAATGCGCGCCGAGGACGTTTGTGCCTTTGGCTTCTTTGGCGAGAAATTCATCCACCTTGGCGACGGTGCGATTGTAAACAACCACGGTAAATCCGTGGTCGTTCATGTTGAGGACAAGGTTTTGACCCATGACGGCGAGGCCAATCAGGGCAATATCAGCGTTAGGTTCCATTATTTTAATCCGAGTAAATTGTTGAGGCGCTACGATACCCAAGTCAAATCGCTGTGCCAGAAGAAATTCGGGCAATGAAACTACGATTGGAGCCACGTTCGTGCGGGCGAGGGGATTTTGCCATTTCAGCGATTGACACTCATCTCTTCGTTGCTATCTTCTCGCTTCCTGTTGCGGAATGGCCGCGACAGTTTCGTTGACCCAGCCAGTTGCTGTGCGACAAAACTCAATTGAGAAAAGATGAAACGCCAATATCAACCATCGAAGATTCGCCGCAAACGGCAGCACGGTTTCCTAAATCGCAATTCCACCAAGAGCGGCAAAGCCACTTTGGCCAACCGTCGCCGTGTGGGTCGCAAGCGTTTGACTCCGGTTTAAACTTCGGCATGGGTGCCGGGCCTTCTCGCTCGTTTCGCTTTCCTCGTTCCAGCAGGTTGAAATTGGGGCGGGACTTCCTTCGGGCAAAATCGAAAGGGCAACGGCTCTCTTCAGGTTGCTTGATTGCGAATTGGCTTATTCTTCCGGCAGGTTCCCCAACCCGGTTGGGAGTCATCACGAGTCGAAAAATTGGCAATGCCGTCGTCCGGAGCCGGGCGCGCAGGTTATTGCGCGAATCGTTCCGTTTGCACCAGCATGAAATGGCGCAACCTGTTGACCTGGTTTTGGTCGCAAGAAATTCAATTGTAGAAAAATCGTTCGCCCAGGTCGAACATGACTTTCTGAGGGCGCTGCGCCAAATGCAATTGTCGAAATCGTGATGAACGCCGGGCAACATATTCTGATTTTCCTCGTCCGCATTTATCGCTGGACGCTTTCGCCCGCGAAAACTGTTCTCTTTGGACCGCTCGGTCGTTGTCGCTTCACCCCCAGTTGCTCCCAATACGCCCTTGATTCCGTTCAGACCCATGGCGCGATCTTTGGAAGCTGGCTCGCGGTAAAACGTGTTTGCCGCTGCAATCCGTTCGGTGGATGCGGCCACGATCCAGTTCCTTCCAGTATCAAAATTCACCATTCACAATTCAAAATTTGTCAGCATGGATCGTAAATCCGTCATTGTCCTGGTTATCTCGTTCGCATTGATTCTGCTTTGGAAGCCGTTAATCATGGATAAGCTTTATCCGCCACCGCCGAAAAGCACCAACGAAGTTCTCGTCGCGACGAATCAGTTAAGCACCAACGTTTCCGCGCAAGCGGTTGCTGCTGCGACCAATGCCGTTTCGCCGATGACGCAAATTCCGGACAATGCGCCGGAACAGTTGCTCGTTGTGACCAACGAAAACGCGAACTACACATTTTCCTCACGTGGCGGTGGTTTGAAATTGGTTGAGTTGCGCAAATATCCTGAGTCGATCGATTGCGGCAAAACGACCGTGGGCGAACAGCGGTTGGCCGCGCTCAACACCAAAGCGCCAGTGCCCGCACTTGCGCTCGTTGGCGGCGGATTGGAAGTCGGCTCCTACAAATTGTCCCGCTCTGGCGAAACCGTTCGCGCGGAAAAATCTCTGAGCAACGGCTTGGTCGTCATCAAAGAATTTCAGGTCAGCTCCAACTATTTGCTTCAGGCCAAGGTGCGTTTCGAAAATCGTTCCGCCCAACCGATCGCAATTGCGAATCACGAAGTTGTCGCCGGGACTGCAACTCCGATGAGTGCGCACGACGAGTCGCAAACGATGGGCGTTTTTTGGTTCAATGGTGCGAAAGCGGAGCATGTTGATTCTGGCTGGTTCGCCAATCGCACGCTGGGCTGTCTGCCGGGAGGAACTCCAAGAACCGAATACGAAAACGGCGCCAGCAATGTGCTTTGGGCCGCGGTGCATAATCAGTTTTTTGCGATGGCTGTCGTGCCGCGCGAATCTGCTCCGAAAATTCTTTCGCGCAAGATCGATCTTCCCGCCACCAGTAAGGAAGTTCTTGCGGCTGATTCCAAAGCAGTCCCGCAACCGGTCGGTTTCCAAACCTCGTTTGGTTATCCCGGCCTGACGCTCTCTGGAAATCAGGGGCTCGAACATCAATACACAATTTACGCCGGTCCGAAGGAATACAACACGCTGGCGCGACTTGGCGCCGAGATGAAGAACGATCTGGATCTCGTGATGGGCTTCGGTGGTTTCTTCGGATTCTTCGCAAAGATGTTGCTGCTCTCGATGAACGGCTTGCATGCGATCGGTTTGGCCTACGGTTTGGCGATTATTGCCATCACGGTCATCATCAAGGTTCTTTTCTGGCCGCTCACCAGTGCGAGCACGAAGTCGATGAAGCGAATGCAGGCGCTGCAGCCGCAAATGAAAGCGATCGCCGACAAATACAAGGACGATCCCGCGAAGAAGAATCAGAAGACGATGGAGTTCATGAAGGAACACAAGGTGAGCCCGCTCGGTGGCTGCTTGCCGATGGTGTTGCAGATCCCAGTGTTCTTCGGTTTCTACCGCATGTTGCAGAGTGCGATTGAATTGCGCGGCGCAGAATTTCTTTGGGCCTGCGATTTGTCCCAGGCAGATACCGTCTGGCACGTCCCGTTCCTGAATAATTTTCCAGTGAATCCGATGCCGCTGATCATGGGTGCGACGATGTTATGGCAGGCTCGGTTGACCCCGCCATCGCCGGGCATGGATCCGGCCCAACAAAAAATCATGCGCTACATGCCGTTGATGTTCATGTTTATCCTTTATAAAATGTCGGCAGGGTTGACGCTTTACTGGACCGTGCAAAATTTGTTAACCATTGCGCAGATGAAATTGACCAAGACGAAACCGGAGCCGGTTGGAACCGTGACGGTCATTTCACCAAAAAAGAAAAAATAGAACCAAAGTCGAAGCTACGATTCGAAATAAATTTTATGGCCGCACAACCTAAAGCTACGCTGGAACAACTCTTAAAACTGCTCGGCTTTGACGCCACGGTTGAGGAGCAAATGCTCGAAGATGGGATTTTTCTGGACGTAAAAACAGAAGATTCCGGTCGGTTGATCGGGCGCCAGGGCCAAACGCTTTCTGATTTGCAATACATCACCAACCGGTTGCTCTTCCAGCAGGATCAAAGTGCGCCGAAAGTGATACTCGATGTTGGCGGCTATCGGGCTCAGGCCCGTGACGCCTTGGTCAAAAAAGCGCAGGAAGCCGCTGAGAAAGTTCGCCGCTGGGGTGATGTCGTCGAACTTGAACCGCTGAGCGCATTCGATCGCCGTATTGTTCACAATGCTTTGAAGGACGATCCCGGGGTTGAGACGCAGAGCGTTGAGGTTGAAGGAACAACCAAGAAAGCGGTATTGCTTCGGCCCAAGCACTGACCTGTCCTGCGGAATTCCTATCTGTTTTGCTGGATTATTTCCGTGGCGCACCAGTGCTTTGATTGCGCGTTCTATTCTAATTTATTCTCCTTCGCGACCAAATGCCTTTGGATCAGGTAGGGCCGTAACCAGTTTTCCTCGCGTATCATTGCCGATGACTGCTCCGCTGGACTCGGCGGGGGCGAGAATAGCGGGAATCTGGCCGTTGGGATGATTGACGGTGAGAAATCCGCCACCTTTCATCCCGTTGGACGAAATGTTTACCATTGGGCGCATGTCGGCATCGAGGGTAAAGATTAACGCAATCTTCGCAGGAACAGTCGGGGTATCGGTTTTAGACGATTCTACTTCTTGGGCGGATTTGTGTGCTCTTTGAAAAACTTCACAATCAGAGCCGGGGCTTCCGCGGGAAACTGGTGTGTGCCGGGGTGAAAATAGATAACCACGGGCGCGTTGACCTTCGAGGGATAAATGGTGCAGCGCTGGTCGGCACGCCAAGGCCTGCCTTCCGCGCACTGGTTTTTTTCTCGCACGGCATCCACCATTAATTTTTGCCAGGCGAATTTTACGAGCGGATCGTTCTCACCCGCGATATGCAACACCGGCTTGGGAAGGAACGCCCGGTTCGTAAGATCAGACGGGACCTTCTCAACCCAAGCTTTTGATTGATCGCTTTTGCGTGAGGCACGAACGATTCCTGAGCTGTTTTTTGTCGGGTCCACGAGGGCACGAGAGAGGGATGCCGACGGGGCAAAGGCGGCAAACTGTTCTCCGCGCGCCGCCCAAAGCAGGTAGGTGAACCCGCCCCCGTTCGAATGGCCGGTGGAATAGATGCGTTGTTTGTCCACACGATAATCGTTTTTCAAACTCGCGAGGACGGCATCGAAGAATTTCAAGTCGCGATCATCCTGGTCGCCAATGGCCTTCTGCCAGCCGGGTTTCTTGCCCTCAGGATCGGTTAGTTGGCCTGGCGTATTGAGTCCCTGCATGTAAACGACAATCGCATCCGGCCAGACCAAGTGATAACCGAACATTCTTGCCGCGTTATGCATTGAGCCGCCGTGCCCGTGGAAAGCAAAGACAACCGGGGCTGCGTTGGTCTTCGCGGAATTTGGAACATGCACAAGTGCCTGGCGGGTGGCGCCGTCAACTTTCCATTCGCGCCGGATCAACGATTCCTCCGTGCGTGCCGCCAGTGGAAAACCAAAAGAGATCGCAATCAGCAAGATTATGCGCGTGGTTTTCATAGGATTCATGTTTCTTGAGAGACGCGAAGAAGATGGGATTAGTTTCACTCCGAATCCGCAGATTTTTGCGCGGGGAATGATTTAATGCCGGTTATGCCTGCAACCTGTTTTCAGGTCTCAAGAGATGATTTTTCGAATTGCCTCTCGCATTTCTTGTTCAATACTTCGCCCGTGATGCTTCCGGCAGCTTTTGCGGTGCTCGTTATGTTCGCAATCGCGAGCTTCTTTTTCGCGCTCGCTGAAACCGCCTTCTTCTCCCTTGGAAAATGGCAGACCCGTCAACTCGCTGAAAACAAAAGACCGTCCGCCTTGACGTTGACCCAACTGCTCGCTGAACCACAGGAATTGCTGACCACCATCGTCTTGGGAAACACCTTCGCCAACGCGGGCATTGTTGCCACCTTGCTCTGGATTGCCCTGCTGGAGCAATGGCCGCTACTGCCCTCGCTCGGCGGTTTGTTGATTTTTATTTTGCTCGGAACGGAGATCGCCCCCAAAGCGCTGGCGGTGCGCGCGCCTGAATCGTGGTCGCTGAGAATCGCACGACCCATGTCGATGTTTCAAACCATGTTGCGGCCGTTCCGCCAAATTGCTCAGCGACTCAACAGTTTCATTTTGCGCGTGGGCCTTCCCTCGTCCATCAAGCCGCAGGCCACCATGACGGATGAGGAATATCAGGAACTTCTCGAACTCGCTTATCAACAAGGAACGCTGGCCCGTTCGGAAAAGGAAAAAATCCTCGAAATCATCAACCTCGATCAGCGAACCGCCAAAGAAGTGATGAAGCCGCGCTCGCAAATGGCCTGCATTCCGGATGATTTGTCCGTCGAGGAAATGATTGCGGCATCGCGGAAATTCAAACATCGCCGCCTGCCGATGTACGATGAAACGCCCGACACAATTATCGGCGTGCTCAACACGCGCACGCTATTGCTCGATCCACAGGTTGACCTCGCCGATGCGATCGAGTTTCCATCGTTTGTTCCTGAGAGCATGAACCTGCTGCAACTGTTGAAAAGCTTGCAACGCCAGCAACGCGGCCTGGCCATCGTGCGCGATGAATTTGGCGGCACGGCCGGCGTCGTGACCATCGAAGATATTCTGGAGGAAATGATCGGAGAAATCCGCGGCGAAGGCGAAGCGCAAGGTTTTGTGATGGAGCGATTGGGTGCCGGGCGCTGGCGCGTCAACGGCACGATGCGCGTGGAAGATTTTCGCCGTGAGTTTCCGCAGATTGGTGAAGTGGAATCGGCGGAAACGCTTGGCGGATTACTCGTCAACGAGCTGGGGGTGGTTCCGGCGGTCGGAGAGTTCGCGGTCTTTCGCGGGCTGCGTTTCACCGCGCAGGCAGTGGATGAGCGGCGGGTCAAAGAGTTGATCGTGGAAGTCGTCAATAAACGCCAAGCGAAATGAACAACGTCACCGTTTTATTTTTGTTGGTGCTCGGGTTTTGCGCGGCGCTTTCTTTTCTGCTTTCCGGAATGGAGTCAGGCGTTCTCGCGTTAAACCGCCTGCGCATTCGCCAACTGATGCGAGCGGGAAACCCGCGCGCCATGGTTCTGCACGATTACCTCGAAAAATCAGAGAATTTTCTCTGGACGATTTTCGTCGGAAACACGGTGGTGAACTTCGTTATCTTCACCTTGATTGTTTTAACGCTGCATCAGTGGCTGCATCCCTGGCCGGTCGTCGAGCTGCTGTCTTTCATCGCGGCTATTTTCCTTTTTTTCATTCTCTGCGAACTGTTGCCGAAGACGCTGTTCCGCCTCTTTCCCAATCGGCTCTGCCTGCTGCTCGCGCGACCGTTTGGCTTGATCCATGTCGTGTTGCGCCCGCTGGTTTCTATCGCCAGCTGGTTCACGCGCTGGCTTTTGCCGTGGACTGGTGGAAAAGTTTTTACGGGCCGGCTTTCGGGCAACCGTGATGAACTCCGGTTTGTCATGCAGGAATCCTCCCACAACCTCACGGCGGAGGAGAAAACCATGATCAACCGGGTGCTCGATTTGCAAAATTTGACCGTCGCGCACGTGGCGGTGCCGCTATCCCAAACGGTGAGCGTAATGACCGACACACCGATGCAGGAGGTCTTGAAAATCTGCCGCGAACGCAATCTCACCCGCCTGCCAGTCGTGCGAAAGGAAGCTGGCGGAAACCGAATCATCGGCGTGATCAGCCTCAAGAAACTGCTCTACCTCGAAGATTTGGATGTGACAAAAACCGCTGGCGATTACGTCAATCCGGCGCTCTATCTCCGCGAGGATTTGCGCCTCGAACAGGCCCTGGGTCGAATGCAGCGCAGTGGCCGCCGCCTCGCCGTGGTGCTCAGCCGGGATCAGCGCGAAGTTGGCATCATCAGTTTGCAGGATATTCTAAAAACGATTTTCGGAGAGGTAAGTCTGTAAATGGACTGGAGCATCATCATCTTAAAGTTCTTGGCCGTGGCGTTCCTCGTCCTGCTCAACGGCTTTTTCGTCGCGGCTGAATTTGCGCTGGTCAAAATCCGCGAGACGCAGCTCGACACTCTCGTCGCCAAAAATCATCGACGCGCCAAGATCGCCCGGCGCATCGTCGGCAATCTCGACGCGGCTCTGAGCGCCACTCAACTTGGTATCACGCTGGCCAGCCTTGGTCTGGGCTGGATTGGCGAACCGGTTTTTGCCGACCTGCTGCATCCGCTGATGGATTGGTTGCACATTGATTCGCCAAGAGTGCAGCACACCGTTTCGTTTGCCGTTGGATTTTCCGTCATCACATTCTTGCACATCGTCGCCGGGGAACTCGCCCCGAAATCTCTCGCCATTCAAAAACCGCTGCCCACATCACTCTGGGTCGCCGCGCCGTTGGAATGGTTTTATAAAATCTCCTTCCCGTTCATCTGGGTGTTGAACCATTCGGCGATGTGGCTGCTGCGCCGGTTCGGCATCGAGCCGGTGAGCGAGGCCGAACTGGTGCATTCCGAAGAGGAACTGCGCCTGCTTTTTTCGGGAACGAGAAAACATTCCGGCGGCAGTAGCCTGGGGCGCGACATCGTCTTGAACGCGATGGATTTGCGCAACCGCAGCGTTCGCGATGTGATGCGCCCGCGGCAGGAAATTGTCTATTTCGACACCGAAGCGACGATCACCGAGTGCATTGATGCCGCTGAGAAAAGTCGTTATTCGCGCTTCCTGCTCTGCGAAAATGGCAACCTCGATAAAACCCTTGGAGTGGTTCACATCAAAGATTTGTATCCCATGCGGCTCAAGGCGCGCACGGGCGCTGAATTGGTTCCGGTGGCGCGCAAGCTCATTTACGTTCCGGAGACGTCGCGACTGGAACGGCTCCTCCAACTTTTTCTCGAACGCAAAATGCATTTCGCCATCGTGGTGGACGAATACGGCGGGACGGTCGGCATGGTCACCTTGGAAAATATTCTCGAAGAATTGGTCGGTCAGATCCAGGACGAGTTCGATCAGGAGCAACCGTTGCTCAAAAAAGAAAACGAACAAACCTGGGAAATTTCCGGCGCACTGCCGCTGCATGAGTTATCCGAACTAGTCGGCGAATCGCTCCAGGAAAACGGAATTACCACGACGAGCGGGTGGGTCACGCATCGGTTGGGCGGCTTTCCCAAGGAGGGCGACACGTTGACGATTGGCGATTTTGATTTGCGCGTGGAGGAAATGGACGGGCTGCGCGTGGCCCGGCTCAAGCTGGTCAGGAGGAAGCAATCGGAGTTGGCTGGTTGAATCTTACCAAAAGAACAACAGGCAGATGATGATCAGCGGTTGTAATTCCAGGCCTTGTTCGACCCGCCGCTTGTCGATGAACCACGGAATTGTTGCAACAAAAACCAGCCCGGCTATTGCTAGTTGCGACGAAAAAGTCCGCCAATCGTTTCTCGCTGACAGGTTGAAACCGGCTGCGAGCAGACAGGCGACACCGATCAACCACAAACCGTAATAAGAGGTTTTTCGCAAGGGCCGGAGCAGGAGTTGCGCAATCCCGCGCGCATTGACCAGCGCGACCACCCAGAGCAGGGGCGCGGTCCAGACCGGCGCTCCAGGAAATCTCGCCAGGAAAAACGGCGTGAATAATTTGGTTCGGAAAAACACCGCGGCCAACATGCTCGCGCCCGAAACGATCGTAATTACCGTGACCAGCGAGACAATATTTTGCAGCGGCAACCGCCGGTTGAGCACCAGCAACGTGGCGACAGCCGCTGAGATCAGGAGAAATAAATTCGCCGGCGCAATCTGCTGATTGGCTCGCCAGAACCAGGCGCAGACAAAACAGAGGGTGAAAAGGACGGCAGGAAAAAAACGTAGCGCAGCGGAGGACGGGACTCCCGCGGTTGGCACCGGAACCGCCGCAATGGGATTTCCGCTTTCTGTTGGTAACATCACAAGACGAAATTAGTCGAGGAGTTCCCGACGCAAAAGCTCAATTCCCGCCGGATGGTGCTTCGCATTGCTCTTGTTAATTTCATGGGTCAAATGAGATTTCCAAAACATTTTGGGAATGCTTTCACGCTCATCGAGTTGCTTGTCGTTGTTGCCGTAATCGGAATTTTGGGGGGACTGCTCTTGCCTGCGCTCGTCGCGGGCAAAGAAAAAGCGAGACGCGTCGCATGTCGCAGTAATTTGCGCCAGATGCTCATCGCCGTGCAGTTGTATGCGGACGATCATCAGCAACAGATTCCTCCCGGACCGTCCAATCAGGGCGATTATCCGCCGATGGTTTCAACGAATACCTGGCGTCTTTTCATCAGCTACGGCGGGCATAAAAAAATCATCGGCTGCCCGGGTCTGCCCACGCCATTTTCCGTCGGTGGCTATTCCTTTCCGCCCTATGGATATGTCCTTGGATTCAATTATCTCGGCGGCCGGGATCCCGCAGTTTGGGCCGGCGTTCCAGCGGCTAAGAGCTGGATTTCACCGCGCAAAGCGACCGAGAGCGGGCTGCTGCCGCTGTTGACCGATTTAAATGTTTGGTCGCCGGAGCCGCAGAGTGTGGCGTCGCACGGAAAATATGGAGTGATCCTGGAAGGCGGTACCGACGCGACGAATCCCAATTCGGGAGGCAAAACGTCCCGAGAACTGGGAGCGGCCGGCGGCAATCTCGGAGCGCTCGATGGATCGGCGGTGTGGAGACGAATCGAGCAAATGCGGGAGTATCAACTTTCCACCAACGCCAACGAACTGCGCGGCTTGTGGTGATGCAAATGTGAAGCAAAAAAAGCCGAAACAGCTCGTTGCTGCTCCGGCCTGAAACGTTGGTCAGATAAATTATTTCGTGACGGCATCTTTTGCTTTTTCACCCGCTTCTTTCACGGCATCACCGGTTTTTTTCGCGGCTTTATCGATGCTTTCGCCCGCCTTTTCCATCGGCCCTTTTTCTTTGCAACCGGTCAGGGCTAATCCGCTGAACAAGACTGAAACGAGCAGAAGATATTTAAATAATTTCATAATACTTTTTTTTAGTTTTTGTTGAAGGAACCAAAGACAAGGGAACTGGTTTTCGGCACCGCCCGCAACCACATTGTCGATTGGCTACTCTGCGTCTGATCTGCTGGAGGAACAATCTGACGGCAATTCTTCATTTTTTCAAATGGGCCTGTCGTTAAACCCGACTTTGAGCCTTCGCACAATTTCCGCTTTTCTTTCAGGGCTGCCTCTTTACTCTCGGTCGCCATTAAATGGCTCTGAACTTATTCAACACCCTTTCGCGTTCCATCGAGGAGTTTATCCCGCTTGATCCTGCGGGAAAAAAAGTCGGGATGTATTGCTGTGGACCCACGGTTCATGACTTCGCGCATATTGGAAATTTCCGCACGTTTGTCTTCGTGGACCTCGTTCGGCGTTACCTCGAATTTAAAGGTTTCGAAGTCACCCACGTGATGAACATCACGGACATCGAAGACAAAATCATTAAACGGGTTCAAGCCAACAAAGTTCCATTGCGCGAATTTACGCAAAAATACGAGGACGTTTTCATCGAGGACTTGGGCGCACTCAATTGCCTGCCTCCACATCGGACGCCGCGGGCGACTGAGCACATTCCAGAAATTATTGCGCTGATCGAAAAACTAGTCGCGCGCGGCATCGCGTATAAGGCGAACGACGGCTCGGTCTATTTCAGCATCGATAAATATCAAGGTTGCGGCTGCAAATACGGACAGCTCATCAATTTGAACTTCGAAGGAATGCGCGCTGGCGAACGCGTCAGCAGCGACGAATACGAGAAGGAATCGATCGCCGATTTTGCTCTGTGGAAAGCGCGCGTGCCGGAAGACGGCGAGATTTTTTGGCCGAGTCCATGGGGCGAAGGCCGACCGGGCTGGCATATCGAGTGCAGCGCGATGAGCATGAAATGGCTCGGGCCGAGTTTCGATCTTCATCTGGGCGGGGAAGATTTGATGTTCCCGCATCACGAAGATGAGATTGCGCAGAGCGAAGGGGCGGGGGTGCAACCGGACGCCAAACCCTTCGTGAAGCACTGGATGCACGGCGCGCATCTGCTGGTGGAAGGGAAAAAGATGAGCAAGTCGTTCGGGAATTATTTTACTCTGCGCGACTTGTTGGCCAAAGGATTCAGCGGGCGCGAGATTCGTTATCTGCTCATGTCTTCGCATTACCGCGAGCAGTTCAATTTTACTTTGGAAGGATTGACCGGCGCACGCAACGCGCTGGCGCGAATCGATGAATGTCTGGCAAAATTGAGGGGAACGGCGGCCGGCGCGACGGCTGCGCCCGATGCGGAGCTGCTTGAGAAAATATCCGATGCCCTCGACCATGACTTGAATATTTCGGGGGCCTGGGGAGTGATTTTCGAATGGGTGCGCGAGGCGAACCGGTTGCTGGCCGGAAATCAATTGTCGGCGGAAAGGGCTGCCGCCGGACTAGCCGCTTGGGAAAAAATAAATGGCATCCTGGGTTTCTCCACCGTCGTCGAAGCGGAAATTCCCGCTGCCCTGAGCGCGCTTCTCGAAGAGCGGCAGGTCGCTCGCAAAGCAAAGGATTTTAAACGTTCGGATGCGATTCGCGATGAATTGAAGGCGAAGGGCTGGGTAATCGAGGACACGCCCAAGGGTGCGCGGCTGAAAAAGCTTTGATCGTTTCGCAATGAACGGAATTTTTATTACGTTTGAAGGTACGGAAGGGAGTGGAAAATCCACCCAGATCGTTTTGCTGATGGAGAAGTTGAGCGCGCTCGGCTTGACCGTTCACCGGCTGCGTGAGCCCGGTGGCACTCCGATTGGCGAGGAAATTCGACACACCCTCAAACACAGCGAAGCAAACAACGCGATGACTTCGGAGGCGGAGTTGCTGCTGATGAATGCCAGTCGTGCGCAGCTCGTTCGCGAAGTCATTCGCCCGGCGCTGGCCAGCGGGCATGTCGTGCTCTGCGACCGTTTTTACGATTCCACCACGGCGTATCAGGGTTATGGTCGCGAACTGGATTTGAAAAAAGTCGCCGAGATTATTGAGTTTGCCGTCGGCGAAACGAAACCGGATTTGACACTGATGTTGCATGTCCCGGTGGCAGTGAGCGAAGCGCGGCGACAATCCCGCCAGGCAATTTTGCTCGAAGTCCCGCCGGAGAAATCGCGCAAAAACGCTTCGCCCCTGCCGTTCGATGAAAAGCTGCGCGATCGCATGGAGGAAGCCGACCGCAGTTTTTTTGAGCGTGTGGAAAAAGGCTATCTTGCCATCGCCGCCGCCGATCCTGCGCGCGTGAAAACAATCGACGCCGCCCAATCCAGGGAGGCCGTGACCGAGCAGATTTGGAGGCTCGTGGAGCCCCTGGTCAAAAAAGCCCAAGCCAGCCGTTGACAAAAACCAGCTTTCCGATACCGTTGCCCGCTCTGGTTTAAGAAATTTTATGCCGAATACAAAATCTGCCGAACGCCGCATGCGCAACAGCGCGCGCAAACAACTGCAAAATCGCAGCACCAAGTCACGCCTGGGGACGCTGGAAAAGAAATACTCCGATCTGGTTAGTGCCGGAAAGAAAGCCGAAGCGACTGTTGCTTACACACTTCTCAGCTCCGCACTCGACAAAGCGGCCAAGACGGGGACGGTTCACCGTTCCACCGCCAGCCGAAAGAAATCCCGCCTTGCCCTTCGCCTGAACAAGGTCAAGTAAGCAGTCGAGAACCCACAATTTACACGAGCGTGGCCGCAATTAGAAAATTGCGGCCACTTTCATTTTCAATCAGCGAGGTTGCTGCAATCAAATTTGCGCCGAATCCGGGCTTGATTACCGTCCGAACAGGCGCGGGAGCAACGTCGTGAGCGCGGGAAGATAGGTGATCAAAAGCACGCCCGCAACGAGGACGCATTGCATTGGCAAAACGGAGCGTGATATTTCCAGGACCGGTTTTTTGAAGCGGTAGGAGGAGAGGAAAATATTGATGCCTGCCGTTGGGGTCAGGAGGCCGAGTTCCATGTTGGCCAGGAATATGATTCCCATGTGGATCGGGTCGACTCCATAGGCCAGGCCCAATGGAACGATGATCGGCACAACGACCACAATCGCGGAAAACATATCCATGACGCAACCAACTGCGAGAAGGCAGGCATTGAGCGCGAGCAGAAACATGTATTTCGAATGCACGGTGCTGGTCACCCATTCGACGGCGCGCGCAGGGATTTGGGCGTCGATCAAATAATTGGTAAAGCCGAGCGCAACGCCAAGAATCAGCAAAACGCCTCCCACCAATACGCCGCATTCTGCCATGACGCGGGGAATGTCTCCGGGCTTTTTGAAGTCGCGATAAACGAAGGTCTCGACGACAAAGGCGTAGAACGCCGTGACTGCCGCAGCTTCCACCGGGGTGGCGAATCCGCCGAACAAGGCGACCAGCGCCACGATGGGCAGGAGCAATTCCCACTTCGCCGCCATGAGCGCGCGCCAGGCTTCAGCCCGATCAAACTTAGGGCGGTTGTCCGTCTGCGCTTTTGGCCCAAGCCGAACTCCGAGCCAGATCGACATTCCAACCAGCAGCAAGGCAGGCCCGAGGCCGCCCAGGAACATTTTTTCAATCGTCACGCCGGAGCCTTTGGAATTCGAGCTGGCGACGATCGCATACAGAATCAGCGGCAGCGAAGGCGGGAAAAGCAAACCAAGTCCACCCGAGCCGGTGAGCAGGCCGAGCGTGGAGCGTTCGGAATAGCCCGCGCCCATCAGCACTGGCATGAGCAGGCCGCCGAGCGCGAGAATCGTCACGCCCGATGCACCGGTGAACGAAGTGAAAAACGCACAGAGCAACACCGTGACGATGGCTGGACCGCCGCGCATCGAACCGAGTAACGCCTGGAAAACGCGGATCAAGCGTTTCGAGGCTCCACCTTCCGCCAGGAAATATCCCGCCAGCGTGAACAGCGGCACCGTGGGCAGCGTGGGATTGGTCACCATCGAATAATGGGTCAGGGAAATCGACGCGATCGGGAGATCTTCGCCCCAGAATAATATCAGGGCAGCACCGCCGAGCATCACGAAAATGGGCGCGCCCAAAACCACGGCAATGAGCAACGTGATCAGCCCGGGCACAACTAATTTATCGGGCGCAAGCGGCGGATGAAATCCAATCCAGACCATTCCTGCGGCAAGCAGGAGGGTGACGATGCGACCGCGCCAGGCGTCGGATGAATGCCGGATTAAGCGTGCGGCGATAATGCAAAAGCCGATTGGCATGATTAGTTGAATTGCCCAGACCGGAATTCCGTAGGCGAGGATTTTTCCGCCTTGGCGCTCGGACTGGACCAGCTGAATGGCCGCGAGGCAAAGGAAAACGGTGACACCTGCGGCGAACGCGCTGCTGAAGATTCGGGCAAACGTCTGCCAGCCACCGCGCAGGAAATTCGTCAAAGTGGAAAGGGCCAGCAAACGGCCGTCGCGCGCGGCAAACATTCCGCCGAGCAAACCGATGATGAGAACCAGATGTTGTTGGAATGCCGTCGAGCCGGTCAGCCCGCTGTGAAATGATTTGCGCAGAAAAATTTCCACCAGCGGCAGCAGCATCAGGATGGCGAGCGCGATCGCAATGACGAGATTTTCGCCATCACGAATCCAGCGCCGCCAGCCGGAGAGTTCCTCGCTCGGGTGAAGGGCTGCGGCGGGATCCAGGCAGACGTCGCTGCTCACTTCTTTGCTCCTGCCTGCGTCCCGCGGAAGGTCTTCAACTGGCCCATCACCTCGTCAAAAATATCGGTGGGAACGGTGATTCCGCGAATTTTCGGGTAAACCGATTCCGCGATTTGCAACCACTGGGCTTCGATCGCCGGAGTGATCAGGTTTACTTTCAATCCGCGTTTGCGCATGGCCTCAACCGATTCCATCCCTTCGCGGCGGCCGTCAGCCTTGATTAATTTTCCTGCTTCCACCGCCGCTTTGCGCAGGGCGTCCCGTCCCTCCGGCGGAATGGAATCCCAGGTTTTTTTCGTGACGATGGCGGCGCCGACAAGCGGAACCCAATTCAGGTCGAGCATGTTGGGCGCGGCGTTATCGACTTGAATGGCCAACGCGATGCTCGGTGGCAAGGGGACGGCATTGATCAAGCCGGTTTGCAGATTCGGCAAAATGTCGGTGACTTCGAGCGGCACCGGATTGCATCCGGCTGATCGATAAATGTTTTCTTCGCTCGGCCGATTGGCAGCGACGAATAGTTTTGTTTTCTTCAGATCATCCGGGCTGACCACCGGCTGTTTGGAAAAGAAACGAACCCAGCCGGTGTCCGACCAAAACAGCACGACGAAACCTTTTTCCGCGAGCCGCTTTTCCAGGATCGGCTGCAGTTTTTCGCCTACGTAATCAACCTCTTCCAGCGTGCGGAAGGCCATCGGCATGCTTTGCAAGCCGGCCACGGCAGGCTCGATTTCCGAAAGCCCGGTGGTCGTGACCATGCCCGCCTGGAGCTGCCCCAGCTTCATGCGGCGGACCATGTCGGCTTCGCTGCCCATCGTGCCGTCGGGATAAATGGTGAGCGACACGCCACCGCCGGGCGTTTGTTTCCATTTCTCGCCCATGGCTTGAAGGTGCTTGTAATAGGACGAACCGTTCGGGGCGAGCGTGCCGAGTCGAATCTTCACCGGCGCGGCGAACGTAATGCTCGTCATAGCGAAGAGCGCGAGAAGGAAAATGGTGGCGGAAAATTGTTTGTGATTCTTACGTTTCATTTCGTTGGTGATAATTCTCTCTATTCTAAAAACAAATCGGACTTGCGCGACAATAGCCAACGCGCTCGCCGTTGCATAATGGTGTTGACGAGGCGCGTATCGGGATTGGCGTCGGGATTGATGGCCAAAGCCCGGTTCAACAAGGATTCAAATTCCTTCGCGTCCTGCTTCTTGATCGTGACCGCTTCGGCCAGCGCAACCAGCGGCGAGGCATCTTTTCCGCCGGACAATTCCAGCGCGCGCGCAAAGTGCTGGCGGGAACGTGCGGCGGGATCGCCCATTATACCCTGGCGGCTCATTTCGTAGGAAATCAGGAATCCATGAATTGCCCCGCTCTCGTAGCTTTCGTTCAGCTCCAAAGCGCGATCGATCAAGGCTTCCATCGCCGGGATCTGCGCGATGAGTTCGGGGTTGTTTTTGGACAGGGAAATCGCCGAACCCCAGGCTGCCGCCGTCCAATAGAGCAGGGGAACTTCGTCCTTTCTGATTTGGCGAACGGCGGCCTTCGGATTGGCCAGCAACGCATTCGCGAACCCGGCATGCTTCACTTCGAGTCCGCGCAAGCCATATCTCTGCGCGCGCAAATAGAGTTTCCGCGCCCGGTTGCGCAGCGCCTCGGCGGCGGCGAGATCGCGTTCTTCCAATTCATCCGCGTCCTGCTGCACGAAGGCAAATGCGTATTTGGTAAAACCGCTCGCCGTGGCGGTCAACAAGCCGCCGTGCTTCGGATTCTCGGCGAGAAAACTTTCCATCAGCTTCAAGCTGAAGGGCGCGGCGGCTTTGATCAGTTCAGGATCATCGTCGCTGGCAAAGGTATTGCCGCTGGCGGCCAGCGCATCGGACGCCTTGTTCATCGCATAACGGCGAATCGAGCAGCCGCTGCTGGCGCAACAGATCACAATCAGGCCCCCGAGAATGGCTTGCCGGCCGATCCAAGCGGCATGGTCCACTCGCTTCTTCGTATTTAAAAACGTTTTCAAAACAGCTTTGCGCGCGGGCGACTCATTCGTTTCGTCGCAGCACAGTGGCGCGTAAGCTAAACAATTTTCGTCCTGTTTCAATCCTTACATGCACTTTCGCGGACGATGCCTTTATCGGGAAAATCTCTGCGGCGGGTTCAATCCCCCCGAAGCCGTCTGGAATCGACGATCAACCAATTGCAAAATTCCCGCCGGTCTGAAACAATGGCTCCCACTCGAATGACTGTCAAAAACCGAGCCGCGCTCTGCTTAATTTTAATCGCCGCCCCTTTCGTTTCTGCCCGTGCGACCACCCTCGATGCCACCGGCGTGAGCTTGTTGCGTTCTACGGATCCCACCTTGATCGGCACCGGGGTGAAGGTGGCGCAGCCGGAAGCGCCCTATTACGCGGCCACGGCCTGGGAAGTGACTCCATCCATCGTCGGCCAGCCGGTCAGTCTCTTTAGCTACATCTCGCAAGACGGAACCTCTTCGGCTTTTCCCAACGCTTTGGGCACCGACTCCGATCACGCCGACGCGGTGGGCGGATATTTTTATGGAACGTCGCTGGGTGTCGCTCCCGGCGTGGCGCACGTGGATAACTACGACGCCAATTATTTTTACGAACCGTTTATTACCCTTGGCACGGCGATCCAGGCCAAAATCGTCAATCAAAGCTTTAACTTTGGCGCATCACCGCCGCAGACCACCCTCGATTCTGATTACGACGATTATGCCGCGCAAAAAAATACGCTCTTCGTTTCCGGCGCGGGCAACAGCGGCCCGCCGAACGCCCCCGCCACGGCTTACAATGGAATCGGCGTCGGCGCGTTCGGCGGCGATTCCAGCGTCGGCCCGACCTTGGATAACAGCCGCTCCAAACCCGACATCACCGCACCGGCTGGCGCGACCAGTTTTTCGACTCCGCAGGTCGCTGGAGCCGGGGCGATCCTGGTGCAGGCCGGACTTCGCGGCGATGCCGGCACCGGCACCACCAACGCCGCGAATGACATTCGCACGATCAAGGCGCTCCTGCTCAATGGCGCGGTGAAGCCGAGCAATTGGACTCATACCGCCACCGCTCCGCTCGATCCGCGGTTTGGCGCGGGCATTCTCAACGTTTTCAATTCCTACAAACAACTCGCGGCGGGCAAATTCGCTTTCGTGGAATCGAGTTCGATCGGCTTGGACGCCGCGCACCCGCCCGGCAACAGCACCTCGAACCTCTCCACGCTCATCGGATGGGATTTTAACTCGATCAGCAGCAGCGTCATGGCGGAAACCGTGAACCACTATTATTTTAACGTTCCCGCCGGGCTCACGGTCAATGCGACCTTGGTTTGGAACCGGCAGACGCTAAAAACGAATATTAACAACCTCGATCTTTTCCTCTACCGCGTGGCCACTACCAATCTGATTGCGGCCAGCACGAGCACGGTGGATAACGTCGAACACCTCTTCGCGACCGGTCTGGCTCCGGGGCGATACGACCTGCAAGTCTTCAAAAAGGGCGGCATGGGGAAAGTCTCCAATGGCGAGAGCTACGCGATGGCCTTCCATTTCTTCACGTTGCCCCTGCAAGTGACGCGTTCGGGAAATCAGGCGATTTTGGAATGGCCAATTCTACCCAGCGGCTTTTCTCTCCAAGCCGCGCCGGACCTGAATCCTCCCATGGCCTGGACCGTCGTGACCAACACCGTTGTGGTTACGAACAATCAAAACCGGGTCACAATCCCGATGGCTGCTGCCGCGCAATTCTTCCGACTCTCCGCTCCCTAGTCGAAAATCCGATTCTGAACATCCGCCCTATCCCTGTTAAAAATTTGTGACTCCATGTCGTCGCGTCTGAGTGGCAAGATGGCCCGTCCCAAGGGTTAGTTCAGAATTATTCAAACAGGGATGCACAGTTTGGATAATGCGAGGAGAAGGATTTTTTTAGCGACTCATCATCGAGTAGATATTGTTAGCGATCCACGATTTGAATATCTAAAACGGTTTTTAGGCGATCCTTCCTTTTGAATCCAAGCAGACTGTCAGAATTCAACGCGTTTTAAATTTGCGGTAATTTGTGTCGATGCGTTTTGCTTCGGCGCTTTTCATTGCTGCTTCCCACCGCTTAAATTCCCGCGTGGCGACTTTGCGCATTCAATCCATTCAATCACTCGATTTGCCGGAGCTGGCGTTGTATTCAACCCTCCGGCGCACGGAGGAACACGAGCGGGCAGGGGTATTGGTGGCGACGAACGTCAAGGTGGTTAAACGTTTGTTGGCGAGCCGGTTCGCGGTGGTGTCCGCGTTGCTCACGCCGGCGTGGTTTACGCAACTTGAACCGCTCCTGCGCGCGCGACCGGAAGATGAAATCACCGTTTACGTCGCCGAACAAAGTGTGTTGGAAACCATCACCGGCTACACGCTGCATCAAGGCGCGCTGGCCGTGGGCAAAATCCCGTCGCAACCGGACCTGGAAACGCTTCTGCAAAACGTGTCGCGCCCCATGCTGCTCGCAGCGGTGGAAGGGATTGCCAGCGCGGAGAATTTCGGCGCCATCGTCCGAAGTTGCGCCGCCTTTGGCGTGCATGTTCTGATTGTGGGCGAGACCTCTTGCAGTCCATTCCAGCGTCGCGCCGTCTCCGGTTCGATGGGCACCGTCTTCGAGCAACCGGTGGTGCAGGTGGAGAACCTGGTGGAAACATTGACCGCCTTGCGCGCGCGTGATGTGCGCTGTGTGGCGGCGCATCCCAGACCGGGCGCAAAAAAATTATCCGCCGTGGATCTGCGCGCCGACTGCTGCCTGGTGTTCGGCGCGGAAGGGCCGGGACTGACGTCGCCTGTTCTGGCGGCCTGCGATGACGCGGTGGAAATCCCAATGCCGTCGCACATGAATTCGCTGAACGTGGCTGTTGCCACCGGCGTGTTCCTTTACGAAGCGACGCGGCAGCGCGGGTGAAGGGCGAAGTGCCGCCGCCGTCCCGGTGAACCTGTTGAGGGCCGCCAGCACCTTTGAATTTCTCCGGAGCGGGACGCTCGAAAGTGTTTGCGAAATTCAGACCTCGACCAATCTGAGCCAATGGACGCACTGGAAAACGATTGCGAACAGATCCGGGACAACGCGGATTGTTGACCCATCGCCCGCGAATACCGGCGCTCGCTACCGGGCTAGTTTCGTCCCCTAATTGTATTCGAACGGGATTCCATCAGGCAGATCTGGAGATGGAAAAGGTGGTGACTTGCGGGCGAACGTTTTCATCGCTTTGCCTGTCAATGGTAGTATATTGAAACTGTCATGAGAAAATGCTTTGTGCAATTTGGCGCGTCCTGCCTCGCGCTCTTTCTTTTCGCATGGACCGCCTGCGCGGCGAAGGAATCCCTGGTCTGGCACGCCGATAAAAAGACTTTCGATGCGGACTTGGCGGGGGTTGAACTCCAGCCGTTGCTCCAGAAAATTGGCGCTCTGACCGGTTGGGAAATTTACATTGAACCGGGCAGCTCAAGTTCGGCTTCGGCAACATTTAAAAATCTGCCAACCAGCGATGCCCTGCGCTTCCTGCTCGGCAAACTCAGTTTTGAAATCTCTCCCCAAAGCAACTCGGTGCCGCGCCTGCTGGTGTTTCGCAGCGAGGCAGCAAAAGCGACGCAACTGATCCGAACCGAGAAAAATAAAGTCATTCTCGGCAAAAACAAGGTGATCAAGAATCATCTCATCGTGACGCTGAAGCCCGGTTCCTCCATGAACATCGACGCGCTGGCGCAGCAGCTCGGCGGCAAAATCATCGGCAAACTGGAGGGAACCAATTCGTATTTGCTCGAGTTTCCCGATGAAGTGGCTGCGAACGCGGCGCGCGAACAGCTTTCGCACGTGGACAGCGTGGCTTCGATCGATTCCAATTATTCGCTGGAAAAACCAAGCCCATTCGCCATGGCCTCGGTCAATGGGAGTTCGCCCTTCAATCTCAAGGCGGAGGCCGGGCCGGGTGATGGAAAACAAATTGTGATCGGCCTGATCGATACGGCGGTCCAGCGGTTAAACGAAAACATGCAGGGGTTTATGCTCTCGAGCCTATCGGTTGCCGGTGAAGCGAACGTCAACGGGGATGTGCCAATGCACGGCACGAGCATGGCGGAATCGATGTTGCTCGGTCTCAACAGCACCATTACCGGGCAGTCCGCCTCGATCAAAATCCTGCCAGTGGACGTTTACGGCCCGAATCCGACGACTACCACCTTCAACGTGGCGCAAGGAATCACGGCAGCGGTCAACGGGGGCGCAAATATTCTCTCGCTCAGCCTGGGCAGCGAAGGGGATAGCGCATTCCTCGCGAATTTGATCCAGCAGGTTTCGCAGAAAAACATCCCGATTTTCGCGGCAGCCGGAAATCAGCCCGTGACGACGCCGACCTATCCGGCGGCTTACCCCACGGTCATCGCTGTTACCTCGGCTGGAGATCGAACCGGCGCGGTTGCCCCCTACGCCAACCGCGGTGATTTCGTGGATGTCATTCTTCCCGGAGCCACGGTGATTTCGTATGCTGGAACCAGTTATTACGTCAATGGCACCTCCGTTTCCACGGCGCTGGCCAGCGGCATGATGGCGGGACTGGCTTACAATTCAGGGCGCCCTCCCGGCCAGGTGGAAACCACCTTTCGCAACGCCGTCCCCTTCAAGCCCTAACGGCGCGGGGTTGGAAATCCAGCTTGCGGCGATGTTCACCTGCATTAACCTGTTGTCGTGGTTTGGCTGACTGATAAAACTTCTTTCGCTCTGGCTGTGCTCTTCTACGGAATCAGCATGGTTTACTCCTTTTTTCTTTGGCGAAAAGGATTTCGTCAGGACAACCGCGTCAACTACAGCCTGCTTCTGATTGCCTCGGTTTTTCACACAACGGCAATGGTGAAAAGGGGTTTTTCCCTCGAACGCTGCCCGGTCCACAACCTCTTTGAAGCCACCATGTTTGTCACCTGGACGATGGTCGCCTCTTACCTTTTGCTCGGCATTTGGTCGCGCCTTCGTTTTCTCGGCGCGTTCGCCTCGCCCATCCTTTTCGCGATCGGCGTCTTTGCGCTTATGCCCGGTCTCGATGTGCAGACGACCGTGCCGCAATTCACCGGCGGTTGGCTGAGTCTTCATGTGGCGCTGTTTGCCCTTTCGTATGGTGCGTTCGGCCTCAGTTCGGTGGCCGGAATGATGTATCTCACCCAGGAGCACAATCTGAAGTTCCATAAACTTCGCGCGGTCGTTTCGCTGCTGCCGCCGATTCAACGACTGGAACTCGTCATGGGCCGCCTCCTCCTCGGCGGCTTCGTCATGCTGAGCGTTGGATTGTTGGTGAGCGCGGTTTGGTTCAATCAGATCCGTGGTGACTTCGCCCAGGATGCTCCGAAAATTCTTTGGTCCGCGCTCGTCTGGTTGATGTGCCTGGGTTTGATTTTAATGCGCTGGAAATTCTCGCAGCGCGGACGCCGCTTTGCCTGGGGAACAATCGGATTATTTATTTTCGTTGCGCTGACATTCTGGGGGTCCAGTTTGATGTCGCCGCTGCATTCTCCCAACGCCAAAGCGGAGCGCGGGTCCATGCTCAAAAAAGCGGCCATCGAACAGTTCGCCAACTACAACCCGCCAGCCGAACCTTAGCTCATGCCCATTGTTGTCATTGGATTAAGCCATCATTCCTCGCCCGTCACGGTGCGGGAACGGTTTGCTTTTTCTGAGACCATTATCCCCGAAACCCTGCAGAAACTGCGCACGGCGGGAATCGCGGAGGAGGCGGTGATTCTTTCCACCTGCAACCGGGTGGAGATCTATGTCGCAACCCAACTCGATCCACGCCAGGCGTTTCCGGCGCTGCACAATTTCCTGATCGACCACCACAACTACCGCGAGCCGCTCAATGGGGAAATCTACACCCTCGGCGAACCAAAGAGTTTGGAACATCTCTTCAAAGTCGCATGCGGCCTCGATTCCATGGTGCTCGGCGAGACGGAAATCCTCGGCCAGTTGAAAAAGGCTTACGATCTCGCATTGAACCACAAACACACCGGCGGCCGGCTCAACAAAGCGTTCCAGCGCGCCTTTAATGTCTCCAAGCAAATCCGCACGGAAACGAATATCCAGCGCGGCAGCGTCTCGGTGGGATCCGTTGCGGTGGAACTGGCGCAGAAGATTTTCAATTCGCTCGGCGATCGCCAGGTCATGGTGATTGGCGCGGGCGAGACCAGCGAGAAAACGGCGCGCGCCCTTCTCTCCCGCGGGGCAAACAGCATTCTCGTTTCAAATCGCTCCCATGACCGCGCGGTGGCGCTTGCGGCAGAGTTGAACGGACGCGCCGTGCATTTTGATAATTGGGCCAGCGAGTTTGCCAATGTGGACATTGTCATCAGCAGCACCGCCGCGCCGCATCACATTCTGGACCGCGCCAAACTGGAGCCGCTGATGAAGCTGCGCAAAAACCGTTCGCTCTTGCTCATCGATATTGCCGTGCCGCGCGACATTGATCCCGAGGTCAACTTTTTGGAAAACGTCTATCTTTACAATATTGATGATCTCCAGGCGATCGCCGCCGATTACCTTGAACAACGCCGCAGCGAAGTGGTGCAGTGCGAAAAGATTATCAGCGAAAAAGCCAAAGCGCTCCTGCAATTTTCCTCTTCCAACGTGTCGCACTCTGGCTCCAAGCTAGCCTACGAATGAAGTCAAAGCGGCGGCGCGCGGGCGAAGGTTTTCCCGCTCCGTTCACCTTTCAAAATAAATGAGCTCAACCGATAAAACCATTTACATCGCCACGCGCGGCAGCGCGCTGGCACTCGCACAATCCAACGCGGTGCTGGCCTTCTGCCGCTCGCAGTTTCCGGAGCAAAGCTTCGAATTAAAGATCATCAAAACCACCGGCGACAAATTGCAAAAGGCGTCGATGGCGCGCATTGATGCCACGCTGCCGCGCGGACTTTTCACGAAGGAGCTAGAAGACGCGATGCTGAGTGGCGAAGCCGATTTCGCCGTTCATAGCTTGAAGGATTTGCCCACGATTTTGCCGGACGGATTGAAGCTCGGCGCGGCGGGAAAGCGCGTGGATGTCCGCGATGTTCTGATTGGCAAAACCAAAATGCACGTCGCTGATTTGCCGCAGGGCGCGACGATTGCCACAAGCAGCACGCGGCGCAGCGCGCAACTGCTCGAGCGCCGTCCGGACTTAAAGATTGTTCCGATTCGCGGAAATGTCGGGACGCGGCTGCAAAAGCTCGCGAGCAATCCCGAGCTGCACGGAACCATTTTGGCCGCTGCGGGTTTGCATCGGCTGAAATTTCAAATCGACGCAAATGGAGTTCTGTCCGGCGAAGGAATTCCCGAGGGAGTTTTCGCCACGCCGATTGAAGCGGCGGATATGCTGCCATGCGTTGGCCAAGCCGCGATCGGAATTGAGTCGCGCGAAAATGATCCGCGGATTGACGCGGTTTGCGAAAAGCTGAACGACAGCGCGACGTGGCATTGCGTCACGGCGGAACGCGCCTTTCTGCGAGGGATGGGTGGCGGTTGCCAAAGTGCTGTGGCAGCTTATGCGGAAATTGTCGGAAACGAGATCTGGCTGCGCGCGGTTTCCTATCTATCAAAAATTGTCCGGCGCGGCGAGCGCCGGGGTCCGCTGAATCAAGCGGCCGAATTAGGCGAGCAGCTGGCGAGTGAATTAAGAACTTAATGAAGTCCAAAGGAATTGTTTATTTGATCGGTGCCGGCCCGGGCGACGCGGGATTGCTCACGTTGCGTGGCGCGGAGTTGTTGGGTCGCGCCGACGTGGTGATCTACGATGCGCTCGTGAATACCGATCTGCTGCGGCTTGCGCCGAAGGCGGAAATTATTTACGCGGGAAAACGCTGCAAAGATCACGCGATGTCGCAGGAAGAACTTAGCGGCCTGCTCGTGACCAAAGCGCGGGAAGGCAAATGCGTGGTGCGGCTGAAGGGTGGCGATCCTTACGTGTTCGGCCGTGGCGGCGAAGAGGCTGAGGAATTGTTCGATGCGGAGATTTCATTTGAGGTCGTGCCCGGGATTTCCTCGAGCATCGCGGCGCTAAATTACGCCGGGATTCCGATGACGCATCGTGAACATTCCTCCTCCTACACCGTCATCACCGGCCATGAAAATCCCGCGAAAGACGGAACCAACGTGGACTGGTCAAAAGTCGCGAAGATTCCCGGCACGAAGGTTATTCTGATGGGCGTTCAACGCATTCGCGATATCACCGCCGCATTGATTTCCCACGGACTTGCCGCGGGGACTCCCGTTGCGATGGTGCGTTGGGCCACCACGGGCCAGCAGCAATCCATCGAAGGAACGCTGGCAACGATTTCGGATGAGGCGGAGAAAGCAAAGTTCTCGGCGCCGGCGGTCACCGTCGTCGGCGACGTCGTGAAGCTGCGGAAGAAATTAAACTGGTTTGAAAAACGTCCTCTGTTCGGCAGGCGAATCGTGGTGACGCGCACCCGTGACCAGGCGAGCCAACTTTCCAAGCAGTTGCTGGATCGCGGCGCCGAGGTTCTGGAAATCCCAACGATCAAGATTGTTCCGCCGACCGAGCAACTGCAATTCGCGGAAGTGTTGCTCGACCTAAATTCCTATGATTGGCTCATCTTCACCAGCCCGAACGGAGTCACGACCTTTTTCGAGATGTTCTTCAAGGCATTCGAAGATCTGCGCGACATTGGCGGCGTGCGCATTGCGGCGATCGGTCCTGCGACGGCGGCGAAGTTGAAGGAACTCCATCTCAAAGTCGATTTGATGCCGGAAGAATACGTCACCAAGAAAATCGCCGACGCATTCAAGAAATACGAAAGCGTTGAGAATCTCAAGATGCTGCTGCTGCGCGCGGAGGTGGCCAACCGCGAGCTGCCGCAGAAATTGGAAGAGCTGGGCGCAATTGTGGATGACGTCGCCTGCTACAAGACCATTCCCGAAAGCGAAGACATCAGTGGCGCCGCGGCCAGCTTGAATGAATCAGGCGCGGATTGGATCACGTTTACGAGCGCCTCCACGGTGGAGAATTTTCACGCGCGATTCAACCTGCCGGCCCTTTTGAAAAAATTTCCCGGGATGAAGCTGGTTTCCATTGGCCCCGAAACATCGAAAGCGATCGTGGCGCTGGGTTTGAAGGCGCACCTCGAGGCCAAACCGCACACGATCGAGGCATTGGTGAAAGTGCTGGAGACCGCGGTTAAAAAATAGCGGCGCGGATTTCCATCGTCGCTTCCGGCCCGAATTACAGCCCGACAAATTTCAGGCCAAAACGTATCCAAAGTGGAATCGTAATGAGCCCGAGAACCGACGTGGCGATCACGGCCCGCAACGCGGTGGGTGTATCTCCGCCGTAATGGCGCGCCATAACGATGCTGAAGGTCGCCGTCGGCATGGCGGATTGGAGCACGATGACGCGTTTCAATTCGAGCGAGCAGGGGAGGAACTTCGCCAGTAAAAGAAACAGCAGCGGCATGAGCCCAACCCGCAGCGCGCATAAGCTGAAGATCACCCGCCAGCCCGAAGCCGAATGAAATTCGTGCAAATGATCGCCCATGGTGGCGCCGATCAGGATGATCCCCATCGGGATGGCGCATTCGCCCAACATTTTTGCGGTGACGAGAACGAACTTCGGAATCCATTGGTCGCCGTGCAGAAAATTCAGCGGCAGGCTGAGCAGAACTGCGAGCACGGGCGGATTGAAAATTTTCTTCCAGCCGCCCCGGCCTTCATTCAGCACCATCAGGCAAACGGTCCAAAGCGCGATTTCAACGCCGAGATTGTGCACGAACAGAACGCCGATCGTTTCGCGGTCAAACAACGAATTGGCCAGCGGGACGGAGATGTAGCCGTAGTTGTAGAGACCGACGCAGAGGATGAATGTGGCAAGCGATTTACGCTCTCGCAGGCCAGAGATCCGAGTCAGCCCCGAGGCCACGATCATGCCGAGCGAGACGGTTCCAAAACCAATGATGGGCGGAAGGACGACATTGCCTACATTGCGCAGCGCGTGGTTTTGCAGAATCGAACTGAAAATCAGGCACGGAGCCAGAACGTTGACCGTGACACGTAAAAGGCTCTGGTCGGATTCCTCGGTCAGCCAGTTCAATTTTCGCATCAGCACACCGGCGAAGGTGATGGCGAAAACCGGCAGGACGGCGAGCAGCACAGTTTGAAATTCGTTCATGAGATTTGTTCAGCCAAGCGAACCGAGGAAATGATCGAGCAGCATTTTGAATTCAATTTCCTGCGCGGCTTGCAAGGTCGCGATGGCTTTGGCGTCTTTGCGCCGCAGCGCCTTTTCACACGCATCGACAAAGCCGAATGCGTCCCAATCTCCTCCGGGAAGGAGTTGTGATTTCAGGGCGCCGTTCTCGGCGCGGTCGATCAGAGCGGCTGCTTTGATCGCGAGGGCTGGATAGCAGGGATGCTCGCCAACGCGGTGGAACCAATACTTCGCATTGCCATAATCCGGTTCGCGTCGATGCATAATCCCATGCAGAAAACTTCCGTCCGCGCTGTGCAGATTTTGCGAAATGGAGTGCGATTCGTCGAGGTGATCGTGCCAAAGCAAAACGAGCGAGCGAATTAGTTGTTGCGACGATGGCGAAAGGTTGATCTTGGAAAATGCGTGCGCGATTTTCTCATCCAGGATTTCCAACGGCTCGCGACCCTGCCGCGGTTCTGGACCAAGCGAAGCCAACTCTTTTGCATTCAGCAGCAACCGGACTTCCTGAAACGCGTTTTGATTTTCACTCACGCGCCGAGCTTAGGGGGAATCACGCTGTCGCTCAATCGGGTTCTGTGGAAAGCGATTTATTCCTTGGGATATTTCCAAACCCAATCGCCCTGGTTTATGTCCACGCTGGGGGTTTTCCCTGTTCCAAGGACGACCGATCCGCCGTCGTCCGTTTCATTCCATCCGACGGAATACAGAATGAATTGTTTGTCATTGGTGAGGTGGTAATTCAGCGGTCTGCCATTGATAACGTCGTGCGGAATCTTCTGCATAAATTGTGGGGCAAGCGCTGCGAGTGTTTCGGGAAATTTTCCATTCGCAAGACGGTAGCGTTCCAGTGCGCAGGCGATTCGCGCCAGGTCGGTGGACGTCTGTGCGCGAGCAAGCTTTTGCGAAATCTTGCTCAATGATGACAAGAGCAGGCGGGTGAACCAGTTATAAGGAGTCAATTTTATCCCGGCACAGGCATCGGATGCACGTTTCTGAGCCGATGGCGAAACGGTGCGCGTTTCTAGATTCACGATCGGTAAAAGGTAATCAATGTGCATTTGACCTATGGCGATTTTGTTTTGCTCGAACCAGCCGCCGGGAATGAGTTGACCGGGTAGATTTTTCATTGTCTGTTCTAATTTGTTTTCCGGGCGCCCATCTTCACGCTCGGGTGCTCCGATGTTTTGAAGGGCGTTTCGGTTGCGTCGCAAATAATCAATTATTCCCACTCCAAACGCACGCTCGCCGCGCATGAAAAAACTGTAGTCAGCCAGGAAATCGAGTTTGGCAAGCTCTGCGTCGAGCGCGGCGAGTTGCGCGTCATTCCAGCTGTGTCCGGCCAGCCCTTCCCAAATTGCCTGCAACTCAATTTGCAACATGGACACCCGGACCAAATGTGAAATGGTGATCGGCTCGTTACGAATCGCCTCGGTCAAACGCAACATCAGCCTTATATCCTCCAACGCTTTTTCGGCCTGGCCTGCTTCGAGTTCGGCATTGGCGCGCAATTGCAACGTCGTTACGCACCCTTTGAACGAAGCCAGGTGCGGGAGCAATATCCCGGAGGGATTGTCGTCGTCGTAGCCCAAAGGAAAGCGCGAGTAGGGAAGTTTGCTTGCGGTGCGCAATTTCTCGATGTTCGAATCGTATTTGCTCAAGGCCAGCAAGACATCGGCGGCGGGTGTTTGCGGCTGAGGCGCGACGGGGAAGAAATTGGTGACCGCAGCGAGCCTCCGATAATAGTCCTGCCACAGTTTTAAATCGAATTTTTCTCCCTTTTGCCACGAGTTAGTTCCATTGGTGAAGTCCACTCCTTTTACGTTAAGTTCTGCCGGCATGGCCAGAGGGCGAATAAAATTTGTATGGCCCAGCGCGGCCACTTTCTCTCCATACCAGACCTTGGCCCTTTCCAACCCCATCTGCGCACTTACCTCCTCGACCCAAAGCGGGCTCATCGCGAAGTTTTGATCGTCCGGCACGGGCGGTGGGGCAATGCTCTTGAGATCAAAGTTCTCGCCCTTGGCTTCCTGATCGCGTTTGTATTTCTCCCAGGCGTGTTTGCCGCGCCAATTTTCCTCCGCGTAAAAAAGTGCAAACAGTGTGGCGAGACAGGCGAGGGCGAACAGGGTTCGGCGAAAATTACGCCAGCAACACAGCCAGCGGAGAAAAGCGAACAAAAGCGTCAGCGCGGTCGCGATACTGAGCGCGATGAGGAACGCGAACAGCAGCAACTCTTTGGCCGAATTGTTTTTTGCGGATACCAATTCCAGCGCAAATATCGCCACGAAACTTGCGAAGCCGATGATCAGGAATCCAGCGAGAAGCGCGCCCGGCCCTTTCCACGATTTCTGCCAGATGCTTTTTGATTTTTCATTCATAAAATCAGGCGGCTAAAAACTCCTCACGCCGTTCGCTGTGCGGCCGCGGCTGCTGCGGTTTCGGACGTTCTGCGACCGGCGCTTCAGGTGGCTCGTTGAGTTCGGCGAAAATCCATTCCTGCTGTCGGAGGGCCATGAGTGTTTCCGGAGAATTCGGCGACGCTTTTTGCGCAATCACGGGTGATCTGTCGGCCGTAAAAAAATTAACGGTCAAAATCGCCAGCCAAACTGCGGCCAATCCCGCCCACGCCTCCGGGCACGGCCACAACAATTCGCTGACAAAGGTTTTAAACTTTGAATTTTGAATATTGGTTGGTGAAGCGGAGGCGCCGTTTGCATTTTGCAAAATCTCTCGCCGCCATTCGCCGGGAATGGGTCGAATGGCTTGCCGTTCAAGTCGCTTTTCAAAATCGTCAGAGTTCATAATTGTAGTGCTAGGACGGAACATTATCACTGACGGAGCGCGACTGGGTCGCAGCGTTCAGGGCGCAGGAATTAACCGAGGCGCAGAGACTTAGTGATGTGCTGCGGCCGGTCGCGGACGACACAACCGCGCTCCAATGCCGGTGTTGGCTCGCGTCGATTCGTGTCCATTCGCGGTTTATAAAATTCATTTTATTTCCTCGTAAAGTGGACGCAGCCGCTCGCGCAATTTGTCTAAGCCGTAGCGAAACCGGCTCGCGGCGGTGTTCGGCGGAATTTCCAACGCGTCGGCAATCGCTTCAAAGGTCAATCCTTCCCACAGTTTCAGGTGGACGACGCTGCGTTGCTCCATCGGCAAATCGGCCAGCGCTTCGGACAAGGCTTTGCGAAATTCCGTTTCATCGGGATTGTCGCTGTGCGCAAAAACCGATTCGGATTCGCTGGCGAGTTGAGAATAATTTTTATTACGCGTGCCGCGCCGCCGCATCAGATCAATCGCGGCGTTGTGCGCGAGCCGGACGAGAAAAGCCCTTTCGTCGCGGGCGGCTTTGATCAAGTCGGGTTGCCGCGCGAGTTTGATGAAAATTTCCTGAAGCAGATCGCGGGTATCGGCCTCGCTCCGGGTGAAGTTCAGCAGGAAAGCAAAGAGCGCTTGCGAATGTTCGTCGTAAAGACGTTCCAGATTAAGTGGCGCTGCCATGCTCGGATGAATGACGCGGCTGGATGGAGTTTTTGTCTAGGAAAGTTTTTCGTGTCACGCCACACATTTTTTCCTGACGAGTCGCGATAATAATTAAACAACTTCGCAAACATTGGGACACTGGCCGAAATTTGGATCTTCCTGTTCTTCGTTCATGGCGGCGGGATGAGTGAAGCACGCGCTTGCCGCTTCGGAAACTTTTTGTTTTAAATTCCCAAGGCCGCTTTACTTTCCTGCACGATGCAAGTTCCGCCCGAAAACGAGATTCGCCGAGTCGTCCAAGCCGCGTTAGCCGAGGACGTCGGTAGCGGTGATGTGACCACGTTGTCCACGGTTCCCGAGCACGCGACGGCCTCCGCGAAAATGGTGGCGCGCGAGTCGCTGGTGGTTTGCGGTCTCGCCGTCGCCGAGGCGGCATTTCGTGAAATCAATTCCGCCGTGCAGATTGCCAGAATCGCCTCGGACGGACAGCGGGTTGGAAAAGGTGACACGCTTTTGAATATTGTCGGGCCAGCCCGCGCTGTGCTCACGGCGGAACGGGTCGCGCTGAATTTTGTGCAGCGGCTTTCCGGCGTGGCAACGTTGACGGCGCAGTTCGTGGAAGCGGTCAAAGGGACGCGCGCAAGGATTCTGGATACGCGCAAGACGACGCCGGGTTTGCGTTTGTTGGAGAAATACGCGGTGGCTTGCGGCGGCGGGCAGAATCATCGCATCGGTTTGTTCGACATGGTTTTGATTAAAGATAATCACCTCGTCGCGTTGCAAAACGAATTGCCAAACGCCATCGAAGCAGCGGTGCGGCGCGCCCGCGAAATGTTTCCGGCGCTAAAAGTCGAGGTGGAGGCCGACACGCCAGCGCAGGTCGAGCAGGCGGTGTTCGCCGGAGCAGATGTGATATTGCTCGATAATATGAGTTTGGAAGAAATGCGCACGGCGGTGTTTTGGGTGAAGGATCGCGCGAAAACAGAAGCAAGCGGCGGGGTGAATCTGCAAACCGTGCGCGCCATCGCGGAGACCGGCGTGGATTTCATTTCGGTCGGCGCATTGACCCATTCTGCCCGCGCCATGGACATCGCGCTCGATTTCGAGACGACTTGAAAATCCCGCTTTAGCGATGTGCGGCGGCGAGCCGTTCCTCGATCCGCCCCAGCTCTCTTGGGCGCACGCGTCCGAGAAGCTTTTGGATTTCCTCTACATCTTTATCTTCGTCGAGGATATGGTTCTCGAGCATGTAACGGGTGGGTTCGTGATGGCAGACGCGGTGTGCGCGCGTGTAGGTATCGACGGCGCGTTGTTCGATCTCCAAATCAAATTGCAGCATTTCAATGGCGTCGGTGGATTGACGAATCCCGCCAACTTCCGGCCTGGGAATTCCGCCAAGGTAAACGATGCGGCTGCTCCACATGCGCGCATGCGACAGCGCTTCCTTGGCGCTGTCCTTGAGGAAATCTTCAAACAACATCCGGTCGCGTCCAGAGAGCAGCGTGCTCTGCTGATTGTATTGAACGGCGGCAGTGTATTCCAAAGAGATTGCTTCGTTGAGAATTTCGATGAGTTCAGTGTGCTCAGCCATAAACCCCCTTTCCTTATTTCAAAATTATCGCGGTTCGGTTGGTTGTCAATCGAGGTGCGCGAGACCCGTTGTCATGAATTATTTATCCCGGGAATGAATGTCAAATCAGGCAATTCGTGGAAGGGGTTTAACAAGCCTGAGTTTTCATTAGGATAAAAACGGGGAAAAGATGAAGAGGCGAGTTTTTCCAGAATCAGAAAGGCCCGGATTGTTTTGAAAATTCAGATTTTCCCTTGTTTTTCCAAGGCGGGCGGAAGTTTTAATTCGATTTTGAAGTCATGTTGGCAGAGAAATTCGGTTCGGGCAGCGCTGGCACTTCGAAGAAAATCGGTTGCCAAGGCTTTAAAAGTGGGCATCTTAACCGCTCAGATAGATAGCTTGTCACTTTCAAGGCATGGTAAATCTTCAAGTGAACTCGGTTCAGTGATGATTTTTAGACCCGATAGTCGGGAACAGTCTCGAGAAAGAACGGTTAGTCTAGTAGAGTAAACATCACATGAGTACGAAATTATTTGTTGGAAATCTTTCCTTCAACATCTCCGAGAACCAACTGCAAGACACCTTTGCCGCACACGGCACCGTGGTTGAAGCCAACCTGATGATGGACCGCATGAGCGGCCGTCCCCGTGGTTTTGCTTTCGTCACAATGAGCACAGCCGAAGAAGCTCAAAAAGCGATCGACGCTTTGAATGGCACCGACCTCGATGGTCGCGCCTTGACCGTGAACATTGCCAAACCCCGCGAAGAGCGTCCTCCCGGCGGCGGCGGCGGTGGTGGTCGTCGTGATTACGGCGGCGGTGGCGGCGGCGGCGGCGGCGGTCGTGGTCGCTATTAATTTTTAAATTTTAAGTCACGCGAGGCTCGGTCTATCGCCGGGCCTCGCTTTTTTTGGATGAAGAATTTTAGATGGTTTGGTATATAGTAAACATCGCTCATGGAAGAACACATTGAAGTTGAAGGTCGGATTTTCACGGTATTAGCGGGAACAATGTTCCGCGTCGAGCTGGACAACAAGCACCAGGTCCTCGCGACCATTTCTGGCAAAATGCGCAAGCGCTTCGTGCGCCTCACGGTCGGGGATCGGGTCAAAATGGAAATGTCCCCATACGACTTGAATAAGGCTCGCATCGTTTGGCGCCTTGGTTGATTGGTTTTTCTTTGGCGCGCCGGTGATCTAACCCAGATCCGCGCCCCGTTTTTTCCTCCATTACCCTTGCGCATAGATTGCTGGACGGGCGAGAGTCTTTCAGCCAAGTAAATGCGTCCGCTCATCGAATCAATCCTGACCGCGCACACGCCTGAATCGCTCGTCGAACAGGTTCAGAGCCACTGTGGCGTCGTGCTGTTGCGCAGCGCTTTTTTTGAGTCACAGCAAGCCCGCTACTCCTTCATCGCGGCGCGACCGTTCTTGACCCTGCATTCGTTCGGAGCGCGCTGCGAGATCGTTTCAGGCCAGGTCCGCCACGTTCAATTTGGCGATCCATGGCATATCCTGGATGGATTGATGGCCCGCTACGAATTGCTCGAAGAAATCGATTCGCCCTTTCCACTCGGCGGTTGCTTTGGCTATTGGGGCTATGACCTGAAGAATTTTGTTGAACCAAAACTGCCGCGGGCCGCAGTCAACGATTTGGAATTGCCGGATTGCGCGGTTGGTTTTTACGACAGCCTGGTTGTCTTCGATCATCGGCTTGAAAAAACGTGGATCATTTCCACCGGTCTCGAAGCGGACGGTTCGCGCAACGAGAGCAAAGCCCGCGCGCAACTTGCTTTTTGGCAGAGTCTTCTCGATGAAAATACCGCCGAAGCGCCGGGCTTGGCATCAGCAGCGCACTGCGAGCGTGCCGACTCAGGAACTTCTCCGGATCATTCATCAAACCTCTCTCGCGCGGAGTTCATCGCCAAAGTCGAAAAGGCCCAGCGCTACATTTGCGCCGGGGATATTTATCAGGTCAACCTTTCGCAGCGACTCGCAGTTGAATGTTGCTTGTCCGGCTGGGAATTGTTTCAACGGCTTTCCTCGGCATCGCCCGCGCCATTCTCCGCCTATCTGGATTGCGGCGAATTTCAAATCGCCTCCTCCTCGCCCGAATCCTTTTTGCGCATGAGCGGTTCGCAGATTCGAACCCGGCCCATCAAAGGCACCCGACCTCGTTCCTCCGATGCGAATCGCGACGCGCAGCTCACCTACGAACTCCAAACCAGCGCGAAAGAAATGTCGGAGCTGGTCATGATCACCGATTTGCTCCGCAACGATCTGGGCAAAGTTTGTGAATACGGTTCCGTGCAAGTGCCTGAACTCGTCCGTCTCGAACGTTATCCGCAAGTGCAACACCTTGTTTCCACCATTGAAGGACGACTTCGTTCCGGCATCGCGCATTTCGCCGCGTTCGCCTCCAGTTTTCCCGGCGGCAGCATCACCGGCGCACCAAAAATCCGAGCGATGGAAATCATCGATGAGCTCGAGCCGATCACGCGCGGGCCCTATACCGGCGCGCTCGGTTATCTGGGATTCAATCGCGAGAGCCAGTTGAGCATTCTGATCCGCACTGCCATCTGCAAAGAAGGCATCGCGTATTTTCAAGTCGGCGCGGGAATCGTTGCCGATTCAAATCCCGAAGCGGAATATGAGGAAACGCTGGCGAAAGCCGCAGGTTTCTTGGCGGCTTTGAATTCCAGAGTGCGCGAGCCGAAGCCCAAGGGTTTCCGCGCTCGTTTGATTCGCTGAAAGGATTGGGAAGAAGCGGGTAGCCTCGCTCGAGAACACCTTGCCCGCAGCGCAGCGTGCTAATAATCTCCCTCCATGCCAGCGTTTCGCCATCGAACATTATGGGTCATTGCCGCCCTGTTTGCTTCCGTTCTAGGTGGCATGGCGGATTCGACCAATGACAACGCGTGGTGGAGTTTGAAACCGGTCAAACGTCCGCAGGTGCCGTCGGCGCAAGTCGGTTTACCCGCCCGCAATCCCATCGACTCCTTTGTTGCCGCAGAATTGCGGAAAGACGGCCTGTCTCCCTCGCGCGAAGCGGATCGGCGCACGTTGTTGCGGCGTCTTTATTTGAATTTAACTGGATTGCCCCCGACGCCAGAGGAACTGGCCGCGTTCGAGAAAAATAAATCGCCCGGAGCCTACGAAGAGGTTGTGGAGAGGTTGCTCGCGTCCCCCCGATATGGCGAAAAATGGGGGCGGCACTGGCTCGACACGGTGCGGTTCGCAGAATCAAACGGGTTTGAAATGAATCAGCCGCGGCCCAACGCTTGGCCGTACCGGGATTACGTGATCCGCGCGTTCAACGAGGATAAACCGTTCGATCGATTCGTTACCGAACAAATCGCTGGGGATATTTTTGGCGTGGATGAAGCCATGGGTTTCCTGGTGGGCGGACCGTGGGACCAGGTGAAAAGTCCTGACCCAGTCCTGACCGCAAACCAGCGGGTGGATGAGCTGCACGACATGGTGGGCGTCACCGGCTCAACCTTCCTCGGTCTGACCGTGGGCTGCGCACGCTGTCACAATCACAAATTTGATCCGATACCGCAGAAAGATTATTTCGCGATGAAGGCGGTGTTTGAAGGGGTCAAGCACGGTGAACGCCCGCTGCGGGTTTCGGACATGGAGGCTCGCAACAAGGAGCTTGCCGCCAAGAAGGCGCGATTGGGAGAAGTGGAAACGGAGCTGGAAAATTTTGAGCCGCTGGCCAATCCACTTGCGACCAATGCGGTGCGGCTCCCGGTGAATGCGCGCAAGAACCTGGAGCGCTTTGCCCCGGTGCAGGCAAAGCGCCTCCGTTTTACAATTGCCCAAACGACTCAAGCCGAGCCGTGCCTGGATGAGCTGGAGGTTTTCACCGCGGAAAAAACCCCGAGGAATATCGCGCTCGCGTCTAACGGCACGAAGCCGACCGCGTCGAGCGTTTATCCGAATTCAGAGATTCATCGGACGGAACACATCAACGACGGGCGCTACGGCAACGGGCGCAGCTGGATTTCCAACGAGGGCGGGAAAGGTTGGGTCGAGTTGGAGTTTCCTGAAGTGGTCACGATCGCGAAAGTAGTGTGGGGGCGCGACCGCGAGCAGCGCTTCGTTGATCGCCTCGCGGTGGATTACAAAATTGAAGTCGCCACGGAATCCAACGTTTACCACGTCGTGGCCTCCTCTGTGGATCGCCAGAAATATGACGCGGAAAAGAAAGCGGACTCGCCTGCGCTCGCGTCCAACGAAGCCGCGAAAAAGCTTTTGTCTGAACGCGCCGATTTGAAATCACGCATCGCAGAGCTGTCGAATGGCCCGATGATTTATGCGGGGACGTTGGATGGAAAACCAGAGATCACGCATCTGCTCTATCGCGGCGAGGCGATGCAGAAACGTGAGGAGGTTAAACCCAACGCCCTGAGCGCGATTCCCGTGGCGTTCGCGCTCAACACGAACGCCGGTCCTGCGGCGAAGATTCCCAAAGACTTGACCGACGACCAGCAGCGTCGCCTCGCGCTGGCCCAGTGGATTGGGAATCCCAACAATCCGCTGACGGCGCGCGTGATGGTGAATCGGTTGTGGCAATATCATTTTGGAACCGGCCTGATCGCCACGCCGAGCGACTTTGGAAAAAATGGCGCAAAACCTACCCACCCCGAATTGCTCGATTGGCTCACCTCCGAATTCATCGATCACGGCTGGAGCATGAAACATATTCAGCGGCTCATCGTGAATTCAGCGACGTATCGGCAGGCGAGCGCCGCGCGCAGAGAGTGTGTCGCCGTGGATGCGAACACGAAACTGCTCTGGCGTTTTCCGCCGCGCCGAAGCGATGCGGAAGTGATTCGCGATTCGATTCTCGCCGTGACCGGAAAGCTCGACCTCAGGATGGGCGGGCCGGGCTTCAGCTTTTTTGAGGCGAATGAAAACTATGTGCGCGTTTACTCTCCGCGCCGCGAATGGCCGCCGGAAACCTTTCGCCGAATGGTTTATGGAACCATCGTCCGCCAACGCACGGATGGCGTGTTCGGCGTTTTTGATTGTCCCGACGCCGGGCAAATCGCGCCAAAGCGCGGCACGAGCACGACTCCTTTGCAGGCGCTGAATCTGCTGAATAGTTCGTTCATCATGCAGCAAGCCGGGTTCTTCGCCGAACGCTTGCAGAGGGAGGCGGGCGCTGATTCCACTGCGCAAATCCGTCGCGCCTTCGCCCTCACCTTTCAGCGTGAACCTGATCGCAAAGAAATTTCCGCCTCGAGAAAATTCGTTCGCGCTGAAGGGCTCTCCTCGTTTTGCCGGGCGATGCTGAATGCGAATGAATTCATTTTCGTTTTTTAATCATGGACGAGAACACTATTTCAAACGCTGGCCGGTGGATGCTCAATCGCCGCGATTTCCTTCGCCATGGCGGCACCGGCCTTAGCGCGGTCGCGTTGCTTTCGTTGTTGCGAGGGCAGGAATTGCTGGCGGACAAAACTCCGTTGCAATGGTCGCCTGAAAAACCGTTTGCTCCGCGGGCGCCGCATTTCAAGCCAAAAGCCAAAAACGTCGTGGTCATCTTTTGCTCCGGCGCGCTGAGCCATTTGGATGCTTGGGATTACAAACCGGAGTTGATCAAGCGCCACGACCAGCCGATGCCCGGTTCCGCCGGACTCGTCACCTTCCAGGGCGAGAATGGAAACCTGGTCAAGCCGATCTGGGATTTCCATCCGCGCGGACAATCCGGGAAAATGATCTCTGATCTCCTGCCGAATCTCGCCGACATGGCGGATGACTTTTGTTTCATCCATTCAATGACGGCGAAGTCCAACACGCACGGCCCCGCCGAGAATCAGATGAGCACCGGGTTCATTCTCGACGGTTTTCCAAGCATGGGCGCATGGGCGACGTATGCGCTGGGCAGCGAGAATCAGAATCTGCCCGCGTTCGTGGCGATTCCCGATCCCCGCGGCGTGCCGCAGATGGGGCCCAATCATTGGAGCGCTGGATTTCTTCCGGCTGTGTTTCAAGGAACGGCATTCAACACTGAAAAAGGAATTCCCAACCTCGAAACGCCCAGGGAAATTTCGTCCTCGGGCGAGAAGAACACGCGCGAATTTCTGAAATTCCTCAACGACCGGCATCTCGCTCAGCATCCGGGCGACACGGATTTGAGCGCGCGCATCGCCAGCTACGAGCTTGCCGCCAAGATGCAGCTCAGCGCTCCGGAGGTGGCCGATTTGAAAAAGGAAAGCGTCGCCACCCTGGAAATGTACGGCGCCAACGACAGCAACAAAGTGAAGGCGGGATTCGCCCGCAACTGCATTCTGGCGCGACGTCTCGTCGAGCGCGGCGTGCGCTTCGTGCAACTTTTCAACGGCGCTTACGCCATGGGGGAAGGGGTGGGGAACTGGGACGGGCACAGAACGCTCAAATCACAATACGACGTCCATCGCACGATCCTCGACCAGCCTTGCGCTGCGTTGATCAACGACCTCAAGCAACGCGGACTTTTGGAAGACACGCTCGTTGTGTTCGTCACCGAATTTGGTCGCATGCCGACCTTTCAAAAAGGGGCGAGCGGTCGAGATCACAATCCGCATGGCTTCACCGTCTGGCTCACCGGCGCCGGGGTGAAACGAGGTTTCAGCTACGGCGCGACTGACGAATTTGGCTACAAAGCGGTCGAGAACGTCACGACCATTTACGATTTGCACGCGACCCTCCTGCATCTGCTCGGACTCGATCATCAGCGGTTGAACTACTATCATAACGGCGCGGAACGCCGCTTGACCGATGTGCACGGCGAGGTGATCCGGGGAATTCTCTCCTAAGATTTTTGCGCGAACGGCATACCCATTGACGAGCCAATTCAAAATTACGCCGGGAAACGCGCGGCTTAATCGCGCACCAGCGGCAACCCGTTTTGATCCGTGCGGAATGTGAGATGGAAGATCTGAATCTTTTTCTTCAAGTCCTGAATCTGCCCTGAAATCCGGTAAACTTTTTGTGGCTCAAGGACGACGCTTTCCGCAGGGCAGCCGTAAATTCGTTCGTAAGGCAGCCGGTTTGGAATGGAAACCGGGCGCTCAAGTCGAAGATAGCGTTGAAAGGGTTTGGCGGGCTTGGGATCAGTTCGGCGAATTTGCGCCGACGAGAATTGCGAAGCCTTTTCAATCACGACATTAACCGGAGCTTCGATGCCGAGCCGGGTAAACGCTGGCGTCCAGATGCGCAGGAAAAGATTCTCAATCGCGGGTCTCCCGGCGGACCCGTCGAGCGTCGCCTGGGCCATCGTTCGGATGTCTTCGCCTTTTCTGGAAACCCATTCGGCGCCGTTTTCTTCCGCGCGATAATCGCGCAGCCCTTGAAATCCATCAAACAGCGCGGCCACACGGCTGGTCGATGTGTCCGCCGTCGGCGCAAAACTGCTCAGGAGAATTCCATTCGAATTGATCTCATCGAGGCCTCCATGGGTGCCGCCGGAGGTCACGAGGGCAACGCCCCTTCTGATCAGCCATTCGCAATGCACATAATCATTCTTAAGGCTGATGAGAATGGATGCCGGGTTGAGCGCCGCCTGGGTATGGCCGCGGACGATTCGTTCCAGTGCGAGGGGATACCGATGCGCCAGGGTTTCAGCCAACCATGCCGCGGCGGTGGCAAATCCATCGGCGTCCAGCGCGTTCTTCCGGGTGAGCGCTTCGGCCGCGGGACGGTAATTGATCGGGTCGCCCGTCTCGCTTGAATAGCGAAACGAATTCTTTGCGGCGTTCCAGTCGATGACGGCGCGTTCGCCTTTTGAATTCACGACGATGAATCGGTTGGTTTGATCCGGGTCCCGCGCGGTCAAAATATCCACCCCTTCCATTTTGGAGAGCAATCCGACGAGCCGTTCCGTTTCCGCCGGTGAATTATGGATCTCCACCCACGACTCAATTCCAGCCGTTGGGAGAACAACGTCCTTCGAATCCTTGATCGACTTCACCATCCGGTATCCGGCCGCTTTTAGAAAACTTCCGACGGCGACCCGCTTGCCTCCGCCGGCGTGGTTATTCCCGTGGTCGGACAGAAGCAGGATTTCGAGATCCTTCCCTTCGCGGGCTCGATAAATGGCGCGCAGCTCCTGAAGCTTGGCGTCAAGCGCGCAAAGCATGTCGTAAATATCGCCGGACAAATGCTGGGCGACATCCGTGGAATGAATCAGGGCGTAATAGTTCGTAACGCCGCGGGTCTGGAGGAAGTTCTCGGCGAATGCGTTGATCTCGTAATTAAACGCGCTGAGCGGGAAGACGTAACTCATCATCCGGCGGAAATCGCCGTCCATCTGCCACGTCATCTGCCGCTCGTAATCCCCCGAGCTAGTGAGGCCGTTGAGATAGATTTCCGAACCCTCGATCGCGTTGAAATAAGTGCGCTGATAGCCGGGCGGCGGGCGGTTCCCGAGTATCTCCGTCCACGCCGGATCGCTGACCGACGGAAAGGTTGATACCAGGCGGCTGACCGGAAAATAATCCTGATGAAATCCCTGGCGATACAACGACCGGCCTTTGCGATCTTGGTAGGTGATTCCCTCCTGCAACGCTTTCATGTCACGATAAGAAACACCGTCCACCAGCAGCACCAGTCGCGCGGGCAGGGCGGCCTGAGTCGTTGCGGGAATGGACAGCGCCGCCAGCGCAACCAGAACGGCAAACCGACGCAGGCTTCCGCTCAGGCGAGCTAGGCAAAGGAAGGTCGGTATGAAAATCACGCGTAAATCAACGACAAATTCGGCTCGGATGTCCAGAGTGAAGACGAGCGAACCAACGATAGAACCTCAAGAGGCAGGCTCGGAGTTCAAAGCTGTAACTGAGAGATTTTGGGAAAAAATCAAGCCAACCGGCGCATCGTGGATGAAGCACGGCTGCGCTCGCGCCTTTGGCAAAGTGATCAACGGAATGGAGGCATGAACCTCGGGTGTTCGCCGGCGCTCGAACCGGGGCTGTTATATTTCGTGCCGCTGGCACTGGGAAAGGGGAAGGAGCATCGGGCTTCTCCGGGGCGATGGTCACGGCGCTGCTTTCCTTGTGGACGTCCAATCCGATGTGATGCACTGTTTCGTTCATGGGCGTTTGGTTCCTTTCTGCTGTGATGAATGATTCATTGTTTCGACGACGGGCCTTTCACCTTCCGGCTCGGCCTGGCTCACGCCCGGCCACCCGCGTTCTACCGGATCCAAACGTCCTCTTAAACCCTTCGTTAAGCCATACGGTCTAGGCGACTTATGAGCAACCAGCGCATTAAGTTGATAGCGGTTTTGAACGCGGTGTTCTGGGGCATCTTACTTGTCCAGATTCCGTTGCTGTGGAGTGTGCCCCTGCCAGAACCCGCCGCAGACCACGTTAGCGAATTCGCCCAGCGATACCGCGTTACCGCGAGTTTGGAACTATTCGCCTTCATTGCGGCCAGTGTAGCACTGTCTGTTCTGATGTGGCTCCGGCCCAAGGCATGGACCGCCATCACGCTGGCCTGCCTTGGAGCCGCATTCTTCTGGCGGATGCATGTTTCGGGGCTCAGCGTCCTATTTCGTCCCCCGGTCGGCGACGGCTCGCTTCTTGGAGCATTGCACGGCTGGTGGCAGTTCAATGGTCATTGGCTCACTCTCGCGAGGCTGCCACTTTTGATTTCCTGTATTGTCGCTTGGCTAATTATTTATGCACGGCTTTCAAGAAAACCAATACCGAATTCGGCCTAACCTTCAGGCTAGCTTTGACCGACTGAGCGGAGCGAAGGAGCGTCGAAGCTAGCCGTTGTTGAACAAGCCCGGTTGAACTACTGAAGTCTTCTATGCGGTTTTCTTTTCCGGCCTGACAAGGGCGCTGCGCCGGCCATCGTTTCCTGGTGGACGGCTCAACCGATGTGATGCACTGTTTTGTTCATGGGGGCTTGGTTTTACATGGTTAGCAACGGCCCGGCTTTTTGCCGGGACTTTAACATTGTGGATAGGTCCGCTCCGGCGGATAACCCACGCTCCAAATCAAACACCCTCTTCTTCACTTTGTTAAGCCATACGGTCTAGGCATCATCAGACGTCATGATCATTCTCACACTCGCTCTTGTTCTCGCTGTGGTGCTGAGCACTGTTGTCCGTCGGCTTGGCCGCCCGAAGATGTTTGCGGTCGCTGTCGCTCTCACTCCTGCGCTCGCCGCATTCATCTTCTTTCTTGTCCGTCGCGACATTGAGATCGGCCCACACGGAGGCATCTTTCCGGCATGGATTGCAGCTGGTGTCATTCTCGCGCTTTCGGCTATCGTCAGCGCAGTCACAGTTCACCTTGTCCCAGCACCATGACAACGCCGCCTAAGCTCCAAGGCAAGCTTTGACCGACTGGGCGCAGCGAAGGAGCGTCGAAGTGAGCCGTTGTTGAACAAGCCCGGTCGAGCTCACGGCGTTCGCGCCTTCGGCAGAATGACTGCGTGTATTGAGGCTTGATTCCCAGGGTGGTCGCTTCGCTCGACCCTGGGCTGCGACTATTTCGTGCCGATGGCACTTGGGCAGCGGAAGGATTTCTGGCCGATCCGGCCTGCGGTTTTTCCCGGTTCAATATTCATGGAGAGAAAAACTGTAATCCCTTGTTGACACGAGCGAAAGGGTGAATTAACCACCGTATATGCCAACCGGGAAATACCGCAATCTGCTCCCGAATACCTGTTAGGCCACTTCGCACGCCATGAGCAAAGACGAGATGCACAAGATTCTGTCAGAGCACTTGGCGAAGTTTCGCACTTGGAGTTACGCGCAGCTTGCGGAGCAAGTCGAGCGCGACCGAAAAGCGCACGATTGCCTGGAGCACATCGAGGGCACTGCTCCCGACGGCACTGAGTATCAGATGGAGTTTCAGGCGTTGTGGGACGACAAGCCGCACGGCGATGTCCGTGTTTGCGGTGACCTTTCGGCAGAGCCGCAGAGGCCGTTATTGGGGTTCATTCCGGTTTACACTCCGGACGTGACCGACAGTTTTATCATGAATCCAGACGGACGATTTGTTGGAGAGCATGAGACACCAGTGGCCTAACCTCCAAGACTAGCTTTGACCGACTAAGCGCAGCGAAGGAGCGTCGAAGCGCCGTTGTTGAACAAGCCCGGTCGAACTTACCTGAAGTCTTCTATGCGGTTTTCTTTTCCGGCCTGGCCGGGGCGATTGCGTGGCGATCGTTTCTTGGTGGACGGCTCAACCGATGTGATGCACTGTTTTGTTCATGGGTGTTTGGTTTTACATGGTTAGCAACGGCCCGGCTTTATGCCGGGACTTTAACATTGTGGATAGGTCCGCTCCGGCGGATAACCCACGCTCCAAATCAAACACCCTCTTCTTCTCTTTGTTAAGCCATACGGTCTAGCCGTTTCGTATGACTATTTTTGGGGCCACCATAGGAGCGCTCAAGCGAATGCCCACCGGCCTTCGCATTCTCACGGCTTGCTGCCTTCTGCTTTCCTCGCCGCTTCCTTTGGCATTCGTGCCGGGCATGGATTTCCGGATTGCCGGGGAGCCCGTTTCGTTTGCGGAGTTCTGGCGTCGGGGAGGAGGTCTGGTGTTCTGTTGCGTGGGTGCATATTTTTCGGTGGTGAGCTACGGATTGATTCGTGCACGGCGTTGGTCGCGCCCTATGCTCGTGCTTGGAGGTTGTGGGCTAGTCATGGTGGGCACCCTCTCTGTGGGGCGGGTTAGCATTGACACTGTGCTTGCCTTCGTGATGCTCGCACTCCTCCCAGGCCTTTATCTATATTTTCGTCGGACAGCCAGAGGCTACTATGAAACATGCATGGGCTAACCCGGCGGGTTCACCTAACCGCCGCCCGCGCCATCCGTTCGCGGCTCTGCGCGAGCTTGGGTATTCTTTTTGAGCTCCACCTACTGTCCCGGCGGCGGTAGGTGACCCGCATCGTTGATATGGCTCAATTTTTGTCAAGCGGGCAATAGGATTTGGTTCCGTTTTTTTCACGGTTCTTCTTTCCGACCTTGCGCAATGGACTGAGGAGTTGGCAGACGCCACCATCAACGAAGTTAGAACATATTATCGATTGCACCGCTGATCGCGGATGCTGGTTGATCCTGCTGATATGCGTGAGTTCATTCCGCCTTGCGGCGGAACTTATCGACCTGACCACGGTGCCAGTCGCGGCGCTTCCTCTCTCTAGAACGCAGCTCATAAATAGCGAACGGAGCGCGGCTGTGTCCCAAGGACCAGCCGCAGCGGACTCGAATACCAATGAAATGCGCCATCCGCTGCGGCTGGTCCAGGACGACACAGCCGCGCTCCGGTATTTATGCGATGACTTGTAGCCACCGCTGATTAAATCTGATGATTTTGGAGAGTTTTCACCTTGAATCCGGCCCAATCCATGGAAAATCGAAGGATTACCGAACGGCATGGTTCGCTAACCATCAATCATTCGACAGATACACGACTTCAGAGTTCTCGAACCGCCGATCGAGCCCGGATTACACGACTGCAAAGTCCGGTAACAGTGGATCGAAGACAACTTGCACGACCGCGAAGTCCGCGATCAGCCAATCAATCGACGCGGATGATGAGTCAATGGGCGCGGCGGTACCCGACCCGCGCGGAACTGGCCGATGCGTTGCATCGCGTGCTGGCGGCAGGCATCGAGCTGGACGGCGCTTCGGACCACGGCGTGAGCGAGGCGCTTTACCTGCGGGACCCGGATGAGAACGGGGTGGAACTTTACTGGGATCGTCCGCGTGAAGAATGGCCGCGGGACGGCAATGGAAACATGGCGATGTTTACGCGCCACCTGGATCTGGACGGGTTGTTGAAAGAAGGGGTGAAGGGGTGAGAAGCGGGCCGGGAAATCGCCCGCGCCGGGGCGGAATCTGTCTTCCCCAATGTTTAAACCAGGGAAGATAGAAGTGGGGTGATTATCGTTTCTTGGCGGAAGCGGCCTTGGCGGCGACGGCTTGAGTTTTCTTCTGATTGGCGCTTTTCGCGACGGCTTGTTTCTGTGAAGTTTTCTTCTGATTCGATTTCGGGGATTTATCGCCCATGATTTTTATCTTTCTACTGCGGTTAATTCACCTGCGGCATATTAGTTTCTCCGAAGGGATGGGCATGTTCGCCGATTTCACCTGATTGTAAATGCCGGAGACAAATGGTGGACGGCGATTCAGCGATGTCCGCGGAGAAGCTGCTGGTGTCAAAGGAGGCTTGGATTTGTGCATTCGCTTGCGCAAAATTCCCGGAATGCGATCCAAATTTTTCCTAGGCCTGGCTGGCTTGCCGCTGCTGACTTCAATCTCGTTCGCGGAATGGCCGCAGTTTCGCGGTCCCGGCGGCGATGGGATTTCTGAGGCGAGGAATTTGCCCATCACGTGGAGCGCCGGGAAAAATGTGAAGTGGAAAAGCGCCATTCCCGGGCGCGCATGGTCTTCGCCCGTGATTCTGAAAAATCAAATCTGGATGACCTCTGCATCCGAAAACGGCTCGCAGCTATCCGTGGTTTGTGTCGATCGCGAAACCGGAAAAATCGTGCACAACGAGAAAATTTTTGATGTCGAAGCGCCGCAGTTTGCGCATCGTTTCAACACCTACGGTTCGCCGACGCCAGTCATCGAGGCGGGACGGCTTTACGTCAGCTGGGGCTCGCCGGGCGTGGCGTGCATTGATGCCGGGACCGCCAAAGTGATTTGGGCGCGGCGCGATTTCGTCTGCAATCATTATCGCGGCGCGGGTTCCTCCGTTTGCATTTTCGGAAATCTATTGATCCATCATTTTGACGGGAGCGACCACCAGTTCGTTGTGGCTCTCGACAAACAAACGGGGAAAACAGTTTGGCGCACGGAACGTTCGGTGGATTACAAAGATGCCGGTCCCGACGGCAAACCGGAACGCGAAGGCGACTGGCGCAAGGCGTTCTCCACCCCGCGCGTTTTCAAAATTGACGGCAAACCAATCCTGATCAGTCAAGGATCGAAAGCCGCCTACGCCTACGATCCGCTCACGGGAAAAGAAATCTGGCGCGTGGAGGATACGAAGACCTATTCCGCCAGCACGACGCCGGTTTTTGGGAACGGATTAATTTATCTCTGCTCCGGAAATGGTCATGGAGAAGTGGTGGCGATCCGGCCGGGCGGGCAGGGGATTCTGAACGAATCGAACATCGTGTGGAAGGTGTCGCGCAACGTCCCGACGCGCCCATCGCTCTTGCTGGTGGAGGAATTGCTTTTCATGATCGACGACGGAGGAATCGCCACCTGCATGGAGGCGAAGACGGGAAAAGAAATCTGGCGCGAACGGATCGGGGGAAACTTTTCCGCGTCGCCGCTCTACGCGGAAGGGCGCGTTTATTTTTTCAACGAGGAGGGAAAAGCGACGGTGATCAATGCCGCGCGGGAATTTAAAATTGTTTCCGAGAACCAATTGGGAGACGGCTTCATGGCATCCGCCGCCGTCGATGGAAAAGCCCTTTACCTGCGCAGCCGGACCGAATTGTTTCGCATCGAGAACGAATAACCTCGCGGCGGGCAAGGCTCAGGACGCGCCGGCCTGCGCCCTTTTTTTACCGAAGAACCGGTTGATCCAACGCGACAGGCGAACCATGAACCGCGCCGACACGCCGAGCCGATTGCGGCGATCAAGCGATGCGCCGTGCTTCTTCAATTGCTCTACCACGGCAACGCGCCCAAACATCGAGGCGAACATGATCGGGGTCATGCCGCCACCGTTATCCGCATCGATGTCCGCGCCGTGCTCGAGAAGCAGGGTTGCGATTTCTGGATAGCCTTTAAACGCCACGCCACCCAAGGGGGTTTGCCCGCGATCATTTCGTGCGTCGGGATTGGCGCCCTGTTCCAGGAGCATGCGGACGGTTTGCGCCTGATCATTGTAACTGGCGAGCATTAAGAGCGTGTTGCCTTTTGCATCGGCGAGATTCACGGGCAGGCCATGCCGAAGCATGGCCGCCAGAGAGGCGGTTTCGCCATGGCGCGCGAAATCGAGCGCGATCAATTGCAATTCCGCGTAGCGCTGTTCTTCGCTCTCGGTAATGGCGTGGATCATGGCTTAGTCGTTGCCGAAGGTGAACTAGCGGACTGCGGCGCCGTTCTTCACGCCGACCGCTTTGGCCACACCTTCAGCGTAAGCGGGATCGGCTTTGTGGAAATGCACCAACTGGCGCTGGATAATTTCTTCCGGAACGCCCGCCATGGCGGCGGCAACATTGCCGAACAATTGTTGCTGCTGGCCTGGCGTCATCAAGCGGAAGAGGTCGCCCGGCTGCGTGTAGTCATCGTTGCCGTCGCGATGATTATAGCGGTCGGCATCGCCGGAGATTTTCAACGGCGGCTCGGCGAAGCGCTTGTCTTCCTTCGGTCCGCCAAAACTGTTGGGCTCGTAGTAGGCGTTCGTGCCTTTCGGTGCGTCGAAGCGCATCGGGCCATCGGCGTGATAGGTATGCACGGCGTTCTTGGGCCGGTTGACCGGAAGCATTTCGTAGTGCGTCCCGACACGATAACGATGCGCGTCGGCGTAGGAGAAGATGCGCGCCTGGAGCATTTTGTCGGGCGAGAAGCCGATGCCGGGCACGATGTTCGATGGGCTGAAGGCGGACTGCTCGACCTCGGCGAAATAATTTTCCGGGTTGCGGTTCAGTTCCAACACGCCGACGTCAATCAGCGGATAATCCTTGTGCGGCCAGACTTTTGTGAGGTCGAACGGATTCCAGCGATACGTCTCGGCGTCCTTCTCCGGCATGATCTGCACGCAGAAACGCCACTTGGGAAACTCGCCGCGTTCGATGGCCTCGAACAAATCGCGCTGCGAACTTTCGCGATCCTTGGCGATGACGGCATCGCCTTCCGCGTTGGTCATGGTCTGGATGCCTTGCAAGGTTTTAAAATGGAATTTCACCCAGAAGCGTTCGTTCGCCGCGTTGATCAGGCTGAAGGTGTGGCTGCCATAGCCGTTGACGTGGCGCAGGCTCTTGGGGAGGCCACGATCGGACATGAGGATCGTGACTTGGTGCAGCGACTCGGGCGAGAGTGACCAGAAATCCCACATGGCGGTGGTGCTGCGGAGGTTGGATTTGGGGTGGCGCTTCTGCGTGTGGATGAAGTCGGGGAACTTGAGCGGATCGCGGATGAAAAAAACCGGCGTGTTGTTGCCGACGAGATCCCAGTTGCCTTCCTCCGTGTAAAACTTCAGCGCAAACCCGCGCACATCTCGCTCGGCATCCGCCGCGCCGCGCTCGCCGGCCACGGTGGAAAAGCGCAGGAGCCCCTCGGTTTTGGCGCCGGGCTTGAAGACGGCGGCTTTGGAAAACTTCGTGATGTCGTGCGTGATGGTCAGGGTGCCGTAAGCCGCGGTGCCCTTGGCGTGAACGGTGCGCTCGGGAATGCGCTCGCGATTCTGATGCGCGAGCTTTTCGAGCAGTTGATAATCCTGCATCAGCAGCGGGCCGCGCGGGCCGGCGGTGAGAGAGTTCTGGTTGTCGCTGACCGGATTGCCGCCGGTGGTCGTGAGGAGAGGTGGGTTGTTTTTTTCGTTCATAAAATTCTTTGTGCTTTGTTTGAAGCAACTTAACCATCAAATGTCGCATTGTTGAAATACTTCTTTCCTCTGGTTACGATAGGAGCTGCCTATGGAAATGCAGCAACTTCGTTACGTCGTCGCCGTGGCGCGCACGGGAAATTTCTCGCGGGCCGCGGAGCAATGCCACGTTTCGCAGCCCTCGCTGAGCCAACAGATTCAAAAACTGGAGGAAGGTTTGGGCGAGCGGATTTTCGATCGCCTGAAACGCACCGCGCGATTAACTCCTGCCGGCGAACTGTTTCTGCGGCGGGCTGTCCGCATCCTGGAGGAAGTGGACGCAGCGAAGCGTGAAGCCAATGATTCGCGCCAATTGCTCCGAGGCGAAATCTCAATTGGCGTGTTGCCAACGATTGCCCCTTATCTCTTGCCCGAGGCCATGGCTGGATTCATGGCGCAATTTCCCAATGTGAAAATCGTCGTGCACGAAGATACCACGCTGCAGTTGCTCAAGCTGGCGCTGGCTTATGAGATTGATTTCGCGATTGCCAGTTGCCCCATTCGTGATGAACGGGTGGAGGTGCAGGTGCTGTTCACGGAGGAACTGATGCTGGCATTGCCTCCCGATCATCCGCTGGTGCGAAAGAAGAAGGTCAAAGCAGAGGACCTCGCGACGGAACGCCTCATCTTGATGAAGGAGGGGCACTGTCTTGGCGATCAGGTTTTGGGATTTTGCGAGCGGCGCGATGTCCATCCCCATATCAGTTTTCGCAGCGCACAGATGGAAACAATTCAATCGCTCGTGCGGGCCGGACTGGGAATTTCATTGGTTCCTGCCATGGCGGGAAAGGCTAACCGGATCGACGCGCCAGTTTATCGAACGTTTCAAGGGCCGCGTCCCGAACGAAAAATTGTGGCGCTGTGGCCGAAGCAACGCCCGCCGAGTCGTTCCGCCGCTGAATTCTTGCGGCAGCTTTCGCTCAAAAAAACCAAGCGCTAGGCCAGGTCATCAAAATCGTGGGCCTTTGATACAGCGTCGGCATCACTGGAATTATACTGAGTGACGACGCCGCATAGTTTCATCCCACGAATGATCAAATAGGGCAGATCGATTTGCCACCAACTGAGTCCGCTCCTGGCCCAACGGGGGAATCGATGATGATTTTCATGCCATTCGCCCGCAATAATTCCGTAGATGAATTGATTCACCGGCATTCCATGTTTATCTGTGCCGAAAAGGCTGGCGTGTCCGCGGAAATTAAAATCACGCACCACAAATGTGAACAGGAATACGCCGGAAATCCATGCCAGGACTCCGGGCCAACCAGCGAATGCAAAGGCCAGGGCGGACCATGCCAGGTTCGCGCACAAAACGCGTGCGCCGTAGTGCCAGATGTTTTCCACCGAACCGGTCTTCTGAAACTGTGCGTAGGAATTCTTCACAAAACCGATGTGATCGAGGCTGCGAGCGACTCGATCGAATTCGGCGCGACTAATGTTGCGGTTCATCTTTTGTTGAGTTTCTGTGGCCAGATAGCTGCCCAGCCAGCCTAGATGCGGACCATACGGATCGCCGGGTTCATCCGACTTGGAATGATGAATGCGATGTGGAATGACATAGCTTTCTTCCCGGAAACAAATTGGATTCGACCAGAGAAAAAGCCTGGTGAACCAGATGCTGCGGAACCGGTACGCCTGATGTGAGCAAAAGCGATGATACCAAACCGTATTATAAACGGTGCCGATAAATACGCCGATCGTGGTCACGGCAGCTATCGAGACAACGGAAAAATAGCGCGTCAGGAAGAAAATAAAAACGCCGAACGTGACGAAATGGTAGAAGGCGTAAGCAGCCGGCAAGATACGGGTTGCGTCTTTGACAAAGTTGATGGAGTCGATCCATTCCACGAGAACTTCTTTGAGGGTCGGCCTCATGGGTGACGGTCCCACATAACCGTAGGTGGGCTTGACCAAAACTCCAGAACGCGGGTGAACGCTTGTTTCGTTCATAATTTTCAAGGCCGGAAAATATCAACAAACGTTTGCTTAGAGTAGAGATTTGTTTTTGTCAGAATTTGCGTTTGAATTCAGTTGGATGATCGCAAGGAGAGCAGGGTAGCGGCATAATGCAAATCCGCTGGTGTGGTAATTTTTGGATTTGGAGAGGTGCATTCAACCAGTTTCACTGCTTGGCCGATCAGTTCACACGCTGCGGTATCGTCTGTTACTTGCAGGTTTTTCTCGCGCACCACCAGCAGTGCCCGACGAATAACATCAACGCGAAACGTCTGGGGTGTTTGCACGGCCCAAAGACGATCGCGCTGCAAGTGGCCCGAAACGGTAATCCCGTCTTTTGATTCTTTGATCGTGTCGGTTACGCGTTGAGCGGCGACGGCAGCGCCAATTTGGCGAGCCGCTGCAACGGTATCCTTAAACACCTTTGCAGCAGTAAGCGGCCTGGCTCCGTCCTGAATGGCAACAATTTCCGATGCTGATGATAGTTGGAGGAGCCCATTCCAAACCGAGTCCTGGCGTTCCTTTCCTCCCAAAGCAAACCGGAATGGTTTTTTGAAATTAAACTCCCTGGCGAGTTCGGTGAACGTAGGCTGCATTCCATCGCGAACGACTAATATGATTTCGTCGATGCATTCGGATTCTTCGACTCGTTGCCAGGTATGAGCGACCACCGGGCGCCCGGATAGGTCGAGGAAAAGTTTGTCGATGTTTGCACCCATTCGAGTGCCCTTTCCCGCCGCGACGATGATGGCTGAAATCATATCCCGCAAATAGCAGCCACCGGCGCTCAGCAATCAAGTCGATTCTTTGGCCGCGTGAGCCACATTTTACGGTGCAGGCGGAGCATCGATTACGGCGAGGATCTCATTGAGAATATGCAATAAATCCGCTGCCAGCTCTGGATCTGCGTAATCGACCTGGGCATCCACTTGCTTTGCGAACGCTTTCAATTGATTGATGCCGGCCTTGGCTTGATCTCGCGAAAAGGATCGAATGGCGGCGCTTAAAGTTGAGAGCAATGGCTGTTTCCGTTTCTGCGGAAGCGCGGAAGCATCGAGGAAAGCGACCAGTTCTGCGATCGCGTCCGCAGGGGTAATCACATCTACAACGATCGTGTCCGCGCCACTATCCGCGCCATCGTTGACCACCAACGTGATGGTGTGTGTGCCGACAGCCAGGGAATTCGTGACGATCTCTCCATTCGCCAAGAGGTTTGTTCCTTCCGACCATGCGTAATCTAATGCATTACTCTCAATGTCGTAAGAAAGGGATCCATCTAAAACGACCGCCGCGTTGCTTCCATTCGGAGAAATAATCACCGTGCTAATCTCATTGGACGAAAACAAGAATGAGGGTTTGGCTTGCGCGATTGCAATTGGAGCGTCATTCACCGAAACGATCGTAATGCTGACTGTCGCTGCCGCAGAATCGACCTGTGCGTCCTTGGCTGTGAAAGTAAAGCTATCCGTCCCGAAATAATTCGTGCTTGGTTTGTAGGTCAGGTTCGGTGGTGTGCCAGTTAAAACCCCATGAGTCGGGGCAGTGAACGTGTAGGTTAAAATATCTCCATCAACATCCGCGGCGACCAAAGTTAATGATAATGAATGATCTTCATCGACAGAAGCGGATTGAGATTGGGCCACCGGCGGGTCGTTGACCGGAACAACTGTGATGCTGATTGTTGCGATGGTTGAGTCCGTTTTTCCATCGTTGACCTTGAACGTGAAGCTGTCGGCTCCGTGAAAATTTGAATTTGGCTGATAGATCAGATTTGGCGCCGTGCCTGTTACCGTCCCATTCGTAGGGATTCCAATTGTGTAGCTTAATAAATCTCCATCGGCGTCTGCTGCCAGCAATTTAATCGGCAAGGCATTGTCTTCATCGACGGAAAGCGATTGTGGCACAGCAACCGGGGCGCGATTGGGCTGGATGACCGTTAATAGAGCATTCGAGCTGATTGTTGCGCCAAATAGATTGCTGACAATGACTGAGTAAGCCCCAGCATTCGTCGATTGGACATGATTCAGCGTTAGTGACGAATTAGTAGCGCCCACAATAGGCAGGCCATTAAAGCTCCATTGATAAAAAAGCCCACCCGTAATCGGAGCAGAAAAATATTTCTGTCTCAAATAATTTTCAACCGCGATCCGCTCCGCATCTGTCAGTTTTCCTTGGAAATAAATTAGTTCGGCGATGTCACCTTTCAAATGGTAGAGCTGCGTGGATGGGAAATTTACACCCCCTACATAATATCCTGCTGCGGGCGTAATCAGTTCCTGGGTAGTCCGGCTTGTCGTAAAATTAGTGAGTCCATCGGCGTCGAAGTATTCTATTTGCGTTTTTGTTTCATTCAACCGCAGCGTCCAAATCCTGGATTTGTTAATGGGAATTCGAAATCCCGAGCCATAATCATTCGCCCATGTTGCAAAAGCCATTTCGTTCGTTATGCCTGAGCTGCCGCGGATATAATAACTTCGTACAGAATTGTAAGTTCCTGGCGTTCCAATAAGTGAGGGCAACTGTTCAATAACGTTTGTTTCCGCCTCCAAATATACCAGAAACGAGGTGTAGGCGTTACTGAGACTCAAATTGCCGTTGCCATGCATGAAATCCCCCACAGTGGCCGATCTGATTCCGTCAAACCTCACAACAGGTTTATTGTTAAATTGTGCTCCACCATTTACCGCTACAGGCTGTTTATTGGTATCCTCCTGAGATGCATGATTTGCGTTAGTCGATTGATCGCGCCATTCGCTAACCCTGTTGCTCGTCATAATAACTCCTGCATCTGCTTTCAACCAGAGCTTCATTGTGCCGCTGGAAACTGTAGGTAAAATCGGTGTTCCTCCTGATGCCTCAACAGTAAACGTCACATTTGTTCCCGCAATCACAGTTAGACTCTGTGGTTGGCTCGTGATCAGAGGTGGTGACGGTAGATTTGTCGACGACAAACTAAGGTTGATTTTAACATTATCAATGAGTGGATCAATAGCAGTTCCGCCATTGGGCGACAGGTCGCTGAATTTAAGGGTAAGGTTGGTTTCGTTCAGGGGTACTGTAAAGGCTAGGACGACGGTCTGATAGGTTTTTGGCAGGGTAGGGGTGCCGCTGTTGGTGAAGGTTTGGGATACCAAGGTTCCGAGAATGGTTGAAAGCTCGGTGCGAACGATGCCCGTACTGCCCACAATGCCAAAGAATGTCACATCAAACGAAAGGGAATACGTTGCACCAGCGGAAACAAAAAAGCTTTGGGCGAGAGTTGATCCGGAAATATTTCCTGCTCCCAAAGTAACAAAGTTGGTGCCATCTGATGCATTGGCGCCACTCGGATTAATCGCTACACCCGCGTTGTTTGCTGTCCAGCCAATCAGCCCTTGTTCAAAACTTCCGTTCACTAGCACGGCATGCGACCGCTCGCAAAACAGTAATCCACAGGTGAGAAAAACCAGCCAGCCAAGTTTGGACGACCCCATCCCTTTTTCCGTTTTCATATTTTTTGCTTTCCAATTAATGAATTTGCCCGCAGGAGATATGTGTGCCACGAACCCTACTAAGCATTCTAATTATGTCAATCGAAAACGACTTTGTTCCTCAGCGTTGGAAAAGCTGTTTTGCAGCGCTATCACTAGTCCTCTGTCTTACGACGCCCAGTTCTGCTGCTGAGGTGGGACGCAAGGATTTGAACACGCCGTGGGTCTTCCCGAAGATCGAATCCAAGCGGGAATGGCAAGAACGCGCGCAGGCGATTCGCACGCAGGCTTTGGTGAGTTGCGGTCTCTGGCCGATGCCTGAGAAGACCGCGTTGCGCGCCCAGATATTTGGAAAAATTCTGCGTGACGGCTACAGCGTGGAAAAAGTTTACTTCCAAAGCTATCCTGGGTTTTACGTGGCGGGAAACCTTTACCGACCTGTTGGCAAAGGAATCGGTCCGTTTCCCGGGATAATCAATCCGCACGGTCATTGGGAAAATGGCCGCCTGACTGATACCACGAACGGTAGCACGGCGGCTCGCTGCATTAATTTCGCCAAGCAGGGGATGGTCGCCTTTACCTATGACATGGTTGGATACAACGACACATTTTTCGCGGAGAACCCAAAGGGCAGTTTGGATAAGGTGAATCTCTATAAGCGCCACCGCCGCTTTGCGACCAATGAAGCCAACTTGCTGTGGAACATCAACCTCATGGGGCTGCAAACATGGAACAGCATTCGCGCACTCGATTTTTTAGCGGCACTTCCTGACGTTGATAAGTCGCGTCTTGCTTGCACGGGTGAATCTGGCGGCGGCACACAAACCTTTATGCTCGGGGCGATTGATGACCGTCTCGTGGTGCAGGCGCCCATTGTGATGGTTTCCCATTCCATGCAGGGAGGTTGCTCGTGCGAGAATGCTCCTGGACTTCGCGTGGAATATTCTAACATGGAAATTGCAGCGGCAGCGGCTCCACGTCCGCAAATCATGGTGGGAGCGACGGGCGACTGGACGAAAACCATGATGACAGTGGAAGGTCCGGGTGTTGAAAGTGTTTATCGCCTGCTGAATGCCCAAGACAACTTGCGTTACAAAATCTTTGACTTCGGCCACAACTACAATCAAACAAGCCGCGAAGCGGTTTACGATTTCTTCGGCAAGATTTTGAAACCAGTTTCCCCCGCCAGCAAGGAATCTCCTTACAAAAAGGAGTCCGACGAAGAATTGCACATTTGGCCAAATGGTGAATTGCCAGCCGATGCGGTGACGGCGGAAGGTTTGGTTAGCGCGATGATTCAGAGCAATCGAGTGCAACTGGAGTCAATCAAGCCGACGAACAAAAAGTCGTTCGCTAAATTTAAGGAGTTTCTAACGCCCGCCTGGAAACATTCGATGCAGCTTGGGCGATCCGAAACCCCGAGTCTTGAGTTTCTGTTTTCGCCCGCGAAACCGAAAGCGCGCGGCGTGGTGATTCTGGCGGATTCTTCCGGAACAGAGACGTTTGTGAGCGCCAATCGTCAACCGCGCGGCTTGGCCAAATCTTTGTTCGATCAAGGTTTTAAGGTGCTCGTCCTCAAGCTGCCGGATATCTCGGAAGCGAAGACGAATCAAGCGGATCTATTTTTCACGACTTACAATCGGACGTTTGCGCAAGAGCGCGTGGCTGATCTGGTGAATGCGTGTTCCTGGGCGAAAAAATCTGACGGAAAAGTGGTTCTCTGCGGGATCGGCCAAGCTGGCTTATGGGCACTCCTGGCCGCACCTGCCGCTGATGCGGTGGTTGCGGATTGCGAGGGGGTTGACGTTTCTTCCGACGTTCGTTTGCTGAAGACGGATGTGTTCGTTCCCGGCCTGCGAAAGATTGGCGCGTTTGAAGGGGTTGCGAGTCTCGCGGCACCGCACCCTCTTTTTGTGAACAATACCGGTGGCAAGTTCTCAACGATCTGGTTGAGCGATGTCTACGGATCGATGAAGTCGGCGCAGGCCATCAAGATACAGTCTGATCGCGCTGCGGCTGAACAGATTTTCGAATGGATCGCCAAGCTGAAATAGCGTGCGATTCCGTCGCCTATTATTATTTCTGTCCGCTCGCGAGAATGGTTTGGAAATGCGGCGGCTGTTCTTCGCTGGCAACAATGCTGATTTCAATCTTCTTGAAGCCAGCCTCTTCCAGCCAGCGATGCAAATCGCTTTCGGCAAAACCGAGCCAGCGGTCGCCGTAGAGTTCGCGCGCCTCTTCAAAATTATGTTTAAGTAAATCCAGCAGGAGAATCTGTCCGCCCGCGCGAAGAATTTTGTAAGTGCTGGCGAGTGCTTTCGCTGGATCCGCGGCGTGATGGAGGGCTTGACTCAAGATCGCCAGGTCGACGCTGTTCGCTTCGATTGGCGGATTCTCTAAATCGCCCAGCCGAAATTCTAAATTCTTGAGACCGTTCTTTTTCGCCTTGTTCGCCCCGAACGTCACCATCTTTTCCGAGTTGTCGACGGCGATCACCTTTTTCGCCCGGCGAGCCAGAAGTTCGCTGATCAATCCTTCGCCTGAACCCAAATCGGCGACGACGATGGGTGGAATAATTCGCAGGAGCAAATGCCCGAACGCCTGCCACGAGCGACCCGGGCCGTAGCTGCGATCAAATCGCCCTGCGACCTGATTAAAGTAAACCTGCGCCTGTTCCTGGCGGCGACCGAGAATGCGTTTGAGATTGATTTGGTCGGCGGAATATCCTGGCATCTCCTTCGCGCCGCGAATCGCGAGCTGAATGAATTCACTGGTTACCGAGTCTGCGCGTTCGTTGAGTTTGTAGTAAGTGCGTTTCCCTTCGCGTCGAGACTGGACAAGGCTCGATTCCTGCAAAAGTCCGAGGTGCGTCGAGATGCGTGATTGTCCGAGACGCGTGATTTCCTGAAGTTCATTCACAGACAATTCTTCCTTCTCTAGCAGCGCAACAATGCGGAGACGGGTCGGGTCAGATAGGGCGCGAAGAGATTTCAAAGTGGAAGACATATTTTTTGGGGCAATTATTTCGAAAATCAGGTTGACCGGATGTCTATGTGATATATCATCGCATCGAGATACGTCAATACGTGTGTTTGAAAACCATTGAGCAACTAAAACTTAAATGAGCAAAAATTACATCTTTTCTTCAGAATCTGTCGGCGAAGGCCACCCGGATAAAGTTTGCGATACAATTTCTGACGCGATTCTCGATGCCTGTTTAGCGCAGGATAAATACAGTCGCGTTGCTTGCGAAACTTACGCGAAGAGTAACATCGTTGTGGTTGGCGGTGAAATCACGACAAAAGCCAAGTTGAATCATAATCAAACCGTCCGGGAAGCCATTCGCGAAATTGGTTATGTGAATGACGACGACGTTTTCCACGCTGATAAAGTTTTCATCACGAATGTCATTACGACACAAAGTGCAGACATTGCTCAAGGGGTCGACGCGCGTTCCGCGGAAGGAAAGAAAACGGCGGAGCAGGGTGCGGGCGATCAAGGTTTGATGTTTGGTTTTGCCTGTGATGAGACGCCGGAGTTGATGCCCGCGCCGATTATGTTCGCCCATCGCTTGGGTCGCGAACTGACGCGCATTCGCAAGTCCGGAAAAGTGAAATGGCTGCGCCCCGATGCGAAAAGCCAGGTTTCTGTTAAATACGAAAACGGCAAACCAGTGCGCATTGTGAACGTGGTTGTTTCAACGCAGCATAGCGCTGATGTAAAACACAAAGAGATTGAAAATTTCATCATCAAAGAAATTGTCAGGAAAGTTTTGCCTGCCGAAATGCTTGATAAAAAAACCGAGTGCCTGATCAACCCAACCGGCAACTTTGTGGTCGGCGGACCTCAAGGTGATACCGGTTTGACAGGGCGAAAAATCATCGTCGATAGCTACGGCGGCATGGGACGTCACGGTGGCGGCGCATTCTCAGGCAAGGATCCAAGTAAGGTCGACCGCAGCGCCGCTTACATGGGTCGCTACGTGGCAAAGAACATTGTTGCCGCAGGTTTGGCGACGCGTGCTGAAATCCAATTCGCCTACGCCATTGGTCATCCTGATCCCGTTTCGATTTGCGTCGATACGTTTGGAACCGGCGTCGTGAGCGACGAGGCGATCGAAAATGCAGTGAAGGAAGTCTTCAGTTTCAAACCGGCCGCCATCATCAAACAATTGAATCTGCTGCGACCGATTTACGGGAAGACGACCAATTACGGACACTTTGGGAAAAACGATCCAGAAATCACTTGGGAAAAAACCGACAAAGCAGCGGCATTGAAACGCGCAGCGAAATAATTAGAAACAGGAAAAAAAGAATATGGCTAAAATCAAACTTTCACCGGCACGAGTTAAAGCGGGCAAAACCGCCAAGGCTGTTATCGCAAAAAACGGTTCCGCGAAATCAAATGGAAACGGGAGCCAGGATTTCAAGGTCAAGGACCTTTCGCTCGCGGATTGGGGCCGCAAGAACATCACGGTGTCCGAGCACGAAATGCCGGGCTTGATGTCGATTCGCAAAAAATATGCGGCCAGCAAACCGCTGCAAGGCGTGCGCGTCACCGGTTCGTTGCACATGACCATCGAGACGGCGATCCTCATCGAGACGCTTGTCGATCTCGGCGCGCAGGTGCGCTGGGCGAGTTGCAATATTTTCTCCACGCAAGACCACGCCGCCGCAGCGATCGCCAAAGCCGGCGTGCCGGTCTTCGCCTGGAAGGGCGAGACACTTGAAGAATATTGGGATTGCACCCTGGACGCCGTGACCTTTCCGAACGGCAAAGGTCCGCAGCTCGTCGTAGATGACGGCGGCGACGTGACTTTGCTAATCCACAAGGGTTATCAATTGGAGCAGGGTGATAATTGGGTTAATTCGCCCAGTGGTTCACACGAAGAACAGGTGATCAAGAACTTGTTGAAACGCGTCGCGAAAGAGCGCCCGAATTTCTGGCATAATGTCGTGAAGGAATGGCGCGGTGTTTCGGAGGAAACGACCACCGGCGTCCATCGTTTGTATCAAATGTTGGAAGCGGGAAAGCTTTTGATTCCTGCGATCAACGTCAATGACTCGGTCACGAAATCAAAGTTCGACAACCTCTACGGCTGTCGCGAATCCCTCGCTGACGGAATCAAGCGCGCCACCGACGTGATGGTCGCTGGAAAAGTCGCGGTGGTTTGCGGTTACGGCGACGTTGGCAAAGGTTCAGCGCATTCGCTTCGTGGATTCGGCGCTCGCGTTATCGTCACGGAAATCGATCCGATCAACGCCTTGCAGGCGGCCATGGAAGGCTTCCAGGTCACCACGCTCGAAGATACGTTGGGTAAAGCTGATCTCTACGTCACGACCACCGGCAATTGCGACGTGATCACGCTCGAACACATTCTCAAAATGAAGGATCAGGCGATTGTTTGTAACATCGGCCACTTCGACAATGAAATTCAGGTCGATCGATTGAACACAGCCAAAGGCGTGGAGAAATTGAACATCAAACCGCAAGTGGATCGTTATGCGCTTCCGAACGGTCGCCAGATTTATCTGCTCGCGGAAGGTCGCCTGGTGAACCTTGGTTGCGCCACTGGCCATCCGAGTTTCGTGATGTCGAATTCGTTTTCCAATCAGGTGCTCGCTCAACTTGACCTTTGGAAAAACAAAGACAGTTACAAAGTCGGCGTTTATCGCTTGCCGAAGAAACTCGACGAAGAAGTGGCCCGTTTGCACCTCGAAAAAATCGGTGTGAAGCTGACCAAGCTCACGAAAAAGCAAGCGGATTACCTCGGCATCTCGCCTGACGGTCCTTACAAAGCCGAACATTACCGCTACTAAGCGAATTCAAATCTTAAACACGAAAGGCGAACGGAATGTCCGTTCGCCTTTTTCTTTGTTCGCGCCATTTCAATGAAGCGCGTTAACGTTCCGTTATCGCGGTCTTGATGTCAGAAGGTTAGCGACAGTATCCGCCGCGGAATCCGCCGTGATGTCCGCCAAACCCCATGGAAAACGACGCTTGCGGATAATAATAGCCATAGCTCCGATAGCCGTAACCCGGATAGCAGCCGTAGCCATAACTGTATCCGTAGCCGTAACGCGGATAGATTCCATAATCCGCCAAACGTGGTGACGAATCGCGCATAACAATCAATGGAGCGGGCGCAGTTTGAACATACGTGAAGGGCGGCGGCGCATAGGCTTGCTGGTATTGCGGCGCGGCGATCACCGCCGCTGGTGCCGCAGCGGCTGCGACGGGTTGGGCCGCTGATTGTGCGAGAGTCGCGTCGCGCGCGTTCTTTTCTTGCGTGAGCATCGTCTTCAGCACGCGGTCTGAAACGCCATGGTCCCGCAAATAAATAATTTCCGACGCGCCCAAACTGCCGTAGCCCTCCCCGGACTTTTCGATGTAAGCAATAATAGTTTCATCGCCAACTTTCGCTTCCGCTAATTTCAAAACGTTCGCCGTTCCGTAAGCCAGGGCCGGAGCGGTATGGTCGGTCGTTACGGTGGTGGAAGCGGCAGGGGAATCCTGTGCGGCCAATGGCCCTGCCGACGTCAAAGCTGTCACAATGATGATTGCCGTGAAAAATGTGGAAATTTTTTGTTTCTTCATATCGTCGCTGCTCCTGAATAAAATTTGAGCCAATGAACCCTAACGTCAAGCTGGACGATCGTTGGAAGAGTTGGGAAGTGCCACTCGTTCAGCCGAAAATTGTCACGATTGCTCGACTTCTTCTCCGCTCTCCGCATCTTTGACGCCGCAAAATGAATTACGACGTAATCGTCATTGGCGGCGGCGCAGCGGGATTGATGTGCGCAATTGAAGCGGGCAAACGCGGACGGCGCGTCGTCGTGCTTGAGCATGCAGAACGGATTGGAAAAAAAATTCTAATTTCCGGCGGAGGCCGTTGCAATTTTACGAACGTCGGGGCGACGGCAGCTAACTATATCACCAGAGGCAGCCCGCACTTTTGCAAGTCGGCACTGGCCCGATTTGCCCCAGCGGACTTTATTGCGTTGGTTGAAAAACATCGCATTGCTTATCACGAGAAAAAACTCGGGCAACTGTTCTGCGACACCAGTTCCCGCGAAATCGTGGCGATGCTGGAAGCGGAATGTGCGGCGGCCAAGGTCGAGATCCGATTGAACTGCCGCGTGGCCGAAGTTCAAAAAAGCGACCGGTTCCAAGTCGATACAAGCGTCGGAGTCCTGACCGCTGACTCTGTGGTGCTCGCGACCGGTGGACTCTCATTTCCGAATCTTGGTGCGACCGATTTTGGCTACCGGGTTGCCGAGCGGTTTGAACTCAAAATGGTTGCGCGCAAACCCGGTCTGGTGCCACTGACTTTTGCGGAGCGCGATCGAAGTTTTTGTTCCGAGTTGAGCGGGATATCTCTTGATGTCGTTGCCCGAGTGGCGAGCGCTGAATTTCGCGAAAACATTTTGTTCACGCATCGCGGGGTCAGCGGGCCCGCTATTCTCCAGATCTCTAATTACCGCGTCGCTGACGAAGCCGTTTTGCTCAATTTATTTCCTGGAAAGAATGTGCGGCAATTGCTCGAACAACACCGCGCTGAGAGCAAGGAGCTATCCACTGTGCTCTGCCAATGGTTGCCGCAGAGATTTGTCCAGACCTGGTGCGAACAGAATGTGAAAACGCAGCCGGTGAAACGGTATTCACCTCGCGAGCTGGATGCGATTGCCTCCCAGTTGCACGCGTGGAAAATCCAGCCAGCCGGAGACGAAGGTTACGCCAAGGCCGAGGTTACGCTTGGCGGCATCGATACCAACGAGCTTTCTTCGAAGACCATGGAAGCGCGGAGCGTGCCGGGATTGTTTTTCATCGGCGAAGTCGTCGACCTCACCGGTTGGCTCGGCGGTTACAATTTTCAATGGGCCTGGGCTTCCGGATTTGCCGCCGGGCAAGAGGTGTAATCCTTGCCGCAGGCTATTTCGGCAACGCACCCTTCCACCCGGCCTGAAGCTGTTTCGATAGAGTGGCGATAAGGTCCTTATTCTTCGGCAGATTGGCGATGTTCACGTTCTCCTGTGGATCGGACTGATGATCGTATAATTCGTAAACCCGCTTCTCGTTCCCTGGCGCGCTCCATTCAATGAACCGGTATCGTTCGGTCCGCATCGCGCGACCAAACCCTTTGCCCAACTCAGGAATTGGTTTGGCATAAATGCTAAACGCTGCGGACTTCCAGGTCCGCTGGGGATTATTCAACAATGGAACAAAGCTGGTGCCCTCAAGGCCAGCCGGAATTGGTAATCTGCAAAGCTCGCTCAAAGTCGGGAAAATATCCACGAATTCGATGAGCGCATCTGTCCTGCGATTCGTCGCCTTCTGATTTGGCGCAGAAAAGAGCAGGGGAACCCGGGTGGCAATTTCCCAATTCGTTCTCTTGGTCCAGGTCGCGTGTTCGCCGAGCTGATAACCATGATCGCCCCACAAAATGACGATCGTCTTTTCGCGCAACCCGAGGTTCTCCAGCTCATTCAATAACTTTCCGAATTGTGCATCCGTGAAACTCACGCTCGCATAATACCCTTGAACCAACTTAAGGGCTTCGGCTTCCGAAATGGGGCCTTCCGCGGGAACGCCTTTGTAGCGGCGCAATTCGCCTGCGTCATTGCTGGCAAAGGCAGGCGCGTCCTTGGGCAGAAAGGGATTAGGCGCCAGACGAATGGTCTTCGGATCGTAAAGATCCCAATATTTTTTCGGGACAATGAATGGCAAATGCGGACGATGAAAACCGACCCCTAGAAAGAAGGGCTTATCCTTTAGTTCGCGCAAGGCACGAATCGCCGCATTGGCAATTTGCCCATCCACCATTTTGTCATCCGCCACGTCCGGCGATTCATAAGGCAGCTCGTCTTTGTGGTCCGCTCCGTCGGGATCAATTTCGATTTTTTTTGGCTTCGCGGCCGGTTTTGTCGCGGATGATTTCTTCACGTCATCTCGCAAGGAATGCCATGCCGGAACACTCCACGATTCGTCGTCCTCATGGTTTCCATTGGTGATGTGAAAAACCTTTCCGTAACTGCGCGATTCGTAACCGTTCTGCTTGAACAACTGCGGCAATGTAATGAGGTCGGGATTGTTTTTGCGCAGAAAGGTGGCGAGATCAAAGACCTTCAATGTTTCCGGTCGGCGTCCGGACAGCAAAGACGAGCGCGATGGATTGCACAGGGCAAACTGGCAATAGGCGCGATTGAATTGCAATCCGCTCGCGGCGAAGCGATCGATGTTCGGCGACTTCACCAGCGGATGTCCATAGCAACCCAGTTCCGGGCGCAGATCATCCACAGCGATGAAAAGGACATTGTATTTGGGACTAGCCGCATTGCCCTCAAAAGCTCCGATAATGACCAAGGTAAAAATCAATCCGAACCATTGGTTGAAAACAATTTTCATGACGCGTAAAAAGTTATCAGAGAGCCAAACGAATTCGCATCTCATTTCAAAGCATTTAATCCAATTGGATTGTAGAAAAGTGAACGGCGCCAAACGGATATCCTGGCAGTTTTTCCAGGTGGAACAGGGCTAAGGCATGCCATTATCCACCTTGCGCGACGCGGTTCGCCGGGCTAGAAATATTGCCCCAATGAGAAGAGCCGCACCGATTAGATAAAGGCCTCCACCCCAGGCAATGGCGTCGCTCATATTTTCGACTTTGGTTGGCCTGGACCCGCGTTCAGCCATACGCCCGACGAACCAGGGACCAAAAGCGCCGCCACCCCAGCCAACGGTATTCATGATGCCAGCCGCCGTGCCTCGCGCCCGGGGCTCGATCGTGTCGAAAAGCGACGCAAATATTCCCGAGTCATAGAAACCTTTGCAAAGACCGAAAATTGTCATCGCGATGATCAAAGTGGTTTGGCTTTGCGTGTTGCCGACCAGGAAAACAAAGGTTGCCCCACCCAGCAATCCCATGGCCTGGATCAGAATCCGACCTCCCGCAAAACGACTGGAAATCTTGTCCGCCAGCCAGCCTGCAATCGGCACGGCGATGAAGCTCGCTGAATGGATAAAGACGGTTGCGCTTAAGCCGGCGGTCGCAAGATCATAATGGAATTTATCTTTGAGAAAACTCGGGGTCCAGACTAGAAAAACTGTTGCGACCGCATTGGCGCAAACGAATGCAAGCATCAATAAAATGACCGAGGGGGCTCGGAAAATAACCCGGAATGTCTCCATAACACCGAGGGGTTTCTCCACAAAAATACCGTGCTGCTGAAGTTCTACGGATTCAGACTCACCTCGAACGGGTTCGCGCAAAAACTTATAGAGCACAATCGCCAGCACCATTCCGGCAATCCCGAAAATATAAAATCCCACCCTCCAGCCATAATGCATGGCCAGCAAAGCTCCCAACCACGAGCCGAGAATCGTCCCGACATAAACGCTCGATTGATGAAACGCTAATGCGCGCGAACGGGTTTTCTTGGAATGGTAATCACTGGTCATCGACATCGAGGCAGGGAAATAAAACGTTTCGCCCAAACCTTCCAGGGCGCGAACCGTTACGAAGTGCCAGAGCTTTGAGCACCACCCTGTCGTCACCGTCACAAAACTCCAAAAGAGACACCCGCCCAGAATCAAATCCTTGCGACGAAATCGATCTACGACCAGGCCGGCGAAGAGAGCGCCTCCTGCATAGACCCACATAAATGCTGACCCGATGAGTCCAAGCTGTTCCTTGTTGAAGCCGAATTCTTTTTCCAACGCGGGGAATACGGCTGAGATAGCTTGACGGTCGGCGTAATTGAAAAAACAGATGAACCAGAGCATCGCGACCGCCCACCATTTGTAGGCAGGGCGCGCCGCAGCGGATGGGGGCACCATTAAAATCTGGGGTTGGGACATGAATTCAGGTTTTATCTCTGAAAGAAAATTGTCCAGAATAAATCCGGCCGAATGGTTGGTGATTTTTTTGATCAACGGAGACTTCATCCATCGCGACTCCGTTGATTTTGCTCGCCTCCCGCAAACGGCGCGATTTACTTATTCGTTTCAAATGAGCTTCCTCAACACAGCAGACTGGATCGTGATCTCGGTTTATCTCGCCGTGATTATTGGCGTCGGAATGTGGGCTGCCCGCGGACAAAAAAGCACCCGCGATTATTTTCTGGGAAATAAAAATATCGGATGGCTTGGAATAGGCCTGTCCATCGTCGCTGCAGAAACCAGCGCCTTGACCATCATCGGTGTCCCCGCCATGGCGTTTGGTGACAATATCTCTTTCATCCAGGTAATTTTCGGTTACGTCATTGCTCGCATCATTCTGGCGATTGTGATGGTGCCGCATTATCTCAAAGGAGAAATCTATTCGCCCTACCAGCTGCTTGAACAAGCCTTTGGAGTGGGGACGCGCCGGTGGGCGGCAGGGATATTTCTGGTGACGGAGACCTTGGCGGCAGGTGTCCGGGTATATGTCGCATCGATACCGGTGAAGCTGATTTTAAACGACAAACTCCTTGGATTGGGGACGGGTGATCCAATTCTGGGATCGATCATCCTCTTTGTTTTTCTATCACTGATTTACACATTTTTCGGAGGGGTTAAAGCGGTCATCTGGACGGACGCAGTTCAATTCTGTCTTTTTCTGGCCGGAGGAATTTTCACTTTGCTTTATATTCCGACCCTCATCGACGGTGGGGTGAGCGCAGCTTTAAGCAATGCCTACGACCACGGCAAACTGCATTGGTTCAATGGCCAATTTTCTATGTCTCTGCCCTTTAACATCTGGATGGGAGTTATTGGAGGAACCTTCGTCGTGCTTTCCACACATGGCGCTGAACAGCTCATCGTGCAGCGGGTGCTGGCCTGCAAGAATATCGCCGATGGGAGGAAGGCGCTCGTGACCAGCGCAATTTTGATCTTCCCGCTATTCCTGATTTTCCTTTTGTGCGGCGTTTTTCTTTGGGCCTTCTACCAGGCGCACGCGATGCAAATTCCTCTTCCCGAACCCAAGCCGGGGATCAAAGCGAACGATTTTATCTTTCCAATTTTCATGGTCACCGAAGTTCCGCACGTCGTAAAAGGGTTTTTGATTGTCGCGATCCTTTCCGCTGCCATGTCGTCCATCAGTTCAGCGCTCACCTCGCTGTCTTCTGTTTCGACCATGGACCTGCTGAAACGATTTCTTAAAGGCAGGGACGAGAGTTTCTATTTGCAGTTCAGCCGTTGGTCCACTGTCTTTTGGGCTTTGGCCCTGGTGATTGTGGCTTACCTGAGCCGTGCCCAAGACTCGGTCCTGAATCTTTCTTTTGCTTTGCGCGGGGTAACCAGTGGAGCGTTGCTTGGAAGCCTGATCCTGGCAATCCGGCGGAGGAAGGTCGGGAGCCTGGCGGTATTCAGCGGGATGACTGCATCCATTCTGGTCATGAGTTGCATCCACTTCTGGCTGAAATGGCAGACCGGTTCTGCGCCCAGTGGCGAACCCGTTTTTGGCAAGGTGGCCTGGCCATGGTTTACCATGATAGGCACATTTGTAACGCTAGGCATCGCTTGGATTGTTACCAGGTTCACAGCAACGGGGTTCAAGGAACAACCGCTGCGTGAAAAGAGCCCGAGTTGCAACGTCGACAATTGAAAAACTTCTCGTATTCAGTGGAACATCTTTTCTTTGTGCCAGGATAAGTCTGAGAGATTGAAACCGGAGCAGGGTAGAGCAGGGTATGCCCTGTTGAATCGTCGGCTATCCAGCAGTCAAATAGGGTTTAACAGGGGACTATGATAGGGGATGACGGTTTCACTTTTGATTGACTCATCTACTCGTTGAAACTAGTTTCAGCTCCTATGGCAAATAATATATCAGATTTATCGTTGTCTGAACTCAAACAGGCGGTGCAGCTCAAGGAGCAGATCGCCAAGCTCCAGACTGAACTGTCTACCCTGCTCGGGTCCGCTCCGTCGGCTCCACCGGCTGCCGCAAAACCCTCGGGTATGTCAGCCGCCGCTAAAGCCCGGCTCTCAGCTATGGCAAAGGCTCGTTGGGCCAAGATCAAAGCTGGCAACAAAGCGCCCGCGAAGGCTGCCCCGGCTGCTAAGGCGAAGGCCCCTGTTAAAGCAGGGCCTGCCACGAAGAGCAAGCCAATGAGTGCCGCTGCAAAAGCTAAGCTCTCCGCCTTGGCGAAGGCCCGATGGGCAAAGGTCAAAGCTGCGGGCAAGAAGGGCCTCTAGTCAGTTTCTTCCCAGCTAAGTTAAGCAAGGGATTGCAGAGAATGGTTTTCCATGACCGTTCTCTGCATTTTTATTTCAGGGGATTACGGCGTCAGAAATTGACGCAATGGCGATCGGGCTGTTTGCTCTAAACAACAAAAATACGTTGTCACAAAATGAATTGCGTCGCCCACAAATGACGCAGCCGAAATCATGTTTCCACGATTTCGGCTGGTCAGAAGTTTTTTCGATGTGAATGCCTACGCGCCCATTCCATCCTCAAATGATCCTGCCGCAATGGGGAAGCAGAGATTATCGCGCACGAACTGAATCGCATTTGCGCTGGTCGCATCGAGGTCGCGGTAGGCGCTCTCGGCTTCGACCACGAGCGGTGCTGTCGGGGTGCCCATTATCTGTCGATATCGCTGCGGATAACCGCATTGGATCATCAACTCGGCATACCGGGTCATATTTAAATCGCCCGAGGGAATATCGCAGAATTGCATGCCGCGCTTCTGCCAGTTCGGTTCCATCATGCGGACCGGGACGCCCTTTCGGATGGCGAAGTTTTTCACATGGCAACCGTAAATGCGCGGGGCGACTTTCAGGAAGCGCGTTTCAAAATCTTCCCCTTCCCAGCAGTGCGACGGGTCGGCGTTGACCCCAAGGCATTTATCCCCATCGCAAGTTTCTACCAGGATATTAAAATCATCGGCGGTCATCGCGGCGGTCCCGCCGTGAATTTCGTGCGCGAGAAAAATTCCGAGCTTGTTGGCGTGCTTGCGGATTTTTGCCGTCTTCTTCACGAAGCGTTCCTTGCCTTCTGCGATCAAATCGTAATCGCCGCCCTTCCAGAATCCCCAGGGATAACCGGTCGCCACTTCCCAGCCGAACGCGACGCCCCAAAACATCGGCAGGATATTCATGTTCAATTCGGCGCACAAATCCAGCAGGCCGAGCAAATAATCTTCCGCCCATCGTTCGATTTGTTCGGGGGATTTTTTCGCCACATCGGCCGGAATGAAGGGCCGAATCGTCGGGCTACCGGTCCAGGCCGTGGTGTGAACCCAGAACGGGCAATGCGCGGAAATGCCGTCCAAAGTCATCTTGGCTTTGCCAAAAATTTGTTTGATCTCCTTCGCGCTGCGCAGGCCCTTGTTGTCGTGCAACATGAAGTTGGACGGTTGCGCGCCGGTCGCCCCCGATTTCTTGGCATAAGCCAAAAATTCAGCGAGAGATTTGTTGCCGTGTTGAGCTCCTTCGATGCTCGGATGGAAAAGAGGTTGTGCCATAGGTTTTAATTATTTGTTGTTTAACGGCTTGAGCAATAGCGATGTCACGTTCGGATTGCAATCGGAAATCTGCTTCAAGTTGCCTCCCTAAAATCTCCAGACGGAACCGTAATCCCGCGTTATCGCCTAGCCGTGCGAATTTCTTTCTGCTAGATAGTTTTACCGTGAAATCCATTCGAGCCTCCGCTTTGTTCGCGGTTCTGCGGGCCTTCATCATGCTTTTGGCATTGATGAGGCCTTCTGCACCAAGCGCGCAGGCGGGTTCTGTCGTCACGATCGACGCGGACAAGGTACTCTTGATCAACGGGCGGAAAGTTTTTCCGATCACGCTTTCTCCCGGACCGCCTACCGGTGGAAAAACGCCGGCCGGTGGCGACGGGTTGCAGGAACTTCGAGATGCCGGCGCGCTCCTGTTTCGGATTGCCCAGACCAACAACTGGAACAGCCAGCTGATCGCCGACCAGCTGGCCGCACTCGATTGGGGCGAGCAACATGGGATGTATTGCCTGCTCAACTTGCGGGAGCTGTCATATTTCGCGGCCGGCGACGCGGCGACCGAGGCCGCTCTGCGCAATCTCGTCAATCAATTCAAAAACCATCCCGCCATGGGCGTGTGGAAAAACAAAGACGAAGCGTGGTGGGGCGGGGTGTCGGTCGCCGATTTAAAGCGCGGTTACGACGTCATTAGGCAAGAGGACACCAATCATCCCGTGGAGCAGACGCATGCGCCGCGCGGGACCGTGGCGGACCTTCAGCCTTATAATTCGGTGGCGGATGTTTTGGCCGTGGACATCTATCCCGTGACGGCTGTGGGATCCGCCAGCAATCCGCCGATCACCAACACGCAGGTCAGCCAGGTGGGGGATTGGACAAAAGCCCTTTCCCAGGTGGCCAACGGCGAGAAAACCTACTGGATAATCGAACAGATTGCCTTCAGCGGGACGACGCCGCCAGCCCACGTGCTCGTCTTCCCGACTTATGTCCAATCCCGATTCATGGCCTATCAGGCTGTGATCAATGGGGCGCGTGGGCTGATGTTTTTCGGCGGCAATGTTGCTGCGACCTTGAATGCCCAGGACACGTCGCTGGGCTGGAATTGGACATTCTGGAACGACGTGCTCAAACCGGTGGTCCAACAACTGGGCGACAAGGGGCTGCTCGCCGATGCGCTGGTTGCGCCGGTTTCCACGCTGCCGATCACGATGACTGGAACGACCGCGCCCGACGTGGAATTCTGCGTGCGCGAGGTTCCGCCCTATATCTACATTCTCGCTTCTAAGCGGGAAGGCGCGACGACCAACGTCACGTTTAGCGGCCTGCCGGCATCGGCCGTGATGGGCGACCTTCTTTACGAATCGCCCCGGACCGTCACGGCGCAGAACGGCCAGTTCACGGATTCGTTCGCTCCCTGGGATGTCCATGTCTATCGCTTCACCCTTACCAATCAAAGTCCCTTCATCATTTCCCAGCCGCAAAGTCTCACGAACTATTCCGGAACAACCGCAACCTTCAGCGTGACGGCAGGCGGCACCGGCCCACTTTCCTACCAATGGAGAAAGAACGGTTTAACTCTATCGAATAGTGGGAATGTTTCCGGTGCCACAGCTTCCAGTTTGAGTTTGTCGGGCGTGACCCAATCCGATGTCGGGAACTACGACGTCGTTATCTCGGGCCTGGGTAGTTTGACCAGCGCTCCTCCTGCGATGTTGACGGTGATCACCGACCAAAGCCCGATCATCACTGCCCAGCCGCAAAGCCAGACCAACAGCCTCACTTCGATCGCTACTTTCAACGTCACGGCAATCGGCAGCGGCCCGCTCTTTTACCAATGGAAAAGGAATGGTTCTGATTTGACCGACGGCGGCAATGTTTCCGGCGCAAAAACATCTGGGTTAACTTTAGCGGGCGTGTCGCTGTCGGACGCTGGCAGCTACGAAGCAGTTGTCACTGGCTTTGGCAGTTTAACGAGTGCGCCCGCAACGCTGACGGTGAATACCAATCAAAGTCCCGCCATCACTTTTCAGCCACAAAGCCGGACCAACTACCCGATGACAACTGCTACCTTCAGCGTGGCGGCGGAAGGCACCGCCCCGCTGTTCTACCAATGGATGAAGAACGGCGTTGATCTGTCTGATGGCGGAAGCGTGGCCGGTTCAGCCACCTCCACGCTCGTCTTGACTGGCGTGGCCACTGCCAATGCGGGTAGCTACAGCGTAAGGGTTTTCAATGCGGGAAATTTTCAGGTGAGCTCTAATGCAACCCTGACCGTCGTCTATCCCATGCCCTATTACGATCCGTTCGCCTATGGAGCAGGGTCCAATATCGGCGGCCAGATCAATGGCGATTATCTCCTCTGGTCGGACATCGGCACCTCCACGGCGGGTCCATACGTTACGGTGCAGAGCCACAACTTATCGGTTCCTGGCCTAAAGCCATCACTGGGCAATGGCCTCCAATTTGGTGGCTTGGGCAAAAGTGCGCGCTTCTCCTTTCCTGCCGGAAATCCCGTGACAACTGGAACTCTTTATTACTCTTTCGCCTTACAGGTGCTGGACACCAACGGCCTGACTTCCTCGGGGATATTCATTGGTGGCTTTAATAATTCTGTCGGCACGCAAACGGGCCAGCCGACGGTGATTGGAACGCGCGTTTATCTTCGTTCCACGGCCAACGGATTTAACCTCGGCCTTTCCAAGGCTTCATCGACTGCGAGCGACTGGGTCTGGGACTCCCGCAATTTTACGACGAATGACGTTCTATTTATCGTTGGCAGCTACACATTCGGCGCGGCCACGACGAGCGATGACCTTTCCAGAATGTGGATTAATCCCAACCCGGCCAGCTTTGCGGCGGCCACCGAGCCGGCGGTCACGCTCTTGACTGCGAGTGGTGCTGACATTTCCGCCAGCCAGATCGCGAGTTTTATCTTCGTTCAGCGCTCCACGAGCGAGCCGGCGATCATGCGGGCGGATGAATTGCGCATTGGCAAAACATGGGCCGAAGTGACGTCTGTTTTGCTTCCGACGCTGGCGAATTTTGCCAGGCTCGGCAACGGGACGTTTCAGTTTTCCTACACCAACAGCGGCTTCCAAAGTTACAGCGTCTATACCTCCAGCAATCTGCTGAACTGGACGTTCGTGGGCCTCGCTGCGCAAATCTCGCCGGGGTCGAATTGGTTTACCGACACCAACGCGAATTCCTCCCAGCGCTTTTACCAGTTGCGTTCGCCTTAATTTAACTTTGCGGGTCTTGCGCCTTTGCGTGAGAATTTTGGCATGGCGACTTTTTACGACACCCACGCGCATCTCGATTATCCCGAATTCGCGGCCGACTTTCCACAATTGATCGAACGCGCTCACGCGGCGGGCATCACGAAGATGGTTTCCATCGGCACCGACTTGGAAAGCAGCGCGCGGGCAATTGAGCTGGCGGAGAAATACGACTCCATTTACGCCGCCGTTGGCTGGCACCCGACAAATGCGCTTGAGGCGCCGGACGATTTGCGCGAGCCGCTGCGCAAAATGGCGGCGCACCCGAGAGTTGTCGCGATTGGAGAAACCGGTTTGGATTACCATCATTTGCCCAGCGAGAAGCCCGGATTTACTCCAGCCGACGATGAGCGTTACAAACAAAAGCAGGCTGAAATCTTCCGGCAACAAATGGAGGTCGCTGCCGAATTTGGATTGAACTGCGTCGTTCACCAGCGCAGCGCGCTTGAAGATACGATCGCGCAAATGCAACCGTTCATCGGGCGCGTGCGCGGCGTTTTCCATTGCTTCGCAAATGACGTCGCCGCCATGCAGCGCATCATCGCGATGGGGTCGCTCGTGAGTTTCACCGGCATTTTGACTTTCAAGAATGGGCAAAACATCCGCGATACCCTCGCCGCCACGCCGCTCGATCAATTCATGCTGGAAACTGATTGCCCGCATCTCGCGCCGATTCCGTATCGCGGCAAACGATGCGAACCGGCTTACGTAAAAGAAATTTCCGAAGTCGCCGCGCAGGTGAAAAATTGTTCGCTGGAAGAATTAAGCGAAGTGACGTGTGCGACGGCGAAGGAGTTCTTTAGGAGACTTTTCTGACGTAAAGGTTCAGCGACCGGAGCCAGCCGCCGATGACGTTCGATTCGTCTCTGAGCGAATCGGCTGGCTCCCGTTCGCTGCACTGTCTTGGACGATTCCTCGGGCGCTCATCAAAACGTACTCTGTCGGATGCCAGCCCGCCGGGCCCTTGGCCAGCACTATGGTAAACGGCTTGCTCAAGATATTGGAGACAGCGCCCTCGGCGTATTTCTCAACAACCCGCCCGGTAGCCTGCGCACTTCCAGCGCCCAGCAGACAAAGATTCATGTCCGATACCGCCACCCCGACAGTGCCCGGAAGCTCCTTCTGGCAAATAACCAGGCAGGCTTGCTCAACCTCCTCCTTGCCGGGCAATGCCGTCCCCGCTTTCAAGTCCTTAAGAAAATCACTTTCCCAAAACTCATCATTCAGTTCTCCCCCATATCGGACAATTTTTGCGGCGACCACCTTGTCGTCGATGAGATCCACAAAAAACTGCCGACCGGAACGTCCCCAGGCGATCTGCAAATCATAAGTAAGCCGCGTCTTACGATCTCCCGAGGAGGAACCACGGGGAGACCCTATCGCCTGGCGAACCTGTGCCTCGGTCATCCCGTTGGTGATGCGTTTCGTGTCGCTTTCTTTTACATGGCAGGGGAGCGGAACGAACCATGCCGACAAAAGCGACCAAAGTATGCAAGCGGCCGGCAAAAACGAGACGAGGAACCCGGAGAAAAGCAGGATGCGTTTGGACCCGGCCACCGGCTTGATCATCAAAAAACGACGGCACAGAATCGGCAGCAACAAGGCTCCCCCCGCGAGAAACAGCCCCAGCCCATTGCCCATTGTTTCGATCAAATAGTCGCCTGGGAGAGATATCAGTGAAAGGAACCCCAATCCGAGCAGGCAAAAAAGGCACCCAAAAATCAGAACATAGAGGTCTCTTGCTCTTATCCCGGCAGGCGTTGACGCATTGGATGAAGTTGCCGCGGAAGGGGTGTCCTGGATTTCAGGCGAATGTGAGGAACTCGTGACTTTCCGCACCAGGAAAATGATTGAATTTGCCAGGACCAAAATAAAAAGAGCAGCTTTGAGAAAAAAGTCCGCACGCAGCCAGGTGAGTCGGATTCGAAGCGTTACCGGAGAAGCGCCCGGCGGCGGGTTGTGCCAGCCAGTATGAAGACAGAGTGTGGTTCCGGCTCGGTAGTAAGGACAGATGGCCGCGCGGAACCGCATGCCTCGGGTCAGTGTGGCGACGTCGGATTGGTTTGTTTCTGTTGAAGTGATCGTGTATTCAATTCCGAGCGCTTGGAGGTTCTCAATAGCTTTTTTCCTTTCGCCCAAATACGGCGCCAGGTCGTCGAAAGTGGGGACGGCGTCCTCGGGCTTGTTGTTTGCCGTCGCCCATTCATATTTAGCGCGATCCAGATAGCCAAGGCTGTTGTGCAGCCGGGCCATAAAGACCTTTTCGGAGTCGAGCCAATGTTCAGGTCCGGACTCAACCAGGAGAATTCTCCCGAGAATAACGAGGAGGATTATGACGTTCGCGAGGAGGAGTTTGCTTATGGGAAAGATGCGTTTCATGCGCTTGAAACCCAAACTGCGGGTTTTTGGTCAAATCTGCTGCGCCTGGGCTCTTGTGAGTCGTGGTGGCCAGCGCAGTCGGTAAACAGCAAAAACACCAGACCGACAAGAGATGTGAACCGGACGCGCATGGGATCGCTATGTCCAACTATAATTATGCGACAGCCGATGTTGCACTAATTTATTAGGAGACATTAGGTCACAACTCTTGAGGTTAGTAATGACGGACGGCATGAGGAAAACCTTCGCAGAAACCAGTTTTGCTGCAAGCGCGTATTCACAAACACGTCAAAACTTCCTCAACCGTTTTTCCTTCAATCCAAACGGTTTTGTGGCGCGAGGTTTGGCCGCGCACGATTTGGATCTTGCCGCGTGAACAATCCAACTTGTCCGCGAGCAAATCGACGAGCGCCTGGTTCGCGGCGGCATCGACGGGCGGCGCGGTCACTTTGATTTTCAATTCGTCGCCGAGCGGTGCGCCGATTTCGTTGGTCGAAGCGCGCGGCTGCAATTTCACGGCGAGATAAACTCCGTTGGCGTGCGTGCGAATAAAGGTTGGTGACGACACGGGGACTTTTTAACAGGGATCGATAGGATTTACAGGATGATCGTTGTCCAGCCCTCAGAAATCCTGTGAATCCTGTTTATCCCTGTTTGAAATCCGGCCTCTGTTTTCGCGGGCTGCTCCTCGACTTTCGATTGCTGCGATGGCACTTTTTTCCCGTGTCGGACAACAAACTCGAACAACTTCGCGCCTTGCTGCGCTCTTATGTTTCCTGTCTCGTCGCTTATTCCGGCGGCGTGGATTCCGTTTTTCTCGCGCACGTTGCTCATGAAGTTCTGGGCCGCAAGTCTTTGGCGGTGATTGCGGATTCGCCGAGCTTGCCGCGTCGCGAATTTCAGGAAGCCATGGAAATTGCGGAGAGATTTTCTTTTCCCGTTCGCGTCGTCCGCACGAACGAATTTCAAAACGAATCCTATCTCGCGAACCCGAACAACCGCTGCTATTTCTGCAAACACGAATTATTCACCGAGCTGGAACCGATCGCGCGCGACGAAAAATTCGCCGTGATTGCCTACGGCGAAAACGCGAGTGACATCGGCGATCATCGTCCGGGTGCCAAGGCCGCGGCGGAATTTGCGATCCGCGCTCCGTTGAAGGAGGCTGGCTTAACCAAAGTCGAAATCCGCGAACTCTCCGCGCAGCTTGGTTTGCCGACCGCCGACAAACCGCAAATGGCCTGCCTCAGCTCCCGCATTCCTTACGGCGAATCCGTCACGCCGGAGAAGCTTCGCATGATCGAGGAGGCGGAATATGTTCTGCGCGACGCCGGGTTTTACGACGTGCGCGTGCGGCATCACGAGCTGGGTTCAAAGGGGCAGCAGGCCGCGGCGCCTGGCCATCTGGCGCGAATCGAAGTTGGTGCCGATGAAATGGCGAAGGTGTTTGCGAACAATCTATTCGCCGAGCTGGCCAGTGCGTTGAAGAAAATTGGTTACGCCCACGTCACGCTGGATTTGCAGGGCTACCGTCGCGGCAGCTTGAACGAAGTCCCGATTCAATTTGGTGCGGGCCGAAAGTAAATCGCGTCCCTCGCGCAGAAGTCTTGTAACGCTTGTCCGCCCGACTATGCTCCGGGCATGAAATTCCTCTTAGCTTCCCTCGCCTGGATTGCAATCGGAACCGTTTTAGGCCTCGGCGTTTTTCTGGCCGCCGTCAAAGGCAGCCCGTGGCTGCTGGCCGTTTCCGCCGTCGCTTTTATTGTTGCCGTTGGAAAGATCGGCTGCGCCACGCACTAGGCTGGCCGATCTCTCAAGTTATTTATTCGGCTGCGGCGTGTAGCGGAGATACGGTTTGATTTTCCGCATTCCCTTGGGAAACAGCGTCGCGGCTTCGTCATCCTTCACCGCTGGAGTGATGATGCAATCCTGCCCGTCTTCCCAGTTCGCGGGGGTGGCCACGCGATGCTTCGCGGTCAATTGCAATGAGTCAATCACGCGGAGCAATTCGAAAAAGTTGCGTCCCGTCGATGCCGGATAAGTCAGGGTCAATTTGATCTTTCTATCCGGTCCCACGATGAAAACTGATCGCACTGTGAAGGTGTCGTCGGCGTTCGGATGAATCATGTCGTAGGCTGTCGAGACCTTGCGATCCGGGTCGGCGATGATCGGGAAGTTCATGCGCGTGTTTTGCGTCTCGTTGATGTCGCAAATCCAGCCGTGGTGCGACTCGATTGCATCAACGCTCACCGCGATCACCTTGACCCCGCGCTTGTCAAATTCGTCCCGCATTTTGGCGACCGCACCCAGCTCCGTCGTGCAGACCGGCGTGTAATCCTTCGGATGAGAAAAGAGAATGCCCCAGCCGCCGCCGAGCCACTGGTGGAAATCAATCGTGCCTTCGGTGGTGACCGCTGTAAAATTTGGAGCTTCGTCGCCTAATCTCAGTGCCATAATAATTTTATTGGTTAATTTTCCGAGCAACGTTGCTCAGAGAACGGCGAGAATACAAATGGCCGCCTTGCGCGACAAGTTGGATTTTTTCCCGGTGGGGCAGGCAGGGCTCCCGACAAGCCGCGTCCCGAATTTCTTCCATTGGTAGGGCAAAGCGTCGGCTTTGCCGGGACGCCAGGGCGGCGCAGCAACGCCGTTCTGCCCATGATTGAGCCAAGCAGTAGGGCAAAGCTGCCGCTTCGCCCATTTTCCCCATTTCAAAAAGATTCCGAACCAGGATAACAATACGCCTGTCCGTGCCATGGGAAACCGTTGTGGCTCTTCCGGAGCATTGCCCCGCCAAACGGGCCGTTGAACCAGGATTGACAGCGCAGGTGGAAGCGGGATGATGGGCGTGTGCCCCGAATGGTTCAAATGGAACGTCAACCCGCAAAACCTGGCGATCGCAAGGGAGAGGTTTTCCGCACAGAGCTGACGGTTTCCAATCCATCAACGTCCGTCGGCGTGGGCGGCTTGATGTGGATTGCAGAATTCACCTCTGGATCAGTCGTGAGTGCTCACTTTGCTGCGTTCGACGGCAATGGAAATGTCTCGGCATCGTTGAGCGCCCGAGATGGGACGGAAACCCGATACGAATACGGACCGTTTGGAGAAACGATTCGGCAAACGGGAACCTTCGCTACAAACAACCCGTTCCGATTCAGCGCCAAGTTCACCGACAATGAATCGGGGATGCTTTATTATGGTTATCGGTATTACAACCCCTCC
>CANJXF010000010.1 GCA_947478865.1 Verrucomicrobiales bacterium | reverse complement strand
GGAACGCTCTTTTGCCTGGGCCGCCCGCTTCCGCCGATTAGCTCGAGATTATGAACGACTTCCTGCCACCTTGGCCGGCTATCACTGGCTGGCTTTTGTCACACTCATGCTCGCAAATCTCTTCCACAAAAGTTAAATACAGGCTCTAAAGCCCTTGCTGATTATAGCGGCAGTAAAGCTTGATCCGCAGAGGGCCGTTGTCCTTCCAGGTGCTGGCCGGGTTGACGCCGCTGCTACAGTCACCTAATTCATTAAAGTTTTTCGGTGCGGCAGCTCCCGGTTGATACGGCGGCGTGCGAACCCACTCTGCGTGACCATCGGCGGCAGTAGCCGTCATGCCACCACGGTGCCGGCGAAGTTGAGGTGCGCCAGGAGGCTCGTTCCAAAGCAGCAGAACTGGATTGGCAAGTCCGCCTGGCCTCACGTTTGCGAAGTCAGAGGCGCCTTTTTCCATGAGTATCCAGTAGATGGATGTTTTGCGTAATTGCGAGGTGCGAATGGCCTGTGGCAGGTCATTGGTGTCGGTTAAAATGTGGCGGTTAGCCTGAAAATGAAGTTGAAACACCCAATTACTGGCGATTGTCTTTTCACTCGGGCAGACATAAACCCCGGGTTGAGCATTGGTGTTAACGTTTCCAATGTAATGCAACAGTAGCATCGGCCAGCCGCTCGGATCGACGACGCTGCCGGTGCCGTTGCCTCCGCCGTTAACCCGATTGCCATAGGGGTATTCGTCTCTGTTTTCGTTCAAATACATCATCGCCGCCAACCCGATCTGTTTATTGTTGTTCATGCACTGGGTGTGTTTCGCCTTCTCTTTGGCTTTGCCAAGTGCTGGTAATAAAAGGCTCGCGAGAATGCCAATGATGGCGATGACGACCAGCAGCTCAATCAGGGTAAAAGCGTTGTCGGTATGGCTTTTCATAGTTCGATTTGGGGCCAAGGATGCCATCTGTTTGTGGAAGACATCTTTCAGGTGTTTTCTCATTTTTGTAGCGGATGCTGGACTATACTGATGCGACCGGTTTACGACAACACGGAATGGTTGTTTATCGATGAGACAAGTAGCTCTGGAGGGAGGCGTGCATGCAAATCACTTCGGCAGATTTCAGAACGCTGGTCAACCGGCGAGTATTTGTCCGGCTCAATTTTCGAACGCCAAAAATGTTGCCGAGACCGAGCTGGTCGGACAAACTCGCGGAAAATATGAAATCCCCTCTGCTTAAAATTCTTTGCACCGTCGCCTTCGTTGCTGTTCAGGGACTGAACGCGCTTGCGGCTAATTTCCAGATTCGCGATGGCGATCGCGTGGTCTTTCTCGGCGACAGCATTACGGAGCAGCGGCTCTACACGACCTACCTTGAGGCTTACGCCCTGACGCGCCATCCGACTTGGAAACTTTCGTTCCGCAACGTCGGTTGGGGCGGTGACACTTCGTGGCTGCGCCAACGGACGCATCCAGATGAGAAGGAGCTTTTCGCCGCCAACGAGACAAGCCAGCAAAAGATGGTGGAAGATTCTGTCGGTCGCGGACTCGGTCGCGATGTCTTGCCTCTGAAGCCAACTCTGGTCACGGTGAAATTCGGAATGAACGATCATTCGTATCAACCATTTCGCGAAGACATATTTCGCGCTTATGTTCGCAGCCAGACGCAAATCGCAAAGGTGCTGGCTGAGAGCGGTGCCCGTGTTACTTTTCTCACTCCGCAACCAATTGAGGATAAGCGGTCTGATCCAGACAAAGATGTTCGCAATCAATCGCTTCGTAGGTTTTCCGATGGTCTGAAAGAGTTGGCGGGAAAATCCGGCGCAAGTTTTGCCGATCAGTTCGATCCTTACATGGCGATTTTACTGCGCGAGCGTGCCGGCAATCCACCCGGATTCATCGGGGGTGGCGATGCGGTTCACCCCGGCCCGATCGGCCAGACTTTGATGGCGTGGGCTGTGTTGAAAGAAATGGGCGCGTCACCCGAGGTTTCTCGCGCAGAGATTGATGCGAAGGCACAAAAGGTAGTGGCGGCCAAGGGCTGCCGAGTCGAGAATCTCAAGCAAGCGGGAGGTATTCTGACCTTCGACCGAACCGACAGCGCGTTGCCGATGCCGATCGATGAACGTGCCGAAGCTGCGCTTAAACTCGCACCTGTCGCTGAGGAATTGAATCAACTCGAATTGCGCATCACCGGGTTAGCTGGTGGAACCTACGATGTGACGATCGACGGCGAATTAGCCGGGAAAGTCAGCGCTGACGAACTCGGTAAAGGTTGGAATTTCGCCAACGCCTCTGGCCCGATCACAAAACAGGCCCGCGAAGTTCTTAAGCTTATCTTCGATAAGAACAATATTTTTTTCCGCCGCTGGCGTGAGATCCAACTGTTTAGTTTTCCAGGTTGGGCTCAAGGCCCGGAAGTTGAAGGGAAACGAGCGGCCGCGTTAGCTCGCCTGGATCAACAGATTGCCGGGATGGAAGCGCAGATTGACAAAGCGCGCCAGCCCAAGCCGCATCGTTTCGAGGTGAAGCCTTCCGGGCAGTAATCTAGCGAAGAGAATTTATGAGAGTTCCAGGCTGACCCGCCTCAAAGCGATTCAGCCTGGAACCTGGAATTATTTTCCCGAAGATCGGATACGAATCAGTGTCGCACCATGTCGCGCCACCTTGATGCTGAACGACTCCGGGAACTCGCTAAGGTCCTTTTGCCGCCAAAGATCGCGAACAGTCTTTTTGCCAGCGAGACCAAGCTCGCTCCGGCTCACCGTCACAATGTTTTCAAACTCTCCGCGATTGAACAATCCCACCGCTTTGCTGCCGTCTTCCATATCTTTCGCCCAGACTTCGACGTTTTCATCCTTTGAGATCCGGTGTGCTTGCTGCCCCAAGGGATCTTGATTTACTTCCAGGACTTCGTCGTTGGTCAACAACCCTAGGGTGAAGTCATCGAATTGCGTCATGTCACACCCGATCAGCAATGGCGAGGCGAGCAGGCACCACAGGCTGATGTGCGTGTATTGTTCATTTGGCGTGAGGCGGGTGGGATGCAATCGACCGCCACCCAACGTTCCCACCACGAACATGTCGCAATCATTCCAATGTCCCGGCCCAGCGACGTGTTCCAGGCCATTTTGGGTAAAGCCAATATCATCCATGCTCGACCAGGTGTCGGTGATATCGCCTGTGGTGCGCCAACTGTTTGCGCCGACTTCCTTGGCCCAGGGCCAGACGTCCAGAGTTTCGCTCAAACTAAAGATGATGTCGCGTTTCGTTCGGGCAAGCGCGAGCGCCATCGTGCTCCACGGAATCCTCTGCTCATAGAGGCTGATGTTTTTCGCGCTGTGGGTTGTATAGCACCAATCATATTTCAGATAATCAAAGCCCCACTCGGCATAGCGCCGGGCATCCTGCTCCTCGTGCTGAAAACTGCCTGTGTGACCTTGGCAGGTGTAAAGTCCGGGTGAGGAATAGATGCCGGCTTTCAGGCCTTTGCTATGGATGTAATCGCACAGGCCCTTCATATCCGGAAATTTTTTATTTGCGAGGACCATGCCGTTCGTATCTCTGCCTTCACCTGCGACTAGTGGATCTTTTGAGCTGTGCTTATTCTGCCAGCAATCATCGATGTTGATGTAAGTCCACCCGTGATTGATCAGTCCGCTGCGAACCATCGCGTCGGCCGCGGCGCGAACCTTAACCTCATCCGGGTCGCGGACGAAAACATTCCAGGTGTTCCAGCCCATTGGCGGTGTGAGAGCCAAGGTATCTCCGCAAACAATCTTAAGCTTTTGTTGTGCGGCGCCTGCTGAATTAGCGGCGCGGACGACGACAGTCCACTCTCCTTTATGTTTCAAGACGCCGGTGATCTGCCCGGAGGTTGAATCAAGTTTCAAGCCTTTGGGTAAATTCCTCGCCGTAAACTTCATTGGTCGATCTCCCGTTGCGGGAATGGTGAACAAGAACGGCGATTCCGGGCGCACTCCAAATACTTTGGCGCCATTGATTCTCGGTTGGGACGAGGCTTTGGGCGTCAGGATGTAGGTTGCTTCACGTGGAGGAGATATGGTCTTGGGTTTGGTGCCGGTTACAACGAAGTTCGCATCTGCCCAATCGGCATGATCGTAATTAACCGCTTCGCCCATGCTACTCACCACCAGCACCAGAGTTTGGATGCCTGTCAAATCCACATCCGCCTTCATGGCCGGCATGCCGGTTTGCATAACCTTGCTCCTCCACAGTAATTTTCCATCTCCGTAGATCTGGAAGATGACGCGGCCATTCACTTTTTTGTATTCCTCATACCCCTTCTCGAAGGCGCTTCTAAGTTCTCGCAGAACGATGGGAGTTACCACCTCGTCATCGATTCCAACGGATGCCGTGAACCGCCGTGCTCCACCTTTGAGATCAATCCAGAGAACGCTCCGCGCGTGAGTGCCGAGTCCGGTGAGAAACTTCTCGCCACTGATGGCCATCTTGCGGCCGCCGACCGATTGGTTGGCCTGCGGCGATCCCCAACTTTGTTGGACCTCGCCCAGATTTAGAGAGCTGAGGGGGACGATCTCGCCGGTTGCAGTTGAAGGCGGGGAACTGGCAGCGATCGCGACTGGGATCGTCGTGTTTCCGGTTGCGATGCGTTGATCGGCAAAGCTGTTAACCGCGAGTAGAATACAGTAAAAAGCTAAAATGTTTCTCATTTGTTTTAAGTGCTACCAAAGGTCAGTGCGGAACGGCGACGCGGGAAGCCCCGCGCCGTTGTAGAGGTTACAGTCGGGATTGTCGCGCCAGGCGTAGCGGAGAGCGACCGGATTAGGCAAATCTGGGCAGGAAGCAATCACGTGGTTAGCAACGATTCGGGCTGACGCTGGTCTCCAAAGCTTATCGGCTCCGGCGAGTTCGAAACCTCGCAGCGAACCGTCGCGTGATACAAGTCCGCCGTTGGTGTGCTTGAAGGTAACGACGAATTCATTTCCTTGAATCTTGTGCTGGTCCGGAACCGGGCCGCAGGTCGCGGCGACCTTTTTTCCATACACTTCACCGAGCGCCCACAGAGAAAGGCGATGTCCAACTTCCTGTTTATTCTTGGGATGGATGTTCCCGCTTTCGCCAATGTCCACCGTTATCGCCATCCCGGTGTGAGGAATAGCGAGGGACTTCAACTGCCCATCGCGTACAAGGCACCAACCGTTGCTGCGGCCGCCGAAATTGGGCAACTGAACCCACGCAAACGGAAAATTGTTTCCCCAGCGCGAGCGCCAGTCCTGGATCAACAATGGGAGTTGGTGCTTGTAGTAATGAGCGCCCGCTTCGCTGTTCGCATTCGCCTCGCCTTGATACCAAAGCGCGCCACGAATGGGGTAGGGAACCAGTGGCGCAATCTTTCCGTTGAATAGCTCACCAAGATTCTCAAGTTTAGACACGTGCGGTCTCAATTCCTCAGATGCACGCTGGGCTTCCGGACTTATCCAAGCTTCGATTGCGGTAGCCCCGACCGAAGAGTTGATTAGACCCACTGGCACGTTAAGCGCCTTATGGATTTCTCTTCCCGTAAAAAACAGCGTTGCAGAGAATGGGCCAACCGTTTCCGGCGAGCATATCTGCCAGCGCCCCTTGCAATCCTCCTGTTCTTCCTTCGCGCCAGGCGACTCGACCTTGAACATACGAATCTGGGGCAGGTTTGAGCTGGTGCGCTCGACTTCAAAATTTCGCGCACCTGACACTGGCATAGCCATGTTGGACTGGCCTGAACCCAGCCAGACCTCGCCAATCATGACGTCGTTGATCACAATGGTATTCTTTCCGGCCACCGTCAGCGTTTTAGGTCCACCTGGTTTGAGTTGGCGCAATTTGATTCGCCACTTGCCTCCAGCTCCAGCTTTGGTTGATTGCTTCTGTCCTGCAATTGTCACAGTCACCGATTCTCCAGGTTCGGCCCAGCCCCAGACAGGAATAGCGGTGCTTTGTTGCAAGACCATGTGGTCGGAAAACAATGCAGGCAGTCGTACGTCGGCTTGCGCTGAATGAGCATAGGCTAGGAGCAAAACTCCAAGAAGTGCGATATTGAACCGGATTGATTTCATGATGATTTTTTCTCTGAAGCGCTGGTGGTTTTCTTGGATCTGTCGGGCGGGTCTAAGTCGGGAGAGTCTTTGTATTGTTTGCGCAATCGTTCGAGTTCTGCCTTGAGTTCGACCACCGTCTTCGCATAGGCAGGTTGGGAATAAACACTTCGCATCTGCTGCGGATCTTTCTGGAGATCGTATAGCTCCCATTCGTCGGTCTGATAAAAATGCGCCAGCGTGTAACGGTCGGTGCGAACCCCGTAGTGTCGGGCGACACTGTGGCCGCCATCATAGTAGTGGTAATACACACTCTTGCGCCAGTCTGCGGGAGTCTGGCCCCGGAGGATCGGCGCAAAGGAACGTCCGTGGAGTCCCTCAGGAACTTTTCCTCCGGCTATATCCACGAAGGTCGCGGCGTAATCAATGTTCTGTACCATAGGGATGAAGCGCGTGCCGGGTTTTACGACGCCTGGCCAACGCACGATAAATGGCATGTGGATGGATTCCTCATAGATCCAGCGCTTGTCGAACCACCCATGCTCACCGTTGTAGAAGCCCTGGTCCGCCGAGTAGATGACGACCGTATTTCCGTCGAGACCTTCGGCTTTGAGGTAATCCAGCACGCGGCCGACGCTATCGTCTACCGCCTTGATGCAACGCAGGTAGTCCTTCATGTATTCCTGATATTTCCAGCGCGTGAGTTCCCGGCCCTGGAGGTTGGCCTTGGCGAATGACTCATTGCGTGGACCGAATGCCGCCTGCCAATCGGCCCGTTCCGCATCGGTCATTCGGTTGTTTTCTCCAGGCGATTTGGCATTTACCGGCAATTTTAAATCCTCGTTTAGCGTCATTTGTTTGGCGATCTCCATCTTTTGATTGTGCGCAGGTGAACCCCGGCCGGAATAGTCGTCAAAGAGACTTTCCGGTTCGGGAATTTTCACGTCGGCGAGCCATTGATAATAGCGCGTCGGGGGGATCCATGGACGATGCGGCGCTTTGTGCTGCAACATCAACATGAACGGCTTGGTCTTGTCGCGGTGCTGTAGCCAATCCAGTCCCATGTCGGTAAGAATGTCGGTGGTATAACCTTTGTGCGCTTCCTTCTCCTTCCCGTCCGGACCGATTAAGTCGGGGTGCCAATAGGTGCCTTGCCCTGGAAGAATTCGCCAGTAATCGGTGGTGGGTCGCGTGCTGGCAAGATGCCACTTGCCAATGACAGCGGTCTGGTAACCGGCATCACGAAGATTGCCAGGGAACGTCCACACGCCTGGAGCGATGGGGTGGTCCAAGAGCATGACGCCATTTGAATGGCTATGGAGGCCGGTTAAAACTGAGGCGCGACTGGGCGAGCAGAGTGAGTTGCCGCAGAAGCTGTTTACGAACAAGCCGCCCGCGGCCGCGAGTCGATCCAAGTTCGGTGTCACCTTCTGTTTCTTGCAGAATTCCGAAAGCCGCGCGTCGTAGGCCCCGATAGTTTGGAGAGAATGATCGTCGGAAAAGATAAAAACGATGTTGGGGTGGGGGTTCGGTGCCGCAATGGTCACGATTGCGGAGATTCCTAGAATGGAAAGGATGCTGGGAATTATGCGTCTCATACGTTTAGGCTACGTTTTGTTTTTAGAATCACTTAAGCTCGACGTTTCTGGGAGGTTGTCCGCTGCTGTTAGCTTGCTTGACGTCAACCTGTCTCTTCTGAAAGGCCGGAAGCAGAGGGTCTTGGTTGAGTTCCATTCAGTCGAGCATGGACTGGCGCATGCGCTGGATCTGCTCTTTGTATTGAGTTTCAGCGATAAGGTTATGAAGTGCGCCTGGGTCTGCGGCAAAGTCGTAGAATTCTTCTGGCACACGATGTAATAACAGTTCCACGCGGTCCGCAATCGGCTTCTCTTTGGCCGCAGCTCGTTCCATGGCTTTGAATGTCAGTCCAGTCATGGGTTCAGTATTATAAGTGGTTTTGCCATCGGCCCAGCCGTTGAAGATGTAGCCGAATTTCTTGTTTTGAAGGCAGCGCATCGCATACGAACGATGCCCGGAGTTCTCGTTGTAGCAGGTGAAGACGTGATCGCGGCCTTGTTGCGGATCTCCGCGAAGCAATGGGAGGAAAGATCGTCCGTCCATCCCAGTGATAGCCGGCAAACCCGCCGCCTCGAGGATGGTTGGCATGTAGTCAATTCCCGAAATGAAATGAGAGTCGTCAATCGTGCCTGGCTTGACCAGGCCCGGCCAGCGAACCAGCCATGGAGTTCGGGTGCTGGTGAGGTAACAATTGCTTTTGGCAAATGGCATCGAGATCCCGTTGTCACTTAAGAACATCAGCAGGGTATTCTCGTCGAGTCCAGATTCTTTAAGGGCACGCAGAATTTCTCCGATGGTCTGGTCACAACGATGGGCGGAGGAATAGTATTGCGCCATCTCTTTCCGCACGTCGGGCAGATCCGGCAGAAAACTCGGCACTACGATTTCCTCCGGCTTATAGACGTGGCGTGGTGAGGGATAGGTTGAATTGCCGTAGTCGCCTTCTTCGGTTACTGCCTTGCCTCGGTTTTTGTTAACTGCCCGTTTGCTGCTCTTCTCGCTGCCGGCGAAGGGCCGGTGTGGGTCGTGCGAGTTGGCCATGAGAAAGAACGGCTTACCGGACGCCTTGGCTTGCTGCAGGAATTTCTGGACATGTTGAAAGTAGAGGGCCGGGTCACGTCCCATAGCCAGATCCTGTTGGTCATGCTGGAAGTCCCATGGAAATTTCTCAGCTGGTTTGAGGTGGCTGACTTTCCCGAGGATGCCCAGGTAATAACCGCCTTTCTTGAGCGACTCTTGGAGCGTGGGTACATCCTGTCGCACAGGATAAAATCCCGTCGCGCCATTGTGGTGCGGGTAGCGCCCGGTCATCAAACATTCGCGACTGGGTTGGCAAACCGCCACCGTGACGTGGGCCTGCACCAAGCGCATTCCTTCGCGGGCGAGCCGATCCAGATTTGGTGTGATGTCTGGCGTTTTGCCGCCCGCAAATCCGGGCGTATCGTAGTTCATGTCGTCCGCCGTAATAAAGAGAATGTTAAGTTTGCTCGAGGTTTCTGCCGAACAGCAAAAGGCGGCGACACAGGCCGCGAGAATAATGATCAATAGACGTATTCGGCGGACGAAAGAATTTTGCATTGGTCGAATCATTGGTCTATTTTCGGGACCTCTATTTTCTTTAGGAATCTCAACCGTTCGATCTCGTGCGGAAATCTTTTTCAGTTGGCACGTCAGACGTCCTAGCGACATTCATTACGAATAGCATTTGTCTAATGCAAACGGCTTCCAGCGGACAAGTCAACCTGTCATGAGACAAAACTCTCTGTTGGCCCATTGCTGAGAGCTTAAAGCTGGAAAAAATGAGCGCCGTGTAATTAATATTCGTCCATGAGCTCGAATTATTCATTTAGGGGAATTATGAAAGTAGCGTCGCTACTCGCAGCCGTGTTGCTTGGCGCGGTGGGTCGATTGCATGCGGGTGCCCCGCCTAATGTCGTGCTGATCATGGCTGACGATCTGGGCTATGAAACGCTTGGCGCGAATGACGGGACCTCTTATCGGACTCCTTCGTTGGATAAACTCGCAGCTCAAGGCGTGCGGTTTGAGCGCTGTTACGTGCAGCCGCTTTGCACTCCCACGCGGGTCCAGTTGATGACCGGAATATACAACGTCAGAAATTACATCAATTTCGGACACATGGATCCGACGGCCACGACATTTGGTAATCTGTTTCAAAAGGCGGGTTATGCCACTTGCATTGCGGGAAAATGGCAGTTGGGAGCCGATCTTGCCTTGCCACAGAAATTTGGTTTTGATGAATATTGTCTCTGGCAGCATACCCGCCGTCCCGAGCGTTACAGAAATCCGGGTCTTGAGATCAACGGCGTTGCTACGAATTATTCCCATGGCGAATACGGACCGGATATCGTCAACGATTACGCCTTGGATTTTCTGAAGCGCAAACGGGATAAGCCGTTCTTCCTCTATTACCCAATGATGCTGACCCATTCGCCTTATGTGCCTACACCCGATAGTCCGGATTACAACAGCGGCACGAAGCGAGGGGCAGAAGGGACGGATGGGATCAATCCGCACTTCGCCGACATGGTGGCTTATACGGATAAACTTGTCGGCAAGATCCTTGGGCGCCTTGATGAGCTCGGACTTCGCGAGAATACGCTTGTCCTCTTTCTTGGTGACAACGGCACGGGGCGCGGGACGCTCTCGCGGATGGGCGATCGAGCAGTCATTGGGGGGAAGGGACAAACGAAAGAAACCGGCATGCGCGTGCCGCTGATTGCAAGTTGGCCCGCTAAAATGCGCGGCGAAAGGATTTGCGGCGATCTCGTGGATAGCACGGATTTTCTTCCGACGATTTGCGCTGCGGCTGGAATTCCGGTGCCGGCGAAACTCAAGATTGATGGGCGGAGTTTTCTTCCGCAAATTTGCGGCCAGAAGAGCCAGCTGCGGGAGTGGATTTACTGCTGGTATTCCAGCGAGGGCATACTTGCCGAAGTGCGGGAGTGTGCGTTTGACCAACGATTTAAGCTCTATCGCTCGGGCGAGTTCTTTGATCTCTCGAAAGACATTGATGAGAAGCAACCGCTATCGGTCGACTCCCTCACAGGCGCCGCGCTTTCAGCCTCCAAACAATTCCAAGCTGCCATGGAACGATATCGCGACGCCCGCCCCGCTGCGCTCAAGGCATTGACCCGGACGAAGGGGAAAAAGGGATCGGACGAGTGAGGTGACAGTTGTTCATCAATCGACGCTTATTCCCTGCAATTTGGCCGTGACACTTCGAATGGGTGTCGGACCCCCAACCGCATTTTGTTGGTAGGGAGAGTCGTGACCTTCCCGTTCAAAGACTTGTCTTCGGCTGGTCGCGTGAGCACTTTCTCTCTTATGCAAAGTCTGTTTCTTATCTGGAAAAAACGCGATTGGGTTTGCGCGATTGGAATTCCGATCGCGTGCTTGCTTTGTTTTCCAGTCGATGCTTCGGCTGCAATAGTTCGAACGAATATCGTATTCATACTCGCCGATGATTTGGGTTATCAAGATATCGGGGCGAATAACCCCGGAACGTTCTATGAGACGCCGAACATTGATGCGCTTGCCCGCCGCGGCATGAGATTTACCCAGGGTTACGCGGCATGCCCGGTCTGTTCACCGACCCGCGCCAGCATCATGACAGGTAAATTTCCGGTTCGCACTGGCGTCACGGACTTTATTGGCGGCAAACGCAGGGGTAGATTTTTCCCGGCGCCCAACCAGGATCATCTGGCATTGGAAGAGGTGACCATTGCGGAGACTTTGCGCGATGCCGGTTATACAAATTTTTTCGCGGGTAAATGGCATCTTGGCACGGGTGACTACTCGCCAAGGGCACAAGGGTTTAGCGCGGAACTACGCGGCGAATCGCAATTTTTCTATCCGCTAGGCTCGGGAATTCCAGATTCAAAAGATGATCCGAAAACCACTGAACAGATTGCGGATGAAGCGGTGGCGTTTATTGTAGCCAATCAAGAACGACCGTTCTTCGCTTATCTGCCTTTTCTGGCGGTACATATTCCAGTTAAAGCTCCCCCGGCCCTGATCGCCAAATATAAGGCAAAACCCGTTCCGCCCGAGGCATGGGGAACCGAACGGGAGAACAGGGTGCGATTGGTTCAGAGCCATGCCGGATATGCTGCAATGCTCGAACAACTCGACAATGCTGTCGGCCGAGTCATCGCGGCTCTCGATCGTTGCGGGGTTGCGGACCGCACCATCGTGGTATTCACCTCAGACAACGGCGGTTTGTCCACCGCTGAAGGGCACCCCACATCCAATCTTCCCTTTCGAGGCGGCAAGGGCTGGCTTTATGAAGGTGGCGTGCGCGTGCCGTGGATTATTCGCGCTCCGGGTGTGACCAGGCACGGCAGTGTTTGCAATACCCCTGTAATTAGTAATGACTTTTATCCGACGCTGCTCGCCTTGGCCGGCTTGCCGCAAAAAACTCAACAACATCGGGACGGAGTTAACCTCGCGCCTCTGCTGGCAGGGCGAAAAATGAAGCGGGCGCCCCTCTTCTGGCACTATCCGCATTACAGCAATCAGGGAGGTCCGCCAGCAGGAGCGGTTCGAGATGGCGACTGGAAATTGATTGAGTGGTATGAAGGGGACCGCCTTGAACTCTACAATATAAACGATGATCCGGCTGAACGTAAGAATCTCGCTGAAGCCCAGCCTGGCACAGTGAAAAGGCTCCAACAAGAGCTCGCTGCGTGGCGAAGTGAAACGAAAGCCCTGATGCCAATGCCAGATCCGAACTTTATGGAGAAGGCAGTAAAACGTGAACCGTCAAAGATCCCTAACGCTCAGGAATAGTGTAGGCTCTACCGGTTTCTACCCATAGAGCCTTGTGGTAAGAACTGGGTTTCGGTGGGCTGTTTGACTTCAATGAAATTTCCAATGGCGGTTGTGGTTGCACGGTTAGCCCCGTTTTTCCGAAGCTGTGGCTCTGATAACACGACTGCTCGTCTGGGTGGTCACGGAAAAGGGGAATTCTTTTCCCGACCCGGCTGCTCCGTAACGTCCATATTTGTCCAACGCCACAAAGTTGATGTTTAGTGCGGTTCCAGATCGTTCGCCTCGGGTGATGCGGCGGACTGTTTCTCTGCACGCCTCCTCGGGCGACATTCCTTGGCGCATGTATTCCACCACCATGAATGAGCCGCAGTAACGCATGATGTTCTCGCCTAGTCCCGTTGCACCTGCAGCGCCCACCTCGTTATCTACATAAAGTCCGCCCCCTATGATGGGAGAATCGCCCACGCGGCCGGGCAACTTCTTGCCTAGTCCGCTAGTCGAGCAACCGCCGGCGATATCACCATTGGCGTGGAGAACCAGGAGCGCAATCGTATCATGATTGCCGGCGGGATCACGCGGTGATGCCAGTCGACGTTTGCCGCGGGCCGACTGGTGGGGATGAGCAGCTATCGTTTCAACCGTTTCTAACTGCTGGGCGATGGCGAATTGGCGCGCTCCTTCTCCAACGAGCATGACGTGCGACGTTTTTTCCATAACCCGCCGTGCCACGGAAATCGGATGACGAATTCCCTCCAATGCTGCCACGCTACCGGCGCGGTGATCCGGGCCGGACATAATGCAGGCATCTAGTTGGACCACGCCTGCAGCGTTGGGAATACCGCCAAGGCCCACCGAGGAATTGTGGGCATCAGATTCAGGAACCCAGATGCCTTGTTCAACCGCGTCGAGAATCGTTCCGCCCGCCAGCAAAACTTTGAGCGCCGCGTCGTTGGCCGGCCTGCCGAAGCCCCAGGTGGAAACGATTAATGGTTTTTCACCGTGTTTTAGGGAAGTTGCAGGGGTTTCGTTGGCGCGCGCGCGACGCCAATCCAGCGAAACTTGACGCGATTAATGATTTTTTAAGAAATTCCCGGCGCTTCATAGGTAGGTGGTTTAAGGATCGACTGGTTTGACGGATAGCTCAAGGATCCGGCCCGCAAATGAATATGGTGTCATGCGGTTCGTTCCGCGTGAATATTCGCAGATGTAAACTTTGCCTTTGCCGCTCACATGGAGGTCGAGCGGTCTTCCGAGTGGTGCGAGAAATTTGTGAACTTTCGCTTCATATTTTCCATCGGCATTTCGGCGAAGCTTTGCCTGGAGAATGTCGAAACCAACATCGCCTTTCTGGGTGCTGATAAAATTTCCGAATCGCGCCAGCAGGAACGTGCCACGGTAATCCTCCGGAAAATCAGCCCCAAGATACGCAATGCCTTCTGGGCAAGAGTGTGGATCGAAGGAGCAGATCGGTTTGCCCTCAAAACCACCATCGGGACCGATATTGGGAATCGGTAAGGTGAATTCCAGCCCAGCTGGAGGTTCGGGAGTTTTGGAATAGGGTTTCTTTTTCCAGTCAGCGAAAGTGTAGGGGAATCCGTAATGCTTGCCGCGTTCGATCAGATTGAGTTCCTCTTCGGGATCGGCATCAGGTCCATTTTCGGTCGCAATCATTTCCCCTTTCTCATTCCAGCAGAAGCCGTAGGCGTTGCGAATGCCGCGCGCGAAGACATCTATAGGCGGATTCTCCAAACTGGGATCGAGGCGCCAGATGCAGGCGGTGATAGGAGTTTCGCCACCACCATACCAAGTCCCATCTGTCCCGGTCTGCCCGGCGTCGGTGCGAGCACCGTTGCCGACATAGAGGAATCCGTCTGGTCCAAAGGCGATATTCTCGGCCGCATGAATATAGGCCGGGCTGCCAGGATAATTGGTCCAAAACCACGGCTTTGGATCTGCCGGATCACCATTGGCAAAAGTAGTCGTGCGATAAATCGTCACGTGATTCTGAACGGGAGGCGTGGAGCTATCCTGCTGGTTGCCGACGATGTAGAGGCGCTTCTGTTTGTCCATCGTCATTCCTACCGTGGTGAACGTCAGCCCTCCCACATCTTTGCCTCGCGTGACCAGATATGATTTAGCCCAAAGCACTTGCCGGGTTTGGCCTGTGGCAGTTTCAACGCGAAAGACGTCACCGTCAGCGGTCAAAACGTACAGGACGAGGCCCTGTCCGTCGCTGGTCAAGCGAACGCCGCGTTGCGGAAGGCGCGTTACTTCCCTCAGCGCGAATCCTTTTGGCGGAGTCGGCAGCGGTGCATAGGTGCTGGCCTGTTGCAGTTTTTCAAGCGTGCGAAATGCGCTGCGCGAACGGACGTCTTTGACTTGGGCGGCGGAAACCGCGCCTCCGTTATTGCCCCAACTGTTCAGCACGTAAGTGAAAACGTCTGAGACCTCCTCGTCGTTGATGGCGACTGCTGGCATGGAACCATTGTATTTCTTTTGCAGCACAACGATATCGCCCGAGAGACCTTGGACTACCGCCTTGATAGCGCGCTCGAGGTTTCCAGTGAGGAAATCCGATTGGGCGAGGGGAGGGAACACTCCGGGAATTCCTTTTCCGTCGAACTGGTGGCAAACGAAGCAGTTGCGGACGAATACATCTCTTCCATTTCGGAGCCTAGGCTGCAGTTCAGCGGCCGTGATGGGCTGCGCCAGCACCGCTGGAGGTGGTGTGGCAAAGGATGCGCTCTTCGGCTCTGCCGCAAAAACGGTAACTTTAAAAATTTGCAGCAACGCAAGGATTAGGCCTGCGCGTAATTTCGTTCCACACCGGCTTCGTAAATGAAAGAAGCTATAGAGAGTTCGCGGAATCGTCATTTCAGTTTCCTTTTTAAAAAACTGATAAAGTTGCCGTGGGTGACGGAGTCCACATCCGCTGGCGTGTAACCACGGGCTGCGAGCATGCCCGGAATTTTGGACAGGTCGCAAATATTATTCAGATCGGCCGGCGTTTGTTCGCAACCGAAGGCGCCGTCCAGGTCGGAACCAATGCCGGCGTAGTTCGCGTTGCCTGCAAGCTGGCAGACATGATCGATGTGATTAACGAAATGTTCGAGCGTGAGGCATGCGGATTGCGGAGTGGTTTTTCCGCGCAACCAACCGGGGGCAAGCATCCATGCATCGAGCGCCGCACCAATGACGGCGCCGCGTGCGACGAGCGCTTTGATTTGTTCATCGCTGAACTGCCGCATGTGAGGGACGAGCGCCCGGCAGTTCTGGTGACTGGCCCAGATTGGACCTTGAAATAAATCCAGCGCTTCCCAAAAGCACTCGTCGCACAAGTGCGTTACATCGAGAATCAGTCCAAGACGATCCATCTCCTTGAGCAACTCCCGGCCCTTCGCATTGAAACCGCCGGTCGCATCCGTTCCGTTGGCGTAAACTCCCGGTCCGTAGTGCGCCGGGCCGAGTGCTTGCAAACCTTGTTCTCGGGCGCGGGCCAGGTGATCGAGCGAGAGAATGGAATCCGCACCTTCGAGGCTGAGAATGAAACCAACAGGAAAGGTTTCTTTCGCATCGGTGGAATTCCACAGGGCGAGATGTCGTTCCAATCCCGCCGCGTCCCGGATTTGCACCATTTCGCCCGCTTCTTCCATCGAGCGATACCATGCAAGTTGGCCTTGGGTTTGCGCCCATGCTTGCGCTTGCGAACGCCATCCGAAGACGGGGCTGTAAGAGTTGTGTTCAATTCTCGCGATCAGTGTCGCGACGCAAAGTGCTACGCCGCCGCGGCGCATTTCCGGTAGCGAAACGGTGCCATGGCCGCGATCCGGCTTATCGGTCTTGGCTGCCTCGCTCGCACGTAATTCCGCCAGGGGTTTAGTCAGATCGCGATTCCACTCCAGCGCGTTCATCGCGAGGTCAAGGTGGGCGTCGAAGATGAGCGGGCGCATTTTCATTTCAGACAAATTGAGAGAGCAATAACACCAGCACCAGAGCGACGAGGCCGATGCTTGTTTCCAAAACAGTCCAGGTCTTCAGGGTCTGCGGGACGGTAAGATTAAAACTTTCTTTCACGAACCAGAAACCGCCGTCGTTGACGTGCGAACAGAAGAGCGATCCCGCGCCCATCGCCAGCACGAGTAATTCACGGTTGATGCCTGGCGTGTGCGCTGCAACCGGCGCGAGAATGGCCGACGCCATGGCGATGGCAACCGTCGCCGAACCTACGGCGACACGGATGGAGGCCGCGACAATCCAGCCGAGAATGAGAGGTGAAACTTGAGCATGTTCCACAATGTCCGCAATGGCTGCACCTGCGCCACCCCGCTCCAGCATTTTGCTGAGTCCACCACCGGCCCCGACGATCAACATAATGCTCGCGGCCGGTCCAACACATTCCTCGATGAACTTTAAAATTTGGCGACCGCTGAACCCTCGAGCGTATCCGAATGAATAGAGTGAAAGCAAAACGGCCAGGAGCATCGCAATGATGGGGCTGCCGAGAAAATCGGCCCATTGTCGCCATCGGTTTTCTTTGGCGAACATCAGGTCGGCGAGAGACGCGATGAGCATGAGTAGAACCGGAAGAAGTATCGTCACCATGGTTAAACCAAACCCGGGCGGCTGGTGGGACGGCACGTCCGAGCTTTTTCGTTCGCCCAGATCGCCAAGGTTAACTTGCATTCGTGGAGCAATAATTGTCGCGAACATCGGCCCCGCCACAATCGCGGTGGGGATGCCAACCAGAAAGCCATACAAGATAGTCTTGCCGACGTCCGCACCGAGCTGCTCGATGGCCAGCATTGGCCCGGGATGTGGCGGAAGGAACCCTTGCGAGACGGACAGACCTGCGACGAGCGGGATCGCGAGCATCAGCAAGGGCGTCTTGGTTTCTCGTGCCAGGGCGTAAACCAGAGGCACGAGCAAAACCAATCCCACGCTGAAAAGAACGGGGATGCCGACGATGAGGGCCACAAACAACATCGCCCACGGCAGACGCCGTTCTCCCAGGATTCGGATAAAAGTTTGTGCGACTACGTGTGCGCCGCCGGATTCCGCGAGCATTTTGCCGAGCATGATTCCAAGTCCGACAACCACGCCAAGAAAACCAAGGGTGTTGCCGACGCCTTCCTGAAACGTTTTTGCGATCGCGGGCAACTCCATCTTGGAATGAAACCCGATGGCAATGGCGGCCAGCATTAGCCCCAGAAACGGATGCAACTTGAATTTTGCAATGAGCACCACCAGCGCAATGATCGCAATGAGGGCGAACAAAAGCAGGTTGGCATTTTCGCTCATGGATTAATTTGGTGGTTCAAATAGTGAGCCGCCGTTCGCGAGCCGTGACGCGCCAGTTTTCGGAGGCATGACCGCCTCGAATCACAGTCGTTTCGGAATAGAGCGCGACGGTCGGACAGATATGGCGCGGCACACCATAAAGGCAATCACCCACGGCGAAGCTGCTTGCGCTCGCGGTTTCAACGACGAGATGTTCTTCGCTGTGCGAGATTGCCACCGCGTCTGGCAAGTTGAGGAATTTCACGCGCGGTGGCGGATTTTCGGCGGCAACGGCTTTGTGGCCGAGGTCGAGGCACAGGCGATTTGATCCCGGTTTACTGACGACCCGCGTCAACACGAGGGCAGCGATAAGGAAATCCAGGTCGGCGAATTTTTCGGCGTAACCGAAGTCCCACAGCACGCACGTGCCGGGACTGCACTCGAACGTCTCGTTCAACGCGTGAATCGGAAAGGTCGGCGTTCCCCCTACCACCACCCGGGGCAATGGCAAACCTGCCTGGCGCAGCGCGGTGCAGAATGACTTTACCGGCGCAAACGCGGCGTCACAAAGCGCGGTCCGTTTTGCGATGTCGGGTTCGTGGATATGCCCGTCATAAGCGTGCAGCCCGCCTGGCTTCAATCCAGCGGAGGCAGCGATGAGCTGATATAATTCAAGCGCATTTTCGGTTGGCTCGATGCCGGTGCGATGCTGGCCGCAGTCGATGTCGAGCAACAATTCAAGCGGCTTGGACGAACCGGAGAAAACTTTCGACAGAGATTGGATTGCGGCCGCGTTGTCCGCGACGCAGGAAAAATTTGTTGCCGGAAATTTGCGGGTGAGTTCAAGCAAACGCGTTGCGTTGGGCCCGACAATTGGATAGGCGATGAGCACGTCGATCGCGCCCGCTTCCGCTGCCATTTCCGCTTCGGCAATGGTTGCGCATTTGAATTTCGTGATGCCTTCCTCGATCTGCATTCGCACGAGTTCGGGGAGTTTGTGGGTCTTGATGTGCGGGCGGAGTCGCGCCGTGCCGCCCGCCATACCAATCATCCGGCGGATGTTTTCGCGAATGCGTTCGGGGTAGAGCAACAATGCGGGCGTGGCAATGTCGTTTGCGTTGACGACTTCAAACCACTGGCTCATGCAATTTCGAAAATGGCTTCGATTTCAACCGCGATATTTCCCGGCAAAGATCCCATGCCGACCGCGCTGCGAGCGCCGATCCCATTCTCTGGCCCGAACACTTCGGCAAAAAGTTCGCTGCAACCGTTGATGACTTTCGGATGGTCATGGAACTCCGGGGTGCAGTTAACCATGCCGAGAACTTTGATAACGCGCTTAACTCGATCAAGGTTGCCAAGTTCGCTGCGCAGCGTGGCGAGGATTGCGAGACCCACCTGGCGAGCTGCGAGTTTTCCAGATTCGAGATCGAGGTCCGCGCCGACGCGGCCAAGGATAAGCGATTTGTCGAGATTTAGCGGGCCATGGCCGGACACGTAGGCGAGATTGCCAACGACGACGAGAGGCTTATACACCGCCACGGGTTTTGGCGCGGGCGGCAGTTGGAGGTTCAATTCGCGCAGTTTTGTTTCAGGGTTCATTTATTTTCGCAGTTGCAATGGGTTTAGAATATCTGAAAGTCATCCAACTCCCTATAGTCCATTCGAGCTATTGTTCATTCCCGCGTCAAGGACACATAATCCGAGGAAATATTGGCCGGCGCAGCCTTGGGAGCGATTCTTTGCTTGGTCCGGGCGTGTTGCAGGTTGGAAATTGAAGACGCCTGTTTTTTCCGGCGCGACAAGTTTTGAGCTCATGGAGTTATCAAGGTTAATCAGGTTTGAATCCACTCTTGCAAATATTATTGGCCACCCCTAATTTCCGAGTCCCCGATGTCAAATTCGGGGATTTTATTTTTAATCGCAGGATTCTGAAGTGATCTGACCCGTTTAAGTTATGGCAAACACAATCTTAGTTGGTGCCCAATGGGGCGATGAGGGCAAAGGAAAAATCATCGATGTCTTGACCGAACAGGCGGACATCGTGGTGCGCACGCAAGGCGGTAACAACGCCGGGCACACGGTTTACCTTGGCGAAACAAAATATGTTTTACACCTGATTCCATCCGGGATTTTGCGACCCAAGAAAACCTGCGTCATCGGCAACGGCGTCGTGATTGATCCGGTCAATCTCGTCGGAGAAATCGATGGGCTGCTCAAGCAGGGCATCTCGGTAAACGGCAATCTATTCATCAGCGAAACGGCGCATCTCGTTTTGCCGTATCATCGCGAATTGGACGAGCAGCGCGAAATTTTAAAGGGCAAAAACAAAATCGGAACGACCAAGCGTGGGATTGGTCCGGCTTATGGCGACAAGGCTGCCCGCACCGGATTACGCATGATCGATCTGATTAATGCAGATCGTTTTGAAGCGCTTCTGCGCATTCGGATCAAGGAGAACAACGAAGTGCTAAAAGCATTTGGCGCCAAGCCATTGTCGTTCGCAAAAGTTCACGCAGAATATCGCAAGGCTGGCGACCGTCTGAAACCGTTCGTTACCAACACCGTGGTCTATCTCCACAAAGCCACGCGTCGCAAAGCGGAAATTTTATTCGAAGGGGCGCAAGGAACGTTTCTCGACATCGATCACGGCACCTATCCGTTCGTGACTTCGTCCAACACAACGTCTGGCGGAGCTTGCACCGGATCGGGAGTTGCCCCGAACCGGATGAATCGCGTCGTCGGGGTGATGAAAGCCTACACGACTCGCGTGGGCGAAGGACCCTTGCCGACGGAGAATCAGGAAATTGCCGACATGCTTCACAAAATGGGACGGGAATTCGGCGCAACCACCGGACGCGCGCGCCGCTGCGGTTGGTTTGACTCCGTCGCCACCCGTCATGCTTCGATGGTCAATGGCATCGACGAGATCGCCGTCACCAACCTCGATGGACTCGATACCTTGGATACGATCAAAGCGTGCATCGGATACCGTGTCGGTTCAGAACGGCTGGATTATATTCCGAACGACATCGAGGTGCTCGCGAAATGCGAACCGATTTACGCAGAATTTCCCGGCTGGAAGACGCCGACACATGAAGTGCGCGAATGGAAAAAACTCCCGGCCAAAGCGCGTTCCTATCTCAAAGCCATCGCGGAACTTTCCGGCGCGAAACTTACCATAGCTTCCGTCGGACCGGCTCGCGCCCAGACGATTTTCGTTTAGCCAATTCTCGAGACAAATTCTTGTGAGCGCACCAGCGCAGCAACTTAGTGCGGAAGCCAAGGCAAGTTTGCCGGCGCACGTTGCAATCATTATGGATGGCAACGGGCGATGGGCAAAGCAGCGCCATTTGCCTCGAGTCGAGGGTCATCGTAACGGCGTGGAATCCGTCCGTGCCGTCGTCCGCGCCGCAGGTGAAGCCGGTGTAAAATATTTAACCCTCTACGCCTTCTCCGTCGAAAATTGGAACCGCCCCAAAGACGAGGTGGACACGCTGATGAAATATCTCGCGCGATTCCTAAAGAACGAAATCGGCGAGCTTAATCGAAGCAATGTGCGCCTTGAAGCCATCGGGCAGATCTATCGGTTGCCGGAATTCGTCCAGGAGCAACTGGCAAAAACCAAGGCTGCCCTCTCCAAAAACAATGAGCTGACTCTAATCCTTGCCCTGAGCTACGGCGGACGAACGGAGCTTGTGGAAGCGGTTCGGGAAATAGCTGGAAAAGTAAAACGTGGAGCGCTGGAGCCGGCGGAAATCACCGAGCAGATTGTCGCGCAACATCTCTACACCCGCCACTGGCCTGACCCGGATTTGTTGATTCGCACCAGCGGCGAGATGCGCATCAGCAATTTCTTGCTCTGGCAGATTTCCTACGCGGAACTTGTGGTGACTCAGACTCTTTGGCCTGATTTTCGCAAACCCCAATTCAACGAAGCACTCGAAGAATATGCGCGACGTAACCGGCGTTTTGGTGGAATCTAATCTACAAGAATGACGCCATCTGACCAACCCACGCCGGCTCCGTCCAAAGCCAGGATATTTTTTCGCCGCCTGCTGAGTTCAATTCTGTTGTGGACGGTGGTGATCTCCGCGCTTTTTTCGGGCAATAAACTGGTCGCGGACTATGTCTTCGTCCTGATCATGGTTTTGCTCGCCGGATTTGGCATGGCGGAATTTTATGGCTTGGTCGAAAAGCGGGACTTCTACTGCTTCCCAAAATGGGGAATCACCGCCGGCTTACTCCTCATGATTTTCACCTTCCTGCATGTTTCCGGCCGGTTGGGGATTCACGACACTCCGGCGCGGGTCAATGATTTTGAAACCAGTTTCCTGATTGTTTTCGTCTTAGGTCTTTGCGTTCGCCAATTTGTTTCCAAGACCAGCACCTCGGGGATTCTCGCCATTTCGACCACGCTCTTCGGGCTGATGTATGTCCCGTGGCTGCTCAACTTCATTCAGAAAATTAATTTCTTTCACGGCATCCAGGGCAATTTTTATGTTCTCTATTTTATTCTGGTAACAAAGTTCAGCGACCTCGGCGCCTACTGCGTTGGGTCGCTGATTGGAAAACACAAAATGATTCCGCGCATTAGCCCTGGAAAAACCTGGGAAGGTTTCGGCGGAGCGATCGTAGTCTCGACTTTGGTCAGCCTGGTTTTCGCCCATTTCGCGCAGGATAAGCTCGCTGGGATGACTCCATTTCACGCCGTGATTTTGGGGGTCCTGCTTAGCTCCAGCGCGGTGATTGGCGACTTGATCGAATCCATTTTTAAACGCGAAGCGGGCGTGAAAGACTCCGGTAAACTTTTCCCTGGCATCGGCGGGATTCTCGATTTGCTCGACAGTTTATTGTTCAACGCGCCGCTGATGTATCTGTATTTGCGCCATGTTTTGACGAGAAATCTTGAATGAAAAACGTTGTTCTTCTCGGTTCCACCGGATCCATCGGCACGAGCACTGTAAAAGTAGCGGAGGATTTGCCTGGCCGAATCCGCCTGATCGGTCTGGGTGCGGGCAACAACATCGACCTGCTTGCCGAACAAGTGCGCAAACATCAACCCAAGGCGATCTCGATCTTTGATCCCAAAAAGATCAGCGAACTGCGAGCCGGGATTGCAAACGCTACCGATATTTATTCCGGAGATGAAGGGCTGTTGAAGCTCGCGACCATGCCTGAAGCGGATATTGTTTTGATCGCGATTGTGGGGACTGCTGGATTGCAACCGGCACTCGCGGCAATCCGTGCCGGGAAAGATATTGCGGTCGCTTCAAAGGAGATTCTCGTAATGGCGGGCGAGATCGTCATGAGCGAAGCCAAGAAACATGGCGTTCGCGTTCTTGCCGTGGATAGCGAGCACTCGGCGATTTTTCAATGTCTCGACGATAAGCCATCCAGTTCGGTGCGAAATCTCTGGCTCACGGCTTCGGGCGGGCCGTTTCGTCAAACACCGAAATCTGATTTTCCAAACATCACGGTTGAACGCGCGCTGAAACATCCCTCGTGGGTGATGGGGCGCAAAATCACGATTGATTCCGCGACGCTTTTCAACAAAGGCCTGGAAATGATCGAAGCACGCTGGCTGTTCGATATTGAAATGGCTCGCGTGAAAGTTGTCGTTCATCCGCAAAGTATCGTCCATTCAATGGTGGAATTTATCGACGGATCAATTATCGCGCAGCTTTCGTCGCCCGACATGTGTTTGCCGATTCAATATGCGCTGACTTACCCGGAGCGAGTGGTCAGCGATCGTGTTCAGACCAATTTCGCCAAATTGGGGACTTTGACCTTTGAAGAACCTGACACCGATCGGTTTCCGGCGGTGAATTTGGCGCGCAGAGCGGGGGAGATTGGCGGGACTTTGCCGGCCGTGTTGAACGCGGCTAACGAAGTTGCGGTCGAAGCGTTCGTGAACCGGAAGATTAATTTCCCGCAAATCAGCGAGCTGGTCGGCTGCGTGATTGCGAAACATCGCGTGATCGATCATCCCACGCTGGAACAAATCCTTGAGGCCGATTTCTGGGCGCGAAATGAAGCGCTTTCCTAAGTTGCAACATCGGGATTCACTCAGTAAATTAAGCGCTCGTTCAAAGTAACGGCTAAATTCATGGCTCAAATTTTAAACTATATCTATATCGCTGCGGCGGTCATCCTTCTCTTCGGAGCAGCAATTTTCATTCACGAATTCGGACATTTCTGGGTCGCCCGGCGGCGCGGTCTCAAAGTCGAAGGCTTCGCGATTGGATTCGGTCCGAAGATATTTGGCTGGACCAAGGACGGGATTGAGTACGCGTGGCGGCTGATCCCAGCCGGCGGTTACGTAAAACTTCCCCAAATGGTCACGTCGCAGCAATTAGAAGGTGCCAGCGACCAGGAAAATCTTCCGCCAGTTTCGCCGCTTTCAAAGATTCTCGTCGCGCTGGCGGGACCGGTGATGAACGTATTTTTCGCCATCGCGATCGCGTGCCTGATTTATGTCCTTGGTTTACCGATTGCCGTCAACCCTTCGATCGTCGGCTATGTTGACCCCAAGTCTCCAGAATATAAAATGGGGATTCGAGAGGGAGATCGGATTGTGGCCGTCAACGGAAAATTAGTGAAATCATGGCAGGATGTGCAACTGACCACTGCCTTGGCACGCACCAATGTTGTTCCCGTGACCGTCGAGCGGAACGGGGTTCAGTCGACCTATAATCTTACCTCCCAGGTCAACGATTTGATCGGCATTAAAGTCTTGGGGCTCGATCCCAAAGACCATCCCGTCATCGTTCAAGTGGTGGCTGGCAGCGTGGCGGAAAACGCGGGGTTGAAAGTGAACGATACGTTTATTTCATTTGCCGGAGTCCCGATCGTTGGACAGCAGCAATTGGTCGACTTGATCAAGAAGAGACCAGGTGAACCGAGCGAATTACAGATTCAACGCGGCACGGAGAAAATCGTTTTAACGGTCACGCCGCAGCTCGATCCCACGACGAAAACAGGTCGTCTCGGGGTGGCGTTGGACGCCAGCACCACGACGACTTATGTGGTGCAAAAACCGGGTCCGACACCGAAGGAGCAGATCTCTGGCGTGCTCGACATGATGGGCAAGACGTTCAGTGCATTGTTCCATTCCAAGGAGACCGGAATCGGCGCGAAGGATTTGAGCGGACCCGTTGGAATTCTTTCGCATCTGGCCGTTCAGGTGAATACTGATTATCGACTCGCTCTGAGCTTCATGGTTCTGCTGAACATCAACCTCGCTCTGCTGAATCTGTTGCCGATTCCGGTACTCGACGGCGGGCACATTCTGATGTCGCTTTACGAAGCGGCCACGCGCCGGAAAATCAGCGTGCGTTTTGTGGAATACGCGACCACCGCTTTCGCCGTCCTGCTGATCTCGTTCATGCTCTACGTAACGTTTTTTGATATTCGCCGGTTTTCATTGATCCGAATGATGTTCAAGCGTCAAACGCAGATCGAACAATCCCAGCAGCAACCTGCGCCTGCCGAAACGAATACAGCGCGCTGATCCAGCACTTTCCGATGTATTAATGACGTCGAGTCGCGAAATCGTTATGCACTATTGCCATTCTCCTTACGTTTGCCAACGGCGTAAAACTCGCGAAATTACCGTCGGCGACCCAGCCAAGGGCGGCGTCATAATTGGCGGTGAACATCCAGTCGTGAAGCAATCGATGCTCACCTGCGACACGATGGATACGGCGGAATCGGTAAAGCAAACTCTCGAACTGGTTGCCGTCGGTTGCCAGATTGTTCGCATCACGGCTCCCACGGTGAAAGATGCGGCGAACCTGCAAAACATCGTTGCCGAGCTTCGCGCCAAAAATTGCCTGGTTCCAATCGTGGCCGACATCCACTTCAAGCCGGACGCCGCAATGGAAGCCGCCAAGTGGGTGGAAATGGTTCGAGTGAATCCCGGCAATTACGCGGATTCAAAAAAATTTGCGGTCAAAGAGTACAGCGACGACCAATACATGCTGGAGCTGTGCCGCATCGAAGAAAAATTCACGCCGCTCGTTCAACTTTGCAAACAACTCGGTCGCGCTTTACGCATCGGCACGAACCACGGTTCCCTGAGCGATCGCATCATGAATCGCTTCGGCGACACGCCGCTTGGCATGGTGGAAAGCGCTTTGGAATTTGCCATTATCGCCCGCAAACAGGGTTTCCATAACTTCAAATTCTCGATGAAGTCGAGCAACCCGAAGGTGATGATTGAATGTTATCGCCTGCTCGTCGCGCGGCTTGATGAACTCGGTCCCGATTGGAATTATCCGATTCATCTCGGCGTCACCGAAGCCGGCGAAGGCGAGGACGGCCGAATCAAGAGCGCAATCGGAATTGGGTCGCTGCTCTGCGATGGTTTGGGGGATACGATTCGTGTTTCGCTTACCGAAGATTCGCCAAACGAAATCGCTGTCTGCAATGATTTGCTCGCGCAGATTCCGCTGCTGACAAATTCCGGGTTTAGCATTCCGAATTCCGAGTTTCCATTTGACCCTTTTCATTTCGAACGCCGCGTTACGCCAGAGATAGAATTGAGCGACAGTTTGAAATGCGGCGGCGAACAACTCATCCGCGTTGTTGTCACCCGTGCGACCTGGGAAAAGGTCGCTCCGAAAATTCGCCCCAAAGACGACGTTAAACCGGAAGCGGTTTACGAAGATATCAACGTCTTCGAAATTGATCCGACCGAAGATTTCTCCGTGAATTGCGCGACGCAACTCGTCACCGTCAAGGATGACGTAAATCTCCCCGCGATCACCGCGTTTCGTCTGCTCGCCGCAAAATTGAAACGGCTTGGGTCGAATAATCCAATTCTTCTCAAGGATTGCATCAACTTCGAGATCGTTCCGCTCGAACCTAAAATCGCTTTGCTCCGAGCATCCGTCGTGATTGGCACTCTCCTCGCCGATGGAATTGGAGACGCGATTCTAGTCCGCGGCGAATCGGGCGGCGGACAATCGCTGCGCCTTGCCTACAATATATTGCAGGCGGCAGGATGCCGCTCGTTCAAGACGGATTACGTCGCCTGCCCGAGTTGTGGGCGGACGCTTTTCAATCTGCAAACGGTTACGGCGCGAATCAAAGCGCGCACCGAACATCTCAAAGGCGTGAAGATCGCGATTATGGGGTGCATCGTGAACGGTCCCGGTGAAATGGCCGATGCTGATTTTGGTTACGTCGGCGGCGCGCCCAACAAGATTAATCTCTACGTCGGCAAGACACCGATTAAGTTCAACATTCCCGAAGCTGAGGCGGTGGAGCGGCTCGTCGATTTGATTAAGGAACACAACAAGTGGGTCGAGCCGGAAATAAGAGAATCCGTGGCTCAGTCTTAGCTCCTGGATATCGCAGTCGCAGGCTTCGATAACGATTCATCTAGTCGCAGTTTTTTTGCGCTTTCCCTGGCGTCTCTTCCAGTTTGATCTACTTCGACTCGCGCTCGGAAAAATTTCAAGAAAAGGGGGAACAAAAACAGAATTCACTCCTCACATTGTCAGCGGTTCTCACTGACACCTCTGCCACCTGGCAGGAAGGCCAAGTTGCGCCGGCAAAAAAACTAAAACAACGTAGAGAGTTAGAGAAAAAGTATGAAAAAGATCCTCCTTTCAGTTTTGACCATGGGAAGTCTTATGTCAGTTCAGGGCGCGCTCGTTCAGTACAGTGTCACGCTCGACGGACTCAGCGAATCTCCTGTCAATGCTTCACCCGGCTTCGGCTCTGGAACTGTGAATTATGATAACGTGACGCACTCACTTCAAATCCAGGTTTCCTTCTCCGGGCTGACTGGGACAACGACGGCTTCTCATATCCATGCTGGGACGGCGGCGCCGTTTGCTGGAACGGCTGGAGTCGCGACAACGACCCCATATTTTGCGGGCTTTCCTATTGGTGTTAGTTCCGGTTCTTATTCCACCACGCTGGATTTAACTTTGGCTTCGAGTTGGAATGGCGCCTACATTACAGCCAATGGTGGAACAACCTCTGGAGCCGAGACTGCGCTGGGGACTGCGATGGCCGATGGTAAAGCTTATTGGAACATACATTCCACGACTTTTGGAGGGGGAGAAATCCGAGGGTTTCTCGTTCCTGTTCCGGAACCGAGCACGATTGCTTTAGCAGGTTTGGGAACCCTTGGAATCGCAGGAAGCGCCTGGAACAGAAGACGCATTAACAAGTCGTAATCGCTCGAAAAGACTCAACCCCATCTGTGCGCAACGCCGGTGAATTCATCGGTCGTTGAGCCCATCTCTCAACCGCTCGGAATTCGACAACTGATTCGGTTCTATGTATTTGGTTCGAACGTGTGTTTGCTGGTGGATATTTTCGATCATCCTGGCATTGCGTGCGGCGGAGGCGCTAGCCCACGAGGAGGTAGTAATTCTTGTTGGCCGGAGCGCCGCAGGCGAAATCAAGCTTGACCTCGACTTCGCGCAGCCGATCGAACTTCCTGCATCAGTTTTTCCTGGAATTTCGGGTCACGCGACTGGAGAAGTGGCGCTTCACTCCACCATTCTTGATGATGCGACGAACGACTTTTTCCAATTGTCGAACGCCGCGGATTTTCGATTCATCCTTGTGGCAAAAGATTCGGGCGTTGAAGTGTGGAACGATACCGGATCAGGCTACATGGGAATTGGTGAAACATTTTATGTTGGTGCGTTCCCTTTTGATACGCATCCGGTCTGGAACATAGTGAACGGCACGCAGGGTAACGTCTATTGGTTGACCCTAAAATTGCGTGATCTAAACGGTGTCTATCCAGATAGCGCGCCGTTTGCCCTGAGTTTCACGCCGAGTCCGCCTCCGCCGAAAGTCAGCATCACCCAAGTTGACCCGCAGCACGCAACGCTTTCGTGGACGACCAACGCGGCGAATTGGAATTTGCAATCCGCCATCTCCCTGACGACGAACTGGGAATCAGTCACAAATATTCCGGCCACGGCTGGTGCAGATTTTTCTCTGACCATTACGCTGGATCGTCCGCAGCAATTTTTTCGGCTGCACAGGGAGTAAGTCGAGAGTCATCCAACTTCCTTTGGGAGAATTTCAGACCGTTCGGCCTCGGGGAATTTTGCCAAGGTGCAGCACCCAGAGTCCGCGCAGGAAACTGCTGATTTCCTTCGCCTGTGCATCGCTCAACTTCAGGCGCGAAAGGCTCGGCCAATTCAGTTCCGACGCTTTTTGAAGAATTTGTTTTGCTCCGGGGCTGAGCGGTTCTTGAGCCAGGTCCGGTTTGAGACCTAGCTCGTTCAGCAGCTTGATTTCAAAAGCAAAGACGTTCAGCGGTTCGGGCGGGCGCGTCGGAAGATGATTTAGAAACTCCGATGCCAGCGGGAAAATATTTTCCAGCGGCGTTTCTGTTTCAGTGGCCTGCTCAATCAACGACGAGCAGTAACTGGCCTGTTGCACATAGCCGAGTTCCTGGCGCAGTCCGCTGTGCGTTTCTCTTAGAACGACTTCGCGCAGATTATGCAACTCGGAGCGATGACTTCGCTGAAAACTGAAATCAGCCCGATAGAACAAATCGAGCTTTCCGCGATACGGCGATTTTGGCCGACGCGCCCCTTTGGCCACGGTTGAGATTCGCCCGAGATTCGGGGTTAGCCAGCAGACGATCAGGCTTGTCTCGGTAAGAGGCCGAAGGCGGAGGATCAAGCCGGAAGTTTTTTCGTCCATTTAGGGTCAGGTCTTCGACGAGAGGTCTGTCGATGGCGACATGGATTCCGGAACGCCTTGATCAGGAGTGATGGAGCCCGCGCTGATGATTAGCTTGATTCCTTCAGGCACCGAGAGATTGAGGTTCGTTATTTCATGCGCCGGAACAAAAATCAAAAAGCCGGAGGTTGGATTTGGAGTGGTTGGGATGAATACGCTGAAAACTTTCTCACCGGCTTTCTCGGGCAGGAACTTCTGTTCCCCAGTCACAAAACCCATGGAGTAACAATCGCCGTGCGGGAATTTCACGAGCACAACTTGCTTGAACGAGGATTTATTGCTCGAGAACGCTTCGTTAACCTGTTTGATCGTTGAGTAGATTTTGTTGAGCAATGGAACTCGGAGCAGAATGGCATCCACCAATTGGATGATTCGGCGTCCGAAAAAATTCCGGGCACATCGGCCAACCAGGCAGACCAGTCCAATCGTCAGCACGAGCGCGACGAGGCTCCAGTACCAAAACATGGGACCTTTTCCATGGTCTGCGTGCGTCCACTCTTTTGGAACAAGCACGAGCAGAACGTCGGTTAAGTGCGACACGGTTCCGAAAAGCCATACAAGAACGGCAACGGAAACAACCGCGGGGAAAATAATCACGAGGCCGGCGAGGAAGTTAGCCTGAACCCGGTCCAGAAAATTGGATTCTTTCATAATTTGCGCTGCAGTTGGCGGAGGGGGAATTCCGCAGCGAGCAATTTTAGCGAGCTTTCCTCAACTCGTTTCATTTTTTTTCGCGAAACCAAATCCAAATCATCGTAACCCTGCAAATGCAATAAGCCGTGCACGATGTATCGGGCCAATTCGGATTGCCAACTGGTCTGGAATTCCTTGGCCTGTGCTACTGCGTCGTCGATGGAGATAAAAAGTTCACCATGCAATCCGCTATTTGCCTGAAGTTCGCTGTGATCGAAGGTGATGACGTCAGTGGAACCTTTGTGTTGCAGAAAGGTTTCGTTGACCCTAGCCATTTCATCCGCGCCGATGAGGTGAATGCCGAGTTCAAACTTAGGTTCGTGCAGAATATTCTTCAACGTAAAGAGCACGATTTTGCGCAAGAGCCGCGTGTCCACAGCGCGTGTTTTCTGGCGATTGCGCAAGGCGAGTTGGCTCATGGATTCTTTCCCGTGCCACGATGTTCCTCGTAAGCGCCGATGATCCGCTGCACGAGCGGATGTCGCACCACGTCGCGTTTGGTGAATTCCGAAATCGCGATACCTTCCACTTTTCTAAGCGCGCGGATTGCTTCCACCAGCCCGGATTGTTTGTGAGACGGCAAATCAATTTGCGTCGGGTCGCCCGTGATAATGACCTTCGAGCTGAAGCCAAGGCGGGTGAGAAACATGAGCATTTGCTCGGCAGTCGTGTTTTGCGCCTCATCCAGAATGATAAACGCGTGGTTAAGGGTGCGACCGCGCATGTAGGCCAGAGGGGCGATTTCAATGACGCCGCGCTCCATATTTTTTTGGATCTCGTCCACCGGCATCATGTCGTGCAGTGCATCGTAGAGCGGGCGCAGGTAGGGCGTGATTTTCTCCAAAAGATCGCCGGGCAAAAAGCCAAGCGCTTCACCGGCTTCAACGGCGGGCCTTGTCAAAACGATTCTCGAAACTTTTTCCTCCTTCAATGCCGCCACGGCCATCGCCATGGCTAAATACGTTTTCCCGGTTCCAGCCGGGCCAATGCCGAAGGTGACGTCATGTTGCCGAATCGCTTGAACATATTGTTTTTGGCCAAGGGTTCGTGGCGTAACCGCGGACTTCTTGATCGAGGTCTGAATTTTTTCGGAATAAAGACCTTTGAGCGCTTCAACCCCTTCGTTTTTTACGACGCTGAGCGCCTGGGCAAATTCCCGATTGCGAATCGGCGTGCCCGCTTTGATTGATCCCTCGAGCAGATGGAACAATTGTTTGGCGCGCTGAATATCTTCGGCCGTGCCGTCGAGCTTGATCCAGCCTTCGCGCGAAGTTGCTTTGACGTTCAGGTCTAACTCGAGCGCATGAAGGTTTTTTGGATCGTTGTCGAAGAGCTGTTGCGCAAGGCGCTCGTTTTCAAAGTAAAGAGTTTCAGTAGGCATGTCGTGTTCCAATCTAAGTTCAAACCGCCAGGGCTTCGCGAAGTTTTTTAGCGAGGTCCAACAACGCCTCCGGCAAGACTGTCGTGTTCGCGATCACCGGCATGAAATTTGTGTCGCCGTTCCAGCGCGGCACAATGTGAATATGCAAATGTTCCAAAATTCCGGCGCCGGCAACTTTCCCTAAATTAACACCAATGTTGAATCCGTCGGGCTTCATGACTCTTGATAACGCATTTTGGCAGCGGCGCGTCAGCTTCATCAAGTCGGTCATTTCCTCGTCGGTCAGCTGGTTGAAATCCGGCGTTTGTTTATAGGGAACAACGAGCAAATGTCCGCCCGTGTAAGGAAAGCGATTGAGCAAAGCGTAACAAGTCCGGTCGCGCGCCACGACGTAGTTTTCCTCGTCGTTGGGCGACTGCGCAATCCGGGCGAACAACGATTCGTCCTGAGGATTTTTTGGCGCGAGAATATATTGGATCCGCCACGGGGCGTGAAGTGATTCCATGCGCAGAACGCTAGTTGCGGGGAGAAAAAATGTCAAAGCCGCTGCGCGAGAGGCAGATCAGGAGAATGTCGGGATTGAGTATTGCTACTTCTGAAAATTGAAATATTTTTTCGTTATGCCGAAAGTTACCGTTCTGCCAGCCAACAAGTCCGCCGAAGTTCCGGTGGGCGAAACGTTGTTGGATGCAGGCGAAAAAGCAGGCGTCGAGATGGAAGCGGGCTGTTTTAATTGCTCATGCGGCACCTGCGTCGTGGAAGTGGTCAGCGGGATGGAAAACCTGGAGCCGCCTTCGGACGAAGAGCTGGATGTGCTCGATGCCTGGAACAAAGACCCGGAGAAATATCGGCTCACCTGCGTGGTGAAAGTCAAAGGCGGCGACGTCACAATTCGCGCCGGCCACTGAAACAATTATTTACACTAACTCCGCAAATCCGCTTAAATATTCTCATGCCTCAAACTCTCGTTAGCCTGGAAGCGACCGCGAAAGTTTCTTCTCCGTGCGAGCAGTTTACCCAAGCGTTCCGCTGGATGTTATTCGGCCGGCTCCTCGACGAGAAATTCGCAACGCTGTATCGCGGCGGCAAAATACACGGAGGCGTCTTTCTCGGGCGCGGCCAGGAAGCGGTCAGCGTCTCGGTGGGCATGTCGCTGCGGAAGGGAGATGTTTTCGCCCCGCTGATTCGGGATTTGTCTGGCCGGTTGGCTTTTGGTGAACCGATTCTCGACGCCGTTCGCACCTATTTCGGTTCTTCGCTTGGCCCCATGCGCGGGCGCGACGGCAATGTGCATCGCGGCCGGCCGAAAGAAGGCTTGGTGCCGATGATCAGCCATTTGGGTGCGATGATCCCAGTCGTCAACGGAATGTTGATGGCACGGCGTTTTCAAAAACGCGAGGGGGTCGGTGCGACTTGCATAGGCGAAGGCGGAACCTCGACGGGTGCATTTCATGAAGCGCTCAATCAAGCTGCGGTTGAAAAGCTTCCGCTCATTTTGGTCGTGGCCAACAATCAATACGCTTACTCAACCCCTAGTTCGCGCCAATTTGCCTGTGACGATTTGATCGACAAAGCAATTGGCTACGGCGTCGATGGCCACGCGGTGGACGGCACCGATTTGACGGCGTGTCTGAAGGTTATTGGCGGCGCGGTGGAAAACGCCAGGAACGGCGCAGGGCCTCAATTGATTATCGCAAAACTTTTACGCCTATGCGGCCACGGTGAACATGATGACGCGCACTACATCGACCCGAAATTGAAAAAATCTACGCTCGGCCGTGATTGTTTGAAAGTCGCCGAGGAGCAATTGGTGAAACAAAACTGGGCAGACTCGGATTTGATCGATCGCTGGAGAGACGAGTTTCATCAAAAGATCGAGGAAGCGGTGGCCTTGGTGCAACGCGAGCCGGGACCCGATCCATTCAAAGAAAACTGGCAGGCGATTTCCTCCACGCACCTGGTCGAAATGCACAACGGGATCTGACTATGAGTATCACCTACCTGGAAGCGATCCGTGAGGCGCAGGCCAAAGCCCTGGCGGACGATCCCCGAGTTTTTATTTACGGCCAAGACGTGGGTTCGTTTGGCGGCGCTTTCAAAGCGACGAAGAATCTCGCCCAGGAATTTCCCGGACGCGTGATCGACGCGCCCATCAGCGAAGATGCGATGATCGGTTCCGCCGTCGGCGCGGCAATTGAAGGGATGCGTCCGATCATCGAAATTCAATTCGCGGATTTTTCCACCGTTGGCCTCAATCAGATCATCAACAACGCCGCATCTCTGTTTTGGCGGACCAATGTTTCGTGTCCGATCACGATTCGTTTGCCATCGGGCGGCACCTCGGGAAGTGGACCATTTCACAGCCAGAATATGGAAGCGCTTTACGCGCATTATCCGGGGCTGATTGTCATGACCCCCGGCACCGTGGAAGACGCTTACAGCATGTTGCTCGAAGCCGTCGCGATTGATGACCCGGTTATTTTCTGCGAGCATAAATATCTTTATTACCATCTCAAGGCGGAGAAATTGCCGAGTGAAGCGATGCCGGTGGGCAAAGCACGCATTGCACGGCCTGGTCGCGATCTGACCATCGTCACCTACAGCGCGATGCTGCACGAAGCGCTGGCCGTTGCCGAAGAATTGGCCACTGAAGGCACGGAAATCGAAGTCGTTGATCTCCGTTCCGTTAAACCGCTCGATACGGATACTGTCATCGCTTCCGTCGCGCGCACCGGAAAATTGCTCTGCGTCGGCGAAACGTTTCCATTCGGTGGAGTGACGGCGGAAGTCATTGCGCGTGTTGCGACCGAGGCGTTCGATTTGCTCGACGTCGCTCCGCAACGCCTCAACGCCAAAGACACGCCGGTTCCGTTTCATCCGAATCTCTGGGCGGCTCATCGACCGACGGCCCGCAGTATCATGTCCGCTGTTCGAAACCTGCTGCAGAACTAAATTTATGCCGCAAATCCCCATCATCATGCCGCAGCTCGGCGAATCCATCGCCGAGGCAACAATCATAAACTTCCTCGTCAAAGTTGGAGACAAGGTCGCCGCCGACCAGGACGTCATCGAGGTCGAAACCAACAAGGCAACGATGAACGTGACGGCTCCGTGCCCTGGAACGGTCCATGAGATAAGCGCCAAGTTGAATGAGAGTTACGCCGTCGGTGCGGCCCTGGGATTTATCAAGCTCAGCAAGGAAGATGCGCTCCGGCTTGGGCTGAGCAGTGATGCCAGCCCGACCAACGGCGCGGAAAAATCCGATTCCCCCAATGGCGAGGTCGGAGCAGGTCCGGTTGCGACGATGAAATATCAGGTGGAACCCACCGTTCGTGGTTTGCCGGTTCCTGCGTCTGTCGGCGGAGCGAGCTACATGTCGCCGCGGATGAAGGCGCGCATGAATGAATTGGGATTGCATGCCGCCGATTTGGCCGGAGTGGCAGGCAGCGGCCATGCCGGACGCGTGACGATCGAGGATTTTGAAAAATTTATTTCCGGTCTCGAAAAGCACCAACTCAGTTCTGCGTCGTCGATGCGTATTGCAGTTGCTGATGCGATGCGCCGAAGCTGGACTCGCCCTCTGGCCACGGTCGCGCTGCCGTTTTGTTTGGATCCGTTGCTGAGCCATCGCAAGTCTTCCTCGACCAAGGCTGGCCCCGCGCTTTATGCGTTGCGCGCGCTCGCCATTGCGCTGTCGGAAAACAGCGCGCCCGCCGGAAGGCTCATCGGGAGCAAGATCGTGCATCCGCCATCGATTGACATTGGATTCGCGGTGGAGGCGGAAGACGGGGTTCTTGTTCCCGTTTTGCGCAACGCCGACAAACGGCCGCTGAGTGAGCTTTTAGGACGCTACAAAGAACTCGTTGATTTCGCGCGCGAACGAAAATTGCCGCTCGACGCAACCGGAGGCTCGATCGCGACGGTTACCAATTTTGGCACCTTTGGTTTGACCTGGGCCACGCCGATTCCGTTGCCTGAACAAACGCTGGTTTTGGGCATGGGCGCAGGCAAACGCGTCCCGAGTTGGAGCGATGAGAAACAACAATTTGTCCCGATTACTGAGGCGAATTTGACCTTGAGTTTCGATCATCGCGTTCTCGATGGTGGCGGTGCCGGACGGTTGCTGGCGCGTATCGCGGCGTTGTTGCAAGAGCCGGAAAAGCTATAAGGCAATGAACATCGAGCAGGCAACAGCGAACCCTGAACATCGAGCGGAACCCCCTCGTCGACGTTGGTTGTTCAATATTGGTTGGTCGATGTTTGCACTCGCGTTGTGAAATTCGGCGCACACATGTCCACCGGCGGCGGCGTCTGGAAGGCCCTTGAACGCGGTGCGTCGATCGGTTGTGAAACCGTCCAGCTTTTCGTCAAGAACAACATGCAATGGTTTGGCAAACCTTATGCGCCAAATGACATCGCTCTCTACGCGAATGAATTAGCCGCGCAAAAGTTCTCCTGCATTTTTGGCCACACCGGGTATTTGATTAATCTGGGTGCGCCCCCTTCGGACAACCGGGAAAAATCCATCAAGTCCCTTGTTCAGGAAATCAACTTCGCCACCGATCTTGGGATTCCATTCTTGGTGATGCATCCCGGCGCGCATCTTGGCTCCGGCGAAGAGGCGTGCCTCGCGCAAATTGCCGCTGGTCTCGATGAAGCGTTCGCCGCGACGAAGCTCTCTCCGGTGCGAATCGCCCTTGAAAATACCGCCGGGCAGGGGAGTTGTCTCGGTCACAAGGTGGAGCATCTCGCTGCTGTTTTCGAACGAGTCAAAAAGCCGCAACGACTCGGAATCTGTTTGGATACCGCGCATTTTTTCGAAGCTGGTTACGATATTCGCTCGGAAAAAATTTGGAACGACACGATGCAGGAAGTGGATTCGCTGATTGGGCTGAATCAAATTCTCGCCTTCCATTTGAATGATTCCAAAACGGATCTCGGCTCACGCGTTGACCGGCACGCGGGCATTGGCGAAGGGAAAATCGGGAAAGAAGCGTTTCGCCACATCGTGAATGATGCGCGTTTCGACAATACGCCAGGCTGTCTGGAAACGCCTAAATCCAAGGACATGCACGAAGACGTGGAGAACCTCGCCACGTTGCGTTCGCTCGTGAAATAAAATCCGAATTGCTCCTAGGCTTCCAGTTGAACCGGATTGGTCAGCGCGCCGATTTTTTCAATTTCAATTGTGACCACATCTCCGGCCTTGAGCCAGAGCGGCGGCTTTCGCGCCATTCCGACGCCATGCGGCGTTCCGGTCAAAATAACCGTGCCCGGCAGAAGAGTTGTGCTGCCGCTGAGGAATTCGATCAAAGTTGGAACATCAAAAATCATGTCGCTGGTGTTCCAGTCCTGCACCACCTGGTCGTTGAGGACCGTGCGAATTGTCAGTTGATTTGGATTAGTTATTTCATCGGTTGTGACGAGGCAGGGACCGAGTGGCGCGAAGGTGTCGAATGACTTGCCTCGCGACCATTGCCCGCCGCCTTTGCCTTTTTGCCAATCCCGCGCGCTGACGTCATTGGCGCAGGTGTAGCCGAGAACGTAATCGAGCGCGTTCTCGCGGCTCACATTTTTGCATTTCTTGCCGATGACCACGGCGAGTTCGCATTCGTAATCCACTTCGTCACTCTTCAAAAAAGTTGGAATCAAAATCGGGTCGCCTGGATTCTGGAGAGAAGCGGGATTCTTGAAAAACAGAACCGGATATTCCGGGATGCTCGCACCGCCTTCTTCCGCATGACGGCGATAGTTCAATCCAATTCCAAAAATGGTGGTTGGCTGGATCGGCGCGAGCAGTTTGTCGACATTCGCCAGTTGGTCGGTGACTTGATATTGGTCGTAAATGTCGCCGGAAATTGCGAAAACTTTTCCAGAACTATCCAGGGCTCCATGCTCAATTCGGTTTGAAGAATTCTGATAACGAACAATTTTCATGCGAAACGTTGGGCACGGGAGCCGATTTTGTAAATCTTGGAGTTGTGTTGATCAAGGCAGCGGGCAGGCAAAATTAGTGTGACGCGGCGCGGGGCCAAATCACATCGGAATTGGCTATCGTTGCATTTGGCCGCTGAGCGGTGAAACGTTCACGCAATGTCGACTTGCCTCCGTCATCAACGCAATCCGGTCCAACGGAATAGAGCAGAGCATGGCCGCCTTCCGCGTGGTATCGAAGAGGTTTTCCATCCATGAAATCGATCAGAGGTTTTTGGCAAAATTCCGGAGTGAGTTCGGCGAGCGATGATGGGTAACTTCCGTTTTTGAGTTCGAAGCGCGACAGCGCGAGTGCGGCAATGAGAATGGTCCTCCTGGCTTCAGCGTCGGCAATTCGCGTGGAAAAACTGCGGCGCATTCCACCCAGCCCGCCGGAACCGCCGAACAGTCCGTTTGAATTCTGTCTCAAATTTATTGTAACGCTGGTTTGCGAAGGAAATCTGGACGAGGCAGGAAGTTCATTCGTCGCCACGCCGAGACCCCGCATGATTTCCCAGGTGGGCGCGGTGATGGCCTTCTTCCAAAGATCTTCTCGGTCACGATAATGCAGCATTAAAACATTTTCATCCTCGTAGGTTCCGCGCTTGAGGTAAGTGGACTGCCGACGGTTGTAGGAAAACGAGTTGGCAAAATCCTCAACGGCGCTGACGGGCCCCTGCGCGAGTCCGTAAAAAAGCGGCTGCAAGAGTTGACCGAAACCCATTGCGGAAAGGGACGCATGTCGCTCCAGACGGCAGGCTGCGGTTGTGCTGGCCCGCGAAAAGGAGGCGGTTTCGGGCAGATCTTTCCACAGGTCCAGCGACTCCCATTCATGCTGAAGCTGGGCGAGTTGTTCGTCATTCCACCCGTGGGCCTGAAGCAATTCCCAGGTTGCGTTGTATGCGTTGGCCAGACAATTGGCGCGCACCAAATGCGAAATCTCGGCCGGCTCGGGCCGCCAGGCTGTCGACAGGCGCGTGGTGGCGAGAAGGTTTTTCCGGGCGCCTGCCATTCGCTGGTCGTGCAGGTCCATTACTACCCGGCCGGCCAGCGTTCGTGAAAGCTGCCTTATTCCGGCGAGGTGATTGAGATGCACATTGGTCGGCGTATCAAATTGCAGAGCAAATTGAATGGGACCCGCAATCGCAGCCTCACAAGCCTGGTCAAGCAGTTCCTTTTGGGCAAATTGCGATCGAAATTCCAGCCACAGATCTTCCGCTGGCTGGGTAGCTACCCCGTTGGAGCGACTGGAATCCGATGGAGATGCGAGTGCGATGGAACTGGCGAACGGGTCAACCCGCTTCAACTGAGGCTCTTTCCAAATGGCGTGAGCGCTCTCAATTCCCTGCGCGAGAAAAAATCGATCAATTGGAATGCCCGGAGACGCCTCTCCCGCTCGAACCAGCAGGGCGGAACGATTGCGAATTTCAGGAGAAATCGTTCCGGCGAATTCGCTTAAATCCAACTTGAAGCCGACCTGCCGAAGCGAGCGCCGCGTTTCTTCAACTTTCCTTTGCGCCCTCCGGTCCGGGCCGAATTCAGGCAGGCAGGAAAAAATCCCTATTGCCAGAAGGACAAATCCGCCCAGCAGAATGAGCCTTTTTGACTTCATCGCGCGCACCGTTTCATGAGAAGATTTTGCCCTCGGGATGGTGAATTGCAAAACGGAATTCTCAACTGCACGAACCTCGGCGGTTTCTTCGTCGATTGCGGCACAGCGCAGGTAAGTGTAGAAATAGCCATGGTGAGTCGAATGAAACCCATTCTTATTATTGTTTTGCTGCTATTCGGGTTGGTGATTCGCGGGCTTGCCGGAGAGAGGTTGGTTGGCACGACTCCATCGGAATGGAGCGTCACGAACTGGATTAACTTGGCTCCGTTAGAATTGAAAAAATTGCACGGCAAAGTTGTCCTCGTGCGCTGGTGGACCGCGCCCGATTGTCCTTATTGCCGAGCGACTGCCCCGGCGCTGAATTTGTTTCATGAGCAATATGCCGCGCGCGGCTTGCAGGTGATTGGATTTTATCACCATAAGTCCGATGAACCGCTCCGCGTTGAAGGCGTCAGGACTTTTGCGAACGATTTTGGATTCAAATTTCCCGTGGCGATTGATTCCGATTGGAAGACGCTGCATCGCTGGTGGCTCGATCAAGGCAATGAGAAGTGGACGAGCGTCAGCTTTCTAATTGATCGCCGTGGTGTGATTCGCCTCATCCATCCGGGTGGCGAATATGTGAAAGGCGACAAGGATTACGCCAAGATGAAAGCCATGATCGAGAGGTTGTTGGCTGAGAAATAGGCAGATGTTTGGCGCGGAAGAAAATTTGATGACCAGTCCGCAGCGATCATTCTTTTAAGTGATCCTTTGGCGGTTGCCAGTTTTCGGTTCGGTATTTATGCTTGGTGATGACTCACGTCCCATGAGAACGTCCGCAACGTTAATCAGGTTCACCGCGCATCCCTTTCGCTCTTCCTGTTTTCAGTGGGTGTTCTGCCTGACGATCGGATTTGCATTCAACTCTTTTACCGCACAATCCACCTCGGAAAAACAAAGCAAATCGCCTCCCGCCACTCAACATTGGTCCGTCAAGCCTCCGGTTCGTCCGGCAATACCTAAAGTCCGAAATCAAAAATGGACGCGCACTGCCGTTGACAACTTCGTGCTGGCCCGGCTCGAAGAAGGGAAAGTTTCTCCTTCACCTGAAGCCAGCCGCGTTACTTTGATACGCCGCTTGAGTTTTGACCTGATCGGTTTGCCCCCAACGCCCCAGGAGGTGGATGAGTTCGTGAACGACAAAACTGCCGACGCTTACGGCCAGCTCGTGGACCGGCTGCTTGCCTCTCCGCATTACGGTGAACGCTGGGGGCGTCACTGGCTCGACGCTGCGGGATATGCCGATTCCAACGGCTACTTCAACGCGGACAGCGACCGGCCACTGGCCTACAAGTATCGCGATTATGTAGTGCGCTCTTTCAACGAGAACAAACCATTTGATCGTTTCATTCAGGAACAGTTGGCCGGCGACGAATTGGCCAACTATCAGCCCGATGGCGACATCACTCCCGAAATGGTCGAGCTTCTTACCGCCACTCACTTTCTCCGAAACGCGCCCGACGGCAGCGGTGAAAGTGATGGTAATCCCTTGGAGGTGAAAGTGGACCGCTACTCAGTGCTGGAGGGTAGCGTTCAGATTCTTGGTTCTGCGTTTCTTGGTCTGACGGTTCAGTGCGCCCGCTGTCACGACCACAAGTTTGAACCGGTGACGCAGGCGGAATATTATCAGCTTCAAGCCATCTTGCGTCCGGCCTTTGATCCGGAGCACTGGCTAAAACCGAATGAGCGCGTGCTCACCGTCGGCACTCGGGCCGCCCGGGAAGAGCACAAACGTCAGGTTGAAAAATACGAGCGGGAAATCAAGGCGCTCAATGAAAGCGTTGAAGGATTAACTACTCCATTTCGAAAGCTCGTTCTCCGCGAAAACCTGGAGAAAATTCCTGAGCCAACGCGCGACGCCGTCCAAAAGGCGCTCGACACAAAAGAAAAGCAGCGCACCGAAGAAATGAAGGCGTTGTTAAAAACCAACGATGCTGTTGTCCTGTTCAAGGATGAAGATTTGGTTAAACGCTTTCCTGAATTGGCCGCTGTCTATAGCAGCCTGAAGGACGCGATCAAGAAACGCGAATCCGGGCGCCCGTCGCCGCTGCCGCAGATTGCCGTGTCGATTGAGCCGGGAGCTGAACTCCCCAAGCACCACCTCCTGGTTCGCGGCGGCTATGCCAGCGAAGGCATTGAAGTGCCGCCCGGAGTTCCCGCCATATTTTCCAGCGACAAAAATTCCTATAAACTTGTTTCAAACAGTCCGCAAAAAAGTTCCGGACGGCGCCTCGCGCTTGCTCGTTGGCTGACGTCGCCGGAGAATCCAGTCGTGGCCCGCGTGCTGGTGAATCGGGTTTGGCAGCACCACTTCGGCGAGGGGCTGGTGGCCACTGTGGATAATCTGGGAGTGACCGGCGCGAAGCCCAGCCATCCTGAATTACTTGATTACCTGGCCACGGAATTTGTTCAATCCGGATGGAAGCTTAAGGCACTGCATCGACTGATTGTCACCTCAGCAACGTATCGTCAAAGCGGTGCTTTACGCGATGCGGCGTTCGCAATTGATCCGGAGAATAGACTGCTCTGGCGTTTTCCTTTACAGCGGCTGGATGCGGAGTCCGTTCGGGACGCCATCCTCTTCACCTGCGGCGAACTTAATCTCGAAGTCGGCGGGCCTTACGTTCCGACCAAATCAAACAGCGACAGCCAGGTCGTGGTGGACGAAAACAACGCCGGGGCCAAACGCCGCTCGCTCTACTTGCAACAACGCCGCACCCAGCCATTGGGGATGCTGGAAGTTTTCGATGCCGCCCAGATGAACCCCAATTGCACGCGGCGCAATCCCTCCACCGTTTCCCTGCAATCGCTCGCTTTGTTGAATTCGGATTTCATTCGCAGCCGAAGTCGCGCTTTTGCGCAACGGTTGGAGAAGGAGTGTGGTGCGGACAATCAACAACGGCTCGAACGAACTTTTCTGCTGGCTCTGGGCCGAAAACCGAATCCCTCCGAACACTCTGCCGCCGAGGAGTTCTTGCAGGCACAGGTGGCGCACTATGCCGACAAACCGGACAAGACCGAGCGCATCTGGACGGACTTTTGTCAGATGGTGCTGGCTGGAAATGCGTTTTTGTATGTCGAATGAAATTGAATCGCTTGGCAAAGCTTTCCGCCTTTTAACATGAAACCGATTCGCACTGATTTTGGAATCAACCGCCGCTCTTTCCTTGGCTACACCGCCGGCGGACTCGGTTGCCTGGCGCTTTCGCATTTGTTGGCGCTCGAAGGTCGAGCCGCGCCTGCCGGTAAAATTATCCATGCCGCGCATCCGCTCGGCCCCAAGCCGCCGCATTTTCCCGCGAAGGCCAAGGCAGTCATTTGCCTCTTTCAGCACGGCGGACCAAGCCAGATGGATTTGTTTGATCCCAAGCCGGAATTGAACAAGCGCGATGGCCAGGATTATCCGGGCAAGGATTTGGAGATCCATTTCGATAAACAGGCGGGCAAACTTTTGCAGTCGCCGTTCAAGTTTGCGAAGCATGGCCAGGGCGGAACCGAATTTTCTGAACTTATCCCACACACCGCCGGCATCGCGGATGAGATCACACTGGTGCGTTCGATGGTCACGGACTCAGTTGATCACGAGTCGGCGTTACGCATCATTCACAGTGGTAAATTTCAAGGGGGACGGCCCACGTGGGGCTCGTGGGTTACTTACGGTCTGGGCACGGAGCGACAGGATCTGCCAGCTTACGTCGTGTTGTCCGATCCAGCGGGACTGCCCGTCGATGGCATTCGCAATTGGACGAGTGGCTGGCTGCCCGCGATTTACCAAGGCACACAAATCCGTTCCTCCGGTTCGCCCATTTTTAATCTGTCCACGCCTGAGGATATCCCGGCATCTGCGCGGGCGAATCAGCTTAACCTTCTTGAAAAACTAAATGCGGCGCACCTCCGCGAACACCCGGAGAATTCAGAGTTGCAGGCGCGCATCAGCAATTACGAAATGGCGGCGCGAATGCAGACTTCCGTCAACGGCGCGCTCGACCTCACGAAGGAATCCGCCGAAACCAGGAAACTCTACGGCCTCGATCACGGCAATTCCGCCACGTCCAATTATGCGAAGCGCTGTCTCATGGCGCGGCGATTGGTGGAGCAAGGGGTGCGATTCGTGCAAATCTATCTGGGCGGCCAGCCTTGGGACACGCACGACAAGAATGCCGAGAAGCTCAAAGACCTTTGCCTGATGACCGATCAACCGAGCGCCGCCCTCGTGCTCGATTTGAAACAACGCGGTCTGCTCGATTCCACCATCGTCCTCTGGTGCGGCGAGTTTGGCCGGTTGCCTATTTCGCAAGGGAAGGATGGCCGCGACCACAACCGCCACGCGTTTTCGCTCTGGCTGGCGGGCGGTGGCTTCAAGAAAGGATACGCACACGGCGGCACCGACGACTTTGGCTACAAAGCCGTGCAAGACCCAGTGCGGGTCTACGATCTGCATGCCACACTGCTGCAGGCGCTCGGTTTGAATCACTTGAAACTTACGCATCCCCATGAGGGCCGCGATGACAGCTTGACTGACGCAGTTGTGAGCCAGGCCAAGGTCATTCCGCAACTTCTCGCGTAAGTTTTTTGTTTCGCCGAGACGACGGCGCGAATGTGTTGCTGCTTTTCCTTTGCTCCGTCATCGTGGCTGCTGAAATTATAAACCTCGGACAATGAAATAGAATCGCATGCATCTTTTCAGCAAATCCTTCACCGCCCTGGTTTTCCTTGCGCTGTTCATCGGCTCCGCTCGCGCTGCCGGAGCTGAAGCGATCAAGCATCGCCTCCTGATCTGCGAATATCCTCAACGGCTTGTTGAAGTTTCCAGGGAAGGTAAAGCGGTTTGGGAACATTTCCCTCCAAGTGTGACGGTGATGTGCGACGTGCTGACGAATGGAGATATTCTCTATGCTTATGGCGGCATGCCCACCGGCGCGCAGCGGATCAATCGCGGACACAAGGTGGTTTGGAATTACGTTAGCTCATGTCCTCAGGTCTTGGCGGTGTCAGCGCTAGCGAATGGAAATGTATTACTCGGAGAACAAGGCCCGTGCCGCGCGGTTGAGGTGAACTCAAAAGGCGAAGTGGTCCATGCTGTCAACCTGTTCACCAGCGAAAAGGCTTTTCATCAGCAGCTTCGGCATCTCCATCAGCTGGACGATGGTCATATTCTCGCCTGTCATGAGATGGAAGGAGCCGTGCGTGAATATACTTCTGACGGAAAAATAGTCTGGGAATACACCGGTGTTCCGTCGGTCTACGAAGCGTTACGGCTTAAGAACGGGAACACTGTAATCGCGTGCGGCACGCAGAAGCGGGTTATTGAAGTGGATCGCGAGAAGAAAATAGTCTGGAAATTCGAAGCAGCGGACGCGCCAGAGCTAAATCTATCCTGGATCACCAGCCTGCAACCGCTTAAGAACGGCAACCTGGTAGTGGGTAATTTTCTCCGTGGACAGGAGGGGAAGGGCGTTCATGCCTTCGAAGTGACGCGTGACAAGCGAGTTGTCTGGACGTTCGCAGATCATGAAATTGCCAAAACCGTAACCGAAGTGCGCGTGCTCGACTAAGAAATGAGCAATGTTTTCTTCCGTTGAGCTGGAGCTGATACTTCAACTTTCTCCGGGCAGTTTCTGCGTGGCCAAATCTTCAATCGCGTCACGGGTCATCCGTTGCACCGTCCAATCGTTCATCGATACGGCGCCGAGCGAACGGTAGAAATCCAGCGACGGCGTATTCCAGTCCAGCACGGAATATTCGAAGCGCCCGCAGCCACGCTCCCGGGCAATGCGCGCCAGATAAATCATCAGCGCCTTTCCGTAACCACGACCGCGAAATTCGGGGCTGACGTAAACGTCTTCGAGATAAATTCCCGGTTTTCCGAGAAAGGTTGAGAAGTTGTGGAAGAAGACGGCGAACCCGACGTAAATCTCACCTTGAATCGCCAGCAGGACTTCGGCGCCGGGGCGTTCGCCAAAAAGATTTTGGCGCAGCAATTCTTCTGTCGCCGTGACCTCATGTGGTAGTTTTTCATAATCAGCCAGCTCTTTGATAAAGCGCAACACAGTGGGAACGTCCGCATTCGTCGCAAAGCGAATCGAGAATTTTTGAGTCATTCGTTAGTAGGAAAAAAACAGAGTTGCCGCACACAGAAAAGGTCTTAATTACACGATTGTTTTGTATTTACCGCCAAGCTGGGGGCTAAATCCTGCAACTTTGCATCGCTTGACAATCCCCGCCGTTGCTATAGAAAACCTTTGCAGCCGAAATCCGGTTCTTGACCGGATACGGGGGAACCAGTTCCGCAAAATAGTGCGGATGGGGTTAACGACAGTGTAAACCACTGCCGAGGTTACTTTCAGAACCTAACCCGCCAGCTAACCTCGTAGGCCTTTGAAAGTGCAATCCTCTTTGGGTTGCTCTCGAAAGTTTATATGACACAGAAAGCAACGACCGGACGGAGTCGGCTATTAGTCCTTTGCGTTGGCGCCCTTGGCGTCGTCTACGGAGACATCGGCACCAGCCCCCTTTACGCTTTGAAAGAATGCTTTCATGGTGTGCATGGCATCGATGCGTCCAGAGACAATATCTTTGGTGTGCTCTCGCTCATTGTCTGGTCCCTCATCATCATTGTCTCAATCAAATACCTGGGGCTCATTCTCCGCGCGGATAACAAGGGAGAAGGGGGTATTTTAGCGTTGCTCTCGCTGGCTTTTCCGGAGGGTGGTCCTCCATTGAATCGGATGGGAAAACTGATGATTCTCCTTGGCGTTTTCGGAACCGCCCTCCTTTATGGCGATGGGATGATCACCCCTGCGATATCCGTCTTGAGCGCAGTGGAAGGGCTGAATGTAGCGACTCCCTTTTTTGATCCATATATTATACCTATCACCGTTGGCATTTTGGTTGGACTGTTTTCCGTGCAACGCTTTGGTTCCGCCAAGATTGGAAATATTTTCGGGATCATCACTCTGGTCTGGTTCTTCGTCATCGCACTCTTGGGAATCAAAGGTATTATTGCTTTTCCGCAAGTCTTCGCTGCACTTAATCCGGTTTATGGCGTTCGCTTTCTGTATGAGAACGGTGGAAAAGGGTTTGTAGTTCTTGGTGCGGTATTCCTTGCGGTGACAGGCTCAGAAGCTCTCTACGCGGATATGGGACATTTTGGAAAGCGAGCCATTCGCCGGGCCTGGCTGGGATTGGTCCTGCCCGCACTCATCCTGAATTATTTCGGCCAAGGGGCATTGCTTTTAGGTGATCCAACTGCGGCCGCGAATCCTTTTTTCAGGCTGGCGCCAAACTGGTCGCTCTTCCCTTTGGTCGGTCTGGCCGCGTGCGCGGCCGTGATTGCGTCCCAGGCCCTGATCTCCGGCGCGTTTTCTCTCACCATGCAAGCGGTGCAACTGGGCTACTTCCCACGCTTGAAAATCGAGCAGACGTCATCCATGGAAAAGGGGCAAATCTACATCGGCCATTTGAATTGGGTCCTGATGCTGGCGTGCATTGCCCTGGTTGTTGGATTCGGATCCTCCAGCAATTTGGCGGCAGCCTACGGAATAGCCGTCAGCATGACGATGGTTATCACCACGATTCTTTTCTATTTTGCGGGCAGGCGTCTCTGGAATTGGAGCAGGCTCAAAGCGCTTGCGATTTGCGCCCCGTTTCTGGTCGTTGAGGTTGCCTTCTTCGCTGCCAACGGTTTGAAAATTGTTCACGGCGGCTGGTTTCCCCTTGTGGTGGGCTTGATCATTTTTACATTCCTGACGACTTGGAAATCAGGGCGTCGAATTCTCGCAGAACGATTGCAAGATTCGACTCTCCCGTTGTCCTTTGTCCTGGAGAATCTTAAGACAAACCCTCCCACGAGGGTGAGGGGGACCGCGATCTTCTTAGCCGGAAGACTGGGCGCAACGCCGGTTGCACTGCTGCACAATTTAAAGCACAACAAAGTTCTCCATGAACGAGTTGTCTTCTTGACCGTAGTTTCTCATGACATGCCGTACGTCGAGGAGGAAAAGCGCATCGAGGTGGAATCCATCGGAGACAGTTTTTACCGAGTGGTTGGCCACTACGGTTTCATGGAAGAGCGGGATATCCCGAAATTATTGCAGCGCACGGCGGAACACGGCTTGCAAATGAAGCCGGAACAAATCACCTATTTTCTGAGCAAAGAAACACTCATTCCCGGCCCCGCCCGCGGCATGGCGCTCTGGAGAGAAAGTCTTTTCGCGATTATGTCGAGAAATGCGCTCAGCGCCGCGTCATTTTTCAAGCTTCCGCCCAATCGCGTGGTCGAATTAGGAATGCAAGTTGAACTCTAGATCCGCCTTGTCATCGGGTCGCGGGCTTCTCTGCAAAATTGGCAATCCAACATTTGACACATTTCGCGCCTCGTCTAAGTTGCGCGCAGACGAACAATTTTATTTTACTCATGCCAAATCTATTTGACCCAATCTCCGTCGGTGACCTGCACTTGCGCAACCGCATTTTCATGGCGCCGCTCACCCGTTGTCGCGCCAGCGAAGGCCGTGTTCCCAATGCCCTGATGCTCAAGTATTACACCCAGCGCGCCTCGGCTGGACTGATTATCAGTGAAGCGACTTCGGTTTCGCCGATGGGTGTCGGTTATCCGAACACCCCCGGCATCTGGTCCGACGCTCAAGTGGAGGGCTGGCGCGCGATCACGGAAGCGGTGCATCAGGCTGGCGGAACGATGGTACTGCAACTTTGGCATGTTGGTCGTATTTCCGATCCAATCTATCTCGATGGCAAATTGCCGCTCGCGCCTAGCGCCTTTGCTCCCGCCGGACACGTCAGTCTGTTGTGTCCAAAAAAATCCTTTGTCACGCCGCGCGCCCTGGAAACGCACGAGATTGCCGGAATTATTGAAGAATACCGAAAAGGCGCAGCCAACGCGAAGCGTGCAGGATTCGACGGCGTCGAAATCCACGGTGCCAACGGATACCTGCTCGACCAATTTTTGCAGGACAAGACCAATCTGCGTAACGACAACTATGGTGGAGTAATTGAAAACCGTGCGCGACTGATGCTCGAAGTAACGGATGCCGTGATCTCGGTTTGGGGCGGGGGACGCGTCGGCATGCACCTCGCCCCCCGCGGCGATGCTCACGACATGGGCGATTCAAATCCTGCCGCAACGTTCGGCTATGTGGCCAAGGAACTGGGGCAACGGGGCATCGCCTTCATCTGCGCACGCGAATCGCTGGGCGAGAATCGGTTGGGCCCGAAACTCAAGGCGGCGTTTGGCGGCGTTTGGGTTGCCAATGAAGGTTTCACCAAGGAAACCGCAGAACAGGTTCTGGCTGCGAACGAAGCGGATGCCGTCGCCTTTGGAAAACAATTTATTTCGAATCCAGATTTGTCGGAACGACTCAGGGTAAACGCGCCGTTGAACGAGTTTGATACCTCTACTTTTTATGCGGATGGAGCAGTGGGCTACACGGATTATCCAGCCCTGAAATCGTCGTTGGAGACTGCTTAAGATAAATAGCGACATAGATCATAATCTCCACGTTGGATAGAATCCGTGGGACAGTTTTTGCGGCTATCGGGAAAACCCTAGGAGGTCGTTAAAGGCAAAAGGGACAGGGTGTCCCTTGGTGCAATTCGATTGAATGCCGGCGTTTGTGCATCGTCAAAAACACATTACCTGTTTATGGCCAATAGCGAAGCTCATTCACGCCGTGTTCGGGATGGATTCAATGAAAGGAGATAGATTATGCGCTTAAAAAATGTCGTATTCGTACTGATTGCAGTTTGCTCTTCACTGCTTGTCCGGGCAGATGAAACGAATTCAATTACCCTCTACACCAAGATTGAGGCCTTTGAAAATCAGGTCAACAAGGTGATTGTCAAAGCGTACGCGCCGGTAGGGTCCGTTACGGCGAAAGGGGCTGTCATCTCAGTAGCCTTTAAAGAGTCTGCCGACGTGGCTATTGGTCAAAAGGAATACGGGATCACCGTTGGCATTAAAGAGGAGAACCTGGCGGAGTATAGACTCGTGGTTGATTACGACGAATTGGATTCTCTGCTCGAAGGAATTGATTATTTAGGAAAGGTGGATGTGGCCGTGACCTCATTGCCAAACTTTCATGCCATTTATAGGACGCGAGCGGATCTGCGAATCCTGGCCTACTGCACAAACCGCCAGCCAGGAACTTTGCAAACCGCCATCCAAACTCCATATCAGCCTGCTGGAAGCCGAATCCTGCTCGCATCAGAGCAACTCGCCGAATTCAAGTTCCTGATTCGTGAAGCTAAAGCAAAATTGGACCTTCTGAAGAAAAGCGGCCGCTAAGATTTAGCTTACAGACCTTCCCGCAAAACAAAATCTGAGTGTGGAAAACCTCAATGAGGCCATGCACCGTCTGCCATCGGACGAAGGTGCAGATTCTCAGGGTCAATCACCACGTGCTTCACGCGTTTTCGATTCCAAGTGTAGGTGATGTGCACTAGTCCATCCCGAGTTTGAATCACCGCGGGATAGGAGTATTCCCCGGGCACATTTTCGAGCACGATAGCAGCCTGCCATTCCCGTCCATCGGAAGATACGGCCACATTTAGAGGAGAGCGCTGGTTGGGAGTGTGGTTATAAACCAAGAGGTAGCTCCCATTTTTTAACGTAACTGCATCCGTCCCGGAATTTGGATTGGGTAAGTCGGTCAGAGTCATTTCTTCCCACGTGTGGCCATTATCCTTGGACCAGATTTGGAAGATCTTCTTTTGCTTTGTTCTCCCCACCGCTTGAAGCGTCTGGCCTTGATGAAAAAGAATACTGGGTTGAATTGCTCCGATTTGCATTCCATCGTTGAGCGGTCCGGTCATTTCCCAGGTTTTCCCGAGGTCCTTGGTGCGCTCGAAGTGGACCCGCCAACCTGCGTCCTCGCTGCTGCTCGGGCACAACAGATCGCCATTCGCCAATTGCACCGGTTTATTCTTGATGGGGCCGACCACTCCTTCGGGCAGTCGCCGCGGTGCGGACCAGGATTTTCCGCCGTCCCCTGAAGTTGTCAGCATTCCCCACCAGGTCGAAGGACTGGGGCCAACCTTGTAGAAGAGCAAAAGCGGCCCTGACTTGGGCTGAAACAAAACCGGGTTCCAGCATGGATAGCGGTTGGTGGGCGATTCCACGCCGTTCACGACCTCAACCGGGGCAGTCCATTTTCCCGATTCGAATCTAGAGAGCCAGATTCCCACATCTGGATTTTTCTCTCTCGTGCCGCCGAACCAAGCCGCAGCCAGGCCGCTCTTGGTCTCTACGATGGTGGAGGCATGGCATTCGGGAAAGGGAGCGGTCTCGAAAATATATTCTGAGCGCAATACCCCAGCGCGTCCATCATCGCTTGCCATTTCCGATGGTTTCATGGAGGTAGTCCTGCATCCGGTAAAAATGAAAATTCCAGCGGACAGGATGAGAATCGGCTTTAGTGGATTCATACGGCCAACTCAGCGGGTTGCGGGTTTCAGGAGATTCAAGGATTCAAGAATGCCACGGACCCGTTCTCGTTCGGGCGGATTGAATCGCGCGAAAGGTTCGGTCATAAAATCATCGCACAGGCCGAGCAACGAGCAGGCGCACTTCATTCCCTTGATCACCGCTGAAGCATGCCGGCCCACCGAATAAATGTTGCCAACCTGAAGAACTATTCTCTGCAACTCGGCCTCGCGCGCGGCATTCCCGTCGCGGACCGCTTGATATAAATCCACAAAAAGGCTTGGGTAAAAATTCGCGCCGCCATTCACCCCGCCATCGCCGCCGCGATGCACCGTTTCCGCCAGATAGCTTTCCGGTCCGACCAGCACCGACCAGTCAGGACGGAGTTGTTTAAGTTCCAGCAGCTGGTTGAAGTATTCCATATTCCCACCGCTATCCTTGACCCCAATGATGCCTTCCAGATGCGAGACCTGTTTGAGGGTGTCTATTTCGAAAATGATTTTCGTCATTTGCGGCATGTTGTAGAGGAAAAGCGGCAACGGGAGTTCTCCCACCAGCCTTTTTACAAACTCCACCAGTTCCGGTTGGCCGATCGGGACATAATATGGGGTGGAGGTCACAACTGCGGCCGCCCCGCAATCAGCGGCATATCGTGCCAACCCAAGCGCTTCAACGAGCGATGTGTCGGTTATTCCCACCATGACCGGGACGCGTCCTTTCACTAGTTGGCAGGCGCGCTCGATTAATTCGCGTCGCAACCGATAGCTCAAGCTTGGCGCCTCGCCGCTGGTGCCTAGAATAAAAAGTCCATGCACTCCACCACCCAGGATGTGTTCGATCAATCTCTCCAACCCGGCGTGATCCAGTTCGTCCGATGATTTCAACGGGGTGATCATCGGCGGTATGATTCCTTGCATCGGAAGCGCTCTATTTTGATTGATCATATTCACAAAATTGACTGGTGATTGAGGAATGACGTTACGGTTGAGCTTGGAAAATGAAAAGTTTTTTTGCGGAAGCACAGACGCGAATTCATCTGAGTCGCGGTGCATCAGGGAGTCCAGTTTACGCGCAACTGGATTGGGTCCGCGCCTTGAGAGCGCAAAGCGCGAAGACTAAGGGCATCGTGGCGCTTGGCCAGACGAACGCCGTTTTCATCGGTCATTAAATCGCAGTGATAGAAACTGGGCGGATTCAACCGCAACGCGCGGTAGAGCAAGAGTTGTCGCGCGGTAGAAACCAGGAGGTCCGCACCGCGAACGACTTCAGTGATTTGCATTTGCGAATCATCCACCACGACGGCGAGCTGGTAGGCAGGAACATTATCGTGTCGCCAAACGATGAAGTCGCCAAAATCTTTGCCGGCGACAAACTGTTGCGGCCCCAGATGTGCATCGACAAAGGAAACAGTTTCGCCATCGGGCACCCGGAACCGCCAGTTGAATGCAGGGCGGGTCAGTGCGGGCGCCGAGTTAGATGTTCCGAGTTCCAGTTTTGCCCTGCAAGTTCCTGGATAGACGGGTTCTTCTTCACCCTGATGAGGCGCTTGCAAGGAGCGCAAGACATCCTGGCGCGAGCAGGTGCAGGAGTAAATTAAACCGGCTTCGCGCAATTGATGCAGCGCGCCCAGATAAACAGCGCGCCGTTCACTTTGGGAATACGGGCCAAACGGTCCAGCGCGATCAGGTCCTTCGTTCCAATTGAGGCCGAACCATCGCAAATCTTCATACATCGCGCTGACAAATTCATTTTTGCAGCGAGCTGAGTCCAAATCTTCATTGCGCAGGATCAGTTTGCCGTGGTTCTGCCGTGCGCGCTGTTGCGCGATCCAAAAGGTTCGCGCGTGACCGAGATGAAGATAGCCGGTCGGCGAGGGCGCGATCCGTCCGCGATAGGGAACGAGGTTCATTGGACAAATGGAGCGGACCGCCCTTCAAACTCCGCTTGTGTCATCCGCATCGAAATCTGCCGGGCTAATCAATTAAACGCTTGGTCAGGTCGCCATAGGCATCGATGCGGCGATCGCGAAGAAACGGCCAGTGCGTGCGTGTCACATCCACTTTGGCAAGGTCCACGGGAACAATGAGAATTTCTTCTTTGTCCGCGCTGCCCTTAGCGAGAATCTGCCCGGAAGTGCCCGCGACAAAACTCTGTCCCCAGAATTCCAGACCATCGCCGCCGACCGGTTTCTCCAGGCCGATTCGATTGGCGACAGCGACGTAGCATCCGTTCGCCACGGCGTGGCTGCGTTGGATTATTTCCCACGCGCCATGTTGATTGGCGCCATATTCCTTTTTCTCGGAGGGATGCCAACCGATCGCAGTCGGATAGAAAATGATTTCAGCGCCTTGCATCGCGGTGAGGCGTGCCGCTTCCGGGTACCATTGGTCCCAGCAGATGCAGACGCCGATTTTTCCATAGCGTGTTTGCCAGGTTTTGAACCCAAGATCGCCTGGCGTGAAATAAAATTTCTCGTAGAACAGCGGATCGTCGGGAATGTGCATCTTGCGATAAATTCCCAAGAGCGATCCATCCGCGTCGATAATTGCCGCTGTGTTGTGATAAACACCCGAAGCGCGTTTCTCGAACAGTGACGCGACGATGACGACCTTGTATTTTTTTGCGAGTTTTTGAAACGCAGCGGTGGTCGGCCCGGGAATTGATTCAGCCAGTTTGAAATTCTCGTGATCTTCGTTCTGGCAGAAATACTGCGAGCGAAACAATTCCTGCGTGCAAATGATTTGCGCCCCTTGCTTTGCGGCCCGTTCCGCGACGGATAAAGTTTTTTTGAGATTTTCCGCCGGGCTTGCGGTGCACGCCGTCTGCAACAAACCCAAATTGACGACCTGAGATTTTGTCATTCCAAAGCCTTTACGGAAGCAGTGACGGGATCGCGTGAGATAAGTGCGGTTTCACCGCGGGATGCCGTTGGATGCGGAGTGTTTTGCCCGAAGAGTTCGCGGATGTAACGACCAAGCGTCTCGTTGGTTGGACCGTAACCTTTGTGATAAATATAATGTTCCAGGTCATAGAGGAATTTCTCGGCGTTAGGGTAGCGCTCGTCGAGGTCATGGACAAGGGACCGGTGGAGAATTTCATTGAGCCGATCGTCAACGCGATTGTCGAGCTGGCGAAAATCTGGAATCGGCATTCCCATGATGTTTGCCCGGGATGCCTCCGCATTTTCCCCTTTGAAAATATTGCGGCCGAGCAACAGGTTTGCGAGCACCACACCGTTGGAAAAAATATCGGAACGCCCGTCCGTGATGCGAAAATCTGCTTGCTCTGGACTCATGTAATCGGCTTTTCCTGCGACCACTTCGCCTTCTTTGTCCTCCAAGAAACCGCGCGCTTTCGCAATGCCGAAATCGGTCAACTTCACGTCACCTTCGAACGCGATCATGATGTTTTTGAAACTCACGTCGCGATGCACCAGGCCGAGCGGGTTGCCGTCTTTGTCTGTTTTCGCATGCGCGTAAGCCAGTCCGCGGGTCACGCGGCTGGCGATGAACACGGCGAGTTCCAGAGGCAGTTTGGCTTTCTTATCTTCGAGTTGCTGGGTGAATTGTTCGAGGTTCACTCCACGAATCAATTCCATAGCGATGAAATAAACGCCACGCGATTCACCGAGCTGATAGGTCTGCACAATGTTGGTATGGATCAAATCCGCGACCAGCTTGGCTTCTCCAACAAAGTTTTCGATGAACGATTTTTGGCTGGCGTAATTCTGGCGAATGACTTTTAGCGCAACACGTTTGACGAAGTTGCGGGCGCCGAGTTGTTCGGCTTCGTAGACGATGCCCATGCCGCCTTCGAATATTTTTCGAACAATTTCGTACCGGATTTCATTTTCGATCGTAAACAACGCAGACATGAAAAACCGATGTTGTGGAAATGAGTTCTCAAGTCAAGTCTCTGCTGCGATCGACCGTGTGTTATTCATGAGTATTCGCCACTGAAAACGGGCATTTTCTCCTTGCGCCACTTTTTCCAATCGGTTTAATACGCCGGTCGAACGACTTTTAAATCAACACGAACAACAACAAAAAACTATTATGGCAAAAGCATTGTCCAAATCACAAATCGCTTCCGAGATTGCAGAGGCATCCGGAGTCACCAAAAAATCCGCCGCTGAAATTCTCGAGCTGCTCGCAACCATGGCCTACAAGAATGCGAAAAACACCTTCACGCTGCCGGGCATCGGCAAGCTCGTGCTCGTGAACCGCAAGGCGCGCATCGGACGCAACCCCGCCACCGGTGCATCGATCCAGATTCCGGCCAAGAAAGTTGTGAAGTTCCGCGTCGCCAAGGCCGCCAAGGACGCGATTCTCAACGCGAAATAATTTTGCGAGTTCAATGGGCGCTCCGAATTTTCGGAGCGCCTTTTTCATTTCCATCAGCGGCGAGGTTATATTTGCTTTGCCGTTCAAAACAAAATTGTGCAGGAATATATCTATCATGAAAATCGCCGTTGTCGGATGCGGAGCGCTGGGCAGTTATTACGGGGCGAAACTTAGTCACGCCGGCCAGGATGTTCATCTGCTGCTGCGCTCGGATTATGAAGTCGTCCGCCGCAAGGGAGTTTACGTTCGCAGCGATGAAGGCGACGTCCACGCCACTCCCAATTGCGCACGAACGCCGGAAGACATCGGCGTTTGCGATTTGGTTTTGATTGGCCTGAAGACGACCGCCAACGATCAATTCGCGAACTTGGTGCCGCCGCTTGTCGGGGACAAGACCGCGATTTTCACTCTGCAAAACGGATTGGGCAACGAGGAGATTCTTGCCAGCCTTTTTGGCAAAGATAAAATTCTGGGCGGCCTTTGCTTTGTTTGCTTGAACCGGGTCGAGCCAGGCGTCATTCAGCAGGTTGGACGCGGCCGAATTCTCATGGGCGAATTCAGCGGAAAGCCGGAACCACGCACTCATGATATTGCCGCGATGTTTCGCAATGCGGGAGTTCTGTGTGAGGTCACCGAGAATCTGGAGCAAGCCCACTGGGAAAAGCTGGTGTGGAACGTGCCATTTAACGGCCTTGGAGTGGCGGGCGCCGCCGGTTTTGAAGCGGTTTCCAGTGGTGATGCAAAAGGGGTTCAGCCCGGACGGTGTCTGAGCACGAAAGATTTATTGTCCGACGAGCGCTGGGAAAAGCTGGTTCGCGAATTAATGGATGAAGTCATCGCGACGGCGCAGGCCTTAGGCCTGAATGTGCAAAACAGCACGGCGGAAAAGGAACTCATCCGCACTCGCCAGATGGGTGATTACAAAGCCTCGACGCTAATCGACTTCGAGCGCCGACAACCCTTGGAACTCGTTGCTCTTTTCCTGGAATCGCTCCGGCAAGCCCGTCAAGCCGGAGCGGCCACGCCTCGTTTGGAAAAGCTTTGCGCGGTCTTGCTGGAACTAGACCCGGTGTTGCCAAAACCGGTCGTTCTCTAGGTTGGAAGACCGCACGCGCGGTGAGAAAGCAAGCGGCTTGTTCCTTGACTCGTCACCGCTCGTTCTTATGATGCGCGCTCATTAATTTGAACTATGAGCACTATTGTTGATATCCAATCCCGCGAAATCATCGACTCGCGCGGCAATCCAACCGTTGAAGTTGACGTCATTCTTGACAGCGGCGTTCTGGGTCGCGCGGCCGTTCCGTCTGGCGCAAGCACCGGCGAACACGAAGCGCTTGAACTGCGCGACGGCAACAAAACCCGCTATTGCGGCAAAGGTGTTTCCAAGGCGGTTAAAAACGTTTCAACGAAAATTCTCCCTGCTTTGCGCGGTCTCGATGCGCTCGATCAACTCACGGTTGACCGCACCATGATCGACCTCGATGGCACGGAAACCAAAGCTAAGCTCGGCGCGAACGCCATACTCGCCGTTTCGCTCGCCAACGCCAAGGCGGCTGCGGCGGAACTCGGCGTCCCGCTTTTCAAATACCTCGGCGGGCCAAACGCCAAGGTGCTCCCCGTCCCGATGGCCAATGTCATCAATGGCGGCGCGCATTCCGATGCCCCGATTGATTTCCAGGAATTCATGATCGTCCCGAAAGGTTTCGATACCTTCTCCGACGGACTTCAAGCGATCACGGAGATTTTCCACGCGCTCAAATCTGTTTTGAAAAAGAAGGGCCTTTCGACCGCCGTCGGTGACGAAGGCGGTTTTGCGCCGAAGCTCGACAGCGCTGAAGCAGCGATTGAAGTCATTTTGCAGGCGACCAAAGACGCGGGTTACAAAGCCGGTAAAGAGATTTTCCTCGCGCTCGACGTGGCGGCGTCGGAGTTCTACGACAAGGCGAGCGGCAATTACATCTTCAAAAAGAGCAGCGGCAAGAAATTGTCCGGCGACGAAATCGTGGCCTTCTACGCCAAGCTCACCAGCCAATATCCAATCGTCAGCATCGAAGACGGTTGCGCGGAAGGCGATTGGACAACGTGGAAAAAATTGACCGACAAACTCGGCGACAAAATTCAACTTGTCGGTGACGATCTGTTTGTCACGAACGTGAAGTTCCTCCGCAAAGGCATCGATACCGGCACCGCGAACTCTATTCTCGTCAAAGTGAATCAGATCGGGTCGCTCACCGAAACCTTGGATGCGGTCGAACTCGCGCAGGAAAATGGTTACACTGCGGTCCTTTCGCATCGCTCCGGCGAGACCGAAGACGCGACGATCGCCGACATCGCCGTCGCGACCAATTGCGGTCAGATCAAAACCGGTTCGCTCAGCCGCTCCGACCGTCTGGCCAAATACAATCAGCTCCTGCGCATCGAGCAAATGCTCGGCAAAAACGCGGTTTACGGCGGCAAGTTCTAATCCGAATCGGACACGGCGGACCGCGGCGATTTTGCTGAGGTCACTCGGTGGCCTTGGCTGCGCGGATAGACATCATGTTCAAAGAACTTCTCGATTGGTATATGGGCGCGCTGGAAACGGGCGGCTATCCGCTCGTTGCGTTGCTCATGGCCATCGAGAGTTCCATTGTCCCATTGCCCAGCGAATTCGTCATCCCACCTGCGGCGATGCTCGCCGAAAAAGGGAAGCTCAGCATGGCCGGGATCATCCTTGCTGGAACCATTGGGTCTTGGTTCGGCGCGGCGGTTATGTACTGGATTTCCCGTTGGGCCGGACGCCCGCTGGTGCTCAAATACGGCGGCTATTTCCTGATTCCCGAGGCCAAGCTTCACGCGGCCGAGCGGTGGAGTGAAAAGTTTGGTCCGTTCGGGGTATTCGTTTCGCGCTTGCTGCCCGTGGTGCGACACCTGATCGGTATTCCCATGGGCATCGTGAAAATGGATTTCCGCTGGTATTCGCTGTTCACCTTGATTGGCTCGGCGATCTGGGTGTCGGTCCTATGCTGGGTAGGCGTGAAGGCCGGTCAGGACGAACAACTGATGAAGGGTAACCTTCATAGAATATCCCTTTGGATGATCGGGGCGCTGGCGGTTTTAGGTGTGCTGTACTACTTCGCCGTCCATCGGCACATGAAGAAGCGCGGGTAGGACCCTGGTTATTTGGCAGGCAAGTTCTATTTGACACAGCTTCCTTCTCTGGACAGCATCGCACCTATGAAAAAGTGGATACTCCGAGGTGCGCTTGCATTTGTATAGTGGTAGTGATCGTGGTGTTGGTCCTGATTTTCTCCAATCTCAATTCCATTATCAAAAAAGGTGTGGAGACCGTGGGACCCATATTGACGAAAGTCGATGTGCGCCTCGGCAGCGCCAAAGTATCCCCGATGAATGGCAACGGTGTATTGGAAAAACTTTTCGTAGGGAACCCGGAGGGCTACAAAACCCCGTCCGCCATTGAAATGGGGCAGGTTAAAGTCGCGATTAAGTTAGGCAGTGTTATGTCTGATACCATTGCCATCGATGAGGTAAGCATTCAGGGGTCGGAAATTACTTTCGAAGGAGGCCTCGGCGGAAATAACCTCAGCCAGATCCTGAAGAATCTCGAAGGTGCGCCCAACGACGTGAAGCCGACATCGAAAGAGAAATCGGCAAGTGAGGGAGGTAAGAAGTTTTTTGTGAAGGATGTCGTCATTGAAGGCGGAAAAATTCATGTCAGCGTGACAGGCATGGGCGGCAAGGCGGCGACTGTTCCTTTACCTCCCATTCATTTGACCAACATTGGCTCGGAAAACAATGGAGTGACCGCTGCGCAGCTTTGCAAAGAAATTCTAAAGCCGCTTATCGCCAGTTCGGTGAAATCCGGGACGGAAGCGCTCGCTGGACTGGGTGGCGACGTGAAAGATCTCGGTAAATCGACGACCGAAAAAGCGGGTAAGACCGTGGATGGCCTCAAAGGGCTATTTAAAAAATAGCTTTTTCTGAAACAATTCCCAACCAACCGGAAAACTCAAACAACAACCAAACAGAAACATGATCAGATTAAACGATACGACTAACACACTTATGCTTCGAACCACGCTCGTCGGCTGCTTTTTGGCTGCCACAGCGATGACTGCTTCAGCGCAGGTTCCTACCCCGGAAAAGGTGCCCGCGTGGGATACCTCGGCGGCATTGGGGTTCTCCTTAACCCGAGGCAACAGCGATACCTTGCTCTTTACCGGGAACATTCTGACGAAAAAGAAATGGGATCAAAATGAATTAGCTTTTGGCGCGGATGCGACCTATGGCGAGAACAGCGGGGAGAAGAACGCCGAGTCGCTGCACGGCTTCGGGCAATACAACCGGTTGTTTACCGAGCGCGTTTACGGATACCTGCGCCTGGATGGTCTGCATGATGCAATTGCCGACGTCGAGTATCGCTTCACGTTGAGCCCGGGTGTTGGTTATTACTTCATCAAGGAAGACAACACCAAGCTCAGTGGGGAAGTCGGGCCGGCTGTGATCTATGAAAAGCAAGGCGACGAAACCGACGCGTATTTTACGGTGCGTTTGGCTGAGCGCTTCGACCAGAAATTATCCACCCGCGCTAAGATCTGGCAAAGTGTGGAGATACTTCCTCAAGTTGACGACCTGGAGAATTTCATCGTCAATGCCGAGCTGGGTGTTGAGACCGCGCTGACCGAAAAGCTGAGCTTGCGCACCTACATCCAGGATACCTACGACAACCAACCCGCCGCCGGCCGCGAAAAGAATGATCTAAAGCTCGTAACGGCGCTGGCTTACAAGTTTTGATTCAGGAACGGTCACAATAACTAACTAACCCAAGGAAAAATCATATGAGCATGGTCAAAGAGTTCAAAGAGTTTGCAATGCGCGGGAACGTCGTGGATCTCGCCGTCGGTGTGATCATTGGCGGGGCTTTTGGAAAGATTGTTAACTCAGTCATCGAAGACCTCATTATGCCGGTAGTCGGAAGGGCCATTGGCAATGTGGACTTCAGCAATCTTTACATCCCTCTCTCGGATAAGGTCACCGCCGGCTTGGGTTTGGTAGATGCCAAGAAGCTGGGGCCTGTTTTCGCCTGGGGCAATTTTGTGACAATCCTGATTAACTTCGCGATCCTTGCGTTTTGCATTTTCATGGTCGTCAAAGGAATGAATAAATTGAGGCAGAACGAGGAGACCAAACCGGTAACCCCTCCTGGACCTACCAATGAAGAAAAGCTCCTCACAGAAATCCGCGATTCCCTCCGTTCTCGGTCGAGTTAATTAACGAACTAGCGTTGGCCTATTTCCGTCAATCGCCTCAGGTGGTTGACGGATTTTTTTTGAATTGAACAGGAGAACCGCTGGCCCGGTTGGAGGAACTGCTTTCGTCGGCTCCGTCTCCGCGGTTGCGGGCACCATCGAAGTCGTATCTGCGGCCGGTCATCGTCCGCAGCGGGTGGAGCGCTGCGAGCGGGGACCGCTCGTGGTCCGCCGGGCAACGCCAAGCTGTCCGATCACCTGGTTCTTGGAAACATCCAGCGCCCACGCAAACGGTGCTCCGGAAATTCGTATTTTGCAGTTCAGTGCCGTGGGACGATTCAACCTCGTTCTTGCTGCCGGAACGCTGCGGATGTGAGACCGCCGGCGCGCCGGAAAAGTGTGTGATGCTCGGTGCGCCTTGCGATTCTCGATTCTCCGTAGATAAAACTTCCACTCGCATTGCGAGCGGCCTTTTTCTATTCTCGCCCGCTCTGAATATGACCAGCACACAAATTCGCCAATCGTTTTTAGACTTCTTCAAATCGAAGGAGCACAGCATCGTGTCTTCTTCGAGCCTCATGCCGGATTCGCCGAACCTGCTCTTCACGAACGCGGGCATGAACCAGTTCGTCCCGATTTTTCTGGGGCAAACGAAATGTCCTTACAACCCGCCGCGCGCCGCGGACACGCAGAAATGCATTCGCGCCGGTGGCAAGCACAACGACCTCGACGACGTCGGCCTCGACACCTATCACCACACGTTTTTTGAGATGCTCGGCAACTGGAGTTTTGGCAATTATTTCAAAAAAGAAGCCATCGAATGGGCGTGGGAACTGGTCGTCGGCATCTGGAAATTTCCGCCGCAAAGGATTTACGCAACGGTTTTTTGTCCGCACATGGACATGAAACTTTGGAAGGACGAACTCGAAGGTGCAATACACTCGGCTCAAACGATAATTGACGGCGGAATATCTGTTTATGCCTATCCAAAATCATCTTCGGGCGAATCTAGATCTGATGAAGAAGCGGCTTCTTTTTGGGCGTATCACTTTTTGAAAATTGGTTTAGATCCAGCGGAACACATTGTACCAGGCAACAAGAAAGATAATTTCTGGATGATGGGCGAAACCGGCCCGTGCGGTCCCTGCTCGGAACTCCACGTCGATCTTACGCCGAACGGCGACACCAAAGGTTCGCTCGTCAACAAAGGCGACGCGCGCTGCATCGAGATTTGGAACCTGGTTTTCATCCAGTTTAATGCGAATCCGGATGGAACGTTTTCGCCGCTGCCCGCCAAGCATGTCGATACCGGAATGGGTTTTGAGCGTGTGACGAGCATCATGCAAGGGACGAAAAACTTTTCCGATTTCGCCCACGCCAAAATTTCAAATTACGAGACCGACATCTTCCGCCCGATTTTCGACAAGCTGGAAAAGATGAGCGGCAAGAAATATTCTTCGACGTTGCCGAAGTCCGGTTCAACCGGCGACACGGAGCAGGAGAAAGTCGACATCGCATTTCGCGTCATCGCCGACCACATTCGCACCTTGAGTTTTGCGATTGCCGACGGCATTCAACCCGGCAACACCGACCGCAATTACGTCCTGCGCCGCATCCTGCGCCGCGCGGTTCGCTACGGACGCACGCTCGGTTTTCACGAACCCTTTTTCTACAAACTCGTGGACGTTCTCGCCGACACGATGGGCGACGTCTTCCCCGAAATCCGCGCGCGCCGAAATCACGTCGAAGAAGTGATTCAGCGCGAGGAAGAGGCGTTTAATAAAACGTTGGATAAAGGAATAGAATTGTTTGAACGAGCGAGTGATCTTTTTAAACTTCCTTCTCCTGGTTACGCTCATGTGCATCCCGTCATAAACGTCAGTGCAAAAGACGGAATTGAAGTCATCTCGGCTGGTGAAATTACTCCGGTAGCCAACGGCCGAACAAAAACAATCGGTGGTCAATTTGCCTTCAAACTTTACGACACCTACGGCTTCCCGCTCGACCTCACCGAATTGATGGCGCGTGAACGCGGTTTGTCCGTGGACAAAGAAGGCTTTGAAAAGTTGATGGAAGAACAGCGCGCCCGTGCCCGCGCCGCGCAGAAGAAAGAAGTCATCTCACTTTCGGAAATTGAATGCACCACGCCCACGAAATTTGTCGGCTTCGATAATCTCGCGGTTGCGGCCAAAGTTTTGGAAGTGGTCAAGGTGAAGGACAAGAACGCCGTCATCCTCGACACGTCGAGCGCTTACGCCGAAATGGGCGGGCAACTCGGCGACACCGGCGAGTTGAGTCACGGCGGGCAGATGTGGCGCGTCGTCAACACGCAGAAAAGCGGCAACACCTGGCTGCATTTCGTCGCGGAAGATGCTTCGACGCTCTTGCCCGGGACCGAAGTGCAATTCGCGGTGGACGCGCCGCGCCGCAACGCGATTCAGCGACATCACACCGTCACGCATTTGCTGCACTGGGCGTTGCACGAAGTCGTGAGCAAAGAGGCGTCGCAAAAAGGTTCGTTGGTCGCGCCGGAAAAGTTGACGTTCGATTTTAACAGCGCGCCGCTCACTCCCGAACAACTCAGCGACATTGAAAAAATCGTCAACGAACGCATCCTCGAAAACGCGCCCGTGTCGTGGGCGGAAGTTCCCCACGCCGACGTGAAATCGCGCAAGGATGTGATGCAATTCTTCGGCGACAAATACGGCGACACCGTGCGCGTCGTGCAAATCGGCGGGCGGGCAGGGGAGTTGAACGGTTATTCCATGGAACTTTGCGGCGGCACACACGTGCGCGCGACGGGTGAGATTGGTTTGTTCCGCATCGTCGGCGAAAGCGCGATTGCCGCAGGCGTCCGGCGCATCGAAGCGGTCGCCGGTCTGGAAGCCTACAACCGCGCGAACCAGGAATTGCAGTTGATCAAATCCGTGGCCGGAAAAATCAACGCGCCGGTCGGCGAACTGGAAAAGAAGATTGAGGGTTTGCTCGCGCAGCAGAAGGAATTGGAGAAACAACTCAAAGCTGTTCAGCAAAAAGAAGCGGCTGGAAACGCGAAGGAATTGCTCGCAAAAGCAAGAGAGATGAATGGCATTCCAGCGATCATTGAGAACGTTGGGTCGGTTGACGGCGAGACGCTGCAAGCCGTGGCCGATTCTCTCAAAAGCCAATTCAAAGGGGTGATCGTTCTCGGCGGAGTTGCCAATGGCGCAGTGTCTTTAATTGCGGCGGTTACTCCTGATTTCACCACAAAAGTTCAAGCCGGCAAAATCATTCAAGCCATCGCGCCAATCGTCGGCGGCAAGGGCGGCGGCAAGCCGGACAACGCGCGGGGCGGCGGCAAAGACGCGAGCAAGTTGGATGAGGCGTTGGCCAAGGCAGCAGAATTATTGAGGTGATATGGGTTTCGCAATTCGACAGTCGAACCTCGCGTTTTACGTCGCGGGACTGATTGGTTGCGCAGCTATTTCTTCGAGTGTGGCTGAACCCCCGCGAGCGGCACGGTCAGTGCATCTGCATTTCGCGGCGCCGGACGGCGATTTGTTCTACAACGAAGTTATCGTTGAGCAAACCACCGGCGGTAGTTACTTCATGGCGTGCGGTTGGAATGCCGGCTATTTCGGCATGCAACAACTCGGGTCGCCGACGAACAAGGTGGTGATTTTTTCCGTCTGGGATCCAACCAAGGGTGACGATGCCAACAAAGTCCCGTTGGAGCAGCGCGTGGAACTGCTCCACGAGGGAGCGGGAGCAAAGATCAAGCGCTTCGGCGGTGAAGGCACCGGCGGTCAATGTCTTTGGCCGTACCTTTGGAAAACAAATGAGACTTGCCGCTTCGCCGTGCGCGCGACCGTTGAGGGCGACAAGACGAGTTATGCCGGCTGGTTCTTCGACGGATCCGCCAAAACCTGGCGGCACCTGGTCACGTTTCGCACGCGCACGGGTGGCAAGCCGATACGCGGTTACTACAGCTTCATCGAAGATTTTCGTCGCGATGGAAAGAGCATCAACGAGGTGCGCCGGGCGAACTTCGGGAATGGTTGGGTGCGCGATTTGAACGGAAAATGGGTTTCCTTGCATCACGCAACCTTCACCGCTTCCAGCGCGGAGTGGGAAGCGAAAGAAAACATTGATGCAGGCATTGCGGCTGAGAAATTTTATCTCGCCACGGGAGGAAGCACCATGAGAACGCGCGAATTGGGGAAAGCGATTGAACTCAGCTCCAGCACGGCGTGGTTGGTCCCGGCGTTGCCAGAGGCATTGAATCGTTGAATAATTCCTTCCCGCGGAACTAAACTTTGGTTTTCCGGACGCGACGACAAGTTCAGTCAGCTCCATAAAATGGTTTGCCGATGAATTTTTGCGAACTAGATTGAGTCCAGTCAGCGATGCAATTTCATAAACCCAATCCTGAGCATCTGGCATTTACGCGGCGGCAGTTTCTGGCCCGCTGCGGAATGGGCATGGGCGCGGTCAGCCTCGCAAGTTTGGCGGGCGGTTTCTTTGAATCAGCCGCGCAGGGGAGCGAAACGCTTTCACCGCTCGCGCCAAAACTTCCGCAATTTCCAGGCACGGCCAAACGGGTCATTCACATTTTTGCAAATGGCGGGCCGTCGCACGTCGACACCTTTGATCCCAAGCCGTCGCTTGATAAATGGGCCGGCAAACTTCTTCCGGTAGAAAACCTGCGAACGGAACGCAAAACCGGCGCGGCCTTTGCCTCTCCGTTCAAATTTAAAAAGTACGGGCAAAGCGGTATCGAAGTCAGTGATCTTTTCCCGCACGTCGCCGAAAGCATCGATGACATTGCGGTGATTCGTTCGATGTATGCCGACATTCCCAATCACGAGCCGTCGCTGCTCTTGATGAACTGCGGTGATGCGCGGCAGGTGCGGCCGAGCATGGGTTCATGGATTAATTACGGGCTTGGCAGCGAGAACCAGAATTTGCCCGGCTTCATCGCGATGTGTCCCGGCGGTTATCCGATTCAGGAATCGCAGAACTGGCAGAGCGGTTTTATCCCCGGCGTTTATCAAGGCACCTACATCGACACCCAGCATACGAACATTGAGAAGCTGATTGAGAACATCAAAAGCAATTACGCCTCGCTGCCGGAACAACGTTCGCAGCTCGATTTGTTGCAGCAGATCAACCAGAAGCACGCGCGCGCCCGACAGAACGAAGCGCAGCTCGAAGCGCGCATCCAATCGTTCGAACTCGCTTACCGCATGCAGATGGACGCAACGGACGCGTTCGATGTCACCCGCGAGCCCGAGCACGTTCGTGAGATGTATGGTCCGGGAACCCATGGTCGTCAGACGCTGATTGCGCGCCGCCTGATGGAGCGCGGCGTTCGTTTCGTGCAACTCTGGCACGGCGCAGGCCAACCGTGGGACAGCCACGATGATATTGAAATTTCCCACCGTCGGTTGGCCAAGGAATGCGATCAGGCGATTGGCGCGCTGCTGAAAGATTTGAAGCAGCGCGGCATGTTGGAAGACACGCTGGTGATCTGGGGCGGCGAATTCGGCCGCACGCCGGTGGTTGAGTTGCCTACTCCGGGTGCGAACGCCGGTAAAATTAACGGGCGCGACCACAACCCGCACGGGTTTACGATGTGGATGGCCGGCGGCGGAGTGAAAGGCGGCTACGTCCACGGCGCGACGGACGAATTTGGTTTCGGTGCAGTGGAAAACAAAGTTCACGTCCACGATCTTCACGCAACGATTCTGGCATTGCTCGGATTCGATCATGAGAAACTCACGTTCCGCCACGCCGGTCGCGACTTTCGCCTGACCGACGTGCATGGAAAAGTTGTTCGAGAACTGATCGCGTAGTTGCGCTCGCAAATTGTGCGTCGAAGTCCCCGACGCAATCGACCACCAGAAAATTTTCTCGCAGCCGCCCGGTTCGCGAAGTAAGAGTTTCCGCTCACATGAAAAAGCTTTGCGTTCTTCTCCTCTTTTTATCGGCGTTCGGCACATTCGCCGCCTCATCGCACACCAATGTTCTATTCATCATGTCCGATGATTTGACCTGCATGCTGGGCTGCTACGGACAAAAGGAAATGAAGACGCCCAACATCGATAAACTGGCGAAGCGTGGCGTGTTGTTCGAGCGCGCCTATTGCCAGTTTCCGCTGTGCAATCCCAGTCGCGCCTCGCTCATGACCGGTCGCCGGCCCGATACAACAACGGTGACGGGCAATGCGCTTTATTTCCGCAAGGTATTGCCAGATGTGGTGACGTTGCCAGAGTTATTCAAGAACAACGGCTATTTCTCGGCGCGCGTCGGCAAGATTTATCATTACGGCGTGCCGGGTCAGATCGGGACGAGCGGCATGGATGATGCGCCTTCGTGGAATCAGGTGATCAACCCGCGCGGTCGCGATAAGGACGACGAGAACGAAGTCATCAATTACACCCCGAAGATCGGGCTCGGCGCTTCGATGTCGTTTCTAATCGCCAAAGGTGCGGATGAAGATCAAACCGACGGAAAGGTGGCGACGGAAACCATTGGACTGCTGGAGAAACACAAGGATGGACCATTTTTTATCGCGGCCGGATTTTATCGCCCGCACGTTCCCGATATCGCTCCGGCGAAATATTTTGAGCTCTATCCCTTTGAGAAAATGTCGTTGCCGAAAGATCCGCCGGAACATCTGGCCGCCATTCCGAAAATGGCATTTTTCCTGCGCGAGCCGAACTACGGATTGGACCAGGAAAAATTGCGCCGTTTCAAGAGCGGTTATCTTTCCAGCATCAGTTTCATGGATGCGCAGGTCGGCCGTCTGATGAATGCGCTCGATCGGCTGAATCTCGCGGAGAACACAATCGTGGTGTTCGTGAGCGATCACGGCTGGCTGCTCGGCCAGCATGGGCAATGGCAGAAAATGTCGTTGTTCGAGGAGTCGGCGCGCGTGCCAATGATATTCTATGTGCCCCACGGAAAGGCGAATGGCCAACGATCTTCGCGCACCGTGGAGTTGGTTGACGTTTATCCCACGATTGCCGAGCTGTGTGGAATCAAAGCTCCGGCCGGGTTCGAAGGGAAGAGTCTGCGCCCGCTCCTGACCAACGCGAAGGCGGAGTGGACAAAGCCGGCGTTGACGCAGGTTGTGAACGGACCTCGTTCAGGTCGCAGCGTGCGCACGGAACGTTGGCGCTACACCGAATGGAACGGTGGAAAAGCGGGCCGCGAATTGTACGATCACGACAAGGATCCTCGGGAATTGAAGAATTTAGCGAGTGATCCAAAGTTAGCTAAAACTCTTGAGTCCTTGCAGGTGCTTTTGAAAAATTGAGGGCAAAAAACAATTCAGAAAACCCCCTCAGTCAAAATCCAAGCAGCTTGCCACCCTGATAAGTAATAAAGGCCAATGTCCAGGCCAGGGTGCCCATGTAAAGCCATTGGAAGGCGGGCCATTTCCAGGAATTGGTCTCGCGTCGGACAATCGCAATCGTGCTCACGCATTGCAGGGCGAAGACATAGAAAACCATCAGCGAAACAGCGACGAGCGGAGTGTAGGCAGGAGCGCCGGTTTCCGTTTTTTGCTCGCGTAAATTTTGCGCCAGATCGGCGATTCCTTTTTCTTCATCTGCATCTTTGCCGACGTTATAAACCGTGGACATCGTGCTGACGAAAACTTCACGCGCCGCAAACGAGGCGACGATGCCGATGCCCATTTTCCAATCGAAGCCAAGCGGGGCGATCACCGGTTCGATGGCGCGCCCCATTCTTCCGGCGAAACTGTAACGAAGCTTTTCGCCGGCGGCTTGGTTGTCCAATTCGGAAAGCGCGGCCGCTTGCAATTCGGGAGCGTTTGGATTTGCGGCGGCCTGAATCGCTTGCCGTTTGGTTTCAAATTCCCCCTCCATTTTAAAGTTTTTCGGATAGCTCGCCAGAAACCAGAGTAAAATATTGATGCCCAAAATCACGGTGCCAGCCCGGCGCAAGAACAGCCGGCTGCGATCCCACATGTGGCGCAAAACGACTTTTAGCACCGGCCGCTTGTAGGGCGGCAATTCCATGATCAGCATCGGCGTCTCACCCTTGAGCAGTGTCTTTTTGAAAAGCCACGCCATGAGCAGCGCGACGATGATCCCCAGCAAATACATCGCGAGCATCGTTAGGCCGGACAATTTGAAGATGCCGAAAATCTTTTTGTTGGGAATGCATGCGGCGATTAACAGCGCGTAAACCGGCAATCGCGCCGAGCAACTCATCAGCGGCGCAACGAGAATGGTGACCAGACGATCTTTGCGGGATTCGATGGTGCGCGTCGCCATGATTCCGGGAATGGCGCAGGCAAATGAACTGAGCATCGGAATAAAGCTTTTTCCATGCAGACCAACGCGGCTCATCAACCGGTCCATGAGAAACGCAGCGCGCGCCATGTAGCCGGTGTCTTCGAGAATGCTGATAAACAAAAACAGCAGGCAAATCTGCGGGAGAAAAACCACGACCGCGCCAACGCCGACAATCGCGCCATCGACGATCAAACTGTGCAACGCGCCCTCGGGAATCAGCGCGCCAACTTTTCCGCCTAGAAAATCCACGCCTTTGGAAATCCCGTCCATCGGAATTTGCGCGAAGGTGAAGATGCTTTGAAACATCACCGCCATCAGGCCGATAAAGATAACGAACCCAAAAATCTTGTGCGTGAGGATGCGATCGAGTTTATCGGAAAAAGTTTCGGTAACCACGTCGCGCTCGGTCGTGACCGCCATTTGGATCGCCGAGGCGCGGGCGTAGCGGGCCTCGATTGCGACGGAGCGCCAATCCAGGCCGGCGGTCTCGAGTCGCGCTCTGGCTGCGCCGACTTTTTCCTGGATGTGCGCGGGATAATGTTCCGCGTTTGAGGTCAGAACTTTTTCATCGCTCAAAATCAGCAAAGCCTCGGCCGAGGCCTGGATTTTTCGCTCGTGAAACGTTTGGGAAAGAATTTCCGCGATTGCCGTGGCCTCGGTTCCGAAAGCAACCGGCAATTCGCAGAACTGGCGCGGGATCGTGCGGCGATTCTCAGCGACCAGGGAAATGATCTTCTTGCGCAATTCCGGAACGCCCTGACCTGTGCTGGCCACGATCGGCAGGACGGTCACGCCCAGTGCGGCGGTAAGTTGTTCGGCGTCAACAAAGAACCCGTTGTTCTCGGCGACATCAACCATGTTCAACGCAATGATTGTGGGATAACCGAGTTCAATGATCTGCGTCGCGTAGTAAAGATTGCGCTGTAAATTCGAGGCGTCGACGACCACCACGACGACCGACGGAGCGGGAACATCAGCGAGGCGGTGGAACAAGATGTCGCGCGAAATTTGTTCGTCCAACGAGTTTGGCGAGAGGCTGTAGGTTCCCGGCAAATCGAGGATTTTTATTCCGGAATCCGGAACGGCTCCGAGAAGTTTGCCTTCTTTGCGTTCGACGGTGACTCCCGCGTAATTGCCCACTTTCGCGCGCAAACCGGTGAGGGCGTTGAATAAAGTGGTTTTGCCGCAATTCGGATTTCCGGTCAGCGCGACGTAAGCCGATGTGGGACGGGCAGGGAATGTGGCTGTGGCTTTGGCTTTTCCGGAGGCAGGAAGATCGTCTCCTTGAACTGGTGTGCTGTCAGTGACGGGCATGAAGCGTATTGGATCGCGCTATGGATTCGTTCGCACGAAAATTTGCTCCGCCTCGTGTTTGCGGATGGTGAGATTATAGCCGCGCACTTTGATTTCGACCGGGTCACCCATCGGCGCGTAGCGGATGAGTTGAATCGGGGTGCCGACGAGCAAGCCCATTTCCAGAAGGCGCGCGCGATTGGCCGGAGGAATCTTGATTTCAGTTACCGTCGCGGCGCTGCCGACCTGCAATGAAGTCAGTGGTTGGCTTGACTCGGACATATCAGGCGGCTTTCTGTCCGGGAATGGTTTCGACCATGATCTTATCGGCAAGTTGCGTGCTGATGCCCAAGCGGGCGTGGCAAACCTGGCAAATGATGTTGGTGTGTCGGCTGATTAACCGGACTTTTTGATCTTCGCAAAACCCAAGTTCGCGAAGGCGGCTGGTGAACTCAGGCGAACCAGAAACGTGCTTGATGCGAACCGAAGTGCCAGCGCGAACCTGACTCAACGGATAAAGACCAGTCGAGTCGCCTGCCGGAATCGCGCGAGGTTCTGAAATCGGTTCGTTCACTTCGACGAAATTAGGTCAATTGAGACTCGGTTGCAAGAGGCTTCTCAATCGCAGTGGCCAGCAACGGCAACTCAGGCGAGAGCCGATTGGTCTTTGAAACAAACCATGGCGACCTCTGGGTATGGCGATAAAGGCGCGGAGCCAAATCACTCTTGGTTTGACGAATGTCTCCATCTCAATTCAGTATCATCCTGCGAAATGATATTTCCGTTTCAAAACTTCACGCGTCGGCCCATCTGCAATCTTTTCCATGGATAGCGCTGGAGTCCATCGCCCCCGCAATCTCGATTGGAAACGCGCTGCCGCCTTGCTCTACGGAGATTGGGGAACGAGCAAAGCTTACGTCATCGGCTTTGCGTTCAGCGGCGCTTTCGCGATTTCGCATTATGCAGCTTTGCCAATCATCCTGGCGGTCTGCGCTATAACCGCGCTGGTCGCCTACAACTACGTCATCGTCTGCAAGCATTTTCCCGATGGCGGCGGGGTCTATTCCGCAGCGCGAGAACAGAGCCGTATTCTCGCGGTGATGGGAGCTTTGCTGCTGGTCGCGAATTTCACCGTCACCGCGGCAATGAGCGGCTGGGCGGCAATGAAATATTTTCGCGTGCCGGAACCGTGGGTGCCGTGGGCGACGATTGGATTGCTGCTTTTTGTGGTGGTCATCAATTATTTTGGACCGAAACACAGTGGAAGCATGGCATTGTCGCTGGCGCTTCCAATGTTCATCGTGGTCGTGCTGATCATCTGGTGGAGTTTTCCGCATCTCTCGGTTGAAAATCTCGAAATGCCTCACTCGGGCTTCGGGAAAAGCTGGCTCGCTCTGACCGGAATGATTCTTGCGCTGAGCGGTGTGGAGGCCATTGCGAATCTGACTGGGGTCATGAAGCTCGACCCCGACTCGACGATGGAAGAGCCGAACGTCGCCAAAACCGCGCGCCGCTCCATTTGGCCGGTCGCGGTGGAAGTCGTGATCGGCACTTCAATACTCGGATGGGCGATGCTTTCGCTCCCGAAAAAAATGGTGCCAATCCTGGAAGAGCGATGGGAAGACATGCTGAGCGTGCTCGGTGAATTTTACGCCAGCGCAGCGGTCGGTCCGGCCATTGGAAAGATTTTCGGAATCATCGTCGGGATTGTGGTGGGTCTTCTCCTTTTAAGCGCGGTGAACACCGCCATCGGCGCTCTGATCGGCTTGATTTACATGCTGGCGCGCGATGGAGAAATGCCGAAAAATTTCACGCGCCTGAACAAGCATGGCGTTCCCTGGCTTCCCTTGGTCAGCGCGGCATTGCTGCCGGTTTTGGTCGTGGCGTTCTCCAGCGGTTTGGAAACGCTTATGGGTCTCTACGCCATCGGTGTGGTCGGCGCGATCACGGTCAACCTCGGCTCCTGTTCGTTCAATAAAAGCCTGAAACTGGTTTGGTACGAACGCGCGATCATGACCGTGACGTTCCTGATTTTGTTCGCCGTCGAGCTAACGGTTGCGAAGACCAAGCAGGACGCGCTCTTTTTCGCCTGTTGCGTTCTGATCGTTGGATTTGGTCTGCGCGGCTACGCGCAACGTCGCGCCGGGCTGCGCACCGTAACCCTCACCGAAGAAGTGGCCGCGCGGGTTTCGCCGCAAGCGCTTTCCAGAATTAAACTTAATTTAAGCCCTGGCCAATCGATCATGGTTGCGGCGCGGGGGATTACTCCCGTCCTCAAATTTGCCTTGGAAGAGGCGCGGTTGCGTCAGGGGACACTGTATGTGCTTTACGTCAAGGAACTCGCCGTAACCTTGCAAGGGCCGATTCAAAGCACCGATCGACCCCGTTGGCAGGATGATCCGCAAGCTGCAGAAATAATGGATGCCATGCTGGAACTCGGTCGCCAACATAACGTCCCGATCGTTCCTATTTACGTCGTCAGCGAAAATCCCGCCACGACGATTCTGGATCTGGCCGCAACGATTGGCATCGACATGCTGGTGCTGGGTTCCACTCATCGCACCCGCCTCGTTTCGCTTTTGAAGGGCAACGTCGTTACCGAAGTGGCCAAGCATTTGCCCGAAAATATCGATCTCATTATCTACGGATAATTTATCGAACCTCGTTCGGCGATTGCTGCGCAAAAAGAACCAATCTGCCGAAATTCCAACAACCCGTTGGCATCTTCAAAAAATCTTGTCTAACGATTTTACCCAATGAAATCAATGATTTTAAGCGCTTTCTGAGTTGCGTTTTCTGCCTTGGCATTGCCGTTGCTAGGTCAGTGCTCGAACGCGGAACTTTATTTAATTAACTATGAAAAAAATCGAAGCAGTGATCAAACCATTCAAGCTTGAGGAAGTGAAAGACGCTCTGAGCGACGTCGGGATCGAAGGGATGACGGTGGTCGAAGTAAAAGGATTCGGTCGTCAAAAGGGTCATACAGAAATCTATCGCGGTAGTGAATACACCGTTGATTTCCTTCCCAAAATCAAACTGGAAATCGTGCTCGCCGACGGCCAGGTCGAAGCCGCAATCGCGGCAATCTTAAAAGCGGCGAAGACCGGGAAGATCGGCGACGGAAAAATTTTCGTCTCCAACGTGGAGCAATCCATTCGTATCCGCACGGAAGAAAAAGGAGAACAAGCTGTTTAACCCCAAACCCAAAAAGAAACCAAACATGAAAAAACTTCTACTTCTTGTCGGATTCGCGGGGCTTTTGGCTGCATCCAATTTGAACGCCCAAACGCCCGCTGCCGCGGCGCCTGCTCCAGTCGCGAAGACCCCCACCACCGAGGATCGGCTCGCGGACATCGAGGCCTACATCAACAACGGTGCGCGCCAAACCAATGCGCCAACCGCTTTGGCAACCTCGGCTGGCCCTGGTCACAATGCCTGGATGATGACCAGCGCCGCGCTCGTGTTGTTCATGACGTTGCCCGGTCTTGCTTTGTTTTACGGCGGTCTTGTTCGCCGCAAAAACATCCTGTCAGTCATGGCTCAGTGCCTTGGTATCGCTGGAATCGTAACCATTCTCTGGTTTATCTGTGGCTACAGCATGGTCTTTGCAGCGGGCAAACCGTGGCTGGGCTCCATCACCAAGTTTGCGTTCTTGAACGGGGTTGATTCAGCACCAAACACGGACTACGCGGCGTGGGTTTCTCACAACGTCTTCTCCATGTATCAAATGATGTTCGCGATTATCACGCCTGCGTTGATCATCGGTGCCATCGCTGAACGCATGAAGTTTAAAGCGATCATGCTCTTCGTTGTCCTTTGGATGTTCGTTGTTTATTTCCCGCTCGCTCACATGGTCTGGGGCGTGGACGGTTTGATGAACGGCGTTTGGAACGGCGATGCGAAGATCAAAGCGATCGATTTCGCCGGTGGAACGGTAGTGCACATGTCCTCCGGCTGGTCCGCCTTGATCCTCTGCATCATGCTCGGTAAACGCCTCGGGTTCCCGAAGGAACCGATGCAGCCGCACAGCATGGTGATGTGTATGATCGGAACGGGCATGCTCTGGGTCGGTTGGTACGGGTTCAACGCCGGCAGTGCCGTGGCTGCTGACGGTGTCGCCGCCAACGCGTTCATGACCACGACTCTCGCAACCGCTGTGGCTGCTTTTGTCTGGCCGATGTTGGAATACATTTCTCGCGGCAAACCAAGTATCCTCGGTTTCTGTTCCGGCGCTGTGGCTGGATTGGTTGTAATTACCCCGGCAACCGGATTCGTGGATGCCAAAGGTGCGGTGATCATCGGTCTTCTTGCCGGCGTGATTCCTTACTTCGCGGTGACCAAGCTGAAAGGTATCTTTGGTTATGACGATGCGTTGGATACGTTCGGCGTGCACGCGGTCGGTGGAACGCTCGGCGCCTTGCTGACCGGTGTTCTCGCCACTGGCAAGGTGAACGCGAACCTCACGGATGCGAACTCCTACGCCAAAGCGAACGGCCTCGACAAAATCGTGGCGAACCACGGCTTGTGGATCGAGCAGTTGAAAGCGATTGGCCTGACGATCACCCTGGCGGTGGTTGGAACCGTTGTGATTGCTTTGATCGTGAAAGCAGTCTGTGGCCTCCGCGTCAGTGAGGATGTTGAAACCGTCGGTCTCGACGTCGCTGAACATGGTGAAGAAGGCTACCACGGTTAAGCCCTAAAATTTCGCACCAGCGAAAACAAACTTCGCGCCGTCCCGGATATCCCGAGGCGGCGCGATTTTTTTGATATTATTGCTCGAACAAACCTTCCGGATGGAGGGGTGATTAGTCTCTGATCGCAATCACAGCACGCGAATGACTACCGCCGTCGCGTTATCGCGCGAGTTTTTTTCCAATGATTCGGCCACGAGCCGTTGCGCCGGGTTCTCCTTGTTCTGGGCGAGTTTTGGCGCGTGCAAGAGATCGAGCAGTTGGCTGTCGTAAATTTTTTCCACCAAGCCATCGCTGCAAAGCAGAAAGATGTCGCCCGGTTCGTAAGCGACCGCGCCGACTTGCGGCTCCACGAATTGATTGCTGCCGCCGAGGGCTTTTTGCAGGACATTGCGCCGGGGATGTTCGCGCGCCTCGCGTTCGTTGAGTTTGCCGTTGCGAAAGAGCCAGCCGACGTGGGTGTCGTCGTGGCTGAGTTGCTTGATGCCGCCTTCGCGAGCCGACAGATAATAAATCCGGCTGTCGCCGATGTGGGCGAAATACATCCAGCCCGGCGTAAACCAGGCGAGGCTCAGGGTGGCTTCCATCCCGGAGCATTCGTCGTAGCTGCTGCCAAGATAGGCGAGCGAGCGATGGATCTGGCTGAACAGTTCGGTCAAGACGTCGGCGCATCCGGCTTCCAGGCCGAGAGCGGATTGCTGGAAGGATTGCGGAAGGAGTTTGGTGATTTTCTCGACGGCGATCCGGCTGGCGTATTCGCCGGCTTTCGCGCCGCCCATTCCGTCGCTCACGGCAAAGACGAAATCGGTATTTGTCATCATCGCCTCGCCGAGTTTTCCCAAATGATGAATTTCTTTGGCGTCGAACTGGAGGCCCAAAAAGGAATCCTCGTTGTTGGGCCGATACTTGCCGCGATCGGTCCAACCGAACCATTTCAGTTTGCCGGGACTGGTGAGCTTCTTTGATTTATCCATGGAAAAAGATCATTTCTCGAAGCCGGGAAGAATGGTGGCAAATTCAAAATCAATCACGCAAAAACGACCGTCGCTTTGGCGATAAGTCACATTGCGTTTGTCGGGATCTTCGTGCCGCACGCCAAACGGCTCCAGTTCGGCGAAGAGTTCCTGAATGCGTTTCTCGTCGAGATGCTCGACGCGGCTGCCGCAATTGTTGGTGATGATGCGGAGCTTGGTTTCATCGGCTTCGATCAATTTTGGCACGAACCCGCATCCGCTGTTTTCAAGGTGTTTCAGAATGCGAACTTCATTGGTGAACCGCGTCGGGGCATCAGGTCCATGGTAATTCTTAATCACCCGGCCATCAAAGGTCAGGTTCACGGTGGACCGGAGTGTATCTTTTACTTTGAGCATGATAAAAATCTTTCAAAAACCGCCTTTGCCCAGATCAAATATGAAATAGCGATGGCAGCTTGGGAAGTCTCTTTGCTGAGGTGAATAAATCAAATCACACTGGTCAAAAAACGACAGAAAATGGCAGGGGAAGTGGCCAGGGCGAAAAATTTGCGATGTACAAAAAAACTGTTTTGAGAGTGCACAACTTATTTCTTGGAAAGTATATGGCAAATACGGCAGGCTATTTGCTAAGCGGTGATAGACCATGAGTCAAAGTGGAAAACTCAGCAGAATTATAAAAAATTAATTAATAAATCCGGATATCCATGAAATACAAACTCGAATACATCTGGCTGGACGGCTATGAACCCGTCCCCAACCTGCGCGGCAAGACCCAAGTCAAAGAATTTAAAACCTTCCCCAAACTCCAGGAACTTCCGATGTGGGGTTTCGACGGCAGTTCGACGCGGCAGGCCGAAGGCAAAAGCTCCGATTGCATGCTCAAGCCGGTGGCTGTGTTCCCCGATCCCTCCAAGAAAAATGCCGCACTCGTCATGTGCGAAGTCATGATGCCGGATGGGAAAACCCCGCATCCGAGCAATTCCCGCGCAACCATTCTGGACGATCCCGGTGCCTGGTTCGGTTTCGAGCAGGAATATTTCCTTTATCAAGACGGGGTTCCGCTCGGTTTTCCAACCGGCGGCGGTTTCCCTCCGCCACAGGGCGAATATTATACCGGCGTTGGCTACAAGAACGTGGGATCGATCGCGCGCGAAATTGTCGATGCGCACCTCGATCTCTGTCTTGAAGCGGGCATTAACCACGAAGGCATCAACGCTGAAGTGGCGAAGGGCCAGTGGGAATTCCAGGTATTCGGCAAAGGCTCCAAGAGCGCCGCCGATCAGGTCTGGATGGCTCGCTATCTTCTCGTCCGTCTTTGCGAACAATATGGCGTGGACGTCAATTTCCACTGCAAACCGCTCGGCAAAGACGTCGATTGGAACGGTTCCGGAATGCACTCGAACTTTTCGACCACGCACATGCGCGAAGTGGGCGGCAAGGAATATTTCGAAGCGCTCATGTGCGCTTTCGACAAATACAAGAACGAGCACATCGCGGTTTACGGCCCGGATAATCACCTTCGTTTGACCGGCCTGCACGAAACACAATCGATCGATAAATTTAACTACGGCATCGCGAATCGTGGTGCGTCGATCCGCGTTCCGCACAGTTTCGTGAACAGCGGCTACAAAGGTTATCTCGAAGATCGCCGTCCGAATTCCCAGGGCGATCCGTACAAAATCGCCAGTCGCATCTTGCAAACCATCGCCACGGTGCCGACGAAGAAAACGGCGAAATTGAAATAACGGGCGCAATTACCAATTCGACAAACGGCGTGAAGCAATTCACGCCGTTTTTCTTTTTACAAAGTTGGTGGTAGATTCCTTACGGGCATGCGGAATTAACCGCTTGAATGTTTCAACGCTGCGTCAATAATTCGATTGCTTATCCGCAATGGCGCAGGGCGTGATTCAACCGAACAAAACGAAAAAGTTATGGCAAAAACCGAGAACGGAAACGCAAAGACAGCCACTCCAAAAAGTGTGATCGAAAACGCGCGCAAAGCTGGCGCGAAAATGGTCGATATCAAATTCGTGGACACCTTCGGCACATGGCAACATTTTAGCGTGCCGACGGCTGAGCTGACGGAAGAGATTTTCGAAGACGGATTTGGTTTTGACGGTTCATCGATCCGCGGTTGGAAATCGATTGAAGCCTCCGATATGCTCGCCATGCCTGATCCTGCGACGGCGTTCATCGATCCATTCTGCGCAGTGCCCACGCTCTCCATAACCTGCACCATTGCTGAATGCGGGACGAAGGAGGCTTACAATCGCGATCCGCGTGGCATTGCCCAGCGCGGCGAAAAATATCTTCAATCCACCGGAGTGGCTGACACGGCGGTATTCGGTCCCGAGGCGGAGTTCTTCATCTTCGACAACGTTCAATACGATCACAAACCGAACGGCACGTTCTATTCCGTCGATTCCGAAGAAGCTGCGTGGAATTCCGGTCGAGCGGAAGCGCCGAATCTTGGCTACAAAATCCGTTACAAGGAGGGCTATTTTCCCGTCGCGCCGACCGATACGCAACAAGACATCCGGACGGAAATGTGTTTAGTCATGGAGCAACTTGGCATTCGCGTCGAGCGCCAGCACCATGAAGTCGCCACGGCGGGTCAGGCGGAAATTGATTTTCGATTCGACACGCTGGTGAAGACCGCCGACACGATGATGCTCTACAAATACATCATCAAAAACGTCGCGCGCAAACATGGCAAGACGGCGACCTTCATGCCCAAGCCGCTGTTCGGCGACAATGGTTCCGGCATGCACACCCATCAATCGCTTTGGAACAAAGGCAAGCCGCTCTTCGCCGGTCGCGAATATGGAGGGCTTTCCCAAATGGCGCTTTATTATATCGGTGGCATTTTGAAACATGCCAAGGCGCTGGCCGCGATTTGCAATCCGACAACGAACAGCTACAAGCGCCTGGTTCCAGGCTATGAAGCGCCGGTTAATTTAGCTTATTCAGCGCGGAACCGTTCAGCGGCAATTCGCATTCCAGGCTTCTCCGAAAATCCGAAGGCCAAACGAATCGAATATCGTCCGCCCGATCCAGCAGCGAATCCTTACCTGTGCTACACCGCGCTGCTCATGGCTGGCTTGGACGGCGTGCTCAACAAAATTGATCCAGGCGAACCGATGGATAAAAATCTTTACGAGTTGCCGCCTGAAGAGCACGCAAAAATCCCGCAGATGCCCGGGAGCCTTGCCGAGGCTCTCGACGCCCTCGAGCGGGACAACGCGTTCCTGTTGAAAGGGGATGTTTTCACCAGTGATTTCATCGACATGTGGATCAGCCAAAAACGCAAAGAGCACGATGCCTTGCGCCTGCGCCCCCATCCGTACGAATTCCATCTCTACTACGACGTGTGATGGTTTGTTCGACGCGCGGATGAGTTGCTGAAGTTCCTCTGCAATCGGTCGATTAACCGTTGGGTGGATTGCGCAGATTAGATTTTTTTCTCCGCGTCCTTGCCATTTTGCGTTAAGAATTTCCCGTGCTCGTATTTCTCAATGGCAATTTTGTTCCTGAAGAACAAGCGGTAGTCTCCGTGTTCGACCGCAGCTTTTCTTTGGGCGATGGGTTGTTCGAAGCGTTGCCGGTTTACGGCGGGGAAATGCTGCTTTGGCGCAAACATTTGGAACGGTTGCAAACGGGAGCCAACGTTCTCAAAATCAAATTGCCGTTTGCGCCCGAGGAAATTCGCCAATTCGCTGAGCGGCTTCTGCGCGAAAATCAGGCGAGTGATTGCATTTTGCGCATTCATCTTTCGCGAGGAATCGGGCCGCGCGGCTATTCCATTAAAGGTGCTGATTCGCCTGCGCTCGTCATGAGTTTGCATCCTGCGGTCAAGGGGTTGGCGGCGGCCAAAATCATTACCAGTTCCGTTCGGATTTTGGCGGATGATCCGATCACGCGGTTCAAAGCCTGCAACAAACTTCCGCAAATCCTCGCCCGCATCGAAGCGGATGAACAGGGTGCTGATGAAGCGTTGCTGCTGAACAGCAACGGAGAGATTGCCGAGGCCACGAGCGCTAATTTGTTCTGGATGGAAAATGAAACGGTTTGCACGCCGCCGTTGCTGAGTAGTGCGCTTCCCGGCGTGACGCGGGGACTTGTTTTGGAACTTTGCGAATCCCTGAAAATCCAAACGGTGGAGAAAAATGTTACCCCGCAATTGCTCCCACGGGTTGACGGCGTCTTTTTAACATCCGTTGCCATAGAAATCCGGGAAGTGTCTCATCTCGACGGCTATGAATTGCGCCGCTCGCCCGTCCCGCAGCGTCTGCAGGAGGCGTATCTGAGTTATGCCAAGGCTGCGAATTAACACGGCTGGATTTGCCATCCGGTCGATAGATTTGAAGCCGGGCAGCAATCGTTTGGGGCGCGCTGCGTCGAACGATTTGCAAATTGACCATCCATCGATTTCATCCAGCCATTGCGAAGTTGTTCTCGAAAACGGCTTGATTCGATTGCGCGATCTGGGTTCGACAAATGGAATTTATTATAAGGGTCAGCGGGTTGGCGAGGTGACAATGGGTCACAGTGAAACCTTCCGGCTTGGCACGATCGATCTGATGTTCGAAGCCGAAAGCGCGAGCATTTCCAACCAGATCGCTTTTGAGAAACCGAGTTTGTGCGGACAGCATCCTCGCATCTCGGCGACGGCAAAATGTCCCAAATGCGAGAGGTTCCTATGCGATTTCTGCGTCACGACGCGCGTTGTTGCCGGAGAAGTGAAAAAGTTTTGCCGCACCTGCCGGAATGAATGCGCCTTCGTGAACCTGCGGTTTTCAATTCCACAACCGGATGATCAACGTGCACTGGCTCTGCTCGCCAACGCATTGCGTTATCCACTTCAGCGGCATGGCTGGGTATTGCTGCTGGGCGGATCGTTGCTTTTGTTTCTGATCGACGTCGTTGTCGCCGGATTATCGATGGGCACACCGGCTAGCCCATCCGCCGGTGTCCAACATTCCGCGGCAAAAATAGTTGCCTTGCGGATCGGACGTCTCCGATTCAAGCACCCACATTCGATGGTTGGCGTTGATGCCGTCATCCGCCGCATAATAGATGAACCACTTGCTGTTTAAGAAATGCAGCTCCGGCGCCCAGACATTTTTGCAATTCAGCCCGAGTGACGGAGGTGTCCAAATTTTTTTTCCGTCGTCCTCGCCGATGGCGATGATTGATTCCGACTTGCGAACGTGAATGGTGGTGTGATCGCGGCTTTCACAGAAATAATAGAAACCTTCATGGAAAATCATCCACGGATCAGCGGCTGGTGCGGAAATAATTGGATTCGTCAGCATAGCTTTCAGTTTTGTTTCGCGCCTGTCTCGATTGCGGACAGATGTGTCATCTTTTTTTGTGTTTTGGTGGTTCACGAAAAAGCCAGAGCGTCTGTCTTACGGCTGTTTCTGAATCACTCCTCCTTGAAGCGCGGATTAAGCTAACGCCATGCCATAAAGGATGTGCGGAATTGAAGAAAGCGGAGGACAGGAGTCTGCTAGAAGCGACGGATGCGAAGGATCCGTGCTATGTCGAAATAGTTCAGGACCCTTGCGCGAAAAGAGGCGTGCCGTGGCGGGCTTTAGCGGGGCGAAATTTGATTTGCTGGATCGAGAAGCTGATCCAAAGTCGTGCGGTCAGCGGCAATCAATTCCTGCGCGACCTCGCGTACGGTGCGATTGGTTTCGAATGCGCGCTTGGCGACTTCGGCTGCCTTGTCGTAACCGATCCCGGGGACCAAGGCTGTCGCCAGCGCGAGGCTTTGTTCCAGCATCGCCTGGCATTTCTCGCTGTCTGCTTCAATTCCTGCCACGCAACGCAAAGCAAAAACCCGAGAGCCGTTCGATAAAATTTGAATTGATTGCAACACATTGTGCGCCATGAGCGGCATCATGGTGTTTAACTCCAGATGGCCAAGCATTCCACCAATGGTGATTGCGGCGTCATTGGCGATGACTTGAACGCCGGATTGGATCAACATCTCGCACATCACAGGATTCACTTTGCCAGGCATCATGGAGGAACCGGGTTGAGTGGCGGGCAATTTCAATTCGCCGATTCCAAGGCGCGGGCCGGATGCAAGAAAGCGGAGGTCATTTGCAATTTTTATCAGACTCACTGCAACCGTTTTCAACGCGCCACTCACCTCCACGATGGCGTCACGCGCGCTCTGCGCCTCAAAATGATTCGGCGCCTCGTGAAAGGCCAGGCCGGTTTCTGTCGCAATACCGCCGATGGTTTTGTGCGCGAATTCGGGGTGGGTATTCAATCCCGTTCCGACCGCAGTGCCGCCGAGGGCGAGTTCGCCCAAATGCCTTTGCACGTAACGGAGACGTTCCATGCCGTGCTCGATTTGACTGGCATAGCCACCGAATTCCTGACCGAGCCGGATCGGTGTTGCATCCTGAAAATGTGTTCTGCCGATTTTGATGACTCCCTCAAATTCTTCGGCTTTTCTGGCAACCTGCGCGAGCAATTCGCTGAGGGCCGGAATTAGATTGCGCTCGATTCCTTCGAGCGCGGCAATGTGAAGGGCGGTCGGAATTACGTCGTTGCTCGATTGCCCGCAGTTGACGTGATCATTGGGATGAACTCGTTTTTCCCCACGTTTGCCGCCGAGCAATTCGGTGGCGCGGGAGGCGATCACCTCGTTGGCGTTCATGTTGGTCGAGGTGCCCGAGCCGGTCTGGAAAATATCGACGACGAATTCCTGGTTCCATTTTCCGTTGATTACTTCCTGTGATGCCTGCTCGATGGCGCGTGCAATTTCGGCCGGAATTATTCCCAAGGCAAAGTTAGCCAGCGCAGCGTGCTTTTTGATCAAGCCGAGCGCGCGGATGAATTCGGGAGGGAACCGCCATCCGCTGATGGGGAAATTTTCCACGGCGCGGGCGGTTTGCGCTCCGTAGTAGGCCAAGGATGGGATGCGCATTTCTCCCATCGAATCGGTTTCGATTCGAAAGTCGCCATTCATAAAAAACCCAATGCTGCGGTGAATGGTGAAGTTATTTCCGCCGATTAAACGAACCGAGGATCAGCCCCACCGCCAACGCAGCAAAAATCAATGGCAAGGCGCGCGAAAAGATTGTTTGAAATCGCGGGCGTGCCTCAAAAATGTCATCGTAATCCAATTCCGAAAAATCGTGAAAAACCCTGCGCGTTTCCATTGCTAGTAATCTCGGCGTTTACGAGTCTTGGATTTGCCCGTGGAAATAAAGCCGATTAGCACTCCCAGTCCCAACGCGACGCCAAGCGAAGAATAGATTTTGGATTGGATGAGATTGTCCGTGGCTTGGGCGCTCGCAAGCATTTTGTCCTGCGCTCGAAAGTAAGTTCCTTTAGTGGAGCGCCACATTGAGGCAACCGCATTCTTGCCCGACCAGACTTCTCCAGCTTCCCGGAAGGCGCGCCTGGCCTCCGCGCGGGTCTGTTCCACAGCGCGGGTGGCTTCTTCTTTGGATTTGAATTCCATAATTTGGGAGAGAGCGCGAGATTCGCGCTCTCGATGACCTATTTTCGTTTGATCAAAAACCCGAGCAGCAGCCCGAGGCCAAACGTGATTCCCAACGCGGTATAAGGGTTGGCACGGATCGCCTGATCCGTGGCCTTCGCACCAGCCAATGCTTTTTCACGACCGGCTTCGTAGGCGGCTCTGGCATTTTCCATTGCAGAGGAGCCTGCGGATTTCGTGCGGCTGGCCCATTCCTGGCCTTTTTCGGAAGCCATTTCTGCGGCTTCACGACCGAGGTTTTTTGCTTCTGACGTCAAATCTTTTGTTCTTGGTTCCATAAGTTTTTCGTTCCTTTCTCTCTGAATATAGCGTTGAAAATGTAAGCTTCTATCGGCGAAAATCTGTTTATACACTCATCTAAATGCCCTGGGGCGGATTAACCCCTCCCTCGGGCTAAGTCATTTGGATGAGTCTTCAGTCTTCCTCTTCGTCCTTTGATCTGCCCGTCAGGAGCACGCCCAGAATCAGTCCGGCGCCTAATGCGATTCCGAGGGCTGTGTATGGTTTTTCCCGAATAGCCAGGTCGGTTGCCTTTGAGCACTCAACCGTCTTATCCTGGATTTGTTGATAGGCTGTTTTTGTCGCATCCCAGGCGGCGGTCCCGGCGGCGCGGGCCTTTGATTTCCATTCCTGGGCGGTTTCCTTGAGATTTTCGGTCTGATCTTGAACAATATCTCCAGCTTCGTTTCTCATAAAGGTGAGTAGTTGAATTTTGTATTGCTACGCTTTTGAACTGATGTCCCTTCTTAATCTAAAAAACTGCGCCAGATTTTTCCATGCGGGAAGTGCATGCGTTTTGATTAGGAGAATTACCTACTACCCACATTTCTTGACGCTAGATGATCGTCTGCTAAGTTCACCCCGTTCGGTTAGAAACAGATTCAACCCTCATAAATGAAACAATATTTGATTGCCCTCGCTGTGCTTGGAGGCTTCGTCACCCAGATTCAATCGCAAGATATCTCCGCCCCGAAGGATGCGAAGGATAAAGCCAGTTACAGCATCGGACTGGAAATTGGCTCCGGGATGAAACAGCAAAAGCTCGAAATCAATCCTGACTTTGTCATCGAAGGTTTTCGAGATGGACTAGCGGGAAAGAAGCCACGGCTCACCGAGGAAGAGCGCCAGAAGGTCATGGCGGAATTTGAGAAAACCTTTGGCGAGAAGATGGCGGCTGATGCGAAAGAGGTGCCGGAACGAAATAAGAAAGAAGGCGAAGCATTTCTGGCCGAGAATAAAAAGAAGGAAGGCGTAAAAACACTGCCCAGCGGATTGCAGTATAAAATCGTCAAGGAGGGCAGCGGTGCAGTTCCGAAAAGTGGTGACAAAGTGACCACGCATTATCGAGGCACACTGATAGATGGAACGGAATTTGACAGCTCCTACAGCCGGAATGAACCGAGCAGTTTTGGAGTTCAACAAGTGATCAAAGGCTGGCAGGAAGCGTTGCAGTTGATGAAAGTGGGTTCGAAATGGCAGTTATATGTTCCCTCCAATCTCGCTTACGGAGAAAATGGCGCGGGCAAGCAGATCGGGCCGAACTCGACGCTCATTTTCGATATCGAACTCCTTTCGATCGACAAACAGTAACTGGACTTTCAAACCAAATAACGGATTTTCCCTGACGTGAAACTTTTTAAATATTTGCTCGTTTTCAATTTGGCTTTTGCCCTGGTCGTAGGCAGGGCGGCCGAAGTTTCAGCGGCCGCCAAGGCCGCCAATAACGAAACCGAGTCCAACATCGCGCAATTGATTTCCAAGCTCCTGGAGCGATCGCATTATTCGCAGCGCGAATTTAATGACGAAGTCTCTTCAAAGTTTCTCGATCGCTACATTGATGCGCTTGATCAACAGCATCTGCATCTTTTCCAATCCGACCTCGCGGAGTTCGAGGTTTATCGGACAAAGCTCGATGATTTGACCTCAAAAATGGGTGACACCAAACCGGCTCACCTGATTTTTGCGCGAATGATGGAACGGGTGGCCCAGCGGATTTCTTACGTTAACGAATTGCTTAAGACCGAAAAGTTTGAATTCACCGGCAACGATCGTTACACGCCGAATCGACATGAATTGCCGCGTCCCAAAAACCTGGAAGAAGCCCACCAACTCTGGCGGCAGCACCTGCGTTTCGAGTTCCTTCAGGAGAAATTGAGCCCGGCGGATACCAATAAAGTGAGAACGGCGAAACTGAAATCCACCGATTCCATCCCTAAAATCACAACCGCTAAATCGACAAATACTCTCACCGAAACAGAGAAAATCATTCAGAAAATCCGAAAGCCCTACGCAAATCTTGAACGTGCCTTGAAGGATTTGAGCGACGACGAGGTGTTCGAAATTTACATGACCGCGCTGGCGCATGTTTACGATCCGCATTCCGATTACATGGGCCATTCGCAAAAGGAGAATTTTGATATTTCGATGCGACTGTCATTGTTCGGCATTGGCGCATTGCTGGAATCCGATGAGGGCTATTGCAAAATCAAGGAGCTCATGGTTGGGCCGGCAATGAAGAGCAAGAAAATCAAACCGGGCGATCGAATCGTTGCGGTGGCACAGAAAGACAAAGATGCGATGGATGTGGTTGGAATGCGCCTGAACAAGGTGGTCGAACAGATCCGCGGTCCGAAAGGGACCGAGGTGCGCCTGACGATCTGGCCAGCGGACGCAGCGGATTCGTCCGAGCGTCGGGAAGTCACCCTGATTCGCGATGTCATCAAGCTTGAAGATCAGGAAGCAAAGGCAAAAGTCATTGAGCTGACCGATAAAAAGGGTGCGAGCAACCGCATCGGAGTGATTGACCTCCCTTCATTTTATGCGGAAATGGGCAGGCCCAAGAGCGGCGCAGAGCGCAAGAGTACCACCGTAGATGTGGCGAAGTTGCTCAAGAAATTGAACCAGGAAAAAATCGACGGAATTATTCTGGACCTGCGACGCAACGGCGGCGGTTCCCTGGAGGAGGCGATTAACCTCACTGGATTGTTCATCACCAACGGGCCGGTGGTGCAAACCAAAGATCCGGGTGGGGATATTTCAATTGATTCCGACACAGATAAAACGATTGCCTACAAAGGCCCGCTCATTGTTTTGACCAGCCGTTTCAGCGCTTCGGCGTCCGAGATTTTAGCGGGCGCTTTGCAAGATTATGAGCGCGCGCTCATTGTGGGTGATAACTCCACTTACGGCAAAGGCACCGTGCAGTCGCTGCAAGATCTAGAGCCGTTCATGGAACAAGCGAAGATGAGTCGCAGCTATGATCCGGGTGCGCTGAAGTTGACGATTCGAAAATTCTATCGCGCCGGCGGGTCTTCCACACAGTTGCGTGGCGTCATCCCGGATTTGAAATTGCCCTCCGTCATCAACTACGCCGAAGTGGGTGAGGCCTCGATGGAATACCCGTTGCCCTGGGATGTGGTTTCGAGCGCGACGTTTCAAAGATGGAATTCAGTGAAACCATTCCTCGCGGACCTGCGGAAGCGTTCAGATCGACGACTGGTAAGCGACAAGGAGTATGCCTACATCCGTGAAGACATCGAGTTGTTCAAAAAAGTTTTGGCGGACAAGAGTGTTTCCATGAACGAAGAAACCCGGCGGAAAGAGAAAAAGGAGACGGAAGAGCGCGCTGAGTTTAGGAAAAAGGAACGAAAGTCTCGCAAGAAATCGGACCAGAAGATTTTTGAAGTCACTCTGAAAAACGCCGATCAGCCTGGCTTGCAAATTTACGTGCCGAAAACCAATGAATTGGCCGCAGTCGAGCATCCTGCAGATGATGCCGATGCCGAAGAAGCGCTGGAGGATAAAGTCCCAGTGGTTGATGCTCCATTGGAAGAGTCCAAATCTATTCTGCTCGATTATATTTCTTTAATGGCCCGCAGGAATCCGACGGTATCGAAAGCGGAATAGCGGCGAGAAAATTCTCTAAACGGCACTGCTTAGAAGCGAAACCAGAGGAATATTAGCGAGCCGACCACGGCGATGGCCACGATCCACCAGAACCAGTGGAGGCCGCGTGGCACCACTTTTTTTTCCTTTCCAAATTCGCGCGCCACGAAGTCGTCGTAGTTAAATTCTTCATCGGGAAGGTCGAGTGCCCCGACATATGCTTCATCCGACCAGCCGGTTTTCTCATCCGAGCCACATTCCGGACAAGCCCGGGCTTTCTTCGGCAAGTCCGCGCCGCAATTTGGGCAATTTTCCATTGAATTAAAGTTTGAAAACGTTCTAACCCATCCCCGCGTATTCCTCGTCGGTCACGAGGTCGAGCCCCATCAAAATATAATCGTGCGCGACGGCTTGCATGTCCTTCACGTAATCGGGGAGGCGAACCAATGTGCTGAAACCGAGCAAAGAAAACATTTTGATTCCGCCCTCTTGCTTGCCGATGAATTCCGCCTCCACTTTCTTCAGTCCGCATTGACGCGCGACCTCAACGGTTTCTTGTACGAGCTCCCGCGCCAGTCCGCGCCCGCGAAATTGCGGGTGCACATAAACGCTGATGCGCCCGATGTGCCGGCGCCAGCCGCCGAGTTGCTGGTGCAGGGTGGCTGCGCCTGCAATTTTCCCGTCAACCAAAGCAAGCAAAGGGAAATTGCGCCCCAGATCGATATTCCGGCACCAATCGCGGATAACTTCGGGGTCGGTAACTCGATGTTTGATAAACATCAGTTCATGGCTTGGCATCGAGAGAAAGAGTTCATGGAACATTTTCTCATCCTCGGGTGCGAGCGGGCGGGCGACACAGACCGTGTTCTCGCGGCATTGAATTGTTTTTGGGAACTCTTCGAGTGCGGAATCAAGCGACATAGTTTTTCGCGGGTTGCTGTTCCACAATTCTGCAAATATCCGGGTTTGAACTCAAGATTCAAATTCCATTGGAATGAGATATTTCTCCGGAAATGCCATACGCATTCTTGAATTGACGTTCGTCAATGGAGGATGGGTCGAGGCTCCAGCGTGAGGCCAGCATCGGCACGCGTTCAGTGGTTTGCCCGAGTAAATCTCTTCGTTCATAATCAACCGTCGCGCCGTAATCGAGGCAGGCGAGTTTCAAATCCTTTTCCGCTGCCGTCTGGGCGCCTTGATTCCAAAGAGTCTCGCCAGCCCAAGCGTAGGCGCGGAAAACGCGACCCCGGTCGATCAGGGCCCACGCGTGATGGTTTAAAACGCGATTGGTGCTGAAGAATTGGATTTGCCCCAGCTTGCGGCTCAGATTGGTTAGAAAATGGTAGCACTCGTCCACATCTTCGGTCGGATCTGGCAAACTGGAACCAACCACCAGAATCCAGCCGGAGACTGGCGGGGAAATGAACAACTTGTGTTCGCGCGCCTCAATTAACCCTTCCTCCCAGGAGCAAGGCATAGGCGCATGTAGATGCAAGGCCTCCTGGACGACCCCGGGGCGATTTCCCTTGATGGCGAGCCATCGGCATGGCTGATCGAACAGCGATTTGCGGAAATTTGCTTGAACGAAAAAGCCGGGGGAGAAATTCAGATGGGCAAATTGCTCGTTCGATTCCCTTTGCTGCCGGGCCCATCGAATTGCTACTAGTATAAACAAGATTCCCGTCCTGAGGTTGCTTCGAATTGACGGACGGAGGATTGGGTGAACAATGAATCATTAAGCCCATGACCCAAACATCTGTTAAGACCCGCCGTAAATTCGATGAAACGTTCAAACGTGAAGCCGTCCAGAACTGGCTTGCCAGCGGCAAATCCG
>CANJXF010000009.1 GCA_947478865.1 Verrucomicrobiales bacterium | reverse complement strand
TTCAACCGGAAGTTTGCGCGAGAAGCAGCCCAACCGCTGGACGCGCATCGGAAAAACACACAGCAGTTGCAAGCCGTATTGAGTTGGGAGACAGAACGAGTGGTGCAAGGAGACTGGACGGTGGCGTGCGAGGGTACGCTCCGCTTCGGCCTCCCTGCCTCCCGCACCGCAGGTCGAAGAAAACCAAACAGCAGAACCAAACAACCAAGGGGACATTCTCTCCTGAGTTAAAGAGGGGACATTTCTAAAGAGCTTTGACAGCCCCGCGCCTCTCGCCGTGAAAGCCACATTGCCACCGGCAATTTGATATTGGTCGGACGGTTCAAGGGTGATGACAGGCGTTGGCGGGCCGGTGCGAACGGCCAAGGCGTGATCCGCACCGGCTCCAATGGCGATTACATTATTGAGGCCGCTGAGTGGTTCGACAACCTCGCTGTTACCCCACGCGAAAACAAGGCCGTCACTCTTAAGTGCGAGACTATAGGCATTACCAATATCAGGGTCGCCCGCCGCTGCAATTGCCACAACATTCGTGAGTCCAGCGGGGACGTTTGTTTCACCGTTGTCATTGTCTCCCCACGCCACCACCGTTCCGTTGTTCAATAAGGCGAGACTGTGATATGGACCCGCAGCCACGTCCACAACATTACTTAAGCCTGACGGGATATTGCACTGGCCGGAACTGTTGTTGCCCCATGCGTCGACTGTTCCGTCGGCTTTTGCAGCCAGATTAAAGCGATAACCTGCGGCAATCGCCACGACGTTTGACAAACCGGAAGGCACGTTTGTTTCTCCAGAGCCATTGTAACCCCAAGCCACCACCGTTCCGTTACTCGTCAACGCGAGAGTGTGGAGAGCTTGCGCAGAAATGACGGCAACGTTTGTCAAATTCGACGGCACGTCGGTCAAGTTCCAAGGCGGGGTGAAGGCAGACCCATTCAGCCCCCACGCGATCACCGCGCCGTTGGTCAAGAGCGCAACACTGTGATGCCAACCTGCTGCAATCATCATTACACCTGCGAGATTCGTCGGCGCCGTTCCTTGGCCGTAAGAATTCTGCCCCCAAGCCATGACGGTCCCATCCATCAATAACGCGAGGCTTTGTCCGCCACCACCCACCGTTGAGATGGCATTGCTCAGTCCAAATGGCACGTCGCATTGCCCAACGGAATTGTTTCCCCATCCGACTACCATGGTCTTTTGTGGTTTGGCCAGAGCATAGAACGCCTGCCCGGACGGTTGATTGGCAAAAGTGTAATGATTTGAGGTATATCCAATGCCCAACCACGTCCATTGCGACTGTGAAATATGATTCGACAAATCGGTGGTCCGCCAAATGTCGTATGGAACGTAATTGGTTCCGCCCGCGACGTCGAAGCTCGCAATTGGATTGCCTGAAAATGCGGCTGCAAAGTTGGTAAGATACACGCCGCCCCATGAACTGGGACTATTAAAACTGGCCCTCGCCATCGATGCCGAGGTGTTCGCCTCTTCCTCAGCCGCTGCCTCGGCATGAAGACTGACATAATCAATAGCTCGATCATCCAAAAGATAAAAACCATCGCCCAAATTCCAGAAAGGCAGATTCATGGTGTTCCCCGGAAGCGGCGGCCAGGCCTCCCCATTTTGGAAGGTGTAAAAATTTCCCGACAAGGGCGCAGAAGCGGCCGGAAGGGGGGTTATTGTTTCCACTGCTTGCAATACTATTTCAAAGTCTGTTTCAGCCTGGAGGGGGTGAGCAGGAACAGCGTCGTCTTCGGCCCACAATGCCAAACTGGACATGAAGAGGATCCCAATGGCTGATTTGGCCGCACTCCGAATCGTTTTCATAGCTTGTTGTTTAGTATTCCCCATCGGAACGAAGCATTTTTCCCCGCGTCCCTCAGAAAAGTTAAACCACTACATTTCTAATACTGAAATAGCTATCAATTAGTCAATCTTATTATTTTGCATGATTTGGATGTGTTGCCAGTTAAAATAGTTTTTTCGCAACTCACCATTGCGTCAAAGAAGACTATGAAATTATTCCGTTGTTTTAGCGCTCCGTCTCATAAACCAACGTTAACATCTAATAATCAGAGACTAATGCTGTAACTCCTAAACCTAAGCCCGGCGAGACTACATCTCGGTGTCGGGAATTGACCACACCGGGTCGAGAGATCGAGTCTCGGCATCGCGCGGACGTTGCTCAGGATCGAGAACTCGATGCTCCGGGTCACGAGGACGCTACTCAGGGTCGCGAACTCCGGTCTCGGAATCGCGAGATCGACGCTCAAGATGTCGCGGACGTTGCTCGACGCGGGGAACTCGACGCCCGGCCTGGCGAAACGGTTCCTGAACGGCTGAAAATGAGGTGGAACGCGGCGGGCCAAAATCCCGCGCCAGCGTAAGCAGGTTGCGGAAGTTTTTAACCGATGGCGAGCAATTCAACTTCGAAGACCAACGTGGAATTCGGCGGAATCGCTCCTGGGTATCCCGCGCGGCCGTAAGCCAGCTCGGGCGGTATGGTCATTTTGACTTTGTCGCCAATCCGCATCAGAGCCACACCCTGATCCCATCCAGCGATGACCTGTCCAGCACCTAAAGTGAAGGCGAATGGCTCATCGCGATCCACGGAGCTGTCGAACTTTTTGCCGTCCATGAAACAGCCGGTGTAATGAACGGAAACCTGGTCGCCTTTTTTAGGGGCGGCACCGGTTCCAATGGTGATTTTTTCGATCTGCAATTCGTTTGTTGCCATAGCGCATTCTCACCATCCAATCGCCGCCGGTCAATGCGGGTGATTTTCTCCGCTGACTGCAACGTTTCATTCCTCGTTAAAAACTTACTCGAAGTTCGTTCCGGCCGCTTTGGTCGTAAATTTCACTTTGGCCACGTCGATCACCGGCTTGGCGAAGAGGCGTAGTTCATGAACGGACCAGAAGTAGTCCTTTGCTGAATCGGTTTGAGTAATGCGCATGAACTTCGCCTTCACGGGACTGAACGTAATTTCGGTTTGCGCACTGCTCCCTTTCCCGGCGCTGACCGGCGTGCCCCAGTTTTGTCCGTCGCCCGAAACCTCGATTTTGTAGCCGCGCGGATAATCGAAGGCCGATTCGCCGTTATTCAACTGCATGCCGGAAATCGTTGTTTCAGCCGGGAGTTCAATCTGGAACCACATTCCCGGGGTCTGCATCGCACCCGTCGTGAATCTCGTCTTGCGGTCGCCGTCGATGGCCAAGCGCGCTTCGGCCGAATTGTGGCTGGCCGAAACTTTCCATTGTGCCGAATCCAACGCCTGCGGAACGAATCCTTCCAGCTCGGCGCTGCTCCACGGCTCAGTGCGGTTTTTGATCGCGCTCCGGACTTCCGCCACCTGTTTTGGATCGATCAGGGAGGCGTTGTTGCCGAACCCGTTGCGAATGTAGGAAGTGACGGCGGCGATCCATTGGTCATCGTTACTTTCCATCGGGACCATTAAAGAGCCATAAGTTTTACCGTTCACCGGTCCGGTCAAACCCTTGAGCACCACATAGAGCATTCCTTCGCGCGAACCCGTCACCGTCTTGGATCCCGCCAGCGGCGGCGCCATGGTGATTCCCGGTTTGGCTCCTTGCAACGGCATGCCTTTGGCGTCCGCTCCGTGGCAGGCGAAACAAAGATCTTTGTAAATGCCCTCGCCTTGTTTGAGCAACTTTTTCTCCGCTGGGTTAAAATCCTTGGAGCTAAAAGACATTTTCGGCTGGAGCAGATGCGCGCCAATCTCTTTCACCCCGACACTCGGATTATTGGCCATGGTTTCCATGAGCAAACCGATGGTGTTTGGCCATTTCATCAGGTTGGCCGTCATCATCACCTGGATCACCACGTTCGGGTCGGAATCGTTCGCCAGCGCCATGACATTTTCCACGACGGATTCCAGACCTTGTTTGTAAAACGTTTCGCTGACTCGAATGGCCGCGATGCGCACCTGCGGATGCTGATCCATCAGCGCGCTTTTCCATAATGCGGCGTCGACCGCATCCAGGCCTTCCAAGGTCCAAAGCGCATGAATGCGAGCGAGATGATTCGGATGCGTGCGCGCCATTTTTGAGAGCGCGGGCACCACAGATTTGTCGCCTCGAACCACGAGAAGTTTTTGGGCAGTTTCACGCCACCAACCGCTTGGATGAGCGAGATGATTGACGAGTTGTTTCGGGCTTTCATCCTGCATCCGCGGTTGCGGGTTGGCTTTGAAATCGTCATGCACCAAACGCCAGATGCGACCGCGCCCGAAATTCTTGTCCATGTCATGTTGCTGAACGACCGTGCGCAAATAGGAACCTTCTTTCACCCAATTCCCTTCCTGGATAATTCCGCGATACATATCGACGATGTAAAGCGAACCATCGGGCGCATTGAAAATATTCACCGGACGAAAGTTTGGGTCGGTTGAAAGAATAAACTCCGTCTTCTCGTAGGCATTGCGCAACTGCGTCACGCCATCTTGTTCGTCCACTTTGGCGCGACGGATCAGGCGGCCCACGGGTTCCGCAAAGAGCAAATCGCCACGCAAATCCTCCGGCAACCGGTCTCCGCGATAAATCTCCCCGCCGCACGTGGCCGTGAAATGATTGAGCGTCTTGTCCTCGGGACGAAAGCGGCCCGGGCCGCCCTGCACATCCGCCAGTCCCACTCGCGGCCACACTTCGGCGAAGCCGGGCGCGAACTGTTGCTTCGAAGTAAAATCTCCATAGACAATCGGCTGCTGGAAATGCAACGGCCCTTGCTCGCCGCCCGCGTTCACGAACCATGGCTTGCCGTAGTTGTCCTGGCAAAGACCCCATTGGCCGCCCGCCGGTGGAATCGGTTCCTTCAATACGTTCGTCCCTTTGATGCGAAGCCGATACGGATTGACCGTCATGTAAAGCCAGTTGTCCAAATCCCAAATCAAACCGCTCTGTTGATGCTCGAGATTTCCACCGCGCTTGCCTTCGGCGTAGAGCAATTCCTTTTTGTCCGCCACGCCGTCACCGTTTGTGTCGCGATAAAGCCAAAGATCATTGCTGTCCGTTTCATTGACCAACAATCCGTCGCCCACGCTCAGGATCATCCGGGGCAAAAGCAAATGATCGATAAATGTCGTGTGCTGATCGAATACCCCGTCGCCTTTGCTCGACCAATGCAGGGACACACGCCCGTTGGCCACATGCTCGTTATTACCATTGATGTCCTGCATGTAAGTGCGCATCTCCGCCACGAACATCCGGCCATTCCCATCGAACGCCGCCGCCACCGGCTCCTTGATGATCGGATCGCTCACAACCAGTTCCAGCCGATACCCATCCTGAAGCACGAACGTTTTCGCCTCCTCTTCCGGAGTGAGATACGGAACGGGAGTCACCGGGGTTTTTGTTTCGGCAAAGGCGGCCTGCGCGCTGCAAGCCACCATAAAGGTCAGCAAAAGACGTTCGACTGATAAATGTTTCATAAGCAACCCGTCATTATTATTAAGCGCCATTAAAATTGTCGATAAACTCATTGCTAATTTTTACCCGACAATTCTCGATCGACCACACTTGTCACTTCGTTGGCAGGAAATCGGTGGCGCCATCGCTTCAAGAAGCCCTTCATGCAAACTCGGAATTCAGAGGTGATTTATCCCTTGTCATGCCGGGCAGAAAAGAAGATTTTATTTTTGCACCATGACACGAAAGCTCTACACGGTTCTCGCCCTTCTGCTATTGACCGTTATCGGCTCTTTTCCGGCGCACGCAGCCGATTCCATCACGTTTAACACCCGGTCTCGGGCGAAGGTCGCTCCAGGCTCAGGAACGTTGCAGGTCCTCGAAAGGCAGGTGGCGTGGGACCCATCGCGCACGGCGGTCGTGGTTTGCGACATGTGGGACAAACATCATTGCCCGGATGCCACCGCGCGCGTCGGCGAAATGGCGCCGCGCATGAATGAGGTGCTCAAGGTCGCTCGTCAGCGCGGCATGTTGATCATCCATTGCCCAAGCGATACCATGACATTCTACAAAGATCATCCTGGGCGAAAGCTTGCCCAGTCGGCGCCCAAGATCGAAACGAAGATCCCGCTCCAGGGCTGGTGTTCCCTTAGCGGAATCAAGGAACCGGCACTGCCCATTGATGATTCGGATAGCGGATGCGACAGCTGTCCGAACTGCCCGGAGTTCAAAGCGTGGACGCGACAGCATCCCACGCTGGAAATTGTCGAGGGAGACGCGATTACTGATTCTGCTGAAGCCTTTTATCTCATGCGCCAGCGTGGAATCACCAACGTCATCGTGATGGGCGTTCACATTAACCGCTGCGTTCTCGGTCGGCCATTCGCCATCCGGCAGATGGTGGCTCAAGGCCAGAATATCCTGCTCATGCGAGACCTGACCGACTCGATGTACAACCATCTCAAGCGGCCCTACGTTTCTCATTTCCGCGGCACAGAATTGGTGGTGGAACACATCGAACAGTATTGGTGCCCAAGCATCACCAGCGCGGATTTCGTGGGAGGCGAACCGTTCCGCTTCCAGGCCGACACCAAGAAGCGGATCGCCATGATCATTGGCGAGAACGAATACCATACTTGCGAGACCTTGCCGGAATTCGCGGAGAAGGAATTGGAATATCGCGGTTACCGGATCTCCTACGTCTCCGCCTCTCCGGAGGAAGGTGATCCGAACTTTACCAACTATACGGCAATAAGCGGGGCCGATTTGGTTCTGGTGAGCGCACGCCGTCGCACGCCGCCCAAGGCAATGATGACCCTACTTCAGGCTCACATCGCCGCAGGCAAACCCGTCGTTGGAATCCGGACGGCGAGCCACGCATTTGATGCAGAGCCAATAAATGCAGCCTTCACATCCTGGCCCGGCTTTGATTCGGATGTTTTTGGCGGACACTACGGTGGCCATTACAACAACAATCCCTCGTCACGCTCCCCCACCCTGATCGAAATGGTGAAATCCAATGCGTCGCACACGGTCCTTACCGGAATAATTCCGGATGAATTTCAGGTAACCTCTCATCTCTATATCATCACCAATCTTACCGAAGCCTGCGTTCCGCTGCTGCGTGGACATGTGGAAGGAAAAAACACGTTCGAGCCAGTGGCCTGGGTCAACACAGCGCAAGGTCGTCGTGTTTTCTACACCTCCCTGGGCAGCCGGGATGATTTCGCGTTACCCGCTTTTCGACGATTGCTGCTCAATGGAATCTTGTGGTGCCTGAATGACCCGCTGCAGCCAAAGCCAAAGGAATAATCCCAAACCGATTATTCGCGAAAAACGGAACGGGATCAGAAGATACTAAAAGGGGTTCGGGAAAAATGGTCGGAGCGACAGGATTCGAACCTGCGACGTCTTGCTCCCAAAGCAAGTGCTCTACCAGGCTGAGCTACGCTCCGTCACGAAGGAGGGGAATCATTACACAAGTTTTCCCCAGCGCAATGACTATTTTGAAAAAGCAGGGCCAAACCAGGATTTCCGGCCGTGAGCTTTAATCTTGCAGCGAATCGCTGATTGAACGATTCCGTTTCTCATTTCCACCTAGACGAGTTCGGTGACGGTGCTAATCTATCCGCGTATGTCAACGCACGCGCCTGCCGCACCACAAAAAATCAACCTTCGCCGCCCGGACATCATGGAAGCGGTGCAGGCGCAGGTCCTCTCACATTATCGCAGCGAACTCGTGGATCGCATTCGTGCCAAAGGCCACGTCTTGTCGGCGGACGGCCTGCTCACGGTCAAGTTGGCGAAGGAATTTGGTTTTTGTTACGGAGTGGAACGCGCGATCGATTTGGCCTATGCGGCTCGAAAAGTTTTCCCGGACCAGCCGATTTATATTCTCGGCGAAATCATTCACAATCCGGAAGTGAACGACCAAATTCGCAATCTCGGTATTCAGACCATTTCTGCCAAGCCGACTGACGAAGAAATTGAACGTTTGCAAAAAAGGGATGTTGTCATTATCCCGGCATTCGGCACGCAGGTAGAGACGCGAGCCAAGCTCGAGGCCAAAGGCTGCCAACTGGTGGACACAACCTGCGGAGACGTCATGAGCGTTTGGAAACGAGTCAAACAGTATTCGCGCGAAGCGGTTACCAGCATTATCCACGGGAAAGCGTGGCATGAAGAAACCAAGGCAACCAGTTCCCAAGCCACCGCTACAAACGGCCATTATCTTGTCGTTTTCACTCTAGCTGAGACCGATTACGTTTGTAATTTCATTCTCAACGGCGGCAACAAACAGGAATTTCTGGAGAAATTCAAAGGCGCATACTCGGAAGGTTTCGATCCAGATGTCCATCTCTCGGCCGTTGGGGTGGCGAATCAAACGACCATGCTTCGCGGCGAAACCGAAGAAGTGCAGCGGCGTTTGAAAACAGCGATGATGAAAAAATACGGCGACGACGAGGTCGACAAACACTTTCGGTTCTTCGACACGATTTGCGGCGCAACGCAGGATCGCCAGGATGCCCTCGAAAAGCTGCTGCGCGAACCAATGGATTTGTTGTTGGTCATCGGTGGCTACAATTCGTCCAACACCTCGCATCTGGCCGAAATGGGCGAGGCGAAATTGCCAACTTTCTTCATCAAGAACGCCGCGATGATGGCTTCCGAGAAAATGATTCGCCATTGGGACCAGCACAACCATACGGAAGTCGAAACAGAAAATTGGCTGCCGCCAGGAAAGATAACGGTCGGCATCACCGCCGGCGCTTCCTGTCCCAACAATTTGATCGAGGACGCGATTCGGCGCTTGTTTCAATTGCGCGGCGTCTCCGTTCAGGAATTGTTAGCGACTTAATTCCCATGCCTTTCACACGCGTCCAACTCGAAGCGCGCGAGCGCCAAACCCTCGCGCCGTATGCCCAATTCAGCGCCGACACCCGCGGTCGATTATATCCCGAAGAACCGCCAGAGTGGCGCACCCAATATCAGCGCGATCGCGATCGCGTGATACATTCGCGCGCCTTTCGTCGGCTCGAATATAAAACACAGGTTTTTCTCAACGGAAGTGGCGACCACCTTCGCACCCGCCTGACGCACACGATGGAAGTCGCCGCGATTTCCCGGAACATCGCCCGCGCTCTGCAATTAAACGAAGATCTCGCCGAAACCATCGCTCTGGCGCACGACCTCGGCCATTCCCCATTCGGCCATAAAGGCGAAGTGGTGTTGAACAAGCTGATGAAGGGCCACGGCGGCTTCGAACACAATCGCCAGAGCTTGCGCATCGTCGAAGAACTCGAACAAAAATATCCACTTTTCAAAGGTTTAAACCTTTCCTGGGAAGTTCGCGAAGGTTTGGTCAAGCATTACACCAGCTACGATCACCCCAGCAAACGAGATGGCTTTGACGCGAAGTCCTCTGCCCTGGAAGCCCAGGTTGCCAATCTCGCGGATGAAATTACGTACTACAGCCACGATCTCGACGATGGCCTCGATGCCGGATTGTTATCAGAAAAAAAATTGTGCAAAGACGTTCGTCTCTGGAAACAGGCCAACCGGCTGGTGACAAAGCAATACGGCGATATGGCCGACGAGAGTCGCCGCTATTTCATCATTCGCTGCTTGATCGACGGCCACGTGAAAGACGTCGTGGAAACGACGGAAAAAAGAATCCTCGATGCCGGCGTAAAATCAGCCGATGACGTGCGCCTGCAATCGCAGCCACTCGTCCGCTACAGCACCAAACGTCGCGAGTTGAATCTGGAATTACGCAACTACCTTTACAAAAACCTTTATTACAACCCGGTCGTGCATGAACCAAACTTGCGCGCCGTGCGAATGCTTGAAGAATTGTTCCGCTATTTTTTGAAGCACCCGGAAGCGATGGGTGAACGGGTTCGGCAGCGTGCGCGCAAAGAAGGCTGGAACCGCGCCATTTGCGATTATTTGTCCGGCATGACGGATCGCTACACGATTCAAGAACACCATCGCCTTTTTGGTTTAAAAATCTGATCTTCCCCGAGGAGGCCAAATCCCCTGCCCTCTCCCCGAATATTGACAATGGATTCAAAATTCATGCAGAAGGCGATTCGCATCTCGCAACGGACGATGCGCGCTGGAAAAGGCGGCCCGTTCGGCGCGGTGGTTGTGCGCCGTGGAAAGGTAATCGCGACTGGATACAATCAAGTAACTTCAACCAACGATCCGACAGCTCACGCGGAGATTGTGGCAATCCGCGAAGCCTGCAAGCGCCTCAAAACGTTCGAATTGGAAGGCTGCGAATTATACACGAACTGCGAGCCGTGCCCGATGTGCCTTTCCGCAATCTACTGGGCGCACATCAAAAAAATCTACTTCGCCAATACGCGCCGGGATGCAGCCAAAATCGGGTTTGACGACAATTTCATCTACGAAGAAATCCCGCTCCCCTTGAAGCAACGAAAAATTGCGATGAAGCAGTTGATGCGCAAAGAGGCACTCCTCGCGTTCCGCGAATGGCAGAACAAAGTGGACAAAGTTCTCTACTGATCAGCCGGCGTTTTCCAGCGGCTTGGACGAAATTTCCAACATGCGCTCAATCGGCAGGCGCGCGCGGCGGATGATTTCCTCGCTGAGTTCAATTCTGGGTTCCAGGTTCACCATGCAATCGTAAAGCTTTTCGAGCGTGTTCATCTTCATGAATTTGCACTCATTACATCGACAATTTGCGACCGGCGCGGGAATGAATCTCTTGTCAGGACATTCTTTGCGCAAGCGATGAATCATCCCCGCCTCTGTCGCGATGATGATCGCTTTTGCCGGACTCCGCTTGCAAAAATCGACCATTTTTTCGGTGGAGCAAACTTCATCGGCCAACATGCGAACCGCCTTCACGCACTCAGGATGGGCAACGAGCGGCGCTTCCGGAAACTCCTGGCGAATGCGAACGATTCCCGCATGGGTAAATTCGACGTGAGCGTAACAACTCCCCCGCCAAAGCGTCATCGGCCGCCCCGTTTGTTCCATCACCCACGCGCCTAGATTCTCATCGGGCACAAATAGCAAATCGCGGTCTTTGGGCGCGGCATTCACAATCTTCACCGCGTTGCCGCTCGTACAGATAACGTCGCTCAACGCCTTCACTTCCGCGCTACAATTGATGTAAGTGACCGTGTAGAAGTTTGGATTCGTATCCTGCAACGCCTTGAGTTTCGGCGCGGGACAACTTTCTTCGAGCGAACAACCCGCATCTTTATCCGGCAAAATAACGATTTTGTTCGGATTCAGAATCTTCGCCGTTTCCGCCATGAAATGAACGCCGCAAAACACAATAACATCGGCGTTGGTCTTCGCGGCTTGTTGGGAGAGCCCAAGGGAATCGCCCACGAAATCGGCCACATCCTGGATTTCCGGAACCTGATAATTGTGCGCGAGAATAATCGCGTTCAGCTCCTTTTTCCGCGTGAGAATATCGCGGGAAAGCGCATCCAGCCGTTCGGGCGGAAGCGGTTTTCGCGTCACAAAATCAGCATCGCTCCGCGATTTGTTTTCCAACACATCAATCATAAACGCAGCCTAGCTTCGGTTGAAAACCATCGCAACCTCGATTGCGGGTACAAAAAAAGGGCCGGAAAATAATTCCGGCCCCGCTGTGCGTTGGATCAGCTCAGGAGCAGCCCAAGCTCTCCCCGCAATTCAAACATTTGTAGCAGGCACCGTTGCGCACCGCGACATGGCCGCAGTTCGGGCAAGTCGGCGCATCGAGTTGGTTCACGAATCCAGTGGAGGTAGATTTCCCATGGCCGTTGCTCAAGGATTTCAGCGGCCGCAAAGAAATGATGTCCGTGTCTTCGGAAAGCGGCAGGTCAGACACCGGACGATTGATTTTCTTTTTCAATTCCTCTTCCAAACCGGGCATGATCAATTCCGGTTGGGTAGAGCTAATCGTGGTCGCTTCGCGGTAGCCTGGAATAAAATTCAGCGCCAGCCAGCGGAAGACGTAATCGATAATCGACGCCGCATTGCGAATCTCCGGGTTCTTGGTGAAGCCCGACGGCTCGAAACGTTGGTGCGCAAATTTCCGCAAGAGTGCTTCCAGCGGCACGCCATATTGGAACGCCATGCTGGTTAAGGTGCCGATGCTGTCCATCAATCCGCCGATGGTGGAACCTTCCTTCGCCATGGTGATGAACAATTCGCCCGGCTGCCCGTCTTCAAACAAACCGACGGTCAAATATCCTTCGTGACCGGCGATATCGAATTTGTGCGTGATGGCACTCCGCGTATCCGGCAGACGACGGCGCAACGGTTGCCCGGCAACTTCGCGCAATTTTGCGATTTCGTTTTCGAGTTCTTTGACGCGGGAACTTTCCGGATTGGTATTCGCGCCGCCTTCGTTGGTGCGCTTGGTGTTGAGCGGTTGTGAGCGCTTCGAGCCGTCGCGGTAAATGGCGACGCACTTCAATCCCATTTTCCACGCTTCGATGTAAGCATTGCGAATTTCAGAAACAGTCGCTTCATTCGGCAAATTGACGGTCTTGGAGATCGCGCCACTGATGAACGGCTGCGTTGCGCCCATCATTTTCAAATGCGCCATGTAGCTGATGCTGCGTTTTCCTTTGGCGGCTTTGAACGCGCAATCGAATACGGCGAGATGCTCGGTTTTCAAACCGCTTGCGATCGTTGCGCCATTTTCCTGCACGTCTTCAATTGTGTCGTGCTTTTCAATGTGCGCGAGAATCCCGGTAATTTGATTTTCGCTGTAGCCGAGACGACGCAACGCGTCACCAACGCCGCGATTCACCATCTTCAACATGCCACCGCCCGCGAGCAGCTTGTATTTCACGAGCGCGATGTCGGGTTCGACGCCGGTCGTGTCGCAATCCATGAGGAACGCGATCGTTCCGGTCGGCGCGAGCACGGTGACCTGGGCATTGCGGTAGCCAGCTTCTTTGCCACCGGCCAGCGCGCGATCCCAGCAATGGCGGGCTTCGTCTTTGAGATAAGTAAATTCTTTGCTCGGCTGAATCTGTTCCACCGCTTCGCGATGTAATTTGATGACGCCAAGCATTGATTCCACGTTGCTCTTGCTGACCGGTTTGGCCACGCCGGAACAACGGGCATCTTCGTAACCATCGAAGGCGCCCATGACATTTGCGATCTCGGCGGATTGTTCGTAGGAATGTCCGGTCATGACGGCGGTGATGGCACCAGCCAGAGCGCGACCTTCGTCGGAATCATACGGAAAACCGTAGCTCATGATCAACGAACCGAGGTTCGCGAATCCGAGTCCCAGTGTGCGGAAAATATGCGAATTCTCGGCAATTTCCTTTGTGGGATAGCTCGCTTGATCGACGACGATTTCTTGAGCCGTAATGAACACTCGCACCGCCGCTTTGAAACGTTCGATATCGAAAATGCCATCCGCACGTTTGAACTTCATCAAGTTCAGCGAAGCCAGATTGCAGGCCGTGTTGTTCAGGAAAACATATTCGGAGCAAGGATTCGTCGAGTGAATCGGCTCGGTGCCTTTGCACGTGTGCCATTTCTGAATCGCGCCGTCATATTGCATGCCGGGGTCGCCGCAAATCCAAGTTCCTTCGGCAATTTTGTCCAGCAGCTTGCTCGCGTCTTTTTTCTGGAGCGGTTTGTTGCCGGTGACCGTGCGGGTCCACCACTCTTTGCCGTCCAAGGCGGCTTGCATGAATTCGTCACTCGCGCGCACGGAAAGGTTTTCGTTCTGATACATCACGCTGCCGTAAGCATCGCCGTTGTAGGAACCGTCGTAGCCCTGCTCAATCAGCGCCCACGCCTTTTTCTCTTCGCGCTGTTTCGCATCGATAAAATCTTCGATGTCACCATGCCAGTCGCGCAAGGTGTTCATCTTCGCCGCACGACGCGTTTTGCCGCCTGACTTCACGACGTTCGCGACCTGATCGTAAACTTTCAGGAACGACATCGGCCCGCTCGGACGCCCACCGCCGCTCAACTTTTCTTTGCTCGACCGAATCGGCGACAAATCGGTGCCGGTGCCGGAACCATATTTGAAGAGCATCGCTTCGCTGTAGGCCAGGCGCATGATGTCTTCCATGTTGTCCTGCACCGATTGAATGAAGCAGGCGCTGCCTTGCGGATATTCGTATTGGGTGGGAGCGCGCTCGGCTTGCTTGGTCTTGCGATTGAAAAACCAATTACCTTTCGCAGAATCTTTTCCTACGCCGTATTGATGATAGAGACCTATGTTGAACCAAACCGGCGAATTGAACGCCCCGCATTGATTGACGCAGAGCCACGTCATTTCGTCATAGAATATCTCACCATCTTCTTTGCTGAAATATCCGTCAGAGATACCCCAATCGGCGATGGTGCGGCAGACGCGATGGATCAATTGTTTGACCGAGGTTTCGCGTTCCGGCGTGTTCTGTTCGCCGTAAAAATATTTTGAAACAACCACTTTCGTGGCGAGCAAAGACCATGATTTCGGCACCTCGACATTTTCCTGTTTGAAAATCACCTTACCGGCATCGTCGGTGATTTCGGCAGTCCGCTTTTCCCACTCGATCTGGTCAAATGGCTTCACTTTCGCATCGCTGAAAATGCGCTCCAATTTGAGCGTGCGTTTGGCGCCAGTGCCTTTGCGTGGATTGCCGCTGCGGGAGGAAACTTTCGCGCCACGGTGGGCGTGCGTTTTGGAGGAGGAGATGACTTGATCGCGTGCGTCAATCATAGGTTTATTTTTCAGCTAAATTTTGGATTTTTTTTTGCGGACTCGGTTTCCGCCTGAGCCACCTCAGGTCGGGCACAACTTTCCCTCTTAATGGGCAAATGATCTCGTTCTATCCCGATTCCAAATACCCCATCAGGTTGGGAGCGGACAAAAACTTAGCACCACATATAGTGGTTACAAGAAGTTTTTTGAAAAAAAGTTATCCCAAGATTATTGGTCTTAAAAATCTTGAAAAACCCCTTTATTTCGATGGTTTTTGGCTGAAAATTGAAATACGACCCGTTGCCCGATGTGAACAACTTTTAAGTCTGCAAATAGAAATATTGTCATCGCTGAAAGCCATTCTTGGTTGCCGCCGAATCATTCGTTCCAAATCTCCGAAAGATTTCACCATAATGGGAGTTTTTGGCCCCATTTAATGGCTGCATTTGAGAGCTGGTTTCATTCGCTCAAAAAATTCAACAACTCTTCACCGAATTCCTCGCTAATCACCTCGCAATTCCCCCAAAATGTCCCGGTGTCCGTCCAGTCTGTGCTGTAAAGAATGCAGATCCGCCATGGGGTTACGCGTGACTTTTTCACGCGGAAAATTCCGGATTCCCCTGTTCGGAACTCGGCTTTGTCTCCATCGGGAGAATCATCGTAAATCGTATCCCAACCGAATCCATCGGTGCCGAGGCCTTCCGATCGGATCTGAACGCGAACATTCCAAAGCAAAATGGCATGAGCCTCCCCATTCAGAAGACGAAAGGCTAAACCGTCATCAGTGGATTTCACGAAAGATATTGAAACAGGAGTCGATGAGGGTGGTTTTGAGAGGGAAACATAGCTATGAGGTCCGCCCGCTCTAACCATGTAGGACAGGGGCTTAAATTCGTCGAAGCCGCCTGATGACGGCAATTTTGATTTGCCGGCGAGCGCATTGGTTACGACGCTGGACACAATGCCATCGCTCAGAAGACTCGATGCGCAATTCTGGCGATCCGTGCGACAGCTGCAGAGAATTCCGATGGAAAGAAGGAGCAGCGAAACAATAATTTTCCTGCGAGCCATAAAGCAACCATGACCCAGCCATCGACGATTGCAACACTCCATCGCGGGTTACTTTCCCGGAACGGCTACACCATCTCCAATTCGCTAGAGTTGTCTCAGCTGTGTTGCGTCCCCAAAATCATTTTCCGGGGTTGGATTCCTTCAGAAGTGTTGCGATGCCGATTTACTCTTTGCTCGCGCCGCGTGGTGCGGAACTCCATTTGCGCTTTGGCTCGATCGTTTTTGGGCGCGGCTTGGGCACCAGTTGAATCGGGCAACCTTCGTAGCCGAATGCTTTGCGCATTTCTCCGGCAAGATATTTTGCGTATTGATCGGAGAAAACATCATCGCGATTCACGAAGAGCAAAAACGTCGGTGGCGCCTGGCGAACCTGGGTGGCGTAGAAGAATTTCAGTCGATTTCCAGACGCGCTGATCGGTTGTTTGCGAATGATGGCATCGTTCAAGGTGCGATTCAAAATAGCTGTCGGAACCTTCTGTTCCAGTTGCGCTGCGACGTACCGGATTGATTCGAGCAACCGTTCCAGATGGAAACCCGAGGTGGCCGACGTGAAAATAACGGGCGCGTAGTCGAGGAAGAAAAGTTGTTTCTGCACCCACTCGGCGAATTCGGAAAGCGTCGTCATCCGCTTAGTGATGTCATCGCGCACGCGCTTTTGTCCGCGACGTTCGATTTCCTCAACGCGCGCCTTGGCAACTCGTTCCGCGACCAAATCCCACTTGTTGACCACGACGATGCACGCCTTTTTCTCTTCGATAATCTTTCCGGCAACCTTCTTATCCTGCGCGGTGATTCCCGCTTCGGCATCGACTACAAACACAACAATGTCACTGCGCCCGATGGATTCCTCGGTTCGATTCACACTGTAGAATTCGATTGAATCGTTGACGTGGCGTTGATGCCGCACGCCCGCGGTATCGATCAAAATAAATTTTTGGCGCACGCCTTCCGTTTCAACTTCGAACGGAACATCGACCGCATCCCGCGTCGTGCCGGCGATGGAGCTAACAATCACGCGATCCGATTTTGTCAGAGCATTGATGATGGAAGACTTTCCAACGTTCGGACGACCGACAATGGCCAATTTCAGAGGGCCTCGGTCCTTCTTTTTATCTTCGCCGACCTCACCCTCCAGCGGTTCCGGCGCTTCGGGCGTCGCGGGCAAATAGGCCATGGCCGCATCCATCAACGTGTCGATGCCTTCGCCGTGGATTGCGGTCACTGGAAAAACTTTGTCAAAACCGAGCTGGCTGAATTCGTCCGCACCGGCCTCGGCGCGAAACGTATCAACTTTATTGACCGCGACCAAAACAGGTTTACGGGATTTGCGCAGGCGCTCGGCCACTTCCTTATCGAGAGGCACCACGCCTTCCTGAACATTGCCGACAAGGATAATGACGTTGGCGGCTTCGATCGCGAGTTCGACTTGTTCCAGAGCGGCCTGCGTAATGACGTCACGGGCTTTTTCCCCACGAAGCAAACCGATACCGCCCGTGTCCACCAAAGTAAATGGGCGGCCGTGCCATTCCGCTTCCACGCTGATACGGTCGCGCGTCACCCCCGGTTCGTCATGGACGATGGCAATGCGCTTGCCGACAATTCGGTTAAACAAAGCCGATTTGCCAACATTCGGACGACCCACGATTGCGATTAAAGCAGACATGCAACCAACATGGGGCAGAAAGGGCGCTTGAGAAAGATGATTTTGGGACGACTCGGAGCGCCTGACGGCAGGTGGGGGTGGATGGAACCTCGCAAAACTCTTGAAATTCGCACTCGCGGAGGCAGGTGCTACCTGAAACTACTGCCGTTCGTATTCGCCTTTATTCACGCGCTTTAAGACGGTGAACCCCGCTTTTTTCGCGTCGGAAACCGAGAGCGGCTTCAGCTTTATGGGCGAGCTAAACATGGAAAGAACTTTGCGCACCGGCTTCTTGCATGCCGGACATTTGGTTAATTCGGGCGCACTCGCTGGCCGGCGCAAGGTGAATTTTCCTTTGCACACCACGCAGGAGCCTTCGCACAATTCATACTCGTAAAACGGCATGCCCTTAGATTCCGAGACTATGGCGTGAAGTCAAATAATCCTTCTCTCACGAGACCGAAAACGGAGCGCAAGAATCACAAAAACGAGATGCAAACAAAGCAACAAGAGCGCTAGCCACTGCTCGAATTTCACCGCAGAGAGAGCAGCCATAACGCTCTTCGCAGCGAGCCAACTGCGGAAATCAGCCCCAATCAGCCAACCGGCTCCAATCGACGGGAACACCCACAATATCGATAGGACAAAAAACAAAACTGCTTTGGAAATAGGAACCGGCGGCTCATCGGACTGATCGTCAGGAGAGTTGATTTCCTCCTCGCTCATCGCGCCATTTTTCACGGTTGTTTTCGACTCCACCAAAACATGCGTTCCTGTCCCGTCCGATTTTCGTAGGAGCGCGGAACCCATTCTTTGATCAATTCAAAATGCGGTGAAAATCTTTCGAGCTGCTCGTCGCGCGTCGTTCCGAACGGCGGGCCTTCCGTGTCGGGAATCAAATAATTTACCGCGAGATAGTGTCCGCCCGGTTTCAGCCAGCGAAAAACGGCTCGGACGTAATCATCGCGGAGCGCCGGGGCTATCGCGCAAAACAAAGTATGTTCGAAAATCCAATCGAACAGTTGCGGCGGTTGGTCCTGGAGAAAATTGCCCACAACAAAGGCGGCGTCCAAGCCTGCGGCATGGGTTTTTTCGTGTGCAAGCGCAATGGCACTGGGCGCGATGTCATAGCCGGTGACATTGAAACCGGCTTTTGCCCAAGCGCGAGCATCGTGTCCCGTTCCGCAGCCTGGAACCAAAACGTTTCCGCGTTTTATTTCCGCATGCAGATTAAAAAAGTCCACCAAGCCCGGCGAAGGCTCACCCTTTTCCCAAGGCATGTCCTTGGTTTGATATCGCAATTCCCAATCTGTGTTTTGCATTTGATTTTCTCGATGAAGCGGCGGTTGCGGTTAAGCCGTTTTAATTGCGCCGTCTTCCAACTCGATCACCCTCAGCGCTCGGGCGGCGAGGCGCGCGGAATGGGTCGCGATCACCAACGTAACGTTCCGCTCATCTCGCAACGAGCAAATCAGGTCCATGATCTCGCTGCCGGTGTGCGAATCCAGATTGCCCGTGGGCTCGTCGGCCAGAACCAAATCCGGCTCGTTAATCAATGCCCGGGCAATCGCCACGCGCTGCTGTTCTCCACCGGAAAGTTCGTAGGGCCGATGATCCAATCGCTCTCCGAGCCCAACGCGTTTCAGCAAGTCGCCGGCGCGCGCCACCGCCTGCGCCGGATTCATTCGAGCCATTCGCGCCGGAAGGGAAACGTTTTCCAGCGCGCTCAGTTCGGGCAGCAAATGATACGCCTGAAACACAAAACCAACGCGAGTGTTTCGAAGATGCGTCAGGTCGGTGTTGGAAAGTCGGCTCAGATTCTTTTCGGCGAAATAAACCTCGCCGCTGTTGGGCAAATCCAGCCCGCCCAGCAAATGGAGCAAAGTGCTCTTCCCCGCGCCGGACGCGCCGCGCAAGGCGACGAAATCTCCCGCGTTTACCGACATGGTAATGCCGCGCAACACTTCGAGTTTCCTTTCGCCCATCGTGTAGATTTTGTGAACGTCGCGCGTTTCGAGCAAAGGTTTCTGGTTGGCTGGTGCTGGTTTCACAGTGGAAGTTTCGGGAAATTTACTCATAGCGCAGCGCCTCCACGGGTTGCAATCGACTGGCTTTCCAGGCCGGGAAAAGTCCCGCGAGAACACAGGTGATAAAGGCGGTCCCGCAAATGATGCTGACATCACCCGGTTGAATGGAGGCCGGAAGTTTGTCGATCTGGTAGATGGCCGCCGGTAACAATTCGAAACCGACCGCGCGATTCATGAACGCAAGAAATTCATTTCGATAACCCAAGGCCAGCATTGCAATGCCGAATCCCAGACCCACTCCAAGAACACCTACAACCACACTTTGGCTCAGGAAAATCCAGAGGATCTGGCGGTTGTTCGCGCCGAGGGCTTTGAGAATTCCGATCTCGCGAGTCTTCTGAACCACGAAAGTAATCTGGCAATTCACAATACCAAAGCCGGCGACGATCATGATGAAGAACAGGAGAAAAAACATCATGTTCTTTTCCACGGCCAGCGCGTTGAAAATGGTCGGATTCTCCTCCGGCCAGGTGAGAATGTTAAAGTTCGGGCCAAGCCTTCCCTTCAGTTCGTTGCGCACTACCTCGGCTTGAAATGGATCGCGCAACATCACTTGCAGTCCATGCACAGAATTTTCGTCGAACTCCCAAAGTTCCTGTGCCTTTTGAAGAGAGGTTGCGACGATCGATGCGTTATATTCGCCATAGCCCACATCAAAAACTCCGCGAATAATGAACTCTTCGGCCATCGGTTTCTCAGCATCCGGATTCCGTCGGGTTTCATACAATTTTTGGATGCTGCTCGGCGAATAGACCGCCACGCGATCACCGATGCGCAAATCCATTCCGCGCGCAAACTCGCTACCGACCACCAGGCCTTTTCCGGTCAAATCAAATTCACCCGCCACGATGCTTTTGGGCAAAACGCTAACGCCCGCTTCGAGCTTGGGATCGATTCCGCGCAGCAACGGAGCGAGAAATTTTGGATTTCCTTGCGATGGCTGTGTCTGCAAAAGAACTTGCCCGGTGATGAATGGCGCGACGCCAGTCACACTCTGGTTTGAGCTGACAATTCTCCGGATCGAATCGAAATTTGTCAGGGCAAGATACTGTCCGTTTGCTGGATCCACCTGGGTTATTTTCAAGTGCGCATTGAAGCCAAGAATTCGACTGCGCCATTCCTGGTCGAATCCGCTCATGACGCTGATTACAATAATCAGCACCGCGACCCCCAGCATGACCCCGATAATTGAAATCACCGTGATCACAGAAACAAAAGTCCGGCGAGGCCGCAGGTAACGCAGAGCGAGGAATGCTTCAAACGGCAATCGTGACATGGCGCGAAAGTTAAGCGGGCAAAAAGAATGTGTCAACGAGGGCCAGCCCTCATCGTGCGAAGTCTCTTTCAGGCGCGGTTGCCATCTACGCAAAAAATGCTTAAATTTGATTCCATGAATTTAAATTTTAAATCCCTGATAATCCTGATTGCAGGCGTGGTCTTTTCCAGTGGTTCCATCAAAGCCGACGCTCCGGCTGATGCCACTGCGTTCGCTCTCGTTAAAGAGGGCAACCGGCACGTTGGCGAGGACGCCAAAGATCGCGTCGTGCAAATTCGCTCGGAGAAATCCGTCGGCAGCCTCGTGCCGAACGTCTGGTACATTGTTTATTACGATCCGGATGCCACCGCGAAAGCGACGGAAGTAAAATTCGGTGCCGGCAAAAAACTTTCCGTGAAACGCCCGGCGCGCATCTTGGAATTCGCAACCGGCAACACCGAAATTCCCAAGGACAAATTAAAAATCGATTCCGACAAAGCAATCTCGATCGCGAAGAAAGAGCCGTTGCTCAATAACCTGACCCTCACCGCCACGGAATTGAAGCTGGAACGCTGGTCCTCAGAGCCCGTTTGGAAAGTCCGTTTCTGGGCAGCCAAGCTTCGCAAGCCAAGCGATACGGCGAACCTCGGCGAAGTGTTCGTTAACGCGACCACGGGTGAAGTGGTGAAGAACGATCTGCACATCAGCCGGGTGGATTGAAAACAGGCTGGGTAGCCTGGCGAATCTCATGGTTGAATGAGCCAGCAGTCTTTAAATTGGCCACTGCATTTCCAAGATCCTCACTCCTAAGATCATTCATGCAATTTAATTTTAGAATCAGCGCCTGGATTTGCATTCTGGCGGCTTCTCTCGTGCGCCCGTGCCCCGCACAAGCCGAGGCTCGAATGGATGTTTTCCAATTCCCCAGCCGTGCTTTGAAAGGCAATCCGCTGCGCGATCCCGATACGCGGCAGGTCGCCGTGTTCCTTCCCTCGCAATACGTCAGCAACTCGCCCTTGCCCATCGTTTATTATTTACCGGGTTACGGCGGCGGCTCGGAGGGGTTCATCAAGGATTCGGCAAAGTGGAGCGCCTTTACCCAAAAGCTGGCCGATGACGTCTCACCCGTTTTGTTCGTCGTTGTCGATGGACGCAATCGCTGGGGCGGCAGCCAATACGTCAACTCGCGGGCCCAAGGAAACTACGCGGACTATATCTGCGACGAAATCGCTGCGCAGGTGGAATCGCGTTACGGCGTCACGAGCAATAAAACCAAGCGCATCATCGCGGGACATTCCTCCGGCGGTTTCGGCGCACTGCGTTTGGGGATGTTTCGACCGAAGCTTTTCGACGGGGTCGTGGCGTTGAGTCCGGATTCGGATTTTGCGTTGTCCCATTTGCATTTGATGAAACGTCCCGGCGTGACGAACATTTCCATCGCTGAAGTGAAATCCATCGCGGCTCCGGCCTACAGCGGGCCGACCCCGCAAGACGGCTCATTGAAATATGCGCTTGGCCTCTCCGCTGCCTATGCGCCGAGCGGTTGGTGGCATCGCGGACAATTCGAATGGCTCTACACCGCCGACGGCTCCTTTCGCGAAAAAATCTGGCAGCGCTGGATGGAGAACGATCCCCTGACCCTGGTGCAGAAAAACCGAGATGCATTCCGTCCTACCCAGGCGATTTACGTCGAAGGACCAACGCTCGATTCCTATAAGGCAAACGTGGGCGCACGCAAAATTTATGAGGTGCTCCGGGAGCGTCCAGCGCGATGCGCTTTCTATGAACCTCCCGGCAAACACAGCGATCGCGTCCCCGAACGGCTCGAACGCGGTTTGGCCTGGATCTTCGAACGTCCGATGCAGGACATCAAGTAAGCGAGGAATCGATCCGCCTGATTGCGGCGACCTGTTTCGCAGGGAGTCTCAAAAACAATTCCGACGGAAAACAGACTTGGCAACTTGTTGGTTTTATTTTTCAACCGGCTTGCCCGCTTTTTTCCAGCCGTCGAATCCTGGAGCGAGATCGTAGAGTTTTTTGAAGCCCATCGTTTCCATTTTCTTGCACGCGCGGGCGCTGCGCATCCCAACGGCACAATTCACGAGGTAGGTTTTATTCGTATCGAGCGCCGCCACTTTTTCCGCAAACTGGCTCGAGTTAATATCAATGTTGACGGCGTGTGGAATGCGCCCCTTCTCGAACTCCGCCACACTTCGCACATCGAGCAAGACGTTGTTGGTGTTGGCGCGCAACTTATCGTATTGCTCGACATCGATGCGTTTCACCAGCGTCGCCGGCGCGGCGGAAGATTCCTCAGTGCTCCATCCAGATGAAGCGTTGAAAAGCAGAGCGAATAAAGTGACGGTGAGCTTGAGTTTCTTCATAAAAAATCGGCAGCAATTGTTATCAGGACAATGTAGGCGAAAGGGGCTGGCGCAAAACTTATTTCGGCGGGGCGGCAGAACTATCTCTGCCCATCATCGCCCTGGCCATGTTCATTCCCGCGCGCTGCATGGATAAATTGTTGGTGAGAGAGCGGCCAAGCACTTCGACTTGTTCGGGAGAAAGCACGCCCGCCGCGCGTTCGATAACCCGCTGATTTGCCTGCTCTTGCTGAGCGAAGTATTTGTTCATGGCGTCTTCAGAAAGCGCTCGGTTGAAGTCAGACGAGCCAAACGGATTCTCGCCTGAAGTGGGGTTGGAGCGTTGCCGTTCCTCTTTCATCAACGTGAGCAGTTGCGAGCTTTGCTGTTCATTGAGCGGATTATCGCCGAATTGCGATTTCAACTGCGTCAACGTCATGCGGTCGGGAATGCTTTTCGTAAAATCTTCGTATTGCGCATATCGATCGTCGCCGAGGAACTCCTTCATCTGCGCGTCAAACTGCTTCTTGTCCTCGGCCAGCTCTTTGCCAATGGCCGTTTTATCCGCGCCCTCTTGCAGGATCGACATCCCTTTATTTGCGGCGTTCATCTGGTTATCGAGCAGCAGCGCATTGAACTTTTCAGTTTCCTCAGGCGTGAGCTTCAAATCCTTCAACAACGGACCGTACATCATGCCAACCATTGCCTTTTGCTGTTCGGCAATCATCTTCTTCATGGCCGGGTCCTGGAGCATTTTCGCCAGGAATCCACCCTTCAATTCCCCCTGCTCTCCTGAGCGGGTGGCGGATTCCGACCGTGCCGCATTGGCTTGTTCCCTGGCCTGATTTGCCAACCCCGCTTTTTCCGCCTGTTGCTGGGCTGTGATGTCGCGCAGTTGCTGGGCCATGGCTTTCTTTTGCCGCTCGAGCTGTTCAATGGTTTCCTTCTGGCTTTGGGCCGCGTTGGCGACGGCTTCCGATTGTTCCTGCGCCGCTGCGAGTTCAGCCTTGGTGCTGGCGGCGCGTTTGGATTGCACAACGACAACGGCCGCGAGTGCGACCATGGCGAGGAGAACAAAGATCGTGACTTTCTTTTGCATGGCATCGCGAGCCTAGCGATTCGTTCCAGCGCTGTCACCTGTGATGTGGACAATTGAAGTTTGCGCGGAAGAACGTGCGGGCGTAGCTTGCAAACGAATTCAATCCGGTTTCCCATCATGAAAAAATATGCACTCGGCTGCGGTGGAATTTTAATTCTCCTGCTCATTTTTCTCTCGATGAGCGGATGCGGCACCTACAATCGCCTCGTTGGCCTTTCCCAAAACGTGGACGCCAAATGGGCTGATGTGCAAAACGTTTACCAGAGGCGCGCCGATTTAATTCCAAACCTCGTGAACACCGTTGCCGGCGCAGCGAACTTTGAAAAATCCACACTCACCGACATTACCCAGGCCAGAGCATCGGTTGGCCAGGTGAAAATCGACCCGAGCAAAGCGCCCGAAGACCCAGAGCAACTGCGGAAATTTCAACAGGCACAGGACCAACTTTCCGGTGCCCTATCAAGGTTGCTGCTGGTGGCGGAACGCTATCCTGAATTGCGAGCCACTCAAAATTTCAGCACGTTGCAGGCGCAGCTTGAGGGAACGGAAAACCGGATCAGCGTCGAGCGGCGAAATTTCAATGGAGCGGTCCAGGAATACAATGTGGTCGCGCAACGTTTCCCTGGCCTGATTTTCGCGCGACTGTTTGGCTTCCATCCGAAACCATATTTTCAGGCGCAGGCCGGATCTGAAACAGCGCCGAAGGTTAATTTCGACTTCGGAAAACCAGCCGCGGCTCCCGCCAAACCGTAACCATGTTTTGGATCACCAGAATTTCCAGCAGATTCCTTTCGGCTCTGCTTGGAATCTTCCTTATCGCGACGATCGTTCGCGCTGCAGAAGTGATGCCACCGAAGCCGGAGAATCATTTCAATGATTACACGGGAAAGATTTCACCAGTCACGGTGACTCGATTAAACTCGTTGCTCCAAGACTTTGAGCGGGAAACCTCCAGCCAAATTGTCGTGGCGGTTTTCCGAAAAATGCAGAGCGACTCGTCGCTGGAGGATTATGCGCAGCGGATTTATCAATCCTGGGGCATAGGAAGAAAGGGCGCCAATAACGGCACATTACTGCTGGTGTTTGTCGAAGACCGAAAGATGCGGATCCAGACCGGATATGGATTGGAAGGAGTTCTCCCCGATGCAACGTGCAAACAAATCATCGATGGAGAAATAAAGCCGCATTTCCAGCGAGGCGACTTCGACGGCGGCCTGGAGGCGGGAATAACCGCCATCTTGCAGGCAACCAAGGGCGAATACAAAGGCAGCGGCCGAACCGTTCGCGATGAAAATGGCGGGACAATCAACAGCGTCATCATTGTCTTTTGGTTTTTCGTTGGCTTTGTCTTTTTATCTTTAATTCTGAGATCCTTTGGGCGCCGTGGCCGAGTTTACGGCCGTGGGGGATCGAATTTCGGCAGTTGGTCAAGCGGAGGCTGGGGAGGATCCTCTGGTTCATCAGGTTGGAGCGGAGGAGGAAGTTTTTCCGGGGGTGGAGGCAGCTCGGGAGGCGGCGGCGCAAGCGGAAGCTGGTGATATGAAACCAAAAACTTTTATCAGCAAAATTGATGAGGGCAACATTGTCGCCTCGATTGCAGAGGCCGAGAAGAACACCTCTGGGGAAATTCGCGTTTACATCTCGGGAAAGAGGCGTGATGACGCATTGACCGCTGCGAAAAACCGGTTTGAGAAACTGGGCATGACAAAAACACGGGCGCGCAACGGCGTCTTAATTTACGTCGCGCCGGCGAGCCAAAAATTTGCTGTCGTCGGGGACATAGGAATTCACGAAAAGTGCGGGCAGGATTTCTGGAGTGAAATCAGTGCGGCAATGGCCGCTTTGTTCAAGCAAGGACGGTTTAGCGACGGAATCGTCCACGCAGTTCAGAAAGCAGGGGCGGCACTGGCAAAACATTTTCCCCAGAGCCCCGGCGATACCAACGAGCTTCCGAACAATATCCTTGGCAACTAATTTCCGGGAAAAAGAGAACTTGCAATCGGGAACGTTTCCCGTAATTTTTCGTTCGCTTTCGGAAGCGAGCGTAGCTCAGTCTGGTAGAGCATCACCTTGCCAAGGTGAACGTCGAGGGTTCGAATCCCTTCGCTCGCTCCATTTTTTTCTAAACTTCTTTTTTTGTCTGATTCCAATGCTCGGCGCTCGACTCACGGCTGGATTCCAGTCTAAGTTCCTCGATCATGCAGGCATCTGAACCGGCGCCATCCATTTCTGAAGTTCGATCTACCTCGGCAGCAATAGAAGCCCCCCAGCCGCCCACGCCATTGGTTTGGCGGGCAGGCATTGGTTTGGCCATCGTTCTCATTGCTTCTGGTGCGTTCGCATTGCGAGAAAGCATTGGTGTGCGCGGCCAGGCGTTCGCCGGTATTTTTTGTTTTTTTGGATTGGTCGCCATGTTTTCGACCAATCTTCGCGCGGTGAATTGGAGAACAATCGGATGGGGCATCGCACTGCAAATTGCGCTCGCGGTTCTCGTGCTCAAAGTGCCAATCGTCCACCAAGCGTTTGAGGCGGCGAAAGTAGTTGTGGTCAACTTCATCAGCTTTTCGGATAAAGGCGCGGAATTTGTTTTCGGCAATCTTGCCCGACCCGGCGATATTGCGCTCAATCCCGGCAAAGAATTCCTGTTTATTTTTGCGTTCAAAGCGTTGCCGCCCATTCTTTTCGTCTCCGCATTTTTCACAGTCCTCTATCATTATCGAATCTTGCAAAGAATCGTTCGCCTCATGGCGCGGGTCATGGTGCATCTCATGGGAACCAGTGGTGCCGAGACGCTCTCCGTGTCCGCCAATGTTTTCATGGGCCAAACCGAAGCGCCTCTGATCGTGAAACCCTACGTGCCGCGCATGACGAATTCCGAGTTATTCGTCCTGATGGCCAGCGGCATGGCCCATATTTCCGGCGGAATGATGGTCGTTTACATCAATTACGGCGCTGATCCGGTCGCCGTTCTGACGACGTGCATCATGGCGTGTCCATGCAGTCTTTATCTTTCCAAATTATTCATGCCCGAATTGGGACGCCCTGAAACCGCCGGAACGGTGCGCACACAAAATGAAAAGTCGCCTTACGTCAATGGAATCGACGCTGCAGCAGCCGGCGCAACCGACGGATTGAAGCTCGCGCTGAATGTCGCAGCGATGCTGATTGTTTTCATCGCGTTCGTGGCGATGCTCGATGCAATTCTCGGCGCGGCTGTGAAAGACCTTTCATTGTCGAAAGTTTTCAGCTGGGCCTTTGCGCCCGCCTCTTTTCTCATCGGCATTGAACCGGCGGACGTCTCCAAGGTTGCAAGCCTCCTTGGGTCAAAACTCGCCATCAACGAACACTACGCTTATCTCGTGATGAAAGGCTGGAAAGCCACGCCAGAATTCATGACTCCACGGTCTTACGTGTTGGCGGCTTTTGCGCTGACCGGTTTCGCAAATTTTGCCTCGGTAGGAATTCAACTGGGAGGGATCGGCGCGATCGCCCCGGAGCGGCGACACGATCTTGCCCGGCTTGGCCTGCGGGCTTTGTTCGTGGGATTCATTGCAACCTTGCTCAATGCGGCCATTGCGGGCGTTTTCCTGAAATAGCAGCAAAGGGGCAACCAGCCAACGCGGAGTTAATGTTTGTGCTCGTGCGAAGGAGTAGCACCGGCCTCAAGCCACGCCATCAAATCGAGGATTTCTTCTTTCGACAACGTGTTCAGCAAACCCATCGGCATGGGTGAAGAGTTCTGCGCTTGGCGATCACGAATTTCGCTCAGAGCCACAGTTTGAATCAAAGCATCCGATGGCCCGGTCTGTAGCGTCACATTGGTTGCATCTTCTTTGAGAACCATCCCGCTGACTGACTCACCATCTTTCAAGTTCATCTGCACGTTGCGGTAACGATTGCTGATGACCAACGATGGCTCAATGATTTGGCGCAAAACATCCGTGCGATCATTTTTAAAGCGAACCAAAACGTCGCTGAGGTCGGGGCCGTAATTGATCCCTTCTTTCCCAAGTTTATGGCATCCGGCGCAAGCGAGCCGCGTGAATAGTTCTTTGCCGTGCGCCAGGTCCCGACCCGCACTTACCTTGGTCAAATCCGAAGCTAAATCATCCACTTTCCACTCGGTCACTTTGGGTTCTGCCGTTTGGCCACGGGTCGCCAGATAGGCTTCGACGTCTTTCACCACCGCTAGAGTTCCGACCATTCTTCGCCAATGACCTGGAAAGGTGCAAACGTACGGATAGTCGCCCGGCTGCTCGGGTGCGGTGAAGCTGAGTTTAACTTGCTGGCCCGGCTCCACCAATTTCGTCGCGAAAAGAACCTTGGTCGACGGAGGAATGTAATGCCGACCTTGGGCGTCGGGTTCAGGCGGCATTTTCTCGGCGGCTTGGCCAATTTCTTCCAAGGCGCCGGGTGTCACGATCACAAGATTATGAGGCATCGCGTCTTCGTTGATCAGAATGATTTCTGCCGGCTTGCCCGCTTCGACAACAATCAGGGTTCGGTCGTAGAGCATTTGCTCGGGAATTGTGCGAATAGAAAAAACACTAACTCCGAGGGCGCGCAATTCCTTGGCCAATGCTCCACCTTTCTCTCCCGGGAGCAACGCCGCGAGATCCATCGCCAACTGAAAAGCGCTAACAAAGTCTGTGTCAGTGCGCTGGTCTACCGGTAACCCCTTCAGATAGACGATCAAACCAGTTACCAAGGATTCAGCCTCACCTTTTGGCCAAAATTTTCGAGGAATAGTTTGAAGTCCGGCAACGGCGGCGGGACGCTCGGTGCCCGCTTTCACCAATCCAGACAGCATGGAAAAGGTTTCAGCCTCATGCCCAGGGATAATCGAGATCGCCGCAATCGCAGCTCGTTGCACGTCGGGAGAATCCGCGTGGTGAACCAAAGGTTCCGTTTTTGAATAGAATGCGGCGCGCAAAACAGAGTTGCGGATCAGAACGGCGCAGCGAAGAAGGTCGGCGAGTTGAGCCCCGCTGGTTTCTGCCGATTTCCAAACCGCTTCGTTTCCGCCGTCAGCAGTGACCAGCGCCGCGAAACCAATCTGGCGCGTAATCGACAAGCGCGATTCCTTCGCTGTTTTCTCCAAAGTGGGCCGCTTCGCAGTCAGCTCATCCGCCTTGAAACCCAGCAAAATCGCGGCGAGATCGCGGAGGCTTGGGTTGGATTCCTCGGCTTTTTTGTCGAGTTCACCGAGGGCAACAATCAATTCGGAGAGCGAATCGGTCCCGCGCAGTTTCGCCAAACCTTGAATTGCTTCGACGCGATATTTTGAATCCATCCCGGCTCGCTGCAAAAGCGCAACATAGACGAATTCACCACGCGGCGCAGCAATCAGCTCTTTGTTGGAAAGACGTCCAAGAACGTAGGCGGCGGCGGTGGCGTTTTTCGGAACGAACAACGTTTTTTGCGGCAAATCCTCAGCCCGCGCGAGGATTGCCGCAAAAAGAAAAGTCCCGGAAACGATCGAGGAAAAGAAACGGACACAGGTCATTTTCATTTCAGCATCGTCAATCTACCAGGAACAGACTTGCACGCTTTATTTCAAATACTTGTCGAGCGCCTTCATCGTTTCATCAAGGCAGTATTTGATGTAGTAATCAGGCTTATCGGGATTCGCCTCTTTTTCCAAGGCGGAGAGCGCGACTTCCGCCGCTTTGCTGGATTTGAAAAAGCTGCAAGCTCTCACCGCTTCGAGTCGCACGCGCGGACTTTCATCCTTCGCCTGAACTTCGAGCAAGGCAAGTGGGTTGCTGACGCGATCGCGCCAATAGCAAAGAACACGGGTGGCTGCGGCGCGCGCATGGAAATCGGGTGAGCGCAGCATTTTCTTCAGCAACGCTTCATCAACGACGTTGTGCCACTGATGAACCCAAAGCGCTTCCATCATGTGATGCTCATACGCTTTGTCCTTTGGATCGAGTGAGGCAGCCCAGATTTTCGTGGCGGCGATCACTTTGGAGCTGTCGTGCTTACCCAATTCGATTTTTGCGCGAGTGCGGACGTCATCTTCCGGAGTCTTGAGCGCTTCGAGCAATTTTTTGATCGGTTCGCCGTCGATTGGCACCGGCTTAAGCAAAGGACGACCTTCATAGGTGATTCGGTAAATGCGTCCGTGAGTTTTGTCACGGTTCGGATCGCGAATATGATGTTGCATGTGCCCGATGAGCGGCTTGGCCCAATCACTGAAGTAAATTGAACCATCCGGAGCGATATTTACAGCAGAAGGACGAAAGTTTGCATCATCCGATTTGACGAGATTGTCCTCGATCGTCTCGCCCTTCAGACCCGCGCCTGAATCGCCCACCTTGACACGGAAAATCCCCTGAAATCCAATCACGTTGATGTTCAGGAAATTGTTTTGAAATTCCTCTGGAAAATGACGGCTCGATAAAATGCCTGTGCCTGGGCAGGGGCGCGAAGGGCGTTTCCAGAATTCCTGCATGCCCGGATGCTTGGCCGGATATTCGATGAACCCGCTGAAGGCCGGCGCAAAGTAATTCGCATTGCCGGTAGCATCGGTGATGATGTCCGTGCCCCAATAATCGAACACCCGTCCGTGGGGATTTGCAAAGCCATACGAAACGTAACGTTCAAACTTGCCGGTGCGCGGTTCGAAACGATAAATGCACCCGTCGTTATTGAGAACCAAGCCCGAGGCTGTTTCAACCTGGGTGCGGTGAAAAACACCGTCGCTCAGATAAGTCGCGCCGCCCGGATCGAGCACCATTGCATTAGCCGTGTGATGTGAATCTGCGGAATCCATTCCCATGAGCACGCGTTCTTTCCAATCCGCTTTGCCATCGCCATCCGTATCCCGCACGAACCATAAATCCGGCGCCTGCATGACGAGCACGCCATCCTTGTAAAATTGAAAACCGGTGGGGCAATTTAACCCATCAAGGAATGTCGTTACCTTATCCGCCTTGCCATCCCCATTGGTGTCCTCGAAGACGAGAAGTTTATCGCCCACCGTGCTGGTCGGAGTGCGCTCTGGATAGCTTGGCCAAGCCGCGACCCAAAGGCGTCCTTTCGTGTCAAAAGTCATCTGCACGGGACTCACCAGTTCAGGAAATTTTTCTTCACTCGCAAATAGATTTATTTTGCAGCCTTTTGCCACGGTCATGTGGCGAATCGCTTCTTCGCCGCTGAGAAACGGATGTATGTCTGGCTTGTTCGAAGCAAACGTTTCCACAGATGGCAGATTGGAATCGTCCACCTTCATTTCACCTCCTTTGGCCACCGCCCAAATAACCTGGTCACGGTTGGCTGTTTTCACGTCGCGCTGCGCCATTTCCTGCTGCATGACGTCAAAGTTAGTGATTTTTTCAGAATCTTTACCCGCTTTGGGGAAGGACAATTTTGAGCGCCCGCCATAAACATTGTATCCATCCACGGTCCGATAACGCGCATGCCATTCGGTCGCTTTATCCGCAACAGCTGCACGGAGTTTTTCGAGATTCTTGGTGGGCGGTTTCTCGTTGAACAGTGCGCGGAAAATCTCTTGGGCAAGCATCTTGTTTCCTGCCTCCGTGAGGTGCAGGGTGTTGATCGTAAGCGACCCGCCTTTTTTTGCCGCTTGCGCGTAAAGCTCCTGAGAAACCGTAAATAAATTCACGAATAAGACGTCTTCTGATTTAGCGACCTCAGCCATCGCTGCGGTGTATTTCGCAAGGTTATCGTTATTCGCTTTCGGATCGGGATAGTTAGGGTCGCGCAATTTCTCGTTCGCGATGGGCGAAAACAAAACGATTCGAGGCGATCCGTTGCCGCTGTAGTTTTTGCCTTTGGTGTCCTTTAGAAAGCTGTGGAGATCCTTTTTGAAAGCATCAAGACCTGCATCGCCTTTGAACGATTCGTTGAACCCGAAGAAAGCAAAAATCACGTCCGCCTTGGTTTTCGTAAGCCATTGGTCAGGCGACCCAAAGTTTTCTGAGCGATGCCGGGAGGCCACTTCATCTCCGGCAAAGGCGAGGTTACGAAAAACAAGATTTTCGCCCGGAAACTTCGCGTAAATCAGCGTTTCCAGCCAATTATCGTGTTGCATCCGGTCGGCGAGCGCATTTCCGATGAGGCAAATGTGTTCGTTCTTCTTCAGCTCGAATGCTGCAGCGCGCTCTGTAAGGGAAAAGGCGAGCGACAACAGGATGCAAGGCAGCAATAAAAATCGTTTCATGACTTACAAAAGTCCGTAGAAAATCAGGCAAGTTCAATAAAAAAATTCATTTTTCAACTCGAATCAAAACCGAAAAACCAACGGTGAATCCGGAAAACTGCCCATTGAAAAGCCAACGATTTGGCAGGCCAAAACTTTCTAATTACCCGTTCCCTTCAGGAACTATTACAGGTTCGCCAGCGGTTGCATGCGAGGCATCTGAATGGGTTTTGAGACGGCCGGGTTGCGAACCGGCTCTTTCCGGTATTCCGGCTCGATCGTTTCTTCCCGTGGACATTCGCGCAAATAGTTAACGAGCGTGCCAAAATCTTTGATTTTGCTGCGGTCCTCAACGGATATAGCAGTTCCGAACGATTCCTCGAGGGCTCGAAAATAGACACTCGGCTTGAAAAAGAAATAAGCCTTCAATTCATATTTGACCCGGCTCGCAGGCGAAAGTTCCTCCAGCGAAATACCGGATTGACGGATCAAAATATTCGCGGCCAAAACCGCAATTCCGCGACTATCGTCAGGAAAATAACGCATCGCCCATATTTCAACCTCTTGGCTATCCAGCGGGAACGGTGGCCGAGAGCGAAAACGGGCAAGGACAAAGCCAAGGACGGCGCCACAAGCAAGAATTTCTATGAAGAGTTCCATATGATTGGTCATTCGTTACATCGCGCATTCGTTGCGTGACTAGGACAAGATTAAATCAACGCTGGGGAACAACCATAGGGGCTACCCTTAACTGGGAACTCTTAATACCCTAAGAAACGGAAGCGGTCTTCAAAAGGCTTGCCTTCCTGACAAGCAGCGGAGAAAAGGTTCTCGTTAAACCAGTTTTATTACTCGCGCTTTACCGGTCCGAGTCAATCAAACCGATGCGAATCGCGTATCGAACAAGGCCTGCAATATCGTGAATGCCGATGCGATCCATCATCTGGGCGCGGTGCGCCTCGATCGTTTTGACGCTGACGGATAACATGAACGCAATTTCCTTGGTGGATTTCCCTTCCGCGACAAGTTGAAGAATTTCGCGTTGGCGCGGTGTAAGCGAATCATCCGGATCCTGCACATCACCAACTCGTTTGAGGTAGTTGTTGATCACCTTTTTGGAAACTGCGGGGCTTAGGTAAGTTTCTCCATGGATGACCGAATTCAAAGCCAGCTCCAGCTCGGTGGTGGCGGCGTCTTTGAGCAGGTAGCCAGACACGCCGATCCGCAAGGCCTGGATTACATACTCTTCGTTTGAATGCATCGAAAGGATGATGACCTTGACGTGCGGAAAATCTTTTACGGCCCGCACAGCCACATCCAATCCGTTCATTCCACCCATTGTAATGTCGAGCAAGACGATGTTCGGAGACATCGTCTTGATCAGGTGCAACGCTTCACGACCGTCGCTCGCTTCGCCAACGACTTGGATGCCCGGGAGTTTTTCCAAAAGGGAATGAATGCCTGCCCGAACCAGCGTGTGATCGTCAGCTAAAAGGACACGAGTCATATTAATTTCGCGGAGCCTCAATAGGCGAACCAAGGAATGGGAAACACGCCATGATCCTCGTCCCCTGCTCTGGCTGGCTCTCGATCCGGAGTGTACCTCCCACCAACGAAACGCGCTCCTCCATTCCGAGCAGTCCAAGGCCCGAACCGCGTTGCGCACGGGCGCGCGTGGCAAGCCAATTGAAGCCGACCCCATCGTCGCTAATAGACAAGAACAACGTTTTGTTTTCGCAAATGATTTTAACCAGCACGTTCGTGGCGTGAGCGTGGCGAATCACATTGGTGAGGGCCTCTTGCGCCACGCGAAAGCAAGCGGTTTCAATCGACGAATCCATCCGCTCCAATTTTGAATCGGCCGAAAAGCGGGCGGAAATTCCCGTTCGTTGTGACCACTGATCCATGTACCAACGAAGGGCGGGAACCAGCCCTAGGTCATCCAGCAACGGCGGGCCCAGATCCAACGACATGTTTCGAACTTGTTGCAGGAGCCGATCCAGCACTGCAACACTTTTACCTAAGCGCACGGCGAGTGGTCCTTCAGGCGCCAATTGCAGGGCTCCCTCCAGGTTGATTTTCGTCGCAGTTAAAGCCTGGCCAATTTCGTCGTGCAATTCCCGTGCGAGATGGCGTTTCTCCATTTCCTGGATGTTTACCAGGTTGGCCGAGAGCATCTGAAGGCGCTGGTTGGATTCGCGCATCAGAGCTTCGGCCATTTTTCGTTCAGAAATATCTCGAGCAAAAATGGAATGGAATTGCAACGCTCCATCAATCTGGTTGGAAAGAATGAGATGAGAAATCGGAATTTCCCTGCCAGCACGACTGCACAAGACGCTTTCGCCCGACCACATTCCGTCTCGCAACAAAGCTGCCGCTGCATCCGGTTCGGGCGATGTCAGAGCCAATCTGGATATCAATTTCTCAACGTGAAAATCAGTAAGCTTCTCGGTCTCGCCAATCCCGAGCATCCTTCGGCCCGCGTGATTGAGGTAAACGCATTTCTCATTCTTATCCGTGATGGCCACAAGGTCCGGAGTCGCTTCAAGGGTTGCCACCAAACGGGCCTCGGTTTGTTTGGCTTGCGCGCTGAGCAGTTCCTTTTTTCTCAGCCGAGCACGCACGGTCGCGATGAGAGAATCGGCGTTGAAAGGTTTTTCGAGGTAATCGTCGGCACCGCCAGCCATGCCACGGCGCATTCCCACATCGCTCGGCCGGCCAGTCATGAGAATAAACGGTATCAACGCCGTGACCGGATTTTGCCTGAGTCTTTCCAGTGTCGAGTAGCCGTCACCCTGAGTCATATTGACGTCGCAAATAATCAACCGGGGATTATTCTGCTCAGCCAAACTGACACCCTCCGCTTCATTCTCCGCTTCCAACACCTGAAAGCCTTGATTTTGAATAATCAACCGAAGGGTGCGACGCAATTGCGCGTCGTCATCGATCAACAAAATCTTGCCGGAATTCATTTCAAAATTTGAATTTTAAAAAGGCTCACCCTTCTGCAACAGCGACCTTCCCCCTGAACCCGGTCAAGGGCTTAATCAGGAAGATTGACCAGCTTGAGCGCACCGATGCCGCCGGGATTCCAATTCGTGAAAATAATATAAACTTCCGTCTTGCCACCCTTTTTGTGGAAATACCAGGCGGCGTCGTGCATGTGTTGCGCGTCGGCATAGCCCAAATCTTCCTTGGGCCGAATCGTTGACACAATCGATTGTGTTTTGAGGTTGACGATGAACAGGGGGCCGGGAGTTTTATTCGCGCCATCCAGGCACGGCACCAACGCATAATGGCCCCAGAGATCAATGTCGCAAACGCTGTTGCCGGGGGGCAAAGCAGAAATCGCGGCAATCTTTTCTTTGGCGATGGACCATTTTTTGATCAGCCCTTCCGGACGCGCCGAGATATACATCGATTTATCTGAGGAATCGTAGGTAATCCCGTGAGGGGTCTGGGACAAGGATTTGCCACCGAAAAACGATCCTTTGTATTTCAATGGAGTAGTCGTCACGGGCATGAAGAATCCTTTGCCGTAACCGTCGGTGACAAACATCTCCTTCGCATTGATAAAGGCGGTGTCGGTTGGATGATATTCTTTCTTGTCCTTGTAAGGCTCAGTCGCCGGCCAGTCGAGACGGTCGGCATGCTGGAAGGTGGTGTCGGTCAGATAAACTTCGCCCTTCACATTGTCGGCAACGGCAACCATTGGAGATTTTCCTGCGCGCTGCAAAATATCAGCGCCGTGCAAGCCGCCCGCGGTAAACGCCGCGTCACCTTTCACCACCCACGATTGCGAGAGGTGGTTACTGAATGCGACAAAGCCGACTTTTTCCAAGCCCCAATAAACGGTGTCCCGCTTGGAATCAAAAATGATCGTTCCGTGTGCGCCTTTCAAAAAGGGCTGAGTCTCCGGCGGAGTCGGCACGGCATCTTTGGCCGCGATGAATTTCCAAAAACCTTGCCCGCTGACCGGCACTTTTTCTTTCAACAAATCGGGCGCTTTGACCGGCCCTTTTTTCTCTACCACAAACCTCAGCACTTGGGTGGAAGGCGCCTCGTCATGGGTGTGGGCGGGTCCGGAATCATGCGCAAACCCGGTGGTAATACCCAGGCAAAGCGCGGCGGCGGTAACGGTCAGATTTTTCATGCGTTCTATTCTGATTAATGCTGCGGTTTCAGTTGGCAGCAAAGTTTAAGTGCGAAGTATCGGTAATTCGGTGTCACGTTACCGAACTCGATTTCAAAAGCCAGTGGAAGTTTTTTTCAACTTCAGCTCCGAGCGGCGTTCCGGATTTGCATCAAACGCTTCATCACATCAAATAAATTTCCGGTCCATTCTTCGGTCCCAAAAGCGTCGTGGAGTTTTCGATAGATGGAATACAGCTCTCGATAAACCGCGTGATTTTTCGCGTTTGGCTTGAAAACGCGCGCCTTCAATCCGGTCATCGCTTTTTGCGCGTCGCTGAAACGTGCGTAGCCGCCCTGCCCTTTTCCAGCGACCACCGCCCCGGCAATTGCCGCGCCCAACGCGCAGGTCTGGGCGGAGCGCGAGATGCGCATCTCGCGTCCGGTGACGTCGGCGTAAATCTGCATGACCAATGGATTTTTTTCCGCGATGCCGCCGCAGTTCACGACTTGCTTGACCTTGACTCCATATTCCTCGAGCCGATTGATGATAGTGAGCGCGCCAAAGGCTGTCGCCTCGATCAACGCGCGATAAATCTCCGCCGGATTTGTGTAAAGCGTTTGCCCCAGAAGCAGGCCGGTGAGGCGCTGGTCCACCAAGATCGTGCGGTTTCCGTTGTTCCAGTCCAACGCCAGCAAACCGGATTGGCCCGGCTTCAATTTCTCAGCGGCCAGACTCAACGCTTCGTGCGAACCAAGTTTTCCGCCCAGCGGCTGGATATAGTTCACGAACCAATTGAAAATGTCGCCGACGGCGGATTGACCCGCTTCCAGCCCATAAAATCCGGGCAGAATGCTTCCATTCACAATGCCGCAAAGACCGGGAATATCCGCCAGTTCCTGACCGAGTGGCACCACCATCATGTCGCAGGTGCTGGTCCCGATCGTCTTCACTAAGGTGCCGGGAGCAATGCCGCATCCGACCGCACCAAGATGCGCATCGAAAGCCCCGATTGCGACGGGAAGACCGGGCGGCAAACCGGTTCGCACTGCCCAATCGATGGTCAAATTGCCTGCCGTGTGATCGATCGCGTGAACGCGCGAACACAATCGGCGGCGCAAATTTCCGAGCTTCGGATCCAGTCGTGAAAGAAATTCTGCATCCGGATAACCCGCCCAATGCTCGTGGTGCATCGCTTTGTGACCAGCCGCGCAAACGCCGACCTTCAACAAATCCGGCGCTTCCGTTCCCGTCAGCATGGCGGGAATCCAGTCGGCCAATTCCACCCAGGAAGAGGCCGCATCGAAAACGTCCGGGCTGGTCCGGAGGCAATGAAAAATCTTGCTGAAGAACCATTCCGAACTGTAGGTGCCGCCACACTTCGCCAGATATTGCGGACGAAGTTTGCGGGCCAGCTTCGTTATTTCCGTCGCCTCAGACGTGCTGGTGTGGTCTTTCCAAAGCCACGCCATGGCATCGAGGTTTTTGGTGAAGCGCCGATTGAGCGCCAGGGGAACTCCCCGAGCATCGACTGGGATCGGGGTGCTCCCGGTCGTGTCCACGCCGATGCCGATGACTTGCTCGGGCTTGAAACCGCGCACCGTTTTCTTTGCGATCGCCAAGGCGTCTTGAATTGTAACTTCAGCACCCTTCACGTAATCGGCCGGATGCTGTCGCGCCAGATTTGGGTCCGCTGACAAGAGAACGCCTTCTTTGCCATGTTCATAATTCCAAACGGCGGTGGCGACTTCGCGCCCGTCAGCAACATTGACGAGCAGCGCACGGACGGAATTCGTTCCGTAATCCAAGCCAAGGGAGTATTTGGGTGAACGTTTTTTCATCTTTAAATTGCGTTGAATCGAGCGTGCATCACTAGAAATTGGGCGATTTCGCTTTTGATAAAAGGTTTCTTGAAAAAAGACCAATCATTTATCGGGCCTATTTCAATTTAATGATGGAACCAAAGAGACAATAACAGCTCCCCAACTTAATTAAGCATCTACCACACCGTATCGGTCCAGCGCATGCCTGAGCGCCGCCGCCGTTGGTTGAAAGTGAGATCCAATACTTTTGAACCACGAAACAGAATGAAACAGAATTTGCAATGGCTTGGAGGCCCAATTAGAATGCCCGACAGCATGAAATCACCCGACACTAAGCCCGAAAAAGAGGCCGGTGAAACCGACACGGATTATTACTGTCGCACCCTGAATATGCGCGTGCTCTTGCAGGATGAGAAAACTTCAAAATTTCTGCATATTTCTGACGAATGGCTGGATACCTCAAAAGGCGCGATGGCTTTCCAGCAAGCCGATGAAGCAAAGCGATATGCCGTGAAGAAGAAATTGATCGGGGTTCAGGTAGTGCTTCAATTCCCCGACGGTCATCTGGATGTCGTGGTTTAATCCGCTCTGAGCCCGTTTGCGTTTCCCTCGTCTGATTCACTCGAGCGTTGTCCTTTCTCTCCGAGGCTTCCTTTGAAATTCCGATAGACTGTCCGAATCAGTTTCGTAATCTCCTGCCCATGACTCCGCAAATCCAGTCAGAGAATCTGCACTTACTCGTCAGCCCTTCAAAACCGGCTGCCCGGACCAGTTGCACGGGTGAAAAGGCCCAGGCAAATTGCAAAAAGTTTCTGAGAACTGCTCTTCTCGCCCTCTTTTCCGTTTTCGCACTATTTCCACTGGAGGGTTCAGCCAGAGATTTATATGTCGCTCCGAATGGCAGCGACAAGAATCCCGGCACCAAGGGCAAACCGTTCGCGACGCTGGAACGTGCTCGCGATGAAATCCGCGGCTTAAAAGCCGCCGGCGCGCTGGCCAATACCAGCACGACCGTATGGCTGCGGGGCGGCGATTACCTTCGCACCAACGCACTCGAATTGACTGCCGCCGATTCCGGTTCGCCCAGGGCTCCGGTTATCTGGCGCGCTTTCAAAGGCGAAACGGCGCGCCTGCTCGGCGGCCGGTCCCTCCACGGATTTCAGACCGTGACTGATCCAGCGGTTCTGGCGCGACTCGACTCGAGCGCACGCGGAAAAGTCATGCAACTCAATCTCGCCGCGCTTGGCATCAATGATTTTGGCGAAATGAAATCGCGCGGATTCGGGCGCGCCACCGCAGCGGCCCATTGTGAACTTTTTTCCGGCGGCAGACCGATGACGCTGGCACGCTGGCCAAACGAGGGCTCCTTTGAACAGATCGCAGGAATTCCCACCGGGCACATCGATGAACACGGCGGAACGCTCGGCATTCTCGAAGCCGGATTCAATTACAGCGGCGATCGCCCGCGCCATTGGAAAGAAACAACCAATCTTTGGGTACATGGCTATTGGGCCTGGGATTGGGCGAACTCCTACGAACGCGTTGCTTCGCTCGATCTGGAAACACACCTCGTAAAAACGGCCGCACCGCACGGCTTGTATGGATTTCGCAAAGGCCAACGTTTCTATTTCCTCAACGTGCTGGAGGAGTTGGATCAACCCGGCGAATGGTTCCTCGACCGCGCAACCAAAATTCTCTACTTCTGGCCACCGAATCCAATCTCCACGAATCAGAAATCCGACGAAGTCATTCTGTCTCTCCTCGATCAGCCATTCCTAAAACTCAACGCCGTTTCGGATGTCACCTTTCGCGGCATCACTCTCGAAGCCACCCGCGGCAACGCCATTGAAATCAACGGTGGCGCGAACAACCGCATTGCGGGCTGCGTGATTCGCAACATCGGAAATTACGGGGTGCGCATCGACGGCGGACTCGGCCATGGCGTGGTTGGCTGCGATGTTTTTGACACTGGCGACGGCGGGGTTTCTCTGAACGGCGGCGATCGCAAAACGCTTTCGCCCGGCGGGCATTTTGTCGAGAACTGCCATTTCCAACGGCAGGGACGCTGGTCAAAATGTTACGTCCCGTCGATCTTGATGGACGGCGTCGGCATGCGCGCGTCACACAACCTCATTCACGACCATCCGCACTGCGCCATTCTCTTCAACGGCAACGACCACCTGATGGAGTTCAACGAGATTCATCACATCGCGCTCGAAACCGGCGACGTCGGCGCGATCTACGCCGGACGCAATTACACCTATCGCGGCAATCGCATGCGTTATAATTTCATCCATCACACCGGTGGCGTCGGCATGGGTTCAATGGGCATTTACATGGACGACTGCGTGAGCGGCGCGGAAATTTTTGGCAACGTTTTCTACAAAGTTCAACGCGCGGCTTTTCTCGGCGGCGGTCGCGATCATCAGGTGATCAACAATGTCTTCGTCGATTGCAATCACGCCGTGGAACTCGACGCGCGCGGCTTGGACAAAGCCCCCGTCTGGCACGATATGGTGGACAAAACGATGCGCAAAAGCCTATCGGAAGTGCCGCCCCCTCTCTATCGGGAGCGTTATCCCGACCTCGTCGCGCTCGACAAGTATTACGGCCCGCCCGGCGGACCAAGCATCGAGGGCGCGGCGTTCACCGGTGTTCCCGGTGAGAACAACGTCGTGGCAACCAACATTTCCGTCGGCAAATGGCTGCGGGTCGTCTGGCACGCCACGCCAAGCATGCTCCGGCTTGAGAATAATTTAACCAACGCCGAACCGAAATTTGTCACGTCACCAAGCGACGCGAGCGGAGCCAAAGATTTCGCCCTTCAACGCCATTCTCCCGCGTGGAAACTTGGATTCCAGAAACTGCCCGTTGATAAAATCGGGCTGTATCGAGACGAATTGCGAACGCAGTTGCCCTAGTTCAATTCCGCGTCAGAACAATTCTCAGATGCAAAAATTCGAAACCACCTTGCAGGTGCGCCCCGACGACATCGACATGAACCAGCACGTTCATGCCAGCCGCTACATGGATTACGTGCTGGCCGCGCGCTACGACCAAATGGAGCGTTGCTACAAAATGGCGATGGAGGAATTTATTCAGCTCGGCTTCGGCTGGTTCGTCGCGACGGCGCACGTGCAATTCAAGCGCCCCCTCGGTTTGGGCGACCATTTCATCGTGCGAACCTGGGTCGAGGAAATCTTGAAGAGCGGAGTGAAAGTGCGCTTTGAAATCATCAAACAGAAAACCGCCAAACTCTCCTGCGACGGCTACTTTGAATACACGATGGTCAATTTGAAAACCGCTCGCGCCGAAAAAATTCCCGATTGGATCGTGGCGAAATATTCTGTTTGAGCGGGTAGTCCTCGTATTTCACAAGTCGCAGGAACGCCGACAAGATGGAGCGCCGGCTTGTGACCGGCTCTGGATTTGGAAAGGCCATAAAGCCGGTCACAGACCGGCGCTCCGTTGCAGTGTAACTCCCGTTCACAAATCAGATTTTGCTCCCAATTCAACCAAGCTTAAAAAACTCCCGCGCATTCTCGTGCAAAATCCGGCGCGCGAGCCGCTCGGCGGTGGCGCGGCTGAAATATCCGCTGGCCAGCTTTTCATCCAACACCTCGGCGATCAACCGCCGCGCCGTCTGCATCGCGCCGTAGGTTTCCTCCACGTGCCAGTTGTCGCCGCCGAGCATCATGCGGGTTTCGTTCGGCAACACTTCAATCGCTTCGTGCAGCGCCAGCTTGAAGTGCGACGGACTCAGCAGGAACGACCAGGTCAAATCCAGCCAGATGTTGCGATAGACGAACGCCATGCCGAGCAGATCGCGGCTCCACGGATACGCCAGATGCATCAGCAGGAAACGGGTGCGCGGATGCCGTTCAATCAACCCGGCGACGCCGAGCGGGTGCGAACTGCGAATGATCCCCGTGCCCAGATGCATCTGCACCGGCAAGTCGCGTGCGGCAGCGATTCGACACAAATGATCCACGATGAAATCACCGAATGCCTTCCGCTCCGCCGGTGATGGCGCGGCCTTGCCCCAAGCGGCGCGGGCCAGCGGTTCGTTCGGTTCGTCGAAATTAATGTCGCGGTCATAAGCGAGCGCGTTCTTCAGCGCAACTTGTCCTCGTGCTGCCATGCCATCCACGAGCTTTTCAAGGCTGGTGAGGTATTCATCAAACGAACCAGCGCCCAATCCGACGCGCTGCAACAATTCATGCGCGCTGCTGCCATTGTGATCGCGCGAATCGGGATGCCAGCCGAGCGCGAGCGAGTTGGTGCGCATCACGGAACGGTAGTTCGCGCCGAGCGCAGGGCGCGGGTCGAGCAATGGATAATTGTAGGCGTCGGTGATGACGGTCGTGATGCGGGCGCGCTTCAGGATTTCGCGCTGCCACTCGGGCCGCCGATGCGCCGCACGCACTGCGGTATCGAGAGCTTGCCAGTTGTCGCGCGTGATCTCCGGTGCGCCGCTGCCGTGCAACTCGACGACGGCGCGAACGAGATTCCGCACGAAGGAATTCGAGCCGCTGTCCTCCAAGAATGGCGCGAGCGCTTCCCACGTGGTCGGGCCGGCCGCCGCGAGCATGGGGTCGGAATCGCGCGATTCGGAAGGCAGGCAATACGGACGGGCCTGCGCCCAACCGGCGTAGCTTTGCTGGAACAGTTGCAGGAGATTGATTTCACGCTCAAGGATTACCTCGGGCAGATGATGCTCATGCACATCCACAATGGGAAGTTGCTCGACGTATTCGCGCATTGATTCACTCATATTGTGATGCAGAGATTTGATGTGAGATGATAGAGAGTGTCAACGCCGCCTTCGGTGAATTGTTTATGCGGACTTCTGTTCATCTGACCAATCCCATTGTCGTTCCAATGTATCGCAAAAAGAACTAACTCGAAGCGCTAAGACCCGTGATTCAGATTTCCGATTTACCACCAATCCGTTTTGCGCATACTTGAGGGGTGATCACTCGTTTCCTTTTTGCCATATGGCTCATCTTCAATTGTGTTTTCACCCTGCCGGCAGAGGCAACCAATCGCCTGGCATTTGATTCGTTGCCGCTTGCCCGCTTTGAATTCTCCGGCCCCGTCGGCGAACGCATTCACGCCAATCTCGATAACTGGCTCCTGCACGCGCCTCAGGCCAATCCCGGCATGCTCGAGATGTTTCGCGTGCGCGATCGCAAGCCCGAGCCGCAACTGGTGCCGTGGGCGGGCGAATTCGTCGGCAAATATTTGATCTCCTCCGTGCAGGCGTTGCGCATGTCGGATGACCCGCGCCTTCGCGCACAGGCGGCGAAAGTGGTCGCCGAATTGATCGCGACGCAGGCGGACGACGGTTATCTCGGACCGTTTCCGAAGAATGTTCGCCTGCTGAAAAACTGGGATCTCTGGGGGCATTATCACGCGATCCAGGCGCTGCTGCTCTGGCACGAACAAACGGGCGATCCCGCAGCGCTGGCGGCGGCGCGCAAGGCAGGCGACCTGGTTTGCAACACGTTCCTCGACACCGGCAAGCGCGTGTTCGACACCGGCGATTCGGAAATGAACATGTCCATTCTCACCGGCATGGCGATGCTGCATCGCTTCACCGGCGAACCGCGTTATCTGCGCATGGCGCGCGAGGTGGAGAAGGATTGGGAACGCGCCGGGGATTATCTTCGCGCCGGATTGGATGGCCGTGAATATTATCGTTCGCCCAAGCCGCGCTGGGAAAGCCTGCACGATTTGCAAGGTCTCGTGGAAATGTGGCGCATCACGGGCGAGCCGAAATATCGCGAGGCGTTCGAGCATCATTGGCGGAGCATCCGGCGCTGGGACCGTCGCAACACCGGCGGCTTCAGTTCGGGCGAACAGGCGACCGGCAATCCTTACACGCCCAGCGCCATCGAAACCTGCTGCACGGTCGCGTGGATGGCGATCACGATTGATTACCTGCGGCTCACCGGCGATTTGCACGCGGCAGATGAACTGGAACTTTCCACACTCAATGGCGGTCTTGGCGCGCAACACACGAGCGGCCGCTGGTTCACCTACAACACGCCGATGGATGGCGTCCGCGAAGCCAGCGCGCACACAATCGTTTTTCAATCACGCGCCGGGACGCCGGAGTTGAACTGCTGCTCGGTGAACGGTCCACGCATCCCCGGCATGCTCAGCGAGTGGGCGGTCATGTCAGGCAACGACGGGTTGGTCCTCAATTGGCTCGGCGCTGGCGAATTCAACCTGAAACTCGCCGACGGAACACCGGCCACGATCACATCGAATGATGACGCGTGGCGAAGTGGACGAACTGAATTAAGAATAAAAACCCCGGCGAAAAACCCGTTCGCAGTGCGCCTGCGGATTCCTGCGTGGGCCAAAGAACCAACGCTGTTGCTCAACGGAAAACCCATCGCGAACGTCGTCGCCGGAAATTACTCGGTCGTGAAACGCAAATGGAACAAGAGCGATAAACTCGAACTTAGTTTCAAGATGCCATTGCGATCAGTCGCAGGCGCGAATGAAGCGGCGGGAAAGGTGTCACTCTATCGTGGACCGCTGCTCCTCACTTACGATCAGGCCCAGAACGCCTTTGATGAGGAGGCAATTCCGGCGGTGGCTTCCGCGAAGTTGGCGGAAGCGCGCGTTGTCGAAACCAAACCGCGGCGCGACCGCACCTCCGCCACAACCCGTACATTGATCGATCCGTGGTTGGTCATCGACTTGCCGACAGCGGATGGCCGCTCGTTGCGTCTCATCGATTTTGCGAGTGCGGGAGCTTCGGGCACGCACTATCGCTCATGGTTGCCGGCGGCGGACTCGCCACCTGCACCGGCCTTCGCGCAACTTCCCGCCGATGGCGCGCGTGTGCCCGTTGGTGAAGTCCGTTTTCAATGGCGCGTGCAACGTGGTTCCAAAGCGCTGATTAGCGGCGCGACTTATCGCATTGAATTCGCGACGAATGAATCCTTTCTTCCTTTGCTGCTCGCTCGCAACGGCGGTCCAGAAAACCGAATCGCGCTCAATACGAAAACGCTGGCTGAAAAACTGGGCGACCCTCACACAAAATTATTTTGGCGCGTCGTTTCTCTCGGGACCAATGGCGAAAGCATTCCAGACGTTCCTGCGGCGCAGTTTGTTCTCGATTCGAGCGCTTCCCAGCAAGTATTGCCGCCTGAGCCCAGGCTCGGGCCGAATGGGGAGCTCATCGTTCACTCGCTGCGCGGTGAGGCTTTGCCACAATTCGGCCAGGTTGAATCCGCGAAGTTCACATCTCGCGATGCTGAAGGCACCGAAGTCAATGGCCGCGACCAGATGCTCGTCTATGCGTTGCCCGCCTGGCCGGAGGAAGAATTCACCATCGCCGTCCGCGTACGCTTGAAGGAGGCGCAACCGAATCATCCCGGCCAGATTTTCAGCGCCTGGGCTGCGAGCATGGATGACCCACTCCGGTTGATGGTGAAAAACGGCAAGGTTTTTGCGGGCATCGAATCGGGGGGCGCATTCTCAACTGCGAGCGCGGTGATCGAAGCCGGTCGCTGGCAACATGTGGCCGCAGTAAAACGCGGCGGCACTCTGACGCTGTTCCTCAATGGCAAACCGGCCGGTTCGTCCGCCGCCCCGGAATTCACCACAACCCTGGCAAAAAATTGCGCGTTGGGCGGAAACCCGAATTACACCGGGAACGAATTTTTAGCCGCGCGTTTCGCAGATTTCTATTTGTTCGCCCGCGCTCTGAACGCAGACGAAATTCGGAAACTCGCGCTGGAGTAAGCCTTTGGAAGATCACCAGGTTTTCTGGATGGTCAGGTTCGAATTGGGCAGGCGGAATTTCGTGATCCGTTCTTTCTGGTAAATGCCAACGTAACCGCGCTGCTTCATTTGTTCAGCCGAACCGGCGGCGCAGGATCGAGGTTCTCCAATCAGAAACTTTTGCTGCAAACTTTTTCCATCCGGCCCGATCAAGTTCAGACAACCGGCGAGGCGATTCCCGACAAAATTGGATTCAGTGCAAGTTGAGTCATTTGTAATCATAAAATTGTTAGCGTTTGTTGTTCGTATTTTTCAGCAATGCGGCTTGAGCTTAGGCAGATGCAAAAAGAGAACAATCGGGCTCGCCCCAGTAATTTGGGTCGGGGCGAAACCTGAAACTATTTAGTGGATTTTGGAGAAGAAACGGGAGGCGAACTGAGGCGGAGAAACGTTCGAACCTCGACTCAGTCACAGACATTAAGCAAGCGGCGAAACCGCAACCCGATCACACCGTCAAGACCTCAGAGACCATTTTGAGCAAGTCTTCCGAAGTGAATGGTTTGGAGAGAGTTCGCTGAATGCCCAGCAATTCCGCCAGCGTCTGGTTGTGGTCGGTTTTCTTTTGGAACCCGCCAGAAATCCCGATGAACTTCGCTTCGGGAAAATCCTTCCTCAATTCCTGAATCGTCTCCAGCCCGCCTTTTTTCGGCAGAATGATGTCCATGATCACCAGGTCGGCTGGAAATTCCCTATAAAGTTGCAACCCCAGTTCACCAGCGTCTGCTTCGACGAAGTCATGGCCCGCGTTGGTCAGGGTTAATTTCAAAATCTGCCGCAACTGCGCGTTGTCATCGATGACTAAAATACGAGCCATGCTCTCTTGTAGTCGTTCGCAGCATGCAAGTTAAGCAAAATATAAGTCGTCGTATGAAAACCTTGGGCTTGCAGCTTGCAATTCTTCGATTTCGCCAAGAAATTGCGGATATTACGGAAAAGAACATGAGAACGCCATCGGGTGAAAAACCAAATCATGCGCCGTGCCTGGTTCATTCAGTGGCTGAGGCTCTGGCCGACGAACCCGCTCTGGAAGCGGTCACGATCGAGGATTCCGGCGATTCCGTTTCCATCGCCACGCTGGGCGCGGTGACCGATCCGAACCTCGAAAAACGCGTGGCTGATATGGTTCGTGAGGCGCGTACGGCCCCCAACTCGACCGGATGCGGCTTGCTTCAGGGGAAACCAAATTGCAACGGCTGCGCAACTCCCGTCGATCCGCTCGAACGCGGTACCATCACCATCCAACGAGAGGCGGACAAGACGACCATTGCGCGCGTCACCTGTCCAACGGCCCCGCGCTTCTGGCGTTGGAAAAGAATTTCATGGCCAAAACTTGGCCCTCGCGAACTGCCCATTCCCGAAGACGAACACCCGCTTGACGAATGGAAATGGCAACTGCTTGCGGCCATTCTTTGCGGCGTTTTCGGCATCGCCGCAGTGTTTACCGGACGAAATGGTTTGGGTCTGGCCTTGTTTGCCGGCTCCTACCTCGCCGGCGCGTGGTTCGCAGCCGTTCAAGTTTTTGAGCTGTTGCACAAACAGAAACTCGATGTGCATTTCCTGATGCTTGCCGTCGCTGGCGGAAGCGCCAGCATTGGAGCATTCGGCGAAGGCGCGACGCTATTGTTTCTCTTTTCGTTGTCCGGCGCGCTCGAACATTTTGCGATGGGCCGAACGCAGCGCGAAATTCGTTCACTCTTCAAAGCCGCCCCGAAAGTCGCAACACTCCTCGATGAACAAGGGCGCGAACGCGAAATCGCCGTCGAACAATTGAGTCCCGGCATGCGCCTGCTCATCAGACCCGATACGCAATTCGCCGTGGATGGAGAAATCGTCCGGGGCAAAACCGCCACCGATGAATCGAATCTCACGGGCGAAAGCACTCCTGTTGAAAAAACCGTCGGCGATAACGTCCTCGCCGGAACGCTGAATCTTTCCGGCGTGGTGGAAGTCACCGTGTCGCGCGCGGCAAACGAAAGTGCGCTGCAAAAAATCATCCATCTCATCAAGGAAGCACAGCACCTCAAGGCCCCCGCCCAACGCTTCACCGACAAATTCGGGACGCATTACACCTACGCAATTTTGGCGCTGTCGCTGATCATGTTTTTCGTCTGGTGGCTCGGCTTCGGGTTTCCCCCGTTTGCCGAGCATGGCACGAAGCAAAGCGCTTTTTATCGCGCGATGACCCTGCTGGTCGTTGCCTCGCCATGCGCGCTGGTTCTTTCGATCCCTTCCGCTGTGCTGGCCGCCATTGCCTGGAGCGCGCGGCGCGGGATTTTATTCCGGGGCGGAGCAGCCGTGGAAAAACTCGCGGAAATTAAAGTCGTTGCGCTCGACAAAACCGGCACGCTCACCACCGGCGAACTCCGGGTTGAAAAGATCGAAACATTTCCGCCCGGTCGCGAAGCTGAATTGGCGCAACTGGCCTATTCGCTCGAACGATTTTCCAAGCATCCTCTGGCCCGCGCCATCACTCGTTACGGCAAACAACACGAAATCCCGGAACTCGAATTCGACCATTTGGAATCGGTTCCCGGCCACGGCCTTCGCGCCCATCATCTGGGCAAAATCGTTTCTCTCGGACGCCGCGAATGGCTCGCGGAAAAACTTCTCACAGAACATCCCGACCTCAAGGGAGCAGAAGACCTCGCCCATTCTGAGGTATGGCTCGCCGCAGACGGTCTGGTGGGAAGAATTTTGCTGCGCGACGACATCCGGCCTCAAGCCAAGGAGGTCCTGGCGAAGATCCGCGCTGCTGGATTAAAATCCGTCGTGCTCACCGGCGACCGCAAATCCACCGCAGAAAATCTCAAAGCCAACCTCCAACTCGACGACGTGCGCGGCGAGCTGAAACCGGAACAAAAGGTCGAAGTCATCCGCTCGTTCACACAAAACGGTCAACCCGTGGCAATGGTGGGCGACGGCGTCAACGACGCACCGAGTCTAGCGGCCGCGCATGTGGGAGTCGCAATGGGAGCCCGCGGTTCCGATGCAGCCCTTGAGCAAGCCGAGGTGGTGCTGATGCATGATCGTCTCGAGAATTTTTGGGCGGCATATCAACTCAGCCAGCGAGCGCGAAAAATTATTCGACAAAACCTGGTGATTTCCCTCGGAACCGTTGCAGTTCTGGTAACTTTCGCGTTGTTTGGGGCGATTCCCTTGACCGTCGGCGTAATCGGCCACGAAGGCAGCACCGTGATCGTGGTGATGAACAGCTTGAGGCTCCTCTTTCGTAAAGAAGGCTGACTGTTCGATTGAGAGGCCCGCAACGCACAGAATACAGAATCAGACCCGTTGGCTTGATTGCGCCAGCCCGGAAATCCCAGCCAATAGCGTCATGGAAAAATCGGTCGCCCATTAGAGCGCCAACCGGACTTGCGGCACTTGGATGATGACGACCGACCACAAAAGAGAGAACCGTGTTGGCAGATGCGAAGATAACGTTCTTGGCTCATACCAATGAAGTAACGGGCGACATGCGACCCGGCTAATGGCGGAACGGGAATCAAATTAAAGAAGCAGAGGAACAGATTCACTTACCCCAGGCAAAAACAAAAATTGACAACACCAGTTGCGCCAAAGGTCATGCCCGCATCGGCTGAGGCCATGGCGAGAATTGCAAGCACGATATTCATCGCCGGCCCCGCCAGCGCAATTAATTCGGAATCGAAGACCGCGATTGCGGAGGTTGGAGGAATTAATCGGGCAAAACTCGCCGAACCGCTCTTCTAAGGTTTAGCAGCCGTATGTTCCCTCAGCCAGAGCCAATCTGGATCCGTTCCAGCGGTTGGCCAATGCCCGCCAGTGACTTTATACTGATAAGGACAATTGACGATGCCAGCACCGGCGGGAAGCTTTCCCTTCCACTTGTGCTTTTCTCCATGACCATCGGCAAAGGTAAAACAATTGATATTCCCATGATAGCTGGCAGGAACATCTGGATAATCAGGCTGATTGAGGTTCATCTGCAAAAAGCCATCATTAAGGCTATACATGCTTTCATCACAAAAAATCCACGCATCCGTCGGCTTTGGTTTCGTCAGATCGCTGTGCTTATTGTAAGATCTCCAGCCCGGATTGTAGTTGTCTTTATTCGCACCTGCAGCTCCATAAACAGAACCCATTTGGCTATTCATTGAGATGCTGCGGATTCGCTTGCCATTATCGGAAAGAATGTTGTCACCAGGGCAACTGTAAACCACAACTTGGTTGGCCAGGTAAGGGGCCAGCAATGCTACCGTGTATCTGCTCTTATCAATGTTGGCAGGGGCGGTTGTCCAATTCACGCCATCGGATCCGCACCAGGTATTTGCTGTCGTTCCGCCCAAAGGAGCATTTGGAACCAGAAAATCATTGTAATCACCGGAGTACATCGCGCTAGCAAGTTGTAGCTGCCTCTTATTGCTCAAACACTGTGTCGTCAATGCTGCTATTTTAGCCTTGCTCAACGCGGGCAACAGCAACCCGGCCAGAATTGCGATGATGGCTATAACCACCAGTAACTCGATCAAGGTGAAAGCGACCACCTTCTTCATTCGAGGGTACCGATGAACGCAGGAATGGCTCTGGATTACCTTATTCATATTTATCTATGTATAGCTGAAACCTACTGTAGCGCTGTTCTGCCAACTTGCAACTTATGCCGACCGATTGAACGGAACCCTGCTGAGAAGACTGCATGGGTGGCCAAACTACCACCCATGCAGGCTAGAAAGAGGCCTCACTCACTTGCATTAATTGTTGTGCAGGAGTCTATAAAACACGTTGGTGCCCGACTGCGGCGCTGTGACCTCAAATCCACCACCCGAGATCGTGAAGGTGGCAGGCGTGTTCGTGTAAGGCCCCTGCACAATTGCGGAGCTCTGCAAGGTGAACGCATTGGTCGTGTCATATGCATTCGTGCTGCTGAATGACAACACCACATTTGTTCCAACCAGCGACACTGTAGAGAAGGTTGGCGCCGGAATAAGGACGGCAAGGATGCCGGTCGAGCTCGCCGTGCTCCCGACAATATTCGTAATTCCGACGGTATAGTTGGCTGCGTCGGCCGACGTGATGTTCGACAAAGTCAGGCTGGCGTTTGTTGCGCCCGAGACATTGCCGCCGTTGCTCAGATTTACTCCGCCCTTTTTCCATCGGTAAGTAAAGGGCGCGTCGCCTGAAACTGAAACCGTAAAGGTGGCGTTAGATCCCCAGAGAACGGTTTGGCTTGCTGGAGAAACAACGGCACTTGACGGCGCATTGACCAAGGTCAGGGTCGCCGAGTTGGTAACCACACCCGCTGCGTTCCCGACAGCAACAGAATAGGTTATCGCATCAGCCGCTTGAACGTTGGTAATAATCAGCACGTTAGTCGTAACACCGGCATAATGGGATCCATTAACCAGATTGACGCCGTTCGTCTTCCATTGGTAGGAGGTAGGAGCAGCCGGACCGACTGCAGTCACAGTGAACCTGGCAATCCCGCCAAAGTTGGTGATGACGTTGGGTGGCGGCGGGACAACTTCAAGTGTCGCCAACAAACTGGTAACTGACCCAGACGAATCGCTAACCACCGCAAAGTAATTGGTGGCTTTGCCAGTGGTTACGGAAGGCAGCGTTAGCGTGCTGGTAAGCGAACTAGAATTGTTGGTATCGGTTTGCAACAGCGTCACAGGCGTCGTTACGCCTGTATACCACTTATTGGTGACTGGGGCTGTGCCGAGATTCGCAGAGGTGGTGAAGGATACGGTTGCCCCCTGGGTGACAATCTGGCTCAGCGGCTGAGCGGTGATGTTCGGTGAAATCGCGACCACGCGGACGTTTGAATAATAAACGAAAGCACTTGAATCGCTGACGTTATTGATAGCATCAAGATAGCCCAACATTATCGTTCCGTTGGTCCACACATTGGTATTATTGAAGGAACTGAGAACGAGTGAACGATCAATGAATACATTGATGTTAGTCTGTTGAATCACTTCGACGCTGACATCCACCCATTTGTTAACCGGGCTGCCACCAGCGCGCGAGGCTGTGGTGTCCTGAGAGACAAATGGCGGGTGCTTGAAAACACCGGCTTGCGAGGCTGACGTATTACTAACGCGCTCGATCGGGCCATTATTAGGCAGCGGCTGACCGCTGAACCCATCATAATCCGCAGGTGTGATTGAGCCAGCTCCGGCGTTAATTGCGAACCAGATGCCGTCGCTGTTCGTCATACCGCTGCCGCCAGTGGCAGGGGTGACAGGGTTGGTCGGTCTCCAATTGCAGTTTGTGCCAGTGTGGTTAATCCCGAACTCAGCAAACTCATTAGGGAATGTTCCAGGAAGTGAGTTATCAATCGCAAAAGAATAGATTGAAAGATACATCTGGAAGCGAAGAGCGTAGTTACCGGCGAAGGTCACGCCCTGTGGATACACGTTCACGCCAGCTGGCGCAGGAAAGCTGAAATCCTTATTCACAGTCATTCTCAACGCATTGGTCCAGCCGTTTGCGGCCATCACGGGCGATTGCGGAACACCGTCATTCGCCACCGGATTACCGAACAACACGCTGAAGTTGTTGCTTCCGCCTCCGTTTATAGATGCGGGCAGGTTGTTTTGGTCGTAATTTGGAATAACGACTGGTAGCTGGGTATTGGTCCCAAGGTTGGTGCTGGCAAAGGTCAGCGTCCAATTAACGCTGTCCGCAGCGTTGGTCATCGGGTTGGACCAAAGGACAGGCTCTGGCCCGGTGGTGTTATCGAGCTCGGTTAGAGTTACCACAATGTTACTGACGGTATAGACAGTGCCCTCCTGGCTGTTATTAGTAATACCGGTGACAGCGTTGGTGAGGTTGATCGTCACTGTGACGTTGGTTGGTCGCACCGTAAGGTCGGTATGGGCAACCGGATTTCCAATCATGGATGGAATGGCCACATTACCCGGGTTAACAACGATTCCCGGGGTGCCGTCCACTGGCACGCCAGCCTTGTTCTGCGCTTTGGCAGTATAGTCTGTCGGGAAGACCGCCGTGCCACGATAGGTAAAGTTGGTGACCGTGTAAGCCGCGGTATTGGTATCGCCCCAGCGAGTGATGACAAACTGAGCATTATCGCCCGGAATACCACGATTCATCGTCGCGCCGGTGGCTGCAGCAGATAAAATCAGCAATTGCGGACCGGTGTTGGCGATCGAGACATTGCCGCTGAGAGGCGATACCGCCGCGTAATTTGTACCACCAAGGACTCGCAGCGTCGCCGTAAGCGTAGGGCCGATAACGGGAGTGGCTGTTGGGATAATTTGGATATCCTGCGACCAATTACCCATAGGGAAAGTACCAGCTGGGAAAGTGACGTTGGATGACGTAATCGTAACGCCATTGAGAGTATTGTTGGTGTTCATCGTGTAATTAGTCCCATAAACAGCACTGCCGCTTAGTGCAAAACCAACGGACACGGGGGAGGAAAGGAAATTTGTGTTGAGACTAACCGTAAAGATGCCCGGGATTGGAACACCAGGGGTCAGGTTATTGATATAATTTTGCGAGGCTAAGGCGGTGGTCACTGCCACGCTGGCGTTGATCGGCGGAAAGCTTATCTGGAAACTCCCATTGGTGCCGGTGTAGTCATTAGTGGTCACCGCTGTTGTGGATAAACCCAGAGAGTAAACGCGCAATAAACCCTGACCGGAACTGCACACGTAAAGGTTGTTTGCCGCGTCCCAGCACATACCGCGAGAGTTGCCAGTGGTCGGCGTGTTTGGTATACCAAAAATACTGCTTTCGTCGGGGATGCCATTGGTCATCGTCGCAATCGTAATGGCATTGTTAATATCAACTGAGGCCAAATAACGACCATCGGGCGAGACCCGAACACCAGCGTATGTCCCGACCTGAGAATTGTTGCCTTTGATCCCGTTGAAAAGATCAGCTCCATCGTGCAGGGAATTATAAAGAATGTTCGTGCCCATTGGACCAAGGATCTGAATGTTGCCATTTGACAAATTAGCGCGGCCGAATCCGGCGATGATTTTACCATCTGTACCGAGATCCATCTCAACCCGAAGCTCCGCAATCGAATCAAGTCCGACGGTGTAGGCATAATTCGGAGGATTATTCCAAGGCAGTGGACCCGCACCAATATCATAGCGGAAAAGGCAGTTAAAAGAACCTACAGCAGTGTTTGGCCCGAGTGTGGCAGTGGCGGCAGGCACTCCCATTCCAGAGTCAGCCGTCCATAGCACGAGGTCGCCAGTAGCAATCGAACCGGTCATCAAAGCCGTGCCGAAGAAATCGCCGTGAATCCCGGCGTTTGCTGCCGCAACCTGACCTACAGTGCCCAAAACCAGATTGGACGAATTCAAATCGGCGGCATATTGCCGGAGGGAAGCATTGGTAGTAGAAAAATCACCCACCAAAAGCGTGCCGTCGGGCGCCAACCTTATCCGCCAAGGTCCGCTTCCGCCCGAGGTGGCAAAAACACCGCCACCCCATGCATTAGTACCGTGAGCAAGAGGGCTGTCTGTCAAATCTGCATTGAGGGCGTAGAGACCGATACCCTTGGCGTTGGGAGCCGTTCCCCCGACGGCACTATTGCCAACATAAGTGCGGCCAAACAAATGGCCAACCCTAGGGTTCTTATTAACATCCACGCCGCGCGGTGAATTCCAAATACTGAATTGGTTCGTATCCGAGCTGATCAAGGTCGGCGTGCCCGTGCCAAGCTTGGTGACATAGATTGAAAAACTGGTGTGGGCGGCCAAGGCGAAGTTAGTGGCGCCTTTGGGCAGCACTCCCATCGCGTTGGTGGTGCCGTCTTCAAAAACAACCTTTACGTCGGCACCCGCCTCGTTCAGCACAAACTGAATGGTGCCATTACCCCCGCCAGTGCCAAGATTAGTAATGCCGGAAGCGTAAGGGGTTGCTTTGGCGATCTGAGCGCACAGAAACAATGCGATAACAACGGCGAGTTTTAACAATAGAGCACGTACTGTTTTCATATAATTTTTTGGAAGCGATTTCGGAACGGACGTGCAATCCTGAATTCCCTTATCTAAAAGCGCAACGAAAAATAATATTTTTTTGAATAAATAAAATTTGGTTAAAAAAACCGGTTTTCAGTCGGCTTTCTCGGGGCTAACAATAATCTCGCCATTTCCTTCCGATTAACGACCAAGGCGGCGAGTAAACCTCCAATGTCGGAACAGTTTACAGATACCCGCAGCGGTAAAAGCTGACCTAAACGGAATGTCGGTGCGCTCCTCGGGATCTGCCGAGAAACGGTTTTTTACTCCTCTGGACTGCTCCTTTTTGTCGCATCAGTCGCCTCTGAAAAACTTAAACGTCGCAAAACCGTTGCCCAATTGTCACTCGCCATCGCGTGGGAGCGGGGATATTTTGTTGATTCAGATATGACGGGAGATACGAAAACTTTTAGGCCTGAACATTTTATCAACCGGGAACTGAGTTGGCTGGAATTCAATCAACGCGTGCTTGATGAGGCGCTTGATTGCACAACCCCTTTGCTGGAGCGGGTAAAGTTCTTCTGCATTTTCAGTTCGAACCTCGACGAGTTTTTTGAAATCCGCGTCGCAGGTCTCAAGCAACAGGTAGAAAGCGATGTGGTCGGTCGCAGCGACGATGGCATGACCGCGACCGAAACGTTGCGCGCGGTCCATCGCAGGGTTCGGCAAATGGTGCAACAGCAATACCTCTGCTGGCGCGAAGACCTTTTTCCGGCCCTGGCCAAAAAGGGCATTCGTTTTCTCCATGACAAGGATTTGACCCGAGCTGATCTGGCGTGGCTGGAAAATTATTATCAGACCGAAGTGCGCCCGGTTTTGACGCCGCTTGGCATCGACCCGACGCATCCGTTCCCGCAGTTGCTCAACAAATCGCTCAACATCATCGTTCAACTCGACATTAAACAGAACGGCGAACAGCGACGTCGCCTGGCCATCGTGCAGGTGCCACGCGTTTTGCCGCGTTTGATCAAACTTCCGCGCGGCGATTCGAGCCGGCATTACGTTTTTCTCGCGCAGTTGATTGAGCAGCGTTTGCAGGATTTATTTCCGGGCACAAAGATCGTCGGCCATTGGCAGTTTCGGATTACGCGCAACAGCGAGCTTTACATCGAGGAGGACGACACGGCCAATTTGCTCAAGGCCGTCGAAGCGGAATTGCACAACCGGCGCAAAGGCGACGCCGTCCGGCTGGAAGTCGAAAGCGATTGCCCTCTGCCGATTCGCTCGCAGCTCCTGGAAATTCTCCGGCTCGAAGAAGATGATTTGTATGTCATCTCCGGCCCGCTGAATCCAACGCATCTGATGACGATCTATCAAGGCGATCATTCTCCTGAGCTGCGCGATCCGCCGTTCCTTGGCCCCGTTTCGCCAGCGCTGCGCGATCAGTCGGATATTTTCGAAGTGATTCGCCAGCGTGATGTTCTGCTGCATCAGCCGTATGACAATTTCAGCAGCGTCGTCGATTTTCTCAAAGAAGCCGCCGAAGATCCGAACGTGCTCGCGATCAAACAGACGTTGTATCGAACGGGGGGCGATCCGCAGATCGTCGGCGCCTTGATGGACGCGGTGAAGAATGGAAAACAAGTCACGGCCGTGCTGGAATTGCGCGCGCGCTTTGACGAGGCGAACAACATTCGCTGGGCGCAAAAGCTGGAGGAGGCGGGCGTGCATGTCGTTTACGGTTTGGTTGGTTTCAAAATTCACGGGAAAATGTGCCTCGTGGTGCGCAAGGATGATGACGCGATTCGTCGCTATATTCATCTGAGCACAGGCAATTACAATCCAACTACGGCCAAGCTTTACACCGACATCAGCTTGCTCACCTGCCGCACTGATTTCGGCGATGACACGACCAACCTTTTCAATTTGCTGACCGGCATCTGCCAATTTCAGGGGACTAAAAAGCTGGTCGTTGCGCCATTTGAGCTGCACGACAAAATGCTAAGCCTCATTGCGCGGGAGGCGGCAAATGCAAAACAAGGCCTGCCCGCCAGAATCATCGCCAAAATGAACGCGCTCGCGGACCGCGAAATCATCGAGGCGCTTTATGGCGCGTCACAGGCCGGCGTTAAAATCGATTTGATCGTGCGCGGTCTCTGCTGCCTTCGCCCCAAGCTTAAAGGAATCAGCGATAACATTTCCGTGCGCAGCATCGTGGATCGCTTTTTGGAACACAGCCGGATTTTCTATTTTGAAAACGCCTTGCAACCCGAGGTGTTCGTGGGCAGCGCAGATTGGTTGCCGCGAAATTTCTTCCGTCGCATCGAAGTCGTTTTTCCGATCGAGGATGGAGTTCTGCGTGAACGGATGCGCAGCGAGTTGCTCGATTTATCGCTCGAAGACAACGTCAAGGCGCGGATTTTAAATGCGAATGGCTCCTACTCGCGTCCAGTCCTGAAACAATGCACGAAGCCGCGCCGAAGCCAATCCGAATTCATCGCACTCGCTTTGGGCGAAAACTCGTCGGAGCGAAAGCCGGGCAGAAAGCCAAAATATCTGCGCGTAAAACTCGCTCCGAAGCCATTTCGCTCTAGCACAACCCTCGCGCGGTAATGAGCAAGCCCATCACGATCGTCGGCGGCGGACTCGCTGGACTGGCGCTGGGCATTGGGCTTCGGCAACGCGGCGTCCCGGTAGCGATCTTCGAGGCGGGGAAATATCCTCGGCACCGCGTTTGCGGCGAATTCATCAGCGGTCGAGGCCAGCGCTCTCTCGCGTTGCTGGGATTGCGTGATAAAATTTCCATTGCGGGCGCTCGTGTCGCCGAGACTGCCTCCTTCTTTTCAGGAAACCTCACCTCACCGGTTAAACCGCTGCCATCCCCTGCCCTTTGTCTTTCGCGATTCGTCTTGGATGATTTACTGGCCACGGAATTTACGAAAGCGGGTGGAGATCTGCGCACCAACTCACGATGGAACCGACCGTTTGCCGAGGGAATCGTCCGCGCCACGGGTCGGCGCATTCATGGCATCGCGGATGGTTGGCGGCTGTTTGGCTTAAAAGTTCATGCGCGCAACGTGCAGTTGAAAGCAGATCTGGAAATGCATTTCGTTCCACATGGCTACGTTGGCTTGTGCCGGTTGAGCGGTGGCGAGATCAATGTGTGCGGCCTTTTTCGCAGCCGGACCACCCTGCCCGATTTGTCCACGCACTGGCGCGATTGGCTGGCCGGACCAGCCGATTCGAGCCTGCAAGCCCGGCTGGCTCATGCGGATTTCGATGCAGCATCATTTTGCAGCGTTGCCGGTCTGTCGTTGGAGCCCAATCGTGCGTCCGCTCAATCCGAATTCTCCATTGGCGATGCGCTCACAATGATTCCCCCCGTCACCGGCAATGGAATGTCGATGGCGTTCGAATCCGCCGAGCTGTCGCTGGAGCCACTCGAACGTTACAGCACTGGAAAAATTTCCTGGGCGCAGGCGCAGCAAACCATTGCGGAACGTTGCGATGCGACATTTCAACCCCGTTTGCGCTGGGCACGATTCTTACAGGCGGCGCTTTTCCGACCGGCCTTGCTCCGAATCACATTGCTCGTCGGCTCGCGATTTCCCGGATTCTGGCCGCTCTTTTTTTCCCAGACGCGATAAATAATTTCTTTCCTCTCCGTTTTTGTAAGCCATCTTGCTTGCATGGGACAAAGACGTGAGGCGCGAGAACGCGCCGTTCAATTTCTATTTCAGTATGACATCAACCCGGCGGAAAATCTGGAGGCGGCGCTGAGCCAGTTCTGGAATTCGCAGCGCTCCGCCGCGCTTGCCGAGGACAAAGCCGCCGCCACATGGGGCCAGAAAGTGGAACTACCCCCGCCGTCCGTCGAGGAATCGGCTTTGCAACTCTTTGCCGATCCGCTCATTCGCGGCACGCTGCAACATCGCGACTCGTTGGACGAACACATCAAAAAGCATGCGCAAAACTGGGATCTGCATCGCATGGCGGTGGTGGATCGAAATATTTTGCGCCTGGCCATTTACGAAATGCTTTACCGCGACGATATTCCGCCCGTCGTGAGCATTAACGAAGCGGTGGACATTGCCAAAAAATTCTCCACGCAGGACAGCGGCAAATTCGTGAACGGATTGCTCGATAAAGTAAAAAGCGAACTGATGCGCCCGGCGCGGATTATTAAATGATGCTGTTGTTTTCATTCCGCGTTCTCAGCTTCAAAGATGTTCGCTGACCTGCATCTCCACACTCAATTTTCCGACGGCACTTATACGCCGGAAGAATTGGCCATGCACGGCAAACGCCACGGGCTCACGGCAATGGCATTGACCGACCATGACACGGTCGAGGGCTGCCGCGGCATGTCGGAAGCGTGCGCCGCATTGGGCATCGAATTCATTCCCGGCTCGGAACTCACGGCGGAAGCCGGCGGTACGGAACTGCATTTGCTAGGCTACTTTCTCGACACAAATCATCCTGCGCTGCTTGAGCAGGTTGGGATATTTCAAACCGTCAGGCAGGATCGAATCCACGGAATCGTGGCTCGACTGAACGAGCTAAACATTCCATTGCGCGCCGAGACAGTTTTTAAAATCGCCAATTGCCGCTCGCCCGGGCGTCCGCACGTCGGTCGCGCGCTCGTGCAGGAACGATATTGCAGGACGATGGAAGAAGCCTTCGATCGTTTTCTGAAAAAAGACAAACCCGCGTGGGTTCCAAAGTTCAAAATTTCCGCCTACGACGCGATCGCCTTGATTCACCAAGCCGGAGGTTTAGCCGTCATGGCGCACCCCGGTTTGAACCGCACCGACTCCATCATCCCCAGCCTCGTGGAAGCGGGATTGGATGGAATTGAATGTTTTCATAGCAAACATCCCAGACGGACGGCGGAACATTACCTGGGGATCGCCGCGCAGCACAAATTGCTCGTGACCGGTGGCTCCGACTGCCACGGTTTAAACAAAGGCAAACCGCTCATCGGCTCGGTCAAATTGCCCTATCATTACGTCACCACGCTCAAGGAAAAAGTTGCGATGAAAAATGGAACCCTGCCCCGCGCGTAAAGTTGTTTTGCATTTCTCTTCGTAAAATATAAATCGTTATTCAAATGGGTTTCTTCGACAAATTCAAAACGGGTCTACAAAAGACCCACAGCAAACTGGTTCACGAACTCAAACGGATTGTCACCAATTCGCCACGATTAACCGGCACGAGCCTCGAAGAGCTGGAAGCCGCCCTGATCGCCGCCGATCTCGGCCTGGCGATGACGACGCAGATCGTCGCTGCGGTGAAAGTCGCCTACGAAAGCCAGGGCAGTTCCGGCACGGACGTTTTTAGCGTCGCCCAACGCGAGGTTGAGAAAAGCCTTTCCAACGGCAAAACCGCCCTGCTCCGCCAGCCAAGTGGTCCGACGGTCGTCTCAATCGTCGGCGTCAATGGCACCGGCAAAACCACCACGACGGCGAAACTCGCCTACCTGTTGCAATCCCAGGGCAACACCGTTTTGCTCGCCGCGTGCGACACCTTTCGCGCTGCCGCCATCGAGCAACTCAAATTGTGGGGAGAGCGATTGAAGATTCCGGTGATTGCCGGCGCCTACCAGGCCGACCCAGCTTCCGTGGCGCACGACGGAATCACCGCCGCCCTTTCGCGAAACGCAAACTACCTGATCGTGGACACAGCGGGCCGATTGCACACCAAACACAATCTCATGCAGGAATTGCAAAAGCTGCATCGCATCATGGCGAAAAAATTACCCGGCGCGCCGCACGAAGTTTTGCTCGTGCTCGACGCGACGACGGGAATGAACGCGTTGAATCAAGCGCGCGAATTTCACAAAGCCGTTCCGCTCACCGGCCTCGTGGTGACCAAACTCGACGGCACCAGCAAAGGCGGAATGGTCGTCGCGATTCAAAAGGAACTGGGTTTGCCGATTAAATTTGTCGGGCTGGGCGAACAGGCGGATGACTTGCAACCATTCGATGCGAAACAATTTTCGCAGGCGTTGTTTGAGGAATGATGTTTGTTTGCTTTGGCGGGCACGGTGTTTTATTTTGAGTCCATGAATACGGTTCTCGAAAAAAAGGAACAGTTCATCGTGAATGCTTCCGGCAAACGCGTGGGCGTTCTGCTCGACTTGCTCACTTATGAGCGTTTGCGTGAAGCGGAAGAGGAACTGGATGACATCCGCGCTTATGATGCCGCTGCTCCCCGCGTGAAGGCAGAGATTGCCAAGGGAAACTTCATCACCTTGGCCGATTACCGAAAAGCCCGCGCCGCCAAGCGGAAATGAACTACACGGTCATTCTTTCCCGCTCGGCTCGAAAACAACTCGAAAGATTTTCCGGCGAAGAGGAAAAGCGGATTCTCAACAAACTGTCCGAACTGGAAACCAATCCCCGTCTGTCCAGCTGCAAGAAGCTTAAAAACCGTGACGGTTGGCGCATCCGAGTCGGCGACTACCGCGTCATCTATGAAATTCACGACAAAGTTTTGCAGGTGATTGTTATAGCGGTCGGCCATCGGCGGGAAATCTATCGCTGACTGAACAAGCGCATGGTGGAAATTAGAAAAAGCGTAACTGTTTTGTACACGTGCCCATGTTGCGGATATTTTGGTTTAACAATTCCGCCGTATGAAAAGCTCGGGAATCCACCTTGGAGCGATCACGGTAAACCGCCATATATTCAAAAATACGGAGAAGCTTCTTACGACATTTGCCCGTGTTGCAGTTTTGAATTTGGCTTGGAAGATGAATCCCCTAATTCGATGAAGTCGGAATCTTTTGAAGAATATTTACGCAAGTGGATTGCCGAAGGATGCACTTGGTTCGAGCCTGAACGTAAACCCATCGATTGGGATTTGAGAGTTCACCTCAATAGAGCAGGAATCAAATATCCAAATGCCTGACGCCCAATTCATGCGCCTCGCCCTTCGCCTCGCTCGGCGCGGCTACGGCACGACTTCGCCGAATCCCACGGTGGGCGCGGTGTTGGTCAAAGGCGGCAAAATTCTTGGGCGCGGACGGACTGCGCCCGCAGGCGGGCCGCACGCGGAAATCGCAGCGATTCGCAACGCGCAATCCACCCAACAAAATCTCAAAGGCGCGACGCTTTATGTGACGCTGGAGCCGTGTTGCACGCACGGACGCACGCCGCCTTGCACGGATGCCATCATCGCAGCTGGAATCAAACGCGTCGTTGTCGCCGCGACCGATCCGAATCCGAAACATGCAGGACACGGTTTCAAATTGTTGAAGCAAGCGGGCATTGAAGTTCTCACGATGGATGATGGGAAGGCTGCGGCGCGTCAATCCGCACGCGCCGTTTCGGATATTGCCAACCAGCGGCGCGCACGGAGTGACGCTCCCTACAAAAAACTGGCCGAAGAAGCGACTCGGCTGAACGAAGCTTTCAATCATTGGATCGTTCATCGCACGCCGTTCGTGACGGTGAAAGCGGCGATGACGCTCGACGGAAAAATCGCGACGGCATCCGGGGAATCAAAATGGATTACCGGCGAAAAAGCGCGCGCTCAGGGAATGAAACTTCGGCAAGGCGCGGACGCGATCTTGGTCGGGGTGAACACGATTGTCGCGGATGATCCCAGCCTGACGATCCGGCCAGTCCAAAGCCCAAAGTCTAAATTCCAAAGCCGGAAAATTCTGCGGCGAATCATTCTCGATCCGAATGCGCGCACGCCACTATCGGCGAGAATTCTCAACGATGAATTTGCGGGTTCGACGACGATTGTGGTGAGCGAAAAGGCCGGGAAGAAACGAGTCGCTGAATTGGCGAAAACCGCGGACATAATTTTTGCCCCTGTGATCAAATCGCAGCCCCACCCAAGGGACGCGGGCGCTACCCAAATTGACTTACGCTGGCTGGTCAAAAAACTTGGTGCCGAAAACATTACAAGTTTGCTGGTCGAAGGTGGCGGCGAAACGAACGCCGGATTTCTGGAGCAAAGGTTGGTTCAGCGCATTGCATTTTTTTACGCTCCAAAAATTCTCTGCGGGCGCGATGCGCGGAAAGGGGTTGCCGGAGGTGGAATCGAGCAACTCGACAAGAAAATTGCTTTGCGCAACGTCGAATGGAAAAACCTGGGCGCAGATTTGTTTTTGACCGCGCGAATCGCGGAAGGTTGAATTGATCCGCATGTTCACTGGAATTGTAGAAGAAGTCGGCACCATCGAACGCATCGAGCGTTCCGCCAAAGCCATTCACCTGACGGTGAGCACCAAAATCTGCGGGCGCGACTTGAAGATCGGCGACAGCCTATCCGTGAACGGTTGTTGTCTCACGGCCGTGAAGATTTCTTCCCGCGCCGGAAAGAAACTGGTGCGCGTGGATCTGCTGGAAGAAAGCTGGCGTCGAACCAACCTGCAGTTTGTGAAAATCGGTTCCGCAGTGAACCTGGAACGCGCCCTTCGCGCCGATGGCCGTCTCGGCGGACATTTTGTCACCGGCCATGTCGATGGGCTGGGCAAAATCCTGCGCTGGGAAAAAATCGGGCAGGATTATTTTCTGGAAATTGGCGCGCCAGCTGAGTTGATGCGCTATGTCATTTTCAAAGGTTCAATCGCAATCGATGGAATCAGCCTCACGGTGGCGGAAGTGAAAAAGAAGAGTTTCGCGATCTGGATTATTCCTCACACCCATGAGGTGACCGCGTTAAGGGAGCGAAACGTTGGCGACGCCGTGAATCTCGAAGGGGATATGCTCGGAAAATATGTTGAGCGCTTTACTTCTTTTGCGTCGGCGAAACAAACTTCGGCTCCGAAGTCTCGCCGTGTGGCTCGATAATTCTGATCTGTTCCGCCGGCACAGAAAACTCCTGTCCCATCGCGTTCTTAAAAACATATTTCCCGCTTTTTTTGTCGTAAACCGGCTTGCTGACCCCGGCGTACTTTTGACTGCGCCCCATGGCTCCAACCGTCACGTCGTAGCTGCTCTTGCAGCCAGCGAACAACACAAAGCTCATCACACAGAGGCAGGCGAGTTTAACGAAGCCAGAAAATATTCCTGCCTTTTTCGCATTGGGTTGCAACTTTGGTCCGTTGATCATGAGTCAATAAATGCATTATCCGAGATGTTCGTTCAATCGAAGAAACCAAATCATTTCGCCGCTCGCCGAAGTTGCGTGACAGAATGACCGTCTGCTGCGAGAAAGTCCGCCGTATAAAATGAAAACATCAATTTCAATTTTCACTCTACTCCTTATCTTGTGCGGCAGTGTGATTGCCGCGAAACCTTTTCCACCCACGTCTGAGTTACCGCCCCAACCCGAACCGCCTGATCCGCTGGTGATGTTCGACGGCAAACCGGTGGCCAGCAAAAATGATTGGCTCAAAAAACGGCAACCGGAATTGAAAGCTCTGTTCCAACATTACGAATACGGCTACTTCCCCTCGCCCGCGAAATTCAAAACCACGACTGACTACGTCGACCGGAAGTTCTTGAACGGCAAGGCGACTTTGAAACTGGCCACTCTCACTTTCGCAGAAAAGAAAGCGCCGCAGATTCACCTGCTGCTCGTTGTGCCGAACAAAAGAAAAAGCCCTGCGCCGGTTTTTCTTGGTTTGAATTTTTCTGGCAACCACAGCCTGGTCACCGACGCCAACGTCCCCTTGCCCACGAGCTGGATTAATGGGAAATATCCAGGCGTTGTGGATCACTACGCAACGGACGCCGGTCGCGGCCAGCAGGCTGACGTGTGGGCCATCGAACAATCCATTGATCGCGGATATGCAAGCGCATCGATTTTCTCGGGCGAAATCCAGCCCGACCTCACCAATGCAACAACCGGCGTGCGCGAGGCATTTCATGGCTCGAAAGATCCTCAACACGACTGGGGCAACATCGCCGCGTGGGCGTGGGGTTTGCAGCGCGGCATTGACTATTTAGAAACCGACACCGACATCGACCAAAAGAAAATGGCGGTCGTTGGCCATTCACGCCTGGGCAAAGCGGCGCTGCTCGCGGCCGCGTTCGATGATCGAATCGCACTTGCGGTTCCGCTTCAGGCCGGCGCGGGAGGAACCTCGCCCGCACGCGGAAAAATCGGCGAATCGGTGCAGCGAATCAACACCGGTTTCCCACACTGGTTCTGCGGTGAGTTCAAGAAATTTAACGACCAACCAGAGCGATTGCCATTCGACCAACATTGCTTGATCGCACTCTGCGCGCCGCGACCCGTTCTACTTTCAAACGCGACGGAAGACACGTGGGCAAATCCCGCCGGCCAATTTGAGATGCTCAAAGCCGCAGACAAGGTGTATCGCCTGGTTGGAACGGACGGACTCGCTTCAAATGCCATGCCCGAAGAAGGCAGGTTAATCGAGAGCACGCTTGGCTATTACATTCGGCCTGGCAAACATTCGATGACTGCCGACGATTGGAAAATCTTCCTCGATTTCGCCGACAAACATTTTGGAAAACCACATTGAAATGAGAAAAACAAAAATCATAGCCACGCTCGGACCGGCCACCGATTCGCCAGAAATGCTCGGTCGCATGATCGACGGCGGAATGAATGTTGCGCGGCTCAACATGTCGCATGGCACCCATGATTGGGTTCGTCGGGTCGTGAAAGATATTCGCGCGGCAGCAGCGGCGCGAAATGTTTGCGTCGGCATTCTCATGGACACACAGGGACCAGCCATCCGCACTGGAGATTTGCCAATCTCGCTGGATTTAAAACCGGGCCAAAAATTCACACTTACGGTTCGCGGCGAAAAGAGCGAGGAGGAATCATCCGTCGATGTGAACTACGAGAATTTCGTCAACGACATCAGCGTGGGCGACACCGTACTGCTTGATAACGGCGAGATTCAAATGAAGGTTCTCAAAAAATTCGCCAACAAAATTGAATGCGAAGTTCTGACGCCGGGAAAGCTCGGCAGCCGTCGCCACATCAATTTGCCGGGCGTAAAGGTGGGTTTGCCGGCACTGACGGAAAAGGATTTGAAAGATGTCGCGCTCGCACTGGAATTGAATCTCGATTTCATCGCGCTTTCGTTCGTGCGCGAGGCCAAAGACATCCGCCAGTTGAAAGCGGTCATTGCCAATAGCGCCACCCACAAACCGCTCATCGTCGCCAAAATCGAGGACCAGCAAGCCGTCGCGAATCTGAAGGAGATTATTCAGGAGTCTGACGCGCTAATGATCGCTCGCGGTGATTTGGGAATTGAGGTGCCCTACGAAGAATTGCCCATCATCCAGCGGCGCGCGGTGAAGTATTGTTTGCACATTGGCAGGCCCGTGATCGTCGCCACGCACATGCTCGAAAGCATGATTGAGAATCCGATCCCCACTCGCGCCGAAGTGACCGATGTTGCCAACGCTGTTTTCGAACAGGCTGACGCAATCATGCTCAGCGGCGAAACCACCGTCGGTAAATATCCACTGAAATGTTTGGAAGTTTTCGATCGGGTGGCCAAGAGAACCGAGCGCAGCGGAGGCGCGAATTTTCAGGAACACGCGGAGCTCACCAACCCACGACAGAAGATCGTCAAAAGCGCCGTGGTCATGGCGGACGAATTGAAAGCCGACGCGATTTTGGTCTTCACGCTGACCGGCACGTCCGCTCGTTATGCGGCATGGATGCGTCCACGTCACTCGCCCATTCTTGCAATTTGCGACACGCAACCGGTCGCGGATTCCCTGGCGCTGAACTGGGGCGTGCGGGCAACGCTGTTTCCGTTCGATCATGGCAATCGCGACAAAACCATTTCGCGTTCCATTGCAAAACTGGTCGAGGAGAATTGGTTGAGCAAAGGAAACACCGTCGTGGTGATCAGCTCAATTCAGGTCGATGGGCAAACGGTCAAAGCCGTGCAGATGCGAGAGGTTTAGGGCTGAAGAATTGAAGAGTCCGGCCAAGGCGACTATGGATGGCGCGCCTCTTTTTGAATTTGGACCGCGGGCGAGTTGACCTTCAGGACTTGCACCGCGAGCTGCGTCTGCTGAACGGCTCGATCGGGCAGCAGGCCGAGATAAAGCATTCCGGCAGCGCAAACGATGAGCACGGCTCGCGCGGGCCACGAAACGATCACCGGGGAAAGATCGGCAGGTTCTTTCGACCAATAAATTGCGCGGATGATTCCAAAATAGTAGTAGAGCGAAATCACCACCCCAATGAGCGTGATGCCAACGAGCCAATAGTAAGCGGAGTTGGTTGCGCCTTGTTCCACGACAGCCTTCAACAAAAGGAATTTTCCAAAAAATCCAGCGAGCGGCGGGATGCCCGCGAGCGAAATCATGGCCAAAGTCAGGACGGTGGCGAGGAGCGGTGAGCGCTGATTCAAGCCCGCGAGAACGGTGACGTCTTCGGAATCGCGTCCACACGTGACGATGGAAATGACCATGAACGCAGCGAGCACGGCAAACAAATAGCCGCACAAATAATAGAGGATGGCAGCGAAACCGGTTTGGTTCAGCGCCGCAAATCCAAGCAGCAAATAACCGGCGTTCGCGATGCTGGAATAGCCGAGGAGCCGTTTCAGATTTCGTTGCGGAATTGCGCAAAGATTTCCGTAAAGAATCGTGATTGCCGCCAGCACGATGAGCAACGTGTTCCAGTGCAGCGCAACTTGGGGCACAGCAATGAATAATACGCGCAGCAACAAAACAATTCCTGCGGCTTTGGAACCGATGGCAAGAAATGCCGTCGCGGGCGCAGGCGAGCCCTGATAAACGTCTGGCGCCCAGATTTGAAACGGGAACGTCGCGATTTTGAATCCGAGCCCGACGATCACGAATAAAATCCCGAGCAGAAACGCCGAGTTCTTTCCGAAATCTGGACCTGTCTCGAGCAATCCGTGAATTGCCGAAAAATTTGTTGTGCCACTGGTGCCAAAGATGAACGCGATTCCGAAAACGAGGAATGCGGCGGAAAGCGCACTGAGAATCAGGTATTTGATTCCCGCTTCCAATGAAGCGAGTCGATTACGCTGGAAACTATTCAGCACGTAAAACGTCACGGAAACCAATTCGAGCGAGACAAATACGAGCACGAAATCGTTAGCCGAAGCGGCAAACATCATCCCGGTCAGAGCAAAGAGAATCAGGGAATAGAATTCCGATATGCCGGTTTCAATACGGTCGGCGAACTCTAGGGCGATGAAAATGACGATGATTGCGGCGACCAAAAAGAAGCGTTTAAAAAAGAGCGAAAGGCCGTCGACAACCAGCATGTCATTGAAACCGGAACCAAAAGCCGGAGCCGCGAAAAAGCTGTAGCTAAAGATTATGATGAGACCACCCGCCGCGGCATAGCCAAGACTTCGCTTGTGCGCGACCGGCGTCCACAAATCACCCAGCAAAACCGCGAGGGCAAGAATGACGACTGCAATTTCTAGCGTGATCAAATTCATTTCATTTCACCGCAGCTCGAGGTGCGGTCGCGGAGGAATCCTTTTCCATTTTCTGGATCTTTAACGGTCGCGTGGCCATTTCCACAATCGACTGCGCGCTCGGTTTGATCTTGTCGGTCAACAGACTTGGGACAAAGCCGAAGAGAAGCAACGTTGCGAGGAGCAAAGCGTAAGGCAATTTGCGCAAGAGCGATGCGTCGGCGATGGGGGTTTGATTGGCAGCCATCGGTCCATGCAAAATATTGCGGACCGCACGCAGCATATAAACGGCGCCAATGACGAGCGCGCCCCAAACTGCGAGCGCGGTGACGAGCGGAAATGCCTTCCAAGCGCCGAATAGCACCAGCGCTTCACCCGGAAAATTGGCAAATCCAGGAAGGCCGCAACCCGCCATCGCCGCCATGACGAGCGCCGCGCCGATGAACGGAATCTGGCGAAGCAGTCCACCCATTTGCCTAATATCGAGCGTGCCGGTTTGCTGATAAATGTAGCCGCTCAAGGCGAACGTCAGCGCCGCGAGTAACCCGTGCGCAACCATCACAGTGACAGCGCCGGTAATTCCAATCAGGGTGAGGCTCGCGATGCCGAGAAAACAAAAACCCATGTGCGCGACGCTGGAATTGCCGATGAGCAAATTGAGATCGCGTTGGCGCATTGCCACAAATCCGCAGTAAACAATATTGCCTAAACAGAGAACGGCGAGGACGTGCAGCCAGCTTTGGGAAGCATCCGGCATGAGCGGAAGGGCGATGCGAATGAGGCCGTAAAGGCCAAATTTTTTCAGAACGCCGGCGTGCAGCATGGCGGTCGCACTCGGAGCAGAGCCGTAACCGAGAGGCGCCCAGGTGTGAAACGGCCAAAGCGAAACCAGAATGCCAAAGCCAAACAGGAGCAGCGGGAAAATAAATTGTTGCGCGGCGAGGTTCATCGGCTGCGCTTTGAAATATTTTGTGAGCTCGATGATGTTGAACGTGCGATTCCCGAGAGGGAGCTGAAGATAAAGTGCGATCAGGCCCACCAAGGCCAGCAATGCTCCGATGCTGAGGTAAAGAGTAATTTGAAAAGTGGCGTAGTTTTTATTTTCGCCGCGTCCCCAAACGCCAATCATGATGAAGGTCGGAACGAGCGCGAGTTCGTGAAAGAAGTAGAAAAAGAATAAGTCGAGCGACGCAAACGCGCCGAGAATGCCACCGGTCATCACGAGCAGGAGAATGTAAAATTCTTTCTCGTAGGTTTTGATGTTGTGCGAGACGCAGACCGCCGCGAACGCCACAATCGCTCCCATCAGAATCAACCCGACATTCAGTCCATCGACTCCGACGTGGTAGTTAATTCCGAGCGAAGCAACCCACTGGATTTTTTCCGTCAATTGCTCGCGCGGAAAGTTGGTGGTGAAATCGAAGAAGAACATTTTAATGGCCAGAACCATCGAAATCAGAGTGGCCGCCTGCGCAATTCCCCGGATGATGAACCGGAAATTGCGCGGAACGAGCAGCACGACCAGCGCTCCAATCAGCGGCGCTAAAATGATGTATGTTAAAATTGAATTCATGAGCGGAACAGGACGAAATAGAGCACAACCGCCACGCCAGCGACAAAGAGGAACGCGTAGATTTGCAGATTGCCGGTCTGGACCAATCGCAGCGCGCGGCCAAAAAGCTCAGTGGTGCCATGCGCACCTCGTACCATGAGACCGGCGACAATCCAGCGGTCGATGAAATCTGCGAGTCGCGACGCCGCTTCATGCGTGATGGCGATGAGACCGGAATAGATTTCATCGAAGTAAAACTTGTTCCGCATAGCGCGAGAGAGGACGCCGAGTTTTTCGGGAAGCGGATCGCAAGAGGCATTTGCGTAAAGCGACCAGGCGATGCTGAATCCGATAACTGAGGCCAGAATCCCGAATAGCGCAGCCATTGGAGCGTGGCCAAACGGAGCTAAAAATCTTTCCGCGAAATGGACAGCGTGCGCCTCAGGCTGAAATGTTTTTCCAATGAAAGTGTCGATGCCGATCAATCCGCCAATGACCGCGAGCACCGCCAATATTTGAAGCGGCATGGTCATTATTTTCGGCGATTCGTGCGCATGATCGCTGGCGTCGGATTTCGGCGCGCCGAGAAAGGCCACGAAGAAAAGGCGGAACATGTAAAACGCAGTGAGCGCGGCGACAAGCGTTGCGACGATGAATAGAATGGCGTTGTGTTCGAACGCAGCGGCGAGAACGGCGTCTTTGCTGTAAAAGCCGCTGAACGGCGGAATTCCAGCGAGCGCGAGCGTTCCGATTAGAAAGGTCCAGAACGTGACGGGCATTTTCTTTTTCAGCGCGCCCATTTTCCAAATGTCCTGTTCATGATGGAGCGCATGAATCACCGAACCGGCGCCGAGAAATAAAAGCGCTTTAAAAAACGCGTGCGTGGTGAGATGAAACATTGCGGCAGCCGGGCCGCCCACACCTACGGCCATAACCATGTAACCGAGTTGCGAGAGCGTGGAATAAGCAAGAATGCGTTTGATGTCGTTTTGTTGGACAGCAATGACGGCGGCGAGCAATGCCGTGAAACCACCGATCCAGGAAATGATTTCGAGCGCGGGCAAATTGAACAGGAAAAAAACGCGGCAGAGCATGTAGACGCCAGCAGCAACCATCGTCGCGGCGTGGATCAATGCGCTGACGGGAGTCGGGCCTTCCATCGCGTCTGGCAACCAGACGTGCAGCGGAAATTGCGCGGACTTGCCCATCGCTCCGCAGAAAATCAAAAGGCCGGCGAGAGTCGCAGAAGCTCCCAGAATTTGAGGGTTGGCTTTGAAGGATTCTTGCAGCGTGCCGAAGCTTAGTGAACCCGCCAATGCCCAAACCATGATGATGCCAATCAGAAATCCGAAGTCACCAAGGCGGTTGGTGATAAAAGCTTTTTTCGCAGCGTCCGCGGCCGAGGCGCGCTCATACCAGAATCCGATGAGCAAATAACTGGAGACGCCGACCAGTTCCCAAAAAATGAACATTTGGAAAAAATTGGTGGCAAGCACGATTCCGAGCATTGAGAACGTGAAGAGACTCAGGCTGGCGAAGTAGCGCGAGACGGCGCGATCTTCGTGCATGTAACCCCAGGAATAAATATGAATCGCACTGCCGACGCCGGTAACGATCAGCAACATGAGCAAGCTGAGCGAGTCCAACTTTATGCCAATATCGACGCTGAGATTGCCTACGGATACCCATGAAAGAACTGTGTCTGGAATTTGTTTTGCGTCACGATATTGGAAGAACAGGAAAGCACTGAGCAGAAACGAGATTACAATCGCGCCGATGGAGATACCGGCGCTGAGCCCGCGATTTTTTTTGGTGAACAAGGCAATTGCCACCGCCGATAGCAGCGGCAAAAACAGGACCGACCACGGTAAATTTGGAAGCAAATCGTTCATCGATTACAATTTCATCGTCGCCAAATCTTCGACGTGCGCGGTTTGTTTCTTTCGATAGAGCGCCACAATCAGCGCCAACCCGACAGCGACTTCCGCCGCCGCAACCGTGATGATGAAAAACACCATGATCTGGCCATCGAGTCTGTTGTTGAACCGGGAAAAGGAAACGAGCGCGAGATTGGCGGCGTTGAGCATCAACTCCAGCGACATATACATGATGAGCAGATTGCGGCGCACAATGACGCCCCAGAGTCCGAGGCAAAAAAGCACTCCGCTGACGACGAGAAAATGTTCGAGTCCAACCGGGGTCATTTTAAATCCTTTTTGCTCAGGAGAATCACACCGACCATCGCCACCAACAACAGCAACGACAAAATTTCAAAAGGCAAAACGTATTTTGAGAAGAGCAGCGTTCCCAGAGAAGAGGTTGAGCCTTCGAGTTGAGGCGCTGCATTTGCGGCACCTTTCGAAGAGGTAAGAATTATTCGGAAGAGAAGAAACGCGACAGCGCCAACGGATATTGTTCCCAAACCAGCGCCAACAATTTTAACCTTGCGCCGCTCTTCTTCTTTCAGATCGAGCAACATGATAACGAAAAGGAACAGCACCATCACCGCGCCGGCGTAAACCAGAATCTGCACGGCTGCCAGGAAGAAAGCGTGGAGCAAAACGAAAAGGCCGGCCATGCAAACAATGGTCAAAACGAGAAACATCGCGCTCGTGACCGGATTCCGGCTGAGTGGATTGGCGACCACCATCACGGCGCAAATCACGGTGAGCAGCGCGAAAACATAAAAGAAAATGTCCTGGGTTTGCATCGATTACATTTTTAAGGAGCGATGCCTTGGGCTTTGGCTTCTTCGGCTTTTTGTTTCCACTTGAAAATCGGGCTGTTGTTCACGCCGCCGAGTGCGAGAAGTTTTTCTTTGTTGTAAATCATTTCGCTGCGGCTCAGGCCATTGAGCGAATAATCCTTTTGCAGAAAAATTGATTCTTCGGGACAAACTTCCTGGCAGAAGCCGCAGAAGATGCAACGCAGCATGTTGATCTCGAATTCCTTCGGCATCTTTTCCGCGTTTGGACGATCGGCATTGCTCATGACCGGACCCGGCGGAGTAATTTTGATGGCCTTGGGCGGACAGACGAATTCGCAGAGCTGGCAGGACACGCACTTGGTGTTGCCTTCTGGATCTCTGACGAGGTAGGGCGCGCCGCGATAGCCTTCGGCTACGGTCCATTTTTTCTCGGGATAATAACCGCCGGACAATTCTTTTCCGGCCGTTTTGCCTTTGAACAGGGTTCGCCCGAAGTGGCGCGCGGTGACTTTAATTCCGCCCAAAATGGCGGGCAGGTAAAGCCGTTCCCAAAAATTTAATTTTTTACGTTCAACGATCATTTTCTTAACTTCTCAACCAAAGCACCACCGCTGTGATCAAAATATTGATCAGGGCCAATGGCAAAAATCTGCGCCAACCCAGGTCCATCAGTTGGTCGTAACGGAAGCGCGGGAGCATCCAGCGAATCCAGATGAAGATCACCATGAACACCAGCATTTTGGCGACGAAAATTCCGATGTGCGCCAGGCCTCGCAGCCATTCAGCTGGTTGCGCCGGCTGGTCAAGCCCACCGAACGGCAACGTCCAGCCGCCGAAAAACAAAACAACCATCATCGCGGAAGCGGCGATCATGTTCGTGTATTCGCCCATGAAGAAGAGCGCGAACTTCATCGAGCTGTATTCAGTGTTGTATCCGGCGACAAGCTCGGTTTCGGATTCAGGCAAATCAAATGGCAGACGATTGGTTTCCGCGAAAGCAGAGACGATGAAAATGACGAACGAAATCGGCGCATAAAAAATCAGCCAACCATGCTGCGCCTGATGGAGGATGATTTCGCCCAGGTTCAGTTTACCAACAATCAGAAAAACTGGAATGACAGCGAGTCCCATCGAAATTTCGTACGAAATCATTTGCGCGCTGGAACGGATTCCGCCGAGAAACGGATATTTGGAATTCGATGCGTAACCGGCCAAAACGATTCCGTAAACGCCGAGTGAAATAATTCCGAACGTGAACAAAATTCCGACGTTCAAATCGGCGATCACCATTTTCTGTTCGCCCAAAAAGGAGCCGAACGGAATCACCGCGAGAACGAGGAATGCCGGAATAAACGTGATCGCAGGAGCAATCCAGAAATAAGCTTTCCTCACGTAGCTCGGAGTAAAATCTTCCTTTAGAAATGATTTCACGCCATCCGCCAAAGGTTGCCAAACCCCGAGATTTGTCAGGAACGGACCGATAATCGGAATCGATCCAATCAGCGGAAGTGCGACGCGATTTGGTCCAACGCGATCTTGAATGAAGGCGGAAATTTTTCGCTCGGCCAACACCGAATAGGCGACGAACGTCATCACAGCGCCAAACAGCGCTGCAATTTTGACAAAGCTCCAGAGGGCGAATTGGCCCACCGGACCTAAACCATCATATAAATTTGTCAGTGCGCTGATCATTTCAAGTTGGGATGGTCACGCCGGCATCACCGAGCACGGCCCAGGTCACGCCGTTGAACGCGGGAATTTCCTGCGCCATTTGGTTGAATAAACCTTCGATGCTCGCAAAACCATTCTGGCCGGTGACATTAAAAACGAGTTCGTGCAAAAATTCCCACTCGGGGCGAGCGTCGCCTTTCGGCTGAATCGCCTGGAGGAAACGTTGCACGCGACCTTTGGCATTCACAAAACTGCCGCGCTTCTCGGCGTGCGCGCAGCCGGGCAAAAGATAATGCGCCGATTCCGTCGTTTTGTTTGGCAAAATGTCAGAAACAATCAAGTGGTCGAGCTTGACGAGCAAATCCGTGCCGATGCCGTGTTTGGTCACATCTTCGCCGAAAACGATTAAGGTTTTGATGGTTCCGTTGCGAATGCCGTCGGCGATCTTCGGCAGATTGGAACCCATTTGCGCGGGAGAAATGCCAATGAGTTTCGCGCCGTTGCTGTTCGGATTGCGATCCGCGTTCAACAAAAGCTTGTCGCTCTCACCATGGCGCGGAACGGAATCGGTAATCGCATTGAATTTCGTTGCGAGTTTTTTTAGCAAATAAAGTTCTTCGTTCGTCTGACGAGCGGAAGCGACGATGGCGACCGAACCCGACGAAGCTTTACGCAAAACTTCAGAAATTTCTTTGAGCGCCATCGGCCAACTTTGGGCTTTGGATTTTAGATGTTGGACTTCGGTCAGCCGATCTTCGCGATTGATCCACTTATAATTGAGCCGACCAGAATCGCACATCCAGCAGGAATTCACGGCGTCGTTCTCGCGCGGCTCGTATCGATAAACATTCCCTTCGCGCGAACCGACGATGACGTTGCAACCGGTTGCGCAACTCGTGCAGATGCTTTTGGTTTCCTTCAAAAACCAGACGCGCATTTTGAAACGAAAATCTTTCGAAGTCAGCGCGCCAACGGGACAGATGTCCACGGTATTGAGCGTGTAATTGTTGTCGAACTGTTTACCTGGAAAATTGGTGAGCGTGTTGTGGCTGCCGCGTTGCGCGAAGCCAAGCGCATCGTCGCCCACGATATCTTTCGTGAACCGAACGCAACGCGAACAGAGAATGCAACGCTCGTCGTCGAGAACGATGCGCGGGCCAAGATCGACGTGCTTGGGTTTGTGAACTTTTTCTTCAACGAAACGGCTCGCGGCATTTCCGTGATCGACGGAGTATTCCTGCAGTTTGCATTCGCCAGCCTGATCGCAGATCGGGCAATCGAGCGGATGATTGATGAGCAGCGATTCCAAAACGGCTTCGCGCATTTGTTTGGTCGCAGGCGAGTTTGGATAAATTTCCATTCCTGGCGAAATCGGAGTCGCGCAGGCAATCGCGCCGCGCGGCGAAGTAGGTTCGTAAGGCAAAACGGATTTGGCGATTTTCGCAGAGCCGTCTTCGTTGAGAACGGGCTTGCGATCAGGCCCCATGGCGGGCGTGCCGAATTCCACGAGGCACATCCGGCAATTTCCGGCGATGGGAAGTTTCGGATGATAACAATAATGCGGCACGTCGTGGCCGGCGGCGGCGCAAGCCTGGAGCATGGTCGTCGGCTGAAGTTTGCCCTGCCAATCCGGCATCATCTTGGGCACTTCAATTTCGCGCCCGTCGATTTTGATTTTCATCTTATCGACCGGCGGCGGCGCGGGTTTTGTTTCAGTTGTTGTCGCGTTCGACATGATTAAATTTTTCCAGCGTGCAAATCTGCGATGGGGAAGATCATTTCGTAATCGCCCCACATGAGGTTTCCGTAATGCAGATGAAAGTTTTTGAACTTTCGCAACTGGCGATACTGAGTGAGGTCGGGATTTTGTGCCTGGCGCAAAAACGGCTCGAAATCTACGGTTTGATAAATACCATCATTGAAAACAAGGCGAAGCTTGTAGCCCGAAACGTATTCGGCCTCCTCAATCTCCAAATATTTTATCGCTGTTGTTTTCATTTTAATTTTCGTGTGATGATTTCTGGTTTGTTGTGCTTCTTGAGCACAAAGAAATCCACCCAACGCTTAACAATGTCATTAGCCTTAACACGCACCAGCGCTTTGAAATCCTTCAAATGCACGCCTGTTAACGGCGGCCTTCCGGTAATATTGCAAAAAATAATCCGCACCACTTTCCCGTTTTTCAAAACAAATTCTGCTTTGCATTCTTGCCCCTGAAATTCTCCGTGAACGTGAATCGGTTCATGCTCGTTCGCGTAAAAATAAACCACCAAACCAAAATAAACGTAAAGTTTGGGCATCGCCGTCAACGTTGCGGACTGGCCGCGATTGTCACTTTGCTTGTTGCCGCGACTTTGTTGCGAGATTCGTCAGCGGCACCTTTGGCTTCGAATTCGTCTTTGAATTTCTTCACGAAACTCAACACCGGCCAGGAGCAGGCTTCGCCGAAGGCGCAGATTGTTCGGCCCTGAATATTCTGCGCGATGTTCAGCAAATAATCGGCATCCTGTTTGCGGCCTTCGCCGTGCGTCATGCGATGGAGCGCTTTGCTCATCCAGAGCGAACCTTCGCGGCACGGGGTGCATTGGCCGCAACTTTCGTGCGCGTAGAATTCGCTGAGATTCGCGAGCGCTTCGACGATATCCACGCTGTCGTCCATGACGATGATCGCGCTCGAACCGGACATGCTGCCGGCAGCTTGCAGTGAATCGAAATCATAAGGCAAATCGAGCATGTCCACTTCGACGGTGGTCATCTGGCCGTCGGCGCCTTTTTTCTTGAGCTTGAATTTTTCGCCCGCTTTAAAAACTTTCGCGGATGACCCGCCGGGGATAATTGCTTTCAACTTTCGACCGTCAAGCAAACCGCCGCCGAAATTCTCGTGATTAATTAATTCACCGATCGTCACTTTTCCGACTTCGATTTCGTAATACCCGGGCTTTTTAACCTGGCCGCTCAAGCTGACGATGCGTGTCCCGGTGTTGTTGGGCGTGCCGAGCTTCGCGTAATCCGCGCCGCCCATGTTGACGATGTGCCTCACGTGGCAAAGCGTCTCAACGTTGTTGACGATGGTCGGGCACATGTAGAGGCCGAGGATCGCCGGAAAATACGGCGGCTTGATGCGGGGGTAAGCGCGCTTGCCTTCAAGCGATTCGATGAGGCCGGTTTCTTCGCCGCAAATGTAAGCGCCCGCGCCGCGATGAATGTAAATCTCCAGATCGTAATCGCTGCCGAGAATCTTTTTGCCGAGGAGATTTTTCGCCTTCGCTTCAGCCAAAGCTCGTTTCAAAATGCGCGCGCCTTCGGGAAATTCGCCGCGAATGTAAATGTAAGCGAGATGAACGTCGTTCGCGTAGCAGGAGATGATCATTCCTTCGATCAACTGGTGCGGATCTTTGTAAATGATCTGGCGATCTTTGAAGGTGCCGGGCTCGGATTCGTCGGCGTTGCAGATGAGATAAATCGGCTTGCCGCTCTTGCGATCAACGAAACTCCATTTCAAACCCGCGGAAAAACCCGCACCACCGCGACCGCGCAAACCCGATTCGAGGACGGTTTTACGAATCTTTTCAGGACCGCTCACCGTGCCGCCATCGGGCGAAACACGCGGGCCCATCTCGAACGCTTTTTTCAAAGCTTCGTAGCCGCCGTGGCGCACGTAACAATCGAGGTCGTTCGTGTAACCTGGCGCGTCGATATTTTTTAAAATGAGCCGATATTGTTGCGGCATACTTAATTTGCGCCCGGAAATACCGGGCAAAACTTGACTCTCAAAACCAATCTTTTACCTTTGAACCGCTCCGGCCTGCCCGATGGTGTAACGGTAGCACAACAGACTCTGAATCTGTTTGTCATGGTTCAAATCCATGTCGGGCAGCCAATTTTCGTTACTTGCACGTCTGTAAAATCTCGTCTGCTTTGGAATTTGAAACGGCTTCGTAAAAATCTTCGTTGCACATCATCACCGGGCCGGTGCCGCAACTGGCGAGGCACTCGACAAATTCGACGGAGAACTCTCCGTCTTTGCTCGTTTGCACTCCGTGCGCATGGGAATCCAAACCGAATTTTTCACAAAAATGTTTGTGCAGTTTTCCGGAACCAGCCAAAGCGCAGCTCAAGGTGCGGCAAACTTTGATCTGATATTTGCCCGCCGGTTCCTGGCGGAACATCGGATAAAAAGTCACCAACTCGTAAATGTTGATCGGCGACAATTCGAGCTTCGCCGCCGTCCATTCCATCGCTTCTTTTGAGATGTAGCCGAAGTGTTCCTGAATCGCGTGGAGGAACATGAGCGACGCGCTCCGCTTCTGCGGATAATGCGTCACGAGTTCGTTCAACTCGGCTTCTAATTCGATTGGAATGGTGAAACTCATTTTATCGATCACATTCTCCCATCACGAAATCTAGCGAACCCAGAATGGCGACCGTGTCACTCATCATGTGGCCCGGCAGCAAGTGGGATAAAATGCTCAGGTTTACGAACGATGGCGCGCGGATTTTCATGCGGTTCGGCGTGCCGCCGCCTTTGCTGTTGATGTAAAAACCGAGCTCGCCCTTCGGGTTTTCTGCACCGAAATAAACCTCACCAACCGGCGCGTTGACGCCTTGCGTGACGAGGATGAATTGATGAATCAATTCCTCCATGCTCGTCAGGACTTTTTCCTTTTTCGGTAAAACGATTTTGCCATCGGCGATGTTGATTGGACCATCGGGCAATTGATCGAGGCACTGCTTCAAAATTCGAATGCTCTGGCGCATTTCTTCCATGCGAACGAGATAGCGATCATAACAATCGCCGACGGAGCCGCGCGGAATATCAAATTCCAGATTAGCGTAGCAAAGATACGGATGAGCCTTCCGCAAATCGTAATCGACGCCGCTGCCGCGCAGATTCGGTCCAGTCAATCCGTAATCAATCGCGTCTTCTTTGGAAATCACCCCGATGTCGCGGGTACGATCGACGAAGATGCGATTGCGCGTGAGCAATTTTTCTGACTCGTCAAAATTGACGACAACTTCGTCGAGAAATTTTCGGCATTGCTCAACCCAGCCAACGGGCAAATCACGGGAAAGTCCGCCGATGCGCGTGTAAGTCGTGGTGAAACGCGCGCCGGTCAGCGCTTCGATGAGATTATAAATTTTTTCACGCTCAGTGAAGGTGTGTAGAAAAACGGTGAGCGCGCCTACATCCATCGCGAACGCGCCGAGACCGAGCAAGTGCGCGGAAATACGAGCGAGCTCGCAGCAAATCACACGAATATATTGGCAGCGCGGCGGAAGTTGTTTGTCGATGCCCATCAACTTTTCGACAGCGAGCGCGTAGGCGACGTTGTTGGCGAGTGGCGCGAGATAATCCAGTCGATCCGTGTAAGGAATGAACTGGGTGTAAGTCATGTTCTCGGCGATTTTTTCGTCGCCGCGATGGAGATAGCCGACGTCGGGAATCGCCTTCGTGATAATTTCGCCGTCCATTTCGAGAACAATGCGCAGCACGCCATGTGTCGCCGGATGTGACGGCCCCATGTTCAAGACCATTTTCTCGGTCTGCATGTCGGGCAAGTCCTCGTTCGGCGAACCGACCGGAGCAGAGTAAATCGGTTGCGCTGCCGCAACACGCGCTGCGGGATCACGAAATTGAATTTCTTCAGTCGTCGCCATTGCTATTTCTTCTCAATCGGCCCAGGCCCATGCGAGTGGCCGTGCAAATCTTTGATGTCCGTGCGGCGCTCCACGCGATTCGTCGTATCCAGCGCGTCCGTTTCAGGAATGCGCACGCGCGGTTCGCGGGCGATCGTGTCTTTTCCGCCGGAAATCGTGACGAAGGGCCCGCCTTCCAACGGAGCTTTGTTTGTGAAAGCGACGTCCGGCATTTCGCTCGGTTTGCCAGAAAGTGGAAAATCTTTGCGCAACGGGAAATAAGGATAACCGTCCCACATTAAAATGCGGCGAAGGTCAGGATGTCCGCGAAAACGAATACCCATCATGTCGTAGATTTCGCGCTCGTGCCAATCCGCGGTGCGCCAGACATTGCTGATCGTCGGCAACTCGGATTTCTCCTCGCTCACGTCCGTTTTCAGGCGCAAATGGCAACGATGGCCGTAGCCATAAAGCTCGTAAACCAGCGTCCAACGCGGATCGTTACCGTAATTATCCACGCTGCTGAGATCGACGAGATAATCGAAGCCCAATTCTTTTTTTGCGAACGAACAAATTTCCACGATTTTTTCCGCGTCGGTGACCAAGACCGTGATTTCGCCGCGGAACTCCGTCGGAGCGGAAATTAATCCGCCGAATTTCTCCTGAAGTTTTTGAGCTGATTCCAATGCGCTCATTTCTTATTGGCTAATTCAAATTCAGGTTTAGCTGTGCCGGGGTTCGCAGTGGAATCCAGCTGCTCCAAATCACGTGGGCGATGATCCACGGGTTCGCTTCCGATTTTATTTTGCAGACGAATCAGAGCGTCGAGCAGCGCTTCGGGCCGCGGCGGGCAACCAGCCACATAAACATCTACCGGAATAATGTTATCCACGCCCTGCAAAACCGCGTAACTGCGATACATGCCGCCAGTCGAAGCGCACGCGCCCATCGCGATGACCCATTTCGGCTCTGGCATTTGGTCATAAATGCGTTTGACAGCCAGCGCCATTTTGTATGTGACGGTGCCGGCGACAATCATCACATCGGATTGGCGCGGCGAAAACCGCATCACTTCCGATCCAAAGCGCGCAATGTCATAACGGCTCGCGCCCGCAGCCATTAATTCAATCGCGCAACAGGCCAACCCCATCGGCATTGGCCAGACAGAATTCTTGCGAAACCAATTCAGGGCAGCATCGACTCGCGTGATGACAACGTCACCTTCGATTTTCGAATTGTATGCGTATTCAGTACTGGATTTCATGGACGAATGACCGCGAATCTGAGGTAACTAAACACCCCTTTTTTGGGGTGGCAAGAACTTTGTGATTTTTTTCACAAACTCACAAATCCCCCTTTCCCAAGTGAAGAATTCTTCCGCAATTGCCTTCTCCCCACATTCGATCTTTCCTTTGACTCGATTTTGCTGAAAACAGTGCGCGGTCATTTTGATGAAAACGGGATCGCCCAACGAAAATTCTAATGCTTCGGCGCCTTCGCGCGGAAGTATTCGCTTTGATCGCAACGAGCTGGCTGGTGCATTTGGCGATATCGGAACCGATCTGCCACTCGTCGTTGGAATGATTCTCGCGGCCGGATTGGATGCCGCGAGCGTTCTCATTGTTTACGGCGCAATGCAGATATTGACGGGCTTGGTTTATCGACTGCCAATGCCCGTTCAACCGCTCAAGGCGGTCGCAGTCATGGTGATCGCGCAAACAGCGAGCAATAAGATCACGAGCGATGTTCTTTACGGTGGCGGGTTTGCAATCGGAATAACGATGCTGCTTCTGACCGTGACCGGGCTGGTAGATTGGCTGGGGCGTGTCGTTCCCAGGATTGTGGTTCGCGGAATTCAATTCGGGCTGGGCCTTCAACTCGCGAGCCTGGCGATGAAAGATTACGTGCAGCGCGAAGGCCTCAGTGGTTACGGATTGGCGGCGATTGCGTTTGTAATCAGTGTTTTGCTCTACGGAAACAGAAAATATCCCGCGGCCCTTTTCATTCTCGTTCTCGGGGCGGGTTATTCCATGTTTCGCCTGCATCTGGATTTATACTCAGCCTCGCAGCAGATTAGTTTTCAGGTGCCGAAAACCCATGCGCCGCAATGGAACAATTTGGTTGCCGGGTTTCTGTTGCTTGCCCTTCCCCAAGTGCCGCTTTCCATCGGAAACTCCATTCTGGCTGCGAGGCAAACTGCACATGATTTATTTCCCGATCGCGCGCCGAGCCTTCGCAAAATCAGCTTCACTTACTCGCTGATGAATTTGATCAACCCGCTCTTCGGCGGCATTCCGACCTGTCACGGCTCAGGCGGATTAGCCGGACATTACGCGTTTGGAGCGCGGACCGGCGGTTCAGTCATCATTTACGGCACGCTTTATCTAATGCTCGGATTGTTCTTCAGCAGCGGATTTCAAAACGTGATCCAGGTTTTCCCAATGCCAATTCTCGGCGTAATTCTTTTGTTTGAAGGGCTTGCCCTGATGCTTCTAATTCGCGACGTGAGCATGGCGAAATCAGATTTATTCATTGCATTGCTGGTGGGCTTGATGGCCAGCGGGTTACCTTACGGCTATTTGATTGCAATGGTTGCTGGAACGATTTTGGCGCATGGATTGCAAAAATTTAAGAAAGGTTTTTAACGCGAACCGCCAACTGCAACCGCGCATTGACTTGCCAGAAATCGACCGATAACGTCTTTTCAGAAACCGGATTTATCCATGCTTGAAGCCATAGAAAAACTTCTCATTCTCCAGGATCGCGATCGCAAAATTGCCCACGTCAACGACGAACTGGCTCGAATCGAGCCGGAGCGGCAATTATTGCAAGGTCGGGCCGCCAACACGCAATCCAGTCTTGATGCAGCGAAGTTGCGGGCGAAGACAATTGAATCGCAGCGCAAAGATCTCGAGCTCGAAGCCTTGGCGCAAAAGCAAAAAATCGAGAAATATTCCATCCAACAATTTCAGACCAAGAAAAACGAGGAGTTCCGCGCCATCGGGCACGAGATCGAAGCCTGCAAGGCTGCGATTACAAAGCTGGAAGATCAGCAGCTTGAGTTAATGGAAGTCGCTGAAGCAGCCCAGAAGGAAGTAAACGCGGCCACACAAACCGCCGGTGAAGCGAAGAAGCATTTGGATGGGCAGATTGCGGAATTGTCAGGTCGCGAAGAGAATTTGAAAAAAGAGCTCGCTGAGTTGTCAGCCAACCGCGAAGCCTTGGCCGCGGCGGTGGATGAAAGCACGCGCTCCCGTTACGAACGGCTCCTGAAAAACAAAGGCGGCAGCGTCGTCGTTGGCATCCAACACGGTGTTTGCGGCGGGTGTCACATGAAGTTTCCCACCCAAATTATTTTATCGTGTCGGCGCGAAGAGGAATTGGTCACCTGCCCCAACTGCGGGCGAATTCTCTATTACACGCGCGACATGGATATGGCCATTGCCGATTAGCTCACTCGGAGTTTCGCGGTTGCGCTGTAACTTCACCGCATGTCCGCCCGTCATTCAGTTCAGGTCCATGCACATTGTTGTATATTGTGCGGCGACCCAGATGATTAACATGATCTACCACCTGCCCTGTTATGTTTGAAACCTGCAACAATCGTATCGCGACACCTGTTTTTTCGCGTCGACATTTTCTCGAGCGAATGGGCATGGGATTGGGCGCTCTTGGCTTATCCACTTTGCTGAGCGATGAACTTTTCAAAGCGGCGGCGGCGGAAAATAGTCTTTCGCCCTTCACGCCGAAAACGCCGCATTTCCCGGGTAAGGCAAAACGCGTCATCCATATTTTTGCCAACGGCGCACCGTCGCAAGTCGATACGTGGGATCCGAAACCGGCCCTGTCGAAATACGCGGGCCAATCAATCCCCGGCGGACGCGGCGTGGCGATGGCTTCGCCGTTCAAATTTCAAAAGCACGGAAAATCAGGAATTGAAGTCAGCGAAGTTTTTCCAGAATTGGCAAAACACGTGGACGAAATGGCGATTATTCGCTCGATGCATACCGATGTTCCTGCTCATGAAATCGCCACGGTGATGATGAACACCGGTTCGCGTCAACTCGCCAAACCATGTCTCGGATCGTGGACGGTTTACGGTTTGGGCAGCGAGAATCAAAACATGCCGGGCTTTATTTCACTGCGCAACGGCGGCGGGTTGCCACCCGGCGGCACGCAAAATTGGGGTTCCGCATTTTTACCTGGCGCCTTCCAGGCAACCAGCGTCAACACCCAGGCTGGCACCGTCGAAGAGATGATTCAAAACATCAAGAATCCTTACGTCTCCCAGACGGAACAACGGCGGCAGCTCGATTTAGTGCATCAACTCAACGAATTGCATTCGCAGAATTTACAGAAGGATGCGCAACTCGAAGCGCGCATCGAGGCTTACGAAATCGCTTTCAAAATGCAATCGGCCGCGTCCGATGCGTTCGATTACAGAAAGGAGCCGGCCAATATCCAGGAAATGTACGGCAATACCGGCCAGGGGCGGCAGATGCTGATCGCGCGGCGCCTGCTCGAACGCGGCGTTCGCTTCGTGCAAGTTTGGGCGGGCGGCTGGGACCATCATCAGGACATCGAAACGAAACTGCCGGAGCGCGCCCGCGAAATCGACCGCCCGCTCAGCGCATTCCTCACGGATTTAAAAGAACGGGGCTTGCTGGACAGCACGCTGGTGATTTGGGGTGGCGAATTTGGCCGACAGCCGACGCGCGACCGCAATGGAAATGACAATCCGGGGCGCGATCACAATGCCAAAGCATTTTCAGTTTGGCTCGCGGGCGGAGGCGCGAAAGGCGGAACGGTTTTCGGTGCGACGGATGAATTCGGAGCGAAGTCCGTGGTCGATCCCGTTCACGTCCACGACTTGCACGCGACGATTTTGGCACTGCTTGGCTTCAATCACGAAAAACTGACCTACCGTTACAACGGACGTGATTTTCGGTTGACCGATGTTTCGGGCCAGGTCGTTAAAGGGGTCATGGCTTAGCTTATTGTTTTTATGGCCAAGCTGTTTTTCCACTCTGTTGCCCTGACCGCAATCGCCTCCGCAATTTTCCAAAGCGCCTCCGCCGCTCCACCGACGCCCGATCAACTCGCTTTCTTCGAAAGCAAAATCCGCCCGATCCTCGTGGACAATTGCTACAAGTGTCACAGCCGTGAAGCGGAAAAATTGAAAGGCGGCCTCTCGCTCGAATACGGCGAGAGCATTTTAAAAGGCGGCGAAAACGGCCCGGCGATTGTCCCCGGCGATCCGGAGAAGAGCCTCTTGATCAAAGCGGTTCGCTACAACGACCCGGATCTGGAAATGCCGCCGAAGAACAAAAAGCTTTCCGACGCGCAAATCAACGATCTCGTGAGCTGGATAAAAATGGGCGCGCCCGATCCGCGCATTCCTGGCGCGGCGGTGGCAACGAAAGGCTGGGGCAAAACGGCCAAGGAACATTGGTCCTTTAAGCCGATTCAAAAAACCACCGTTCCAACGGTAAAACAAACCGATTGGGCTGCGACACCGATTGACGCGTTTGTTTTGGCAAAGTTGGAATCCAACTCAATGAAACCATCCGCGCCCGCCGACAAACGCACGCTGATTCGCCGCGCGACTTTTGATTTGATCGGCTTGCCGCCAACGCCTGAAGAAGTTCTGGCATTTGTGAATGATTCCTCCACGAACGCGTTTGCCAAGTTGGTTGATCGCCTGCTGGCCTCGCCGCAATATGGCGAACGCTGGGGCCGCTACTGGCTGGACATCGCTCGCTATTCCGACACCAAAGGCGATGTGAAAAGAAATCAGGAAGCGCCGTTTTTCCCGTTCGCCTGGACTTACCGCGATTACGTCATTCGCGCGTTCAATCAGGACAAGCCGTACAATCAATTCATTCTCGAACAAATCGCCGCGGACAAACTGCCGTTGGATAAAGACCGGAGTTCGCTCGCGGCCCTGGGATTTTTAACGTTGGGCGATCACTTCAACGGAAATCAGAATGATATTATCAACGACCGTATCGACGTCATGACGAAAGGGATGATGGGTTTGACGGTGACGTGCGCGCGCTGTCACGATCACAAATTCGATCCGATTCCGACGAAAGATTACTATTCGCTGCGCGGCGTTTTCGCCAGTTCGGTTGAACCCAGGGAAGAACCCATTCTCGGCACGTTGAAGATCACGCCCGATTACAACGATTATCTCCAAAAACAAAATGTCCTTAACCAAAAAATGGCGATGCTGGAATCAGAGCGGCGGGCATTGCGCAAATCGGGTGGAAAAAAACCGAGGAAAGAGTTGCTGAAAGAAGAAATCGAAGTCCGGCGCGATCTGGCCCGACTCGATATGACCCACGCCGGCGCACCAGCTCGCGCCATGGTTCTACTGGACAGCAAAACCCCCAAAGATTCGCCCGTGTTCCTTCGTGGCGAGGCTGAAAATAAGGGCGATGTCGTGCCGCGCCGCTTTCTGGAAATTCTGTCCGGCCTCAACCGTGTGCCGTTCAAGAAAGGGAGCGGTCGGCTCGAGCTCGCCTACGCCATCGCCAATCCTTACAACCCGCTCACTGCGCGCGTCGCCGTGAATCGCGTTTGGATGCATCATTTCGGAGAAGGTTTCGTCACCACGCCCGATGATTTTGGCAATCAATCAGAACCACCGAGCCATCCGGAATTACTGGATTATCTGGCGGCGCATTTCATTCAAGACGGCTGGTCGATGAAGAAACTCCATCGTGAAATCATGCTCTCAAACACCTACCAGCAAAGCAGCGAGAGCAACCCGCGCTTTGCCCAGCTCGACCCGCAAAACCGCTTGCTCTGGCGCGCGAACATTCACCGTTTGGAATTTGAGGCGGTTCGCGATTCCATTCTGGCGATCAGCGGGAATCTCGATCTGACTGCGGGCGGACGACCAGTGAATCTGGGCGAGCAATCCTATTCCAAGCGTCGAACGGTTTACGGCTACATTGACCGAAGAAACTTGCCGGAAGTTTACAATCAATTCGATTTTGCCAACCCCGACATCACGAGCGGGAAACGCTATGAAACAACCGTTCCTCAGCAAGCGCTTTTCATGATGAACAGCCCACTGGTAATCGAACAGGCGAGAAAATTGGTAGAGCAGACAGCCTTCGAAGCCCTCCGCGATGACGAGAACCGGATCCAGTTTCTTTACGACCGCATTTTCCAGCGCAAAGCAACCGACATTGAAATGAAGCTCGCCTTGGGCTTCGTCAGCAGCTCGCCGCCTCCCGAAAAAATTAGCAACGAAAAGCGCGAGCAATTTCGACAGGATAAAGCGAACCGAGAAAAAGGGAAAAAGAAAAACCAGCCCGCAATGTCCCTCGCCAGCGTTCCCGCATCCGCCTTACGCCGTCTGGGAGCGTGGGAAAAACTCGCCCACGCCCTGCTGCAAACCAACGAAGCGCTGTTTGTAAATTAAAGCGGCAATCTTTGTTAGATCGAACAAAATTGAATCCAAACAGACCAACCTGTTGCCTGGCCTGGCCGATCTTTTTGGCACTGGCCCTTTTTTCTGGAGCCTCCAACACCGCGACGGCAGCGACAACCAATCGTCTCAACGTTTTGTTTGTCGCCGTGGACGATTTGCGACCGGAACTGGGTTGCTACGGCCGCGATTATATCAAGAGTCCGAATATTGACCGCCTTGCGCGGGCCGGCATGGTCTTTGAGCGAGCCTATTGCCAGCAGGCGGTGTGCTCTCCCACACGTTCCAGCCTCCTGACCGGCACGCGGCCCGACACGACGAAGGTCTGGGATCTGAAAACGCATTTTCGCACCGCCCTGCCAAACGTTGTCACGCTTCAACAAAATTTCAAAAACCACGGTTACTTCGTTCAAGGCATGGGCAAGATTTTTCACGGCAGCTACGACGATCCGCCGTCCTGGTCGGTGCCATGGAAGACGCCCCGGGCGGTCGCCTATGGACTCAAGGAAAACATGGATTTGAATCAGCGCCAGTTTGAAGGTGAACCGGATGCAGCCAATCCCCGGCGGAAAACCAAGCGCCGAGACAGCACCACCGGAACTGCAGATGACACCTTCGCTTCGAAACAAAATTCCCGAGGCCCGGCATTCGAGGGCGCCGATGTGCCAGACAACACCTTTCAAGACGGCAAGGTGGCTGAATTCGCCGTGGAAACTCTGCGCGAACTCAGCCGGAAGCCCGAGCCATTCTTTCTGGCTGTCGGTTTCATTAAACCGCACCTGCCTTTTGTCGCGCCAAAAAAGTTCTGGGATCTCTACGACCCGGCGAAAATCCAACTTGCCCCGAATCCATTTCGCCAGAAAGGTGCGCCGGACTACTCTATTCTGCCCGGCTCAGAAATGCGCGCCTATCATGGCATCCCTGACGGCCACATTCCCGATGACCTCGCGCGCCAGTTGAAGCACGGATATTACGCCTCCATCAGTTACATGGACGCGCAACTGGGAAAGGTTCTCGACGAACTCGACCGCTTGGGCCTGCGCACCAATACCATCGTGGTCCTCTGGGGCGATCACGGTTGGAAACTCGGCGAGCACGATGCCTGGTGCAAACACAGCACCGTGGAAAACGACGTGAACGCGCCGTTAATCCTTTTCGTGCCTGGCATGAAGAACCCCGGCAAACACACTCAGGCGCTCGTCGAGTTTGTGGACATCTATCCGACGTTGTCCGAGCTGGCCGGCTTGCCGCTGCCCGGCCATCTCGAGGGCACCAGCTTCAAGCCGCTGCTCGACGACCCGAAACGCTGCTGGAAGACCGCTGCCTTCAGCCAATATCCGCGCGGACAGGATTTGATGGGTTATTCCATGCGAACCGACCGCTATCGCTTTACGGCATGGGTGAACCGCAAGGATCACAGCAAGGTGGATGCAATTGAACTCTACGATCACCAGAATGATCCGCAGGAAAACATGAATATCGCCAAAGACCCGGCTCAGTCGGCGAACGTGGATCTCCTGATGGCGCAATGGAAACAAGGATGGCGCGGCGCGCGTCCGCTGGTTGATTCCCTGCCAAAACAGTTGCCCTGAAATAAGGCTGGTTGCAGGAACTTTGCCCCAGAGATTCATTCTAAATCAAAGTCTTTGAACTGGGCACTTGCGTTCATCTGAAATTCTCTGATATTGTCCGCGCCGATCTCCTCGGAGTGCGAGCGGACAGTTCGTGAAGCGCAAGTGAGAACTCCTAGTTCTTTCTTACCAAGCGGACAAGCAGGATCAAGTTGATCGAAGCTGTTGCACTTTAGGATGATAAATCTGGTGGCCGATGTGGCGGAATTGGCAGACGCGCTAGACTCAAAATCTAGTACTCGTAAGAGTGTGTGGGTTCGACCCCCTCCGTCGGTACCATCCAGAATACAAGTCTGTTAGATTTTCCGATTCCCCAGGTTCATTTTCCCATTGGGACAAGTCTCAAAAGCATTCTCTTGAACCTCGTTTTGCCATGAAACAAAAGCGCTCGCGACGCCGAAATGCCTGATCGAATTCTCTCGCAAGAGAACCAACGCAGCGGGCTTATTCCACGGTAAACCAACTCATAGACTGGGCCGGAACTCGGGCCGGAATTTCTACGGAATAGTCACGATTCAGTTTATAGCGCTTTGCAGAACCGCCATTTTCTCGAATCCGCGCGGCAGCGGCAAGGCCGGTGTAGTAGAGATTCACGCGCAGCTTCTTTGTTACGGTTTCGTTCAGTGGATTGAAAACCACGAGCAAACCTTTCTCCTTTAACTTCGGATTGGCGTGCAGCATCCAATCGAGATCCCGTGCATCAGCGCGGCGGCCGTGAATGAGATCGCTTTCGAGTATATCCCGGTGTGCCTTGAACCAATCCACTTTCGCTTTAACCATTGTCTTGGTGCGATCGGTGTCGAAGAGCCGCGGACCGCGGTAACAGGCTTGCACGCCCAGCGCGAGGTTGCTCTCCATCATGCGCTCGTAATGATCGAGGTGCTGGACGAGCGGTTCGATGGTCGCCGCAGCGCCACCACCCTGATACTCGGTCAACGGGACGAACATCCAACCCATGCTTGGCAGCTTCTGCCAGGTGCCGTCATAGATGTTCTGGCGCGTGTGGATGACCTGCTGCTCGCGCGGCAATGACCAGTTCTCCTCGCGATAACCCATGCCAGATTTTGTGGATCCGGAAAGGAAGTAGTGGTCCGGCACGTTCAGATAGACGCCCTGCGCGCGGCACCACTTGTAGAAGCCATCAATTTCACGCCACTGATTCCAGCGTGAATCCGCCAGACCATGATGCCCGGGGTGCTGATGGCTCTCGCATTCGTCGCCGGGATAGGAGCCGTCGTGCTCTAGCAACGTGAAGCCGCTCTCGCGATGAAACTCGTAGAGCCGTCGAAAATAGTTCGTGCCCCAGCGACTCTCCAGACACGGCGATTCGCCGAAAGCAGGCTTCTTGCCCGGCGGCATAACCACGTCGTTGCCGCCACCTACCCGCCGCGACGCCAGCAAGGAGTAACTGCCGATCTCCATACCTTTGCTCTGAGCATAGCTGGAGTAATTTTTTGCAGCTTGGAGGGTTGAAGGCTGTTCGTTCTCCATGTCGAAGCCGCTGCCGAAACTAAGGATCAGCATCTCAAATCCAACTGCCGCGCATTGGTCAATTGCATTTGTCACACTGCTTCCATTGGAGGTGACAAGGTGGAGCATCAAAGGGTTCTCAGTCGTCCACGGTGCGATGACTCGATACATGCGGCGGAGAGCCAGTCCGCAACGTTCACGGTCCATGTTATCGAAGGGCAACACCCACGCGCGGAAGGATTCAAATGTGCCGCCGGGAGCGATGTCCTGTGCCGGCCCGAGATCCGGGCCGATGTCGAGCAGGCAAGGCGTTTTCTTCTCGTAATTAACTTGTGAGCGAAAATCCGGGTCCGCCAACCAGCGAAACGAACGACGATTTGCACCTGAGGCGTGCATGCCGCCAAAAGACATATCCGTCTCAACGTGGATGTTCGGCGGAGTGCGGCCTTCACTTAGCTCATCCACCTCTGACGTACGCTCCACGACCGCGAGCGTCTCACTCGAAAACCGATCCAGGCGCGCCACCTTATCCGTTCCATTGGATACCGTGATCCATTTGCTGTAGCAGGGAAGACCATCATAGAGTTCGTAGTGCACCGAGACATTCACACGTGGAGACGGTGTTCCATTCGTGGAGTTCGGCATGACAAAGTCCAATCGCAGCGAGATTCCGTCCGGCGGCCATTTCACGTCGGGCGCGTGATGTCGGACTCGTTTCCACGCCAGGCGTTCTTGCGGTTTGCCTACCTCATAACCGACAAAACGAAAGGCCGCAGGGTCAGCGCGCAGTTTCCCAACCCACTCTGGTCGAAGGAAGGCGTAATTTGGTTGCCCCTTCAGCCCGCCAATTTCGAATGGCCTGCCATCGATTTCCACCAGCGCTTCGGGCTTCACTCCGCGCAGCAGCGATTCGCCGCTGACCAGGTTATCGAGCGCCACCGTTGCGGCGTTGGGTTCCAGGCGGATCACACGCCGAAGCAGCCCGTTATTCATCTCCACCTCGCGCCGGTCTTTGCTAATCGTGACACGTGCCTTGAAAGGCGTTGAATCAATCAGCCAATCAGCACCGGCTGCAGAGATTATGTTCGTGCCGAGAAAGAGGGCTGCAATCGCCGCCCAGGAAGTGAGTCGTGGCATATCAGTTAATTATTTAAATAGGTGCTTCAATTTCAGCGAAGATTGATCAGCCTACCCGGCGCACTTCCAAGCGGAAGCGCAGCGATCTTGCGGCGACCAGTGGTCGAAATCATGCTTTCCAACTGTCACCCGCGCCACCCGCCATTCACCTCGATGGTCTGCCCCGTGACATAGGCCGCGAGGGGGGAACAAAGAAAAAGCGCGACGTTGGCAACATCTTCCGTCGCGCCAAAACGACCGAGCGGAATGTTCTTCATCATTTCGGAGCGAATGTTTTCGGGAATCGTCGCGGACATGGCGGTCTCGATCACGCCGGGCGCAATCGTGTTCGCGCGAATCCCACGCCGCGCGGCTTCGCGGCTAATGACGCGCATTAATGCCTGCACGCCACCCTTAGTCGCCGCGTAGTTCGCCTGACCGTAAGCGCCGAGGATCGCCGCGATGCTGCCCATGCTGACAATGGCGCCGCGATCGCGCATGACTTCCAGGCCAAACTTGCAGCAGTGGAAAACCCCGGAAAGGTTCACGTCGAGGACAGCATTCCATTCCTCGATCGACATCTTGGAAACAGTTCGGTCGCGCAAGATCGCAGCGTTATTGATGAGGAAATCAATACCGCCCACGCGTTGCTTGAGCTCTTGCATCATGCCTTGAACCGCTTCTGCGTTCGCCACGTCCGCGGCGATGGCGAAGGCGCTTTGCGAGCGAAAACCGTTCAGTTCTGCCGCCAACACGTCGGCGTCCTGGCGGGTCGTTCCGATATCGGGATGATTAATTGCGACCGTCGCACCTGCGCGGTGAAACGTGCGGGCCATTTGCGCGCCAATGCCCTGAGAAGCGCCGGTGATCAGCACGACCTTGGCGGCCAGATTTATTTCAATGCTCATATTAGTTCGAACTTCCAGTGGTGGAGATTTGTTCACCACGTCTATTCCTTTCCCCATCGCCAACGTGGCTTCTCCCCTTTGCAATAGCAGATGACGATCAGGATAACCGAGAGCACTACAGTATACGCGACGTAAATTCCCATGTGGTGCGGCAGGAGCAAACTACCTGCGCACAGGAATAGCGTCCAGACTGCCAACACCACCCAGCCCTGCCAGGCGCAAGGCGGCCCCCAACCCCAGCCGTACTTTTTTGCCGGAAACCAAATCTTCTTTTCGTTCGATTGCATGGGACACGTTTTCTTTACCATGATAGGGAGCTTTGCAACAGCAAACCTGCGCCGCTGGCGCTGGCCACCCGGACAATACAGTCCCGAAAATAAAAAATCCGCGTGGAAACCGTCATGTGCGATCGGTTCCCTCGGGATAATTTTGAAAATTAAAAATTCAGCCGCAAACTCGCCACCAGAGTGCGCCCACGAGGTAGATCAGCATGAAGATTGAGCGGGTTTAACCGGTAATCGGTATCCAGGAGGTTCAGCAGACTCAGCCGCATTTCGGCGTAGCGACGAGGAAATCGATAGCCCACGGTCACGTTGTGCTGCCAGAAACTGTCGCCAGGTGTTGTTGGACTGAATCCAGAATTGTCCTGATGATACCAATCCGTCTCCCACTGCGCGAAGATTCCGCAGCGGTGATAAAAATTCGCCGTCAGCGATAACTGCTGGAGCGTCGCGCGCTTTTCGCTTTCCAGTTCGTTGAGCCCATGTTCGGCCAGGTTGTCCGGAAGGCCGGGAAACCGCTCCTGCAGATTGGCTTCGCTGATGCGATAACGCGCGCCGAGCGAACAGTGATCGCCAATCAGTTGCCCGGCATACGCGGAGATGCTTTGCTCGCGAAAGTCGAGCGTCTCCCGCGTGCTGGTTGCCGTCTGGGGCCCGATCAATTCGACGAAACTTTGAAACGCGCCGACCTCGCGCTCTCCGTTTGATTTCAACTGCTCGGCTTCAACGCCAAACCATGTTCCGCTCGAAAACGATTGGTCGAATCCCACGGCGGTCGTTTCAAATTCCGTTCCAGCAACCAGGCCTGCCACGCTCTCGGGAATCAAACTGCGAAAGGACTGGTTGAACCCAGCCACCTGGGTCGGCTCAATGCGCACACTGTTATCAAAATAAAGCCCGCCAAGGGACTTCGTGTAGCTCGCGCGAAGGAGTCCGCGTTTCCACGGTTCAAACACCAGTCCCCCTTTGGGCGAGAGCAGGTCGCGGGAAGTTTGGCCGGTGGCGAACGGAGGCGCGTCGAGGTTTTCGGGAAAGCTCACGTGGTCGTAGCTCACTCCCGCGATCAATCGCAGTGGATCCAAAACCTGCCATGAGCCGTAGGCATAGGCGTTGCCGCGCTCGAGATTGCCGCTGGCGCTTTCGTCGATCGCGGGAAGAAAGCGCGTCATCGCTTCGTGCGAATGTATGTCGCCTGTTTGCCAGCGTCCGCCGACCAGAAGGGAGTACCGGGGCGTCTCCCAAATGTGCAGAAGCTCGGCGGAATAAAGCGTGAAATCATTCGTGAAATTTAGATTCACCGCGGGGTCCAGGGGCGATGATTGAACTTCCTGAAGATCGCCCCCAAATAATCTAGTCCGCAAGAAGAGGATGTTTTCATTTGGATTCCCGAGACGAGTGAAACTGTCTGACCGCGAGGATCAAAATCAAGCGGTTGCGCTCCTTTCTTGTTCGGCGTGCGAAAACTAGCCTGCCAGCGGCCTTTCGAATCCGCGTTGGTGGTGAACTGCGAAACCTCCCAGACCCGCAGCGTGTAACTTTGGCCCGGCACAAGGTTGGCGGCTTTGACGGTCAGTTGCGAACTGTGCGCACCGAGTTGCGCGCTCAAGGTCGCAGTGGCGTCAGGATCAACGCCCAGATTTAAAAATGGCAGTTGCAGCGAAGAGGAATCGCTCGCAGAAGCGATGGCAACCGAGCCAACGCAAACTGAGGCGATCAGACCAAATGAGCGGAAGAATGTTTTCATAGTTTTCTTTTCGGCACTCGCCCACCAGCCCATCAGGCCCGGAGCGAATCACCGTCTTTGTCTTAGCAAACCCGATGCCACGGATTGACTCAATCCTTTGGCCCAATGGAAGTTCACTCTGAAAAGTGACGCGAATTGAAATAAGAAATTTTTCCGTCGTTGCGATCGTTCCGAGGTTTGTTCCGATCGCGGAACAAGCAGAATCGGGATTTCCCAAAAGGCGGACCGCTGCCTTGACCAGAAAATTCCGCGGAGGCAAAGTCGGTCATAGTTATGTTTTTTCCGACGCCATCATGTCGCATGCCCGATTCAATTTCACTTGAATCGCTTCGCCGCAGCTTTCGCAATTTATGAAAAGAAAAATTCGTTGGGGTGTCATTGGTTCGGGCGGAATCGCGGCGCGCCGCACGATTCCTGAGGGGATTTTGCCCGCGAAAAATGCCGAACTCGTTGCGGTTTACTCTCGAAACAAAAAGAACAATGCGGCGGTCGCCAAACAATTTGGAGCGCAAGCCGCAAGCAGCCTGGACGAATTATTCAGCACAGAGATCGACGCAGTTTACATCGCCTCGCCCAATCACGCGCACCTCGAACAGACGCGCCTGGCGGCGGCGGCGGGCAAGCATGTTTTCTGCGAGAAACCTCTGGGCATGACGGTGGATGAGGCGCGCCGGATGATCCGCGTTTGCGAGAAGGCCAACCTGAATCTCGGGACCGCCTTCATGATGCGCTATCACAGCCAGCATCAAGCCGCCCTGCGATTGGTTGAAAGCGGGATGATCGGCCAACCGGTTTTCGCCCGCGCCCAACTTTCGTGCTGGTATCCGCCCGCGCGCGGCGCGTGGCGGCAGATTCCCAAACTCGGTGGCGGCGGCGCCTTGATCGACCTCGCCGGCCATTGCCTGGATTTGCTGGAAATGTTTTTCGGCCCAATCATCGCGCTCACCTGCATGATCAATTGGACGGTGCAACGCTACAAAACGGAGGACAGCGGCGTGGTCATGGCGCGATTCAAAAATGGCGCGCTGGCGACGGTTGATACTTTTTTTTGCATTCCCGACAAAAGCAGCAAAAACCGTCTCGAACTTTATGGATCACGGGGCAGCATTCTCGCGCAGGAAACCATCGGTCAGGAGAGCGACGGCGAGGCGACCGCTTACCTGGAAAGCAACGACTCATCCGCTGGATTGCCACCTCGTTCAAAGGATGGGGGGCAGAAGATTGTCCCGAAGAAGGTGAATATTTATCAGGCGGAAATCGAAGCGTTCAGCCAGGCGCTGCTCGATGGCCGCGACACGACCGACTCCGCGCAAGCCGGTCTTCGCAGCCAGATTTTATTAGAGGCCTGCTACAAATCCGCGCGCAGCGGCAAACAGATCAAAGTTTAAGAACCGTTTAAACCAATGCTTGAACCGAGTGGGGCACTTGCTGTTTCTTCCTTTTCAATGACCGCGCCAGAAACTGTTTTCAAAGGATGGAGCAAACCCGGACCGATTCCGCCGGGCGCTCTCGGCTCCGGACCCGAAGTGGAACCGGGCGAAACCCTCGACGCGATCAGCGGATACTTTCGACTATTCCAGCTGGCCAACGGACATCGCTTCTCCACCGACGACGTTCTGACCGCGTGGTATGGCACGAGTTGGTGCCCGACCGCACGGCGCGCGCTCGATCTCGGGAGCGGCATCGGAACGGTCGGGATGATTGCGGCGTGGCGCTTGCAAGGCGTCCAATTCGTCACCGTGGAGGCGCAGGAGGAAAGCGTTCGCCTGGCGCAAAAATCGGCCTGCTGGAATGGTTTGCAAGCGCGCTATGAAATTCGTCAAGGCGACTTCCGTGATGCCAATGTTTTGCGAACTGACGAACGTTTCGATCTCGTCCTGGGAAGCCCGCCGTATTTTCCGCTCGGCACCGGAGTGGAAGGAGATCATCCCCAGAAGATCGCGTGCCGTTTTGAAGTGCGGGGAACCATTGCCGATTATTGCCTGGTGGCGGCCCGTCATCTGGAACGTGCCGGATTTTTCGCCTGCATTTTTCCAATTGCTCCAGTCGAACAAGCGAACCGCGTTAAGGAAGCGGCGGCTGCGGCAGGTTTGAGCATTGTGCGGTCGCGTCCCATTGTGTTGCGCGAGGGAGAACGTCCCCTGCTCGGATTGTTCGGCATGATGCGTTCGCAGGATCTGCCCGAGGCAATGCGAAATCAGGTTTGGACAGAACCGCCGCTGATCATTCGCACCGCGAATGGCGCGGTGCACCCGGAGTACGCCGCAGTGAAACTGTCGTTTGGTTTCCCGCCGTAAACGCTGGCATCTCGACTACGCAATCAGTTCGCGAATCACGCGAGACGGTTCCACTCCGGTCAAGCGCATGTCCAAACCTTGATGATGGTAGGTGAAGCGCTCGTGATCGATTCCGAGCAGCTGCAAAACTGTCGCGTGAAAATCGTGAATGTGAACCGGGTTCTGCACAATATTGTAGGAAAAGTCGTCTGTCTCGCCGTAGATCGTCCCAGCCTTCGAACCGCCGCCCGCCATCCACATCGTAAAGCAGCGCGGATGATGATCGCGCCCGTAATTTTCCTTCGATAAACCACCTTGCGAATAAATCGTCCGCCCGAATTCCCCGCCCCAGATGACCAGCGTCGAGTCCAGCAGGCCACGCTGCTTGAGATCCTGGATTAATCCGTAACAAGCCTGGTCCACGTCTTTGCATTGCATCGGCAAGCGGCCCGAGACATTTGAATGAGTGTCCCAGTTATTATGATAAATCTGCACGAAGCGCACCCCGCGCTCAACCATCCGCCGCGCCAGCAAAGCGCTTTGCGCAAACGACCCGGCCTTCTTCGCTTCTTCGCCGTAAAGTTGGTAAGTTGATTCCGGTTCGCCCGAGGTATCGGTCAAATTCGGCACGCTCGATTGCATGCGAAAGGCGAGTTCAAATTGCTCGATGCGCGTGTGCGTTTCGGGATCGCCGACTTTGCGGAAATTCATTTCGTTCAGCGCCTTCAAACCGTTGAGCGTCTTGCGCCGAACCTCAGCAGAAACCCCCGGCGGATTGTTGATATACAAAATGGGATCGCCGGCGGAACGGAACGAAACCCCCGCGTGGATGCCTTCCAGATAACCCGAAGACCAAAGCCGGCCGGAGATCGCCTGGATCTGTTCGGTGTTAGTCGGCTTGGCCACGAGGACAACGAACGTCGGCAAATCTTTATTCATCGAACCGAGGCCATACGAAACCCACGATCCGATACAAGGGCGACCGGTAATCTGGTTGCCGGTCTGCATGTAACAAATGGCCGGCTCGTGATTGATGGCTTCAGTATGCATCGAGCGGATGAAACACATGTCATCCACCATCTTTGAAGTCCACGGCAACAATTCACTCACCCACATGCCCGCCTTGCCATGCTTCTGGAATTTGTATTTCGATGGCGCAATCGGGAAGCGCGCCTGGCCGGAGGTCATCGTGGTCAGACGTTGACCTTTGCGAATCGATTCCGGAAGGTCTTTGTCATAGTAATCCTGCATGACCGGTTTGTAGTCATACAAATCCATCTGCGGCGGACCGCCCACCATGTGGAGATAGATAATCTGTTTTGCCTTGGGCGCAAAATGTGGCGCGATGAACTTGGATCCCGCACCGAGCGACGTCTTTTTATCCGCGGCGCGAAGCCATTCCGGCGCGAGCATTCCGAGCGCGGCGGCTCCCATAAAGCTGGCGCCGCGCCGGAAGAATTGCCGGCGTGTTTCATAGCGGATATAATCCTTGATCGACGGATGCAATTCAGATTGAGGACTCACGCGAAAAACATAGCTGGAACGAACAAAACCTGCGAGTGATTTTTCAAGAGGTTCGCCAGCAAAGTTTGCTTTGCACCATGCCGTTTTTCTCTGTCCGTGAGGCAATCTGCATCGAAAAACGCGGTGCGTTGGCGCAGCAATCTGCCGGTGTCAAAGCTCTTTAGAAATGTCCCCTCTTTAACTCAGGAGAGAATGTCCCCTTGGTTGTTTGGTTCTGCTGTTTGGTTTTCTTCGACCTGCGGTGCGGGAGGCAGGGAGGCCGAAGCGGAGCGTAGGC
>CANJXF010000008.1 GCA_947478865.1 Verrucomicrobiales bacterium | reverse complement strand
GGTGCGGGACTCCGGTCGGCCTACGCTCCGCTTCGGCCTCCCTGCCTCCCGCACCGCAGGTCGAAGAAAACCAAACAGCAGAACCAAACAACCAAGGGGACATTCTCTCCTGAGTTAAAGAGGGGACATTTCTAAAGAGCTTTGACAGGTGATGGTTACTGTGTTGGAATCAGTTATCGCAATGCTAGCCGCAGTAATGTCCTGTCCGGCGGTGAACGTGATATTGGGTGTGACCGCAGTATTGAATTGAAAACCTGCGGGAGCTTTTAAAATCAAAGTGACACCGGTGCCGCTGCTAAAATCGTTCTTGTTCCCTGGGCTTCCTTCATCAATCGAAATCGCGCCTAGAGTGGTCCATGCAGGTAGAGTGGCGTTGGCTGATTTGTCGGCTGAGATATTTGTGCCGCCCGTCGCTGGGGTAATCGTGACGGTCCCCAGGGCTTTCATCGAGAGAACGAATAGGGCACAACCCAGAATCGAACCTGATAATAATTTTCTAAGAGTGCGCATGCAGGAAATCATTAGTGCCGCAAGATTGTCCATGGCTCTTTCGTAGGGCATAAGTCAGTCGAGAGTGTCGCGATGGAGCCGTTGATATCGCTTTCGGTCAGGAACGAAAATGTTTAGCCCAAATCAGCCGGTGAGCTTGTGGAAAAAACCACGAGCAAGGCGCCCAAGATGCAATTTTCATAGCCATTCTTTCTATCAGAAATTGAGGAATGAATCAATGTCTAAACCGTTTTATGTTACACGGAATATCAGGACGCTGATGGATCATTATGGATCTGTTTTTTAAAACTTTCTTCCATTTTCTTGAAAAGCTGCTATTGTCCGCCCCGTTATGAGTAGAAAATATCTAGCGTTATTATTGGCCTTGGGACTGTCATCACCGATTTTCGCTGAAACACCGGCACCTGTTGCCCCTGCGACTCCTCCTGTGCCTGCCGCCACCCCGGTTGCAGTTGTTCCCCCTGCGCCAGCCGCTCCTGCCGCCCCAGCGTTGATTTTTGATGCCGAATCCAAGGAATACAACGCCAAACCTGGCGATGCTGCGGCCAATTTCACATTTTCATTGACGAATGTTTCTGCTGCGGAAGTCATTATTACCAACGTTGCCACTTCTTGCGGATGCACCGTTGCGCAACTGCCCAGCCAACCATGGCATTTGGCTCCGGGTGCCAGTGGAGAAATCAAAGCGACGATGAACCTGGCGGGCAAACAGGGCCGCGTCACCAAGCAGTTGACGGTCAATTCATCGGTGGGTATCAAAGCTTTGCTCGTCCATTCAATTATTCCAGCTGCTCCCGCACCGGCTCCCGCTGAAAATCTCCGAGCGGATCGTGAAAAAAATATGGAACTGGCGAAGGCCGATCGGCAAGCCGTGTTCAAGGGAGATTGTGCTTCCTGTCACGTTGCCAAAGGCGTCGGCAAAATGGGCCATGATCTTTTCGAGGCCGATTGCAATATTTGTCATCAGAACACTCCAAGCCGCGCGGCGATGGTTCCAGACCTGGCCCAGCCCAAGTTGCGCGACCAGAACTACTGGCGTTCTTGGATCACCCACGGAAGGGTTGGCTCCATGATGCCGGCTTTTGGCAATTCTGAAGGCGGCCCGCTTTCCAACGAGCAGATCGAATCCTTGGTTACTTATCTTTATCAGACGTTCCCAAAAGAACCGGAGGCTCCTGCTGCTCAAACGCCGCCCACTCTTCCGATTCGTATTTTAAAGCCGTAAGAGCGGCGAATCGGTCTCTGCTTGGGTAAATTTTCCGGCTGGGACCTTTTCTTTACATCCATTTCCGCAGGGAAAATCGGGGCTCTCCAGCGCTCGCGAAATGGTTCGTTGAGAATCGTGTCGCTCATCGTTGCCCGATTGCCATCCACGCCAATCCCGCCCAGACAAAAAATGCGATGGCGTATTTTAATTTGAACGAAGCCTTGGCGGTTTTATGTTGGAAAATCAACATGCCCGCCAATCCTCCCAACCAGCCGCCCAAGGTGGCCACTAATAATAAATGGAATTCCGGCACGCGCCGCCCGGGTTTGGACGATCGAAACTTGTCATAGCCAAAAAGGAGGAAAGTCACAACGCTCATGCCGCCAGACCAAACCAGAATGCATTGTTCGACTCTGTTCATTTTAAACTAAGGTGCCTTTCATCATCGTCTGCGTTCACTGGCTTGATTCCAAGACATCTCGGTTCTCGATGGATAAATTTTCAAAAACACCCATAGTGTGGCCATGAGTGCATTCCCGGTCAGCCCGGAAAAAGAAGAGCAGCTCGCGCGGCGCATGGCGGCGATCGGGTTGCGTGAAAGTGATGTAGAAGAATCATTTGTTCGATCCGGCGGACACGGCGGGCAAAACGTCAATAAAACGGCCACCTGTGTGATGTTGATGCATCGCCCGACCGGATTGCAGGTTAAGTGCCAGCAAACTCGGCAACAGGGGCAGAACCGTTATCTGGCCTGGATGCTGTTGCTGGAAAAACTTGAGACCCGTCAACGCGAGCGCGTCGCCTCGGAACGTTCGCAAGCAGAAAAATTGCGTCGGCAAAAACGCGGACGCAGCCGAGCCGCGAAGCAGCGCATTCTCGCCGATAAATCGCACCGATCATCCAAGAAATCGTCGCGTCGATCCGCGCCGATGGATTGAGCAATCCGAGATCGGCGTGCGCAAAATCATTCTCAGACTACCTGGCTTGCCCGGGAAACGTTTCTTCGGTTCACTCTGTTCTTGATGAGCCATCAACATTTTTTCAAATGGACCGCCATTTTCCTCGCTAGCGTGTACTGTTTCGATGCTGTCGCGGCCGATGAAACCGTTGTCATCCATCCGGCGATCTACGACGGGCCAATTCGAAATCCCTTGATGGGCTTCATTGGTCCGATCAATGGGCGACACGAGTTTGCAACGCTCGCGCGCGAATACGTGAGATGGAACGCGATTGAGAATTCCGCGAGCGACGGCGTTGATAAGCTGCGTGCTTATTCCGATGCGCATTGGGCGAACGTTGCGGAGAAGAATATCAAAATCATCCCGCGCGTTTTTTTGGAATGGCCCAAAAGTTCGGGCGGCGGACAGGACGAAGCTTACTGGCCAATTGATTCGTATTGGCCCGCCGATCTGCCTCGTGATTTTGCCAGCGAACAATTCAAGCAGCGCGTCGTCCGCATGATTGCCAAGATGGGCGAAGCGTGGGATTGCGATCCGCGCATTGCTTTCATCGAAATGGGAATCGTGGGTCCGTGGGGCGAACAACACCACCCATCGGTCAGCATTGAAATGCAGACGCTGATGGGCGATGCGTTTACGAAAGCGTTCAAACACAAGCTCGTGGTCAATCGTTATCCTTGGGATTTTAAAGATTATCAATTTGGCATTCACTGGGATTCGTTCGGCAATCCCGGTTGGGAAATGCGCACCCACGTTCCCGATTTGGAAGGACGCCTGGCGGATCGTTGGAAAACCGCTCCGATGGCAGGAGAAATGGCGTTTAGCATCGATCCGAAGTCCGCCAAACTGCGTCTCGGATCATCGCCCACGGATGCGGTCGCAAACCACGCCGATACTTTGGTCCAGTACATTCGTCGTTGGCATTGGAATGCATTGGGTTGGGTCAGCAACTACGACGCAAAAAATGCGAACGCCGCGACTGGCGCCGCGCGGATTCAATCTGCCTTTGGCTACCGTTTTGTCATCGATGAGGTGCAATATTCCGCGCGCGTCGAGCCAGGGGAAAAATTGTCGCTCGCCTTCAAAGTTCGAAATCTGGGCTCCGCGCCGATTTATGACAACTGGCCGGTGGAAGTCAGCCTGCTCAATCCCACGTCGCGAGAATCCGTTTGGAAAACCAATTTTGCCAAACTCGATATTCGCCAATGGTTGCCGGGTGGCTTTTCAGACCAAGGAAAGGGTTTGGTGATAGGCGACAAGGATCGCACCGGCTTTGAATGGAAAACTGGACTGGATTACGACATCCGGCCAGCGAGTTATGACATTCGAGGCGGTTTCAAACTGCCGCGGGACCTTCCGGCGGGAGAATACATTCTGGCGCTTTCGATTCTCGATCCCGCGGGAAAATTGCCCTGCGCCCGGTTCGCGATTAAGAATTATTTCAAAGGAGGTCACCACCCGATTGGAAAAATAGGAGTTGGCCAGACCGTTCTGCAACCCGAGTTAGCTTCGGTGATTTTTGACGACCTTGCTTCTGACAAATCGCTCCATTATCTGGTCGAGCCGAAATAGGCTGAAAAAGCGGAGCGAGTCTTTTCAGGAAAGCTTTTGCCGGAAACGAATGGCGCAAACGGCGAAGAGCCCGACGCCCATGGCGGCGAGGACGGCGAGGTGCCGCCAAAATTCCACCAGGTCAGCGCCGCGCAAAATGATCGCCCGCATCAACTCGATAAAATAGGTCGTCGGCAAGACTGCGCCAACCGCCCAGAAAATCCACGGCATCGTTTCACGCGGGAAAATGAAGCCGGAGAAAAAAACCGACGGCATGATCAGCGTCATCGTCATTTGCAGCGCCTGCATTTGATTTTCTGCTTTTGTCGAAATAAGCAGGCCGAGACTCAGCAGCGTGAAATTGTAAAGCAGCGTCGAGACGAACAGAGCGAAGAGACTTCCGGCAATCGGCACATCAAAAACCCAGCGCATGATCGCGAACAATACCGCCGCCATAAACATTCCAATGCAAAGGTAGGGAACAATCTTTCCGAGCATCAATCCCCAGCGCGAGAGCGGACTGACCATCAAATTTTCCAAAGTGCCGCGCTCGCGTTCGCGCACGAGCGACATGGCAGTGGCGAACGTCGTGGCGATCTGCAGCACGACTCCAATCACCCCCGGCACGAAGAAATTCGGACTGCGCAGCGCGGGATTGAAAAGAACCTGCGGCCGGACTTCGATGGGAATGGCGGTGCGCCCGGATTCTTTCATGAGCGATCCGACCGATTGCCGCAACGTGACGGCGAGCGATGTGTTCAACGCCTGCAACGCGATGGTCGAACTTGATCCATCGATCAACACCTGAACTTGAGCGGAAGATCCCGCGTGCAAATTGCGTGTGAAGCCGGGCGGAATTTGCACCCCGACATACGCCTTGCCTTTACGAATCATTGCGGCCATTTCGCTGAGGCTCTGCGCGTGATGAACGACGCGAAATGTTTGCGTGTTTTCAAAACTTTCGACCAGGCGCCGTGTCTCGACGGTTTTGTCTTCGTCGAAAACCACGGTGGCCATGTGTTTGACGTCGTTGTCGAGCGCGAAGCCGAACGCGATCATCTCGATCAGAGGCGGAAAGAACATGAAAAACAGCGTCATCGGATCGCGCAAAACGACGATGAATTCCTTGTAGAGAATGGCAGTGAAGCCCTGAAATATTTTCATAAAGTTTCACCGCCACTTTTCGTCAACGAAACGAAAACATCTTCGAGCGACGGCGCGATGGGCCGAATTTCCGTGTGCGCAATTCCCACTTCGCTCAATCGATTCTCAATCGCATGCTCCGGAATAGTCTCATTCACGAGCAAGCGCATCGACTGGCCAAAAACGGTCGCGCTTCTCACGCCATCCATGTGACGGACCGCTTGCAGACCTTTGGTGACGTGATCGCAAAGGACGTCGAGCCGTTTGGTGCCCGGCGGCGTAACCGTCGAGAGTTCCTTCAAATCATCCGGGGTTCCGCAGACGACGAGCTTGGAATTGTAAATGTAACCGACATGCGTGCAGCGCTCGGCTTCGTCCATGTAATGCGTCGTGACGAAGAGCGTCATGCCGAGGCTGGAAAATTCAAAGAGCAAATCCCACAATTCGCGGCGCGCGACCGGATCGATCCCCGCCGTCGGCTCATCGAGAAAGATGACGCTCGGTTTATGAACGAGCGAACAAGCCATCGCAAGACGCTGCCGCCAGCCGCCAGAAAGCAACCCGGCGCGACGTTCGAGATATGGCGCCAGATGCGTCATCGCGATCAGTTCATCCCTGCGCTTGGCGAGCGCGGCTCCGCGCAAGCCGTAGAGCCGCCCGTAAAACATCAGGTTTTCATAAGCCGTCAATTCGTCGTAAAGCGAAAATTTCTGCGACATGTAACCGATCAACCCCTTGATTTGTTCGGTCTCCTTTGTGACATCGAACCCGGCGATGCGCGCGCTGCCTTCGCTCGGTTCCAGCAACCCGCACAACATCCGGATGACGGTGGATTTGCCCGAACCGTTCGGGCCGAGAAAACCGAAGATGGAACCTTTTGCGACGGAAAACGTGACGTGATCCACGGCGGTGAAATGGCCGAAGCGTTTCGTGATTCCCTCGCATTGGATCATGGTTTCGGTGGGCATGATTCAGAAAATTATCCAATGGGATACGAATCATTGGCGGCAACAGAAATAGCTTGATTGAGAGTGCGGAAGAGCCGCTCTGAAACTCGGTCATAAAGTTTGCCTTCTTCGCCGTCGAATCCCATGTCATTCCACGAACCCATTCCACCAAAAATCCACGCGTGTTGGCAGGCGTCAAGAATACCGATTGCATCAGAGCTTAAACTGCCCTGTGGAGCCAAATCTTGATGGAAGCCACGTTGTGCTCCAGGCGTTCTGGCGAGCGTGGCAAGACCTTTTGCAAAGCATTCAGTAAATCCTCCACAGTTGTTACGAAGCGCGAAATCATGGATTTCTTGGAGCGCATCCTGAAATTCATTTCTAATCGGTGCCAATCCGATCGTGTTCACAGAGGAAGATTTCAACTCAGCGACGCGACCATATGTGACCCGCCAAATGCGCTGGTCGGGAGCATTTTTATTCCATACTTCCCATCGGGATTGCCAATAACTGCTTTGTCCATTCGCGTAAACAGCCTCAATGCCCCACACTTCACCCCCACCAACAAATCCAGCGGACATCCGATCTGAAAGATTTGGATCGTTGCGTGGGGAGGTGTTTAGTCTCAGGCCGTGAACGCCTGTTTTCTTTAGATATGCAAACCATTTGTCCGGCGTGTCTGCAACTTCGGTTTCCTTTGATTTTCCAAAAAACGTTTTTGAGATTTCAATAAAATTGACTCGGTCGCAGAACTGACAGCTTGAATTACTTGGAAAGAATTGATTTGTCATCAAACCACGCAAAATTGCATTGCCGTGGCATGTCAGTGAAACGAATTGTGCGTTTGTACCATTCATTATCATTCACTTTCTATTGCGACCGTTTCACCTTCCTTACTGGCTGCTCCAGCGCGAGATAATTTTCTCTCGTCACAACTTTGCGTCCGCTTTTCTTTTCCAATTCGAGCCGGGCGTTGCCAGCGACTTTGCCGCCGTCGTGGGCAACTTGTTTGTTTTGCGGAAAACCTTGAGCGTCGCGATTGCGGGCGATTTCTGTCGTGGCTGCTTCGCCCAGCATTGAAAAGATGAGTTCGAGATCGGTCATGTGGTCGCGGAGATTTTCGCGCTTGAGCCGTTTGAACTCGGCGTATTCGGTTGGCGTCAGACCAAAGGTGGCTTTGGAAATTTCGGCGGTGAGGATGGAATATTCGCGCTGCTCTTTCACGCCGCGCTTGTTCCATTCGTCGGTCAGTTCGTCGCGAATGGCGATGGAGCGCATCCGTTTCTCGATCCAATCGTCGGAATAACCTTTGGCCTTGTAGAGTGCGCGCGTGCGTTTGGTGGCGAGTTCCGGGTCTTCAATTTCCTGAATGCGTTCGTAACCAATGCGGGCGAGCCAGCGTTTGAATGGCTCGGCTTTCGGGCTGGGAATGGATTGAATGAGGCGGAAGATTCCTTCAGTGTTCCAGCATTGGAGCATCTGACGTCCGCCTGCGGTGTCGAACTCCAAACCAAGGGGGGGGGCAATTTGCCCCCCCCCTTTGAGATCATTGGCCAAGAACGGGTCGCGCTTGCGCATATCCTTATAGTAACCCTGCGGATTTGCCGAATCGGTCAACGCCGCAACAACATCGTTGATTACGAACCACCACTCCTTGTTGTGAATAACGCGGCGAATTTCCTTTTGTTGGAATAACGCGATTTTGCCTTCTGGATTTTTGGGTTCGCTCATAGTCGGTTCACTTTTTTTCCCAAATAAAAGAGGTGATAATTTGCAGGGGAGACGCGCCAAGAATTCCGCAAATCGCGATTTCCTTCCTTTCTCCGCGTCCGTGTTTATTCGTGTTCATCCGTGGTCAATTTTTTTGCTTCGGCACATTCGGAAAATAAACATCCGCCGCCATGCCCGGTCGCAAATCGGTTTTCGCATCGAGCCGCACTTTTACTCCATAGACTTGTTTCATGCGTTCGGCGGTGGTTTGCACGTTGCGCGGAGTGAATTCAGCGGCGCGCGCGATTTGTTCGACTTCGCCTTGGAAATCTTTTTTAGGAAAAGAATCGACGCGCACGTTCACGGTGTCGCCGAGCTTGATGAAGCCCAGCCATGTCTCAGGGACGTAAACCCGCACCCAAATGTAATCCGACAACACGAGCGTCGCCGCTTCCTGATTTGGCGCGAGGACATCGCCGATTTTCACACTCAAGACTTCGAGCACGCTGTTGCTCGGCGCGGCGAGTTGCATTTCCGCAAGCTGCGCGTCAATCGTCGCCAGCTCCGCGCGCGCCTGGGCGATGCGTTCCGGTCTAGTTCCCGCGAGCAATAAATCGTAACGGCTCTTTGCTGCCGCAACATTTTTTCCCAGCGTTTGCGCGCGGCTGACGGCTTGATCGCGTTCCGTCGTGGAAATGGTCTTTTGCGCGAAGAGTTCCAGCGCGCGTCTGCGCTCGGCCTCGGCGAATTCGAGCAGCGCCTGCTGCGATTCCCATTCTGCTTTGCCGGCAGCGATTTCTTCGCGGCGCGGCCCGGCGATGAGTTCGCTCAAGACGGCTTCGGCTGAATTGCGGCGCTCCTTTAGCTCGGCGGCGTTCAACTCGATGATGATTTGCCCGGGTTTGAGCGGATCACCTTCGCGCCCATGAATTTTTTCCACGCGCCCGCCGTAGCGCGACGCAATGCGCACTTCGTCAGTTTCGATCGTGCCGGAAACAGTGTGGGATTGGTCGAGCTTCGAACAGGAGGCGAGGAGAACGGCGATTCCCACGGCGAGAATTTCCAGAAGAGAATTGGCCCACTTGAAACTTCGTTTTACAAATTTCAACACAGCCCGAACCTACCGCCCACCGAAACGACTGACAATGGCCGATGTTCAAAGAGCAGGGGAGTGAGGCCAAGCCTGGAAAATTCAAAATTACGAGAATCAAAGATGCCCGATGGAATGTGACGCCGAAGCTTGTCGAGTTGCGCAACGTGGGACACATTCCCATTGGGTTTTGCCGTTCGAACCTGGTTTTTGCGCGGCGCCTGTCTATGAAAATTCGCGCAAGTCAACGGCACGGGTTCACACTGATCGAAGTGCTGATTGTCATTGCGATCATCGCCATCCTGGCCAGCGTTTTGCTCCCATCGCTCGCGCGGTCCAAACAGAGTGCGCAACGGGCCGGGTGCCTTTCCAATTTTCGACAAATCGGTTTGGCTTTCAGTATGTATGTGTCGGAAAATGCGGACCGTTTTCCGGATCGCCGCGACTTGAAAATTGAGCTTGGCTATCGTCCCTGGACCACGTGGCCGCCTTCGGACCCGCGCTCTGGCTGGGCGGCGGCGACGTTGAAATCATTCTTCCGCGACGCGAAAGCCTGGTCGTGCGCGGCAATGGAGAATCCCCCGTTCCGGAACTTCGAGCAATGTAATCAAAGGATTTCAACGGAGACAAACGCCCCCGTCGCGCGCTATTGGCTGTGGCGATTCGACCGCGCCGACGCAGAGGTGCCGCTCGACAATTTTTGGGGAAAGACCGAGGCGCAGTTGATCTCCGATCTGCGGGTTGCGAATAATCCGCAGGCCGGTATTCCCAATGGCGCATCGGATGTGGAATTGATGGTGGACCCTTATTTTCCGAATACCATCGCGACAATTCCGGATGTCATTCGAGGGCGCGCGGTTCATCCGGGCGGAAGAAATCGTTTATTCCTGGACGCGCACGCCAGCTTTTTGAAGGACGCCCGGACAAAATAACGCTGGGGCCGATTAATCCAGATTGCTTCTTGCTGAGCTTTCGCCAACAACAGCGGGATGAATTTCCGGCTTTTCATTGCGGCCATTTTGGTTTTCGTAAACGTTTTGGGCGTTTCGGCGCAAACAAACAAACCGAGTGAAGAGGTTCGAAAGATTCCGCCGGCGGGCATTTTCATTTCCGCTGTGGATCGCGCGGAACTCGAACGCGGGGCAGTGGGGTTGAAGAACGAGATCGATTCTTTGCGCGTGGCGCTCAAATCAAAACCGAACCTGCTCGAACGGTTGGCGGACGTGGAAGTTTACCACAAAGCCGTTCATTGGGCGTTGGCTTACGATGAATTTTACAAGTCCAACGAAGTCGCGATCGCCCGAGGTTTGTTGAACAACGGGAGAGAGCGCGCGGCAAATCTTCGCGAAGGAAAAGCGCCGTGGATGGGCACGAATGGGCTGGTCGTGCGCGGCTACCGCTCGAAGATCGATGGCTCGGTGCAGCCGTACGGACTGGTCATTCCCGAGTCGTGGCGGCCCGATTCACCGCATCCATTTCGTCTCGATTTCTGGTTTCACGGACGCGGTGAGATGTTGACGGAACTCGATTTCGTCAACGGCCGACAGAAATCAGCGGGAGAATTCGCTCCGCCAAATACGATCGTCCTTCATCTCTACGGGCGCTATTGCAACGCGAATAAGTTTGCGGGCGAAATCGATTTGTTCGAGGCGCTGGCGGACGTTCGTAAAAACTACCTGATCGATGACAATCGTATTTCAGTGCGCGGCTTTTCCATGGGCGGAGCGGCCTGCTGGCAATTTGCCACGCATTACGCGGGGCTCTGGGCCGCCGCTGCGCCGGGCGCGGGATTCGCTGAGACGTTTGATTTCGTAAAAACCTTTCACAAGGAAACGCTGGTTCCGACGTGGTATGACAAAAAGTTGTGGCACCTCTACGACGCGACCGATTACGCGCGAAATCTTTTCAATTGCCCCACGGTTGCCTACAGCGGCGAAATCGATCCACAGAAACAAGCGGCTGATATCATGGCAAAGGCGCTCGCGGCGGAAGGGATGGAATTGACCCACATTATCGGCCCGCAAACTCAGCACAAATATGAGCCGAACGCGAAGGAGGAAATCAGCCGCCGCATCGATGCGATCGTTGCGCGCGGACGGAATCCTGTTCCCAGCAAAGTCCGATTTACGACGTGGACGCTGCGCTACAACGAAATGCTTTGGGTCAAAGTCGATGCTTTGAAAGAGCATTGGGAACGCGCCGATGTGGAGGCGGAGATGGTCAGCCCGCGGGAAATTCGAGTGGCGACGAAGAATGTTTCTGCGCTCACGCTTTCGATGCCGCCCGGCTTGTGTCCGTTGGATAATTCACAAAAGCCGAAGGTCGTGATCGATGGAAGGGAACTGGCGGCACCCGCCGCTGGCTCCGATCGTTCATGGACAGCGCATTTTAAGAAGACTGGGAAAAAATGGGAAGTGCGCGCCAATGAAGAAACGGCGTTGCACAAGCGCCACGGCTTGCAGGGGCCAATCGACGACGCGTTCATGGACTCGTTCGTGATGGTGCGGCCCACGGGGAAACCGCTGAACGAAAAAGTCGGGAGCTGGGTCGAGGCCGAGATGTCACGCGCGACCAATCAGTGGCGCAGCCAATTTCGCGGGGAAGCACCGGTGAAAAGCGACTTGGAAATTTCCGAGAGCGATCTCGCGGCGAGCAATTTAATTTTATGGGGCGATCCGCAGAGCAATCGATTGCTCGCGAAGATTTTGTCAAGATTGCCGATTGCCTGGGATTCCAAAAAAATTTCGTTTGGGAAACAAGCCTTTGCTTCGGCACACCATGCGCCGGTTTTGGTTTTTCCCAATCCGCTGAATCCCAAGCGCTACGTGGTTTTGAACAGCGGTTTTACGTTTCGCGAATACGATTATTTGAGCAATGCGCGGCAAGTTCCAAAACTCCCTGATTACGCGGTGTTCGATTTGGATACGCCGGCTTCAGCAAAAGCGCCCGGAGCAGTTGCGGCCGCGGGATTTTTCGACGAACAATGGGAAATTCCAGCATTGCTGAAAAAATAGCGCTCCTACGCGAGCCGGCCCGCCCAGCACGCTGCGACTGAAATCATGGCGAGTTTTCACCTTTATGATTGAACGCCGTTGCAACTTAGTGCATTGAACTTCCATCATGATTGAAGAGCGAAATTTTTGCACCCCGTTTCAAAATCAATCAGCCCTTTCCAGTTTTAAGAACTTACGTATGAACCCATTGAAATTATTTCTAAGTGCCGCGTGTTCGCTGATTCTCGCTTCTTGCGCGACTTCTGAACCGAGAACCGAATCCGGATTTGTTTCGTTATTCGACGGGAAAACATTGAATGGCTGGACCCCGGTGCAGAAGGCGGGCTCCGCTTACTTCGTGAAAGATGGCGCCATCGTCTGTCCGGCTGATGGCGGGAACGATTTGTTCACGACCAAAGAGTATTCTGATTTCGTCTTGAAACTTGATTTCAAAATGGCGCCGGGCGCCAACAACGGAATCGGGATTCGTGCGCCGATGGAGGCTGGGGAGATCGCTTATCTCGGAAGCGAAATTCAAATTTTGGACGACGGCGCGCCGCAATATGCCAATTTGAAAAAGGGTCAAAACTGCGCCTCGCTTTATCGTGTTTTCGAAGCAAAGCGCGGCGCAATCAACCCGCCGGGCGAATGGAATCATTACGAAATCACAGCCAGCGGGCGGCATATCACCGTCATGTTGAATGGAAAAAAAGTTGTCGACGGCAATGTTAACACCGTTCGCGACCCGGAGATTTTGCGGATGCATCCCGGGATGTTGCGCACGCGCGGTCACATCGGTTTTCTCGGGCATAACAGCAAAGTTGAGTTTCGCAATATCTGGATCAAGGAGCTGCCGAATTATTACGAGCGCGACAATGTCCCGCCAACTGGCTTCACCCCACTGTTTAACGGTCGCGATCTAGCGGGCTGGAAAGGCCTCGTCGCAGATCCAGTGAAACGCGCGAAAATGTCGCCGGAAGAATTAGCCAAGGCCCAGGTCGTGGCCGACCAGTCGATGCGCAAAAATTGGACGGTGCAAAAAGGCGCGCTGGTGTTCAGTGGCAAAGGCGAAAGCCTTTGCACGGCGAAGGACTACGGCGATTTTGAGATGCTCGTCGATTGGAAAATCCTGCCGAAAGGAGACAGTGGAATTTACCTGCGCGGTTCCCCGCAAGTGCAAATTTGGGAGCAAAACAGCGGCGGCGTTGATCCCAAACATCCGGGTTCCGGAGGGCTTTACAATAATCAGAAGAATCAGAACTACGCTTTGAAACATGCTGATCATTACGTCGGGGAATGGAACCGTTTTCGCATTCTCATGGTCGGCGACAAGGTCCACGTGTTTCTGAACAACGAACTGGTGGTCAACAACGTGACCATGGAAAACTATTGGGAACGCGATAAACCCATTTACCCGCTGGGCCAAATTGAATTGCAGAACCACGGCAACACGCTCTGGTTTAAAAACGTATATATCCGGGAAATTCCTCGAAACGAAAACCAAACCAAAAACTAAGTTAAAGATGAAAAATCATTTCAGCCGGCGTCAGTTCATCGCGAAAGGCTCAGCCGCCACGGCCGGTCTTTTCTTCATTGGCAAGAGCAGTTCTTTTGGCCGAAACAAGATTTCGCCAAGCGAAAAATTGAACATCGGCGTCATCGGCGTTGAGCATCGTGCCGCCGAGGATTTGAAGGGGGTTGCCAGCCAGAACATCGTGGCCCTCTGCGATATCAACGACACTTACCTCGAAGGCGCGGCGAAAAAATATCCGGGCGCAAAAACCTATAGTGATTTCCGAAAGCTGCTCGAGCAGAAGGATATCGATGCGGTCGTTATTGGCACGCCAGACCACACCCATGCCGTTGCGACCGTGGCTGCATTACGAAGCGGGCGACACGTCTACTGTGAAAAGCCGCTGACCCACACGATTTCCGAGGCACGCATCGTTGCTGAAACAACGAAAAAGTATAAGCGCGTCACGCAGATGGGAAACCAGATTCATGCGAGCAACAATTATCGTCGCGTGGTCGAGTTGATCCAAAGCGGAGCGATTGGCGAAGTGCGCGAAGTTCACGTTTGGGTGGACGCGGTCTATGGAAACATCGGCAAGCCGGTTCCAGGCCCGGTTCCTGCCAACGTCCATTACGACCTTTGGCTCGGGCCGATTGAGCCGCATCCTTACTGCCCCAAATACCTCCCGGTCACGTGGAGAAATTATTGGGCGTTCGGCGGCGGAACCATGACGGATTTCTGCTGTCACCACATGGATCTTTCGCACTGGGCGCTTGATTTGCGCGCTCCATTGACTGTGGAGGCTCAGGGGCCAGCGCTGGACGCCATCGAGGTTCCAACCTGGATGATCGTTGAATTCAATTACCCGGCGCGCGGCTCAAAACCGCCGGTAAAGCTGGTCTGGTATCAAGGTGGCAAGCGCCCGCCATTCCCAGAATGTTCCAGAGAAAGCTGGAACGACAACGGCACATTGTTCATCGGCGAAAACGGGAAGAAATTACAATCCAGCTACGGAAATCATCGTCTCCTGCCGGAGGCTGGTTTCGCCGGATTTACCCCGCCACAACCGTTCATCCCCAACTCAATCGGGCATCATGAAGAATGGATTTTGGCCTGCAAAACCGGCGGTCCGACGACCTCCAATTTCGATTACGCAGGGGCGCTGACCGAAGCCGGTTTGCTCGGAAATGTCGCCTTCCGTGTGGGCAAGAAAATCGAGTGGGACTCGAAAAAGCTTCGCGCCAAGAATTGTCCGGAAGCCGATCAGTACATCCAGCATCAATATCGAAAAGGTTGGAAGATCTAGGCCGGTTCGACTTTGGCGAGATGGTTTAGAATTTTGCGGTGAGCAGAAGTAAAGGCGAGTTGTTGCAGTTCAGCCATCGCCAGCCATGCTCCCGATTGAACCGTTTGTCTCGTCCGGAGAGTTGCTCGAAATGCGGCGAGGGTGATCCGGTATCGCGTGATGGAATGTTTAATGGTGCAGAGCGGCATGGCGCGCGAAGGAATCTCAAATGGATGAATCTCCTGCGAGGCTCCCCCCTCTGCGACTTCGACGTTGGGAAACTCCCAAAGCCCGGCGTTGACGACTTTGGATGGTCGCTGCTGAACGAGGAAGCGGCCATTTTTTTCGATAACAAACGCGGTGAAAACCCTTTTGGTTGCCTCCGTTCGTTTGATCAGATTCGGAATTGAGTCAACTCGGTTCTCCTGACGCGCAGTGCAACATTTCTGCAAAGGGCAATCGGGGCACCTCGGTTGGCGCGGTGTGCAAATCAGCGCGCCCAGCTCCATCATCGATTGATTGAAATGCGAGCAGTTGTCCCGCGACTTTGTTTTGAGTTTTCCCGCCTGTTCGACGAGCTGGCCTGCGGTGGCCCAAAGCTGCTGGTTCACGGTTTTTTCCTTGGGATTTCCCGTCATGCCGAAGAGGCGGGTGAGAACACGAATGACATTTCCATCGACAATCGGCTGCGGCTGGTTGAAGGCGATGCTGCAAATCGCCCCCGCGGTGTAGCGGCCGATTCCGGGGAGCGCGAGAACATCGCTAAACTCATGGGGAAATCTCGCGCCGTGCTTTTCGCAGATGAGTTTCGCCGCAGATTGTAAATTGCGCGCGCGCGCGTAATAGCCCAGGCCTTCCCAGAGTTTAAGGAATCGGTCTGGAGCGGCTTTTGCCAGATCTTGGATCGCGGGGAGTTCCCGCATCCACCGTTCCCAAAAGGGAATGACCGTTATGACCTGGGTCTGTTGCAGCATGATTTCAGAAATCCAGATTGCGTAGGGATCGCGGGTTTTGCGCCAGGGCAGATCGCGCGCATTTTGGGAAAACCAGGTCAACAAGCCTTGGACAATGCGCTGAGTTTTATCGCGAGAATTTCCGGTATTCACAAAAATATTTTGGAGCGCTTTCAAATTTCGATTTTGAATTCTATCCATTCTGATAATTCTGTCTAAGATTTCTAAATAGTATTTGAAACCGCTCACTTCATTCACCTGCAAGTTGGACGACGCTCAGGCGGCGTTGCTGAAGGGTCATTTGCAGGAGAGCCATTTTGAATTCAGGGCAGTCCCCTATGCGAGGTTTGCCGGCGCAAAAGACAAGCTAAACGTAGTTTTCTACGAGAGCGGCAAGCTCGTGGTGCAAGGGAAGGGGACCCAGGAATTCGTGGAGTTTATCCTCGAACCGCAAATCCTGGGCGAGGCGAAGCTGGGTTATGAATCCGTTCTGAATCCAGACCTGCTGCTGCCGCGCCTCGGGATCGATGAAAGCGGAAAGGGCGATTTCTTCGGGCCACTTTGTGTTGCGGGCGTTTATGTGAACGGAACGATCGTTAATGCCTGGAAAGAGGCTGGCGTCCGCGATTCGAAGAACATTTCAAGCGATAAAAAAATCGCGGATCTCGCCAAGCTGATTCGTGAAACGCCGGGATGCGTCACGAGCGTGGTTCCGATTGGCAATGAAGCCTACAATCGGCTCTACGCCAAAATGCGCAGCGTGAACACGCTTCTGGCCTGGGGCCACGCCCGGGTGATTGAAAATCTAATGGGTCAAAAGCATAAGATGATCCCGCCGCCTGTTCGCGCGATTAGCGATCAATTCGCCGCGGACAAAGCAACGGTTGGCAAAGCCATCATGAGCCTTGGCCGCGAAATAGAATTGGTGCAACGGCACAAGGCGGAAGAAGACATCGCGGTGGCGGCCGCGTCCATTCTGGCTCGCAATGAATTTGTGACTCGCCTGGCTGCATTGGAAAAACAATTCGGGATGAGATTTCCGAAAGGCGCTTCGGCGGCGGTTGATTTGGCGGCCAAGGAATTTGTCGTGCGCTTTGGGGCGGGCGAATTGCCCAAAGTGGCCAAAACTCACTTTCGCACGGCACTTCGAGCCCAAGGGTTGCCTGAACCGCCGAAGGTCGAATGGAAACGTCCGGGCAAGGGTGTCGAGGGGCGCTGAAGGTCCCTGGAGAATTCCCGCGAGGGCGCGGGAACGAGCAGGCGGGTCGCCTGTGCTCCCGCTGCGTAATTTTACCAAAACTTTACTCTTTCTTTACCGGTTTTCATTTCCTGCGACTTCAGGGGGATGCGGGTCGCCATAGATTTTTTCCAAAGCGGCCTCGGAATCGAGATATCCGGAAGGAAGTGGTTCAGGTCCGGGTGGCAGGGATTCGATCCCAGTGGCCAGCCGTCCAAACGTGATCCCGATGTCGAGCAGGCGGGCGATCTGTGTGAGACGGAGAACCGCGTGCGGCTGGAACTTTTGAAAATCGGCCAGCGCGCTTTGGCCGATCTCCATCCAGATCGCGCGTTGCGCCTCGGCGGGTTCGATGGCCTGGCGGATGCGAGGGTTTTGGGGCAGTGCCGGCCAATCCCGCGGTTCGGATCTGTCGCATCCGGTTGCGCCATAAATCTTCAAGAACGCCGGCTCCCATTTTTTGCGCCGAGCCAGGCTCTCCAGGCGCTGCTGTTCCTCGCGATGGACGAAGGCGGCATCGTAGATGCGCGGCGCGAGTTTTATCAGGCGACGGTGAAGGCGGATTGCACGCGCGAACGCAGCGAGCGTCTCAGCCAGATAAGGGCGGCGACAAGATCCTCGCGACAGAGAGCGGTCAAGCGAGCGGGATGCGGTTTTAATTTTGGGCAAAGGTCTTAGGGCAGAGGTTGCGTTTGTCCCAGGCGGCAGGGAGCCTCCAGATCAGGCGAGGATGGCTGAGGCCGCATTGGGAAACTTGACCAAAGCTTTACATTTTCTTTACAGGGTTTGAGTTGTTCGAACCACCGAGGCGGAAAGCTCCCCTTTACCTTTTTTTACCGAATTTGACCGGTTGCCGGGTTTTTGTTGTGGGCAACCAGGGAAAAAAACCGACCCCGTAAAGTTAGGGACGCGGAGGAAGGCATTGCTGCCGATCTCGGTCTCTTGGATCGCAGGCTCGACGCGACGTCGCTACCCGTGCTTTCCATGATTAAGATTATGATCAATGCGCAAAATGGAGATTATCCGTTCCAGTCCTGGACTTGCTCATGATATTCGTCTTTTGGGATATCGTTGATGGGCGTGGTGAATTTTACTTCGCCGGTTTCGCGCTCGATCTGGCGTCGCAAGGATTCAGCCAGCGAAAACAGGCGAGCGGTGGGAAGAGAAGCGACGTCGCGACTGGCAAGTTCCGTTTCGACTTTGCGAAGCTGGTCGCCGATGGCGTTGACGCGGACGGCAGTCGAGGCGAGCCATTTTTCGCGGAGCGCCTCCTGCTCAATGGCTTTGAAGTTCTGGATTTGGAACCGATGTTTGCGGCTCCAATCGATGAGGGTTGGGCGCGAGACATTCAGCTCGGTCATGATTTTGGAATAGGTCCAGCCGGCGGCGCGGAGGGTGATGAAACGGTCCTGAATCTGTGGGTCGTGCATAATCTGTTTTTCCTTCCAGCTGCGAAGCTGCGCAGCGCAGTTGCGCATCATTGGCGCGCCTTTTTGTAGCACGGGTTTTCAGAAATCTTTTTGGTCGGAAAAATGGGACACGCAAAGTCGCGCAAATTGAAACCGTTTGAAACGTTCTGAAACAGTTTTCACGAAAGGAAAAACGCTGAAAAAAGGCTTGACGGGTATTTGGGCGGGGGATGAGCGATTCTGTTTCAATGAACAGGATACTCCTGCGGAGCTGGCGCTGGCATCATTTAAGCGATCACCGCGAGCGCGGATTGGAAGTCTTCCAGCTGCTCGGCCAGAAGAAGTATCCCAGTCAATGAAATCAGTTCGCCTTGGCTCGGAGCAACGTTAGATCGCGGGACCCTCCCGACCCATCCGGCTTCGCGCTCACAACCGCCAACCGAAGCGCGAAGCCGGCCGACGCGCTGCATGATCGAACGCTGGTCGCCGCTCTCGCATTAGGACAAAGCCGGCTGCCCTCCTTTAATCCAATTTCATTCTCGGGTTGCAGCTCTTGAGCAGCCAGGAGAACTCTGGAACAGCCAAACGTCTTCTCCCCTTAAAAACGCCTGTGATTTGATGGCCCGAGAACCGCCGTTAACAAGAAGCTGCGGAGGCGAGATAGGTTGCGGAGTTGTTCCAGACCGACGGGGTCGATTTGGAGCTAAGAATCCCTCCCGGCAAAAGCCGCTCCCTTGATTCGGATCAAGCCGTTGTGATTCGTAATGCGGGAGAATGCCTCAGAGAGCGATTGACACCAGGACACCCGTTCCCGCTTGACGGGAGGCCCGACGTTGACAAATTCCGAACTGGACTGCCGTCGTCCGCTCTGCGAGTTTCTTGATCCGCGCGGAAGGGTGATCATTCGCATGGAGCCCTTCTTTTCTGCGGAGAGTATCCTGGCGGCAGGTTGCGGCACTGAAGCAATCTGGCACAATCAAATAACGGATGAAAAAGGTTTTCAGCGAATTTACCGTCGCAGCGCGGCGCTCGGTTGGAGTCGGCGCGCGGCTGAAATGGAATGGTGCTGCCGAGTGATGGACGGATTCGGAATGGAAGTCCGCCGGTCCGGTCCACGGACGATTTTAAGAAACAAGGAATCCAGCGGAAACGTCCCGGCGAAAAGGGCGGAAGTCCCGGCTCAACACTTTTTTGAAAATGCCGGTTGACAGGTGCGTTGATGTTTCTTATTTTGCCGACAGAAATCGGGCCGTGAGAGATTGGAATCATTAGCCCTCAAGCTTTTCGAGTGAAAAAGGTTGGGCTAATGGTATTTTTTTCGTCTTTACAGGTCAGGATGATATTGGCTTGCCCATGTAGCTCAGTTGGTAGAGCACGTCCTTGGTAAGGACGAGGTCATCAGTTCAAGCCTGATCATGGGCTCCAGATTTAAGAGCGTATCGAACAACAGAAACAAATTAAAAGCAGGAGATAGCAATGGCAAAAGAAGCGTTTCAAAGAACAAAACCGCATGTGAACATTGGCACGATTGGCCACGTCGATCATGGTAAATCAACCTTGACCGCCGCAATTGTTGCAACCCAACACCGTAAAGGATTGGCTCCCGCTATTTCTTACGCCGACATCACCAAGGGTGGAACGGTGCGCGATGAAACCAAAACGGTGACCATCGCGGTTTCCCACGTCGAATACGAAAGTCCCTTGCGCCATTACGCTCACGTTGATTGCCCGGGACATGCTGACTATGTCAAGAACATGATTACAGGCGCCGCTCAGATGGACGGTGCGATTCTCGTCGTTAGCGCAGCGGACGGTCCGATGCCTCAAACGCGCGAGCACATCCTGTTGGCTCGCCAGGTTGGTGTGCCGGCAATCGTTGTATTCCTGAACAAAGTTGACTTGGTTGATGATCCAGAGCTGCTCGACCTCGTTGAAATGGAAATCCGCGATCTGTTGAGCAAATATCAATTTCCGGGAGACAAAACCCCTATCATCCGCGGCAGTGCAACGGCGGCAATCGAGCAAAAGCCTGAAGGTGAAAAAGCCATTCAAGAGTTGCTTGACGCAGTTGACGCGTTCATCCCGCTTCCGACCCGCGAAGTGGATAAACCGTTCCTGATGTGTATCGAAGATGTATTCAACATCGAAGGTCGCGGTACGGTTGTGACCGGTCGTGTCGAGCGTGGCGAATTGAACAAGATGTCCGAAGTAGAAATTGTGGGCTTGAAAGAAACCCGTAAAACCACGGCAACCGACATTGAAGCTTTCCGTAAGCTTCTGGATAAAGCGACGGCTGGTGATAACGTTGGCGTTCTGCTTCGCGGCACGAAGAAAGAAGAAGTTGAACGCGGTATGGTTTTGGCCAAGCCTGGTTCGATTAAGGGGCACACGAAATTCAAGGCGGAAGTCTACGTTCTGTCCAAAGATGAAGGTGGTCGTCACACCCCGTTCTTCACGAAGTATCGTCCCCAGTTCTATTTTCGCACGAGCGATGTCACTGGCACATGCACACTCCCTGCTGGGATTGAGATGGTTATGCCTGGTGATAACGTTGCGGTGGATGTTGAATTGATCGCCCCGGTTGCAATGGAAAAAGGCCAGCGCTTTGCAATCCGCGAAGGTGGCCGCACTATTGGAGCAGGTCGCGTTAGTGACGTAATCGAATAACTAGCATTTTGAGAGAATGGAGTGGGGTTAATTAACCCGACTCCATTTTCGTCTGTAATTTTAGCGTCTGAGGAACCACTCGGCGCCATACGGCGGTAGCTCAATTGGTAGAGTAGCGGTCTCCAAAACCGTTGGTTGGGGGTTCAAGTCCCTCCCGCCGTGCCAAATGTGGTTGCCGGAGAGGTGGCAGAGTGGTCTATCGCGGCGGTCTTGAAAACCGCTTTGGTGTAACAGCCAACGGGGGTTCGAATCCCTCCCTCTCCGCCAATGTTGAAGGAAATTTGAAAGAACAATTGCCAATTATAATCGGGATCGTGGTGGCTGGAGTTATCTTTGCGCTCCTTTGGCGCAAGGGTGCGTTTTTGCGCATCTCCAACTATTTTCATGAGACACAAGAAGAACTTCGTAAGTGCTCGTGGCCGAGTTGGGACGAGCTGAAGGGTTCTACGGTCGTTGTTATTGTGGCTATTGCGTTGCTGGGTGGCTTCACAGTGGTGGTTGATTTTGTCATTGCGATGATCATTCGCCATATCGTTTAGGAGTTTCTATGCAAAGCCAGTGGTTTGTCATTCATACGTTGTCCGGCCAGGAGCAGAAGGTTAAGGACAGCATCGAGAAACGCCTGAAAGCTGAGGAGATGGGCGAATACATCAAAGAAGTTCTCGTGCCCGTCGAAAAAGTAGTTGATGTGCGGGGGGGGAAAAAGACCGTAACGACCCGCAAGCTGCATCCCGGATATGTTTACATCGACATGGTGCTGTTGGATGACAACAAGCGCATTTTGGAGAAGCCGTGGTATTTCATTCAGGATACGCCTGGGAAAATTGGAATTGTGGGCGGCGAGCGCCCTCTTCCGGTTTCCCCCTCAGAGATGGCGACCATCAAGGCGCAGATTTCTGAATCAGAGGATACAGAAAAGCCCAAGGTCAACTTTGAAGTTGGGGAGACGGTCAAAATCAACGACGGTCCGTTCCTGAATTTCAGCGGCGTGATCGAGGAGATCGAACCTGAGCGCGGTAAATTGAAGGTGACGGTTAATATTTTCGGGCGCAATACCCCGGTTGAGTTGGAGTATTGGCAAGTGGAGAAGGCGTAAGTTATCACGACTGATTTTCATTTAGATAAATCTTAAATTTTTATGGCAAAGAAAGTTACAGGACAAATTAAGCTGCAGATACCCGCAGGATCGGCAAATCCAGCCCCTCCCGTTGGTCCAGCGTTGGGTCAGCAAGGCGTGAACATCATGGCCTTCTGCAAGGAATTTAACGCCGCCACGAAAGATCAAGCTGGAATGGTGATTCCAGTGGTGATCACTGTTTATCAGGATAAGTCCTTCACTTTCATCACGAAATCGCCGCCAGCCGCTATTCTTCTCAAGAAGGCAGCCGGCATCGCTTCAGGATCGAAGACGCCGAACAAAGAAAAGGTCGGCAAAGTAAGTCGCAAGCAAGTCTTGGACATCGTGAAGATCAAGATGAAAGACTTGAACGCGACCAATGAAGACGCAGCTTTTCGATTGATAGCGGGGACGGCGCGCAGCATGGGAATTGAAATTCAGGAATAACTAAACCAAATCGCGGGAGAGCTAAAAACTCGTTTGCACCGCACAAATAAAAAATGGCTAAAACAGGAAGTAAAAGATACAAAAAGGCGCAGGGACTGGTGGATAAATCAAAGCATTATCCGCTGAAATCAGCCGTTGAGGTCCTAAACAAATTTCCGAAAGCAAAGTTCAACGAGACCGTTGAAGTCGCTTTCAAGCTCGGTGTGGATCCGAAGCAATCTGACCAGATGGTCCGGGGAACAGTTCCCCTGCCACACGGCAGCGGCAAAACAGTCAAGGTTTTGGTTTTTGCTCGTCCCGGCAATGCGGCGGATGCGGCCACCGCAGCTGGCGCTGAATATGTGGGCTACGAAGATTTGATCAAAAAATGTGTTGAAGGCTGGAATGATTTTGATATTGCGATTGCAACTCCTGAAGCGATGATTGAAGTTCGTAAGCTCGGTAAAGTTCTCGGGCCTCGTGGTTTGATGCCGAATCCGAAGACCGGAACGGTCACTGATGATACGGCGAAAGCGGTTAAAGAAGTCAAAGCCGGCCGCGTCGAGTTCAAAATCGACAAAGCGGGTAACGTTCACATTCCGATTGGAAAAATCAGCTTCAAGCCGGAACAAATCGAAGACAACGCTCGTGCGGTGATTGAAGCCGTTGCGAAGGCAAAGCCATCGAGCGCCAAAGGGACTTTTATTACCAGCTGCACAATTTCGGCAACGATGAGTCCGGCGGTGCGCGTGGATGTGCGTGAGTTCTCAGCAGTCGCTTAATTTAACGAGGAATAATATGCGTACGGAAAAACAATTCATTAGTAAGGAATACGTAGGCCGCCTGAATGCCTCGCCCTTTTTTATCGTCGTGGACTACACGGGATTAAAAGTTGGACCGGTGACGGAATTGCGCAAGCGCTTGCACAAAGCGGGTGCGGAGATTCACGTGGTCAAGAATTCCATTTTCAAACTTGCAGCCAAAGAAGCGGGTGTTCCTGACATTGGCTCTCTGGCTGGGCAATTAGCCGTGGTGACTGGGCAGAAGGACGTTTCGTCCGCCGCCAAAATTATCAAGACCTTCAGTTCTGAATTCGAGAAGCCCAAAATCAAATTTGGTTTTTTGAACAATCAGCGACTCGAGCAGAAAGACATTTTATCCTTGGCTGATTTGCCATCGATCGAAGTTCTGCGTGGCAAATTGCTGGGAGTGTTTCAAGCGCCCGCCAGCAATTTGGTTGCATTGCTCAATACGCCAGCCAGCCAGCTCGCACGCGTGCTTCAGGCTCGAGTGGAAAAGGGAGAATAGTTTTCAAGCTTTCACCTCCGTTCTAAGCCAACGGAGATGGATTAACACAAACATAACAAAGTAAATCGTCGGTTTGCTGGCGTGTGAACTGAAACCATCCGCAGCCGCGGGTAGCGACGAGACTGAAAGGCAAATAGCAATATGGCTGACCTAGCATCATTGGTAGAACAACTCGGCAAGCTCACGGTTATCGAAACCGCTGACTTGGTTAAACAACTTGAAACAGCCTGGGGCGTGACGGCGGCAGCACCTGTTGCTGTAGCGGCGGCCGGTGGCGCGGCGGGCGGAGCTGCGGCTCCTGCTGAAGCGAAAGACACGTTTGACGTGATCCTCGTTTCTGTTCCTGCTGACAAGAAGATTGCGGCAATTAAAGCGGTTCGCGAAGTCAAAGCCGGTCTCGGTTTGGCTGAAGCGAAAGCTCTTGTTGAAGGTGCTCCAAAACCGATTTTGGAAGGCGCTAACAAAGCTGATTCCGATGCGGCCAAAAAGAAGCTTGAAGAAGCTGGCGCAAAAGTCGAAGTCAAATAAGGTCTGTCTATTTCAGGCCGGTGAAATTATTCACCGGCCTGAACTTTAGCCGCAAAAATTTATTCATACAGGTTCGTTTTAAGAGAATTGGTTAGTGGTAGCGGCGAGTTTTCTGCTGAACGCGGAAGGCTTGCCTTGTGTCGTTGATATAATAACCGTTCGGCTGAGTCGGCTGAACACTGATTAGAGGTTCCAAAATGCCATCCAAAGTAACTGAAAGAATTAACTTCGGCAAAATCAAAGAGGTCATCGCGCCGCCGAACCTGATCGAACTGCAGACGAATTCGTATCGCGAGTTCTTGCAGGTCGACATCGCCCCATCGCGCCGCAAGAACACCGGCCTTCAGGCGGTCTTCACCGAAGTTTTTCCGATTGAAAGCTACGACGGCAAGTGTGTGCTGGATTTTCATAGTTACGACATCGGTGAGCCGAAGAACGATTGGCTGGAATGCCTTCGTGAAGGAATCACCTACGGAGCTCCGCTCCATGTCACGTTTTTGCTGAAAGAAGAGAAGGGGACCAAAGAAGAAAAAGTGTTCATGGGCGAATTGCCCTTGATGACTCCCCAGGGAACGTTCGTCATCAACGGCGCGGAACGCGTCATCGTCAGTCAGTTGCATCGCTCGCCCGGTTTGGCTTTTGAGGCGACGCAGCATCCGAACGGCAAAACCCTTCATTCCTTCCGAATTATTCCCGACCGCGGCTCTTGGTATGAAGCGCAGTTCGATACGAGCGACATGCTTTATGTCTATCTCGATCGCAAGAAACGCCGCCGTAAATTTTTAACAACAACTTTCTTCCGCGCCCTCGGCTACGGCACGGACGCCGACATCCTCAAGCTGTTTTACGACATCGAAGAGCTGACCGTCAAAGAAGCAGAAAAGCTCGGGGACATTCAGAACAAGGTTTTGGTCGAGGACGCAATTGATCAGGACAAGAATATTGTCGTCGCCCGCGCCTTCGAACCGCTTTCCAAAGCGGTGGTGAAACAGATTGCCGAACTGGGCGTGAGCAAAATTCGTGTGGTTGATACGACCGTCGATGACGGAATCGTGATCAAATGCATGAAGAAAGATCCAACCAAGAACGAGGAAGAAGCGCTGAAGGATATTTATCGCCGCCTTCGTCCTGGGGATCCGCCAACGGCGGCGAACGCCCGCGCGTTGATCAAGCGTTTGTTCTTTGATCCAAAACGTTACGATCTCGGCCGCGTTGGACGTTATAAAATCAACCAGAAGCTCAATATCAAAGGTGGCGATTCTCGCATCTTGACCAAAGAAGATTTGGTTGCAGCGACGAAGTATTTGCTCCGCTTGAAAAAGGGCGAAGGCTCTTTGGACGACATCGATCACTTGGGAAGTCGCCGCATTCGTACCGTTGGCGAATTGCTCGCAAACCAATGCCGGGTTGGTCTGGCTCGCACCGAACGGTTGGTCAAAGAGCGCATGACATTGTTCGATCAAAGCTTGGAAACGATGGCTCCACAAAAGCTCATTAATCCGAAAGCACTGTCGGCGGTCATCCGCGATTTCTTCGGCCGCAGCCAGCTGTCGCAGTTCATGGATCAAATTAACCCTCTCGCCGAATTAACCCACAAACGCCGCTTGTCGGCGCTCGGGCCTGGCGGGTTGTCACGTGATCGTGCTGGTTTCGAAGTTCGTGACGTTCATCCGTCTCACTACGGCCGTATTTGCCCAGTGGAAACGCCTGAAGGTCCAAACATCGGTTTGATCGCATCGTTGGCAACCTTTGCGCAAGTGAACGATTTCGGATTCCTGGAAACGCCGTATCGCAAAGTCGAGAAAGGTCGCGTCACTGCTCACCTTGATTACCTCACGGCGGATCGCGAGGAAGCGTTTACCGTTGCCCAGGCGAATTCGCCGATCGACGACAAGGGACATTTCACGACCGAACGCGTGACCTGCCGTTGCAAAGGTGACTTCGTTGACGTGGAACCCGCGAAGGTGGATTACATGGACGTTTCGCCGAAGCAGTTGGTTTCTGTTGCCGCGAGTTTGATTCCGTTCCTTGAACACGACGATGCGAACCGCGCGTTGATGGGTTCAAACATGCAGCGCCAAGCCGTTCCACTGTTGATCACGGAAGCCCCGTTGGTCGCGACTGGTTTGGAGGAGCGCGTTGCTCGCGATTCACGCGCCGTGTTGGTTTCGGAGGAAGCCGGTCGCGTTGCGTCGGTGACGGGAAATCAGGTCATCATCACCGAAGACGGCAAGCTGCCGGAATCGAAGAAGAAGATCAAACACGACCCTGCGAACGGCATTTCGGTTTATCACGTGCGCAAATTCATGCGTTCAAACGCGGCAACTTGCATCAATCAAAAGATTCTCGTTTCCAAGGGTGATCATGTGAAAAAGGGACAAGTAATTGCTGATGGTCCTTGCACACAGGGCGGCGAACTCGCCCTTGGTCGTAACGTGCTCTGCGCGTTCATGCCGTGGAATGGCTACAACTTCGAAGACGCGATCTTGATCAGTGAACGCATCGTCAAGGACGACGTGTTCACCTCGATTCATATCGATGAATTTGAAGTAAGCGCTCGCGACACGAAACTCGGGCCGGAAGAAATCACGCGCGACATCCCGAACCTCGGCGATGAAGCGCTGAAGAATCTCGGACTCGACGGGGTGATCCGCATCGGTGCGGAAGTGAAGCCTGGCGATATTCTCGTCGGCAAAATCACTCCGAAATCCGAGACCGAACTCGCTCCGGAAGAACGTTTGCTCCGCGCCATCTTCGGCGAGAAAGCAGCTGACGTGAAAGACACTTCGCTGAAGGTTCCATCTGGAACCTACGGCATCGTGATGGACGTCAAAGTTTCTTCGAAGAAGGAACGCGATTTCGAACGCGAAGCCAAATCGGCGCTTACTCCGGAAACGAAGAAGCACGCGAAGGAAGTCACGGAAGATCATCGCAAGAAAACGGACGAGCTTCGCGAACAGCTGACGGAAGCATTGAGCAACATTTTGCTCGGCGAAAAAATTCCGCTCGACGTCGTTAATTCTGAAACCGGCGAAATCATTATTCCGGCGAACCGCAAGATCACGAAAACGCTTTTGCGCAAACTGGCTGGAGTTTATGACCGGATCGAAATTGATCCGTCGCCGATCCGTAACAAGATCAACGAAATCATCGGACAATTTAAGAAGAAGTTCGACGATCTGCAGATGCAGCACGACGAAGAGATGGAACGCGCCGAAGCCGGCGAAGAAGTCGATTCCGGCGTGGTGAAATCGGTCAAAGTTTACGTTGCTTCGAAGCGCAAATTGTCAGTGGGCGACAAGATGGCAGGACGCCACGGAAACAAAGGTGTCGTAGCGAAAATTGTTGCGGAAGAAGATCTCCCGTATCTCGACAACGGAACTCCAGTGGACATCGTTTTGAATCCGCTGGGCGTGCCGTCGCGTATGAATGTCGGGCAGGTTTTGGAAACGCATTTGGGCTGGGCGGCGAAGCTGCTCGGTTTGAAATTCGCGACGCCGGTTTTCGACGGCATCAAAGAGAAGGAAATTCGCGGCTATCTCAAGGAAGCAAAACTTCCGGAACACGCCAAAGTTCTATTGCACGACGGACGCACGGGTGAAACCTTCGATCAGGAAGTGGTTGTTGGCTACATCTACATGATGAAACTCGGCCATTTGGTTGCGGACAAAATTCATGCGCGCGCCGTTGGACCTTACTCTCTTGTCACGCAGCAGCCGCTCGGCGGCAAAGCGCAATACGGCGGACAACGCTTCGGCGAAATGGAGGTATGGGCCATGGAAGCCTATGGCGCGGCCTACACATTGCAGGAATTGCTCACGGTGAAATCCGATGACGTCCAAGGACGCACACGTATTTACGAAAGTATTGTCAAAGGCGACAACAGCCTTGAGGCCGGCATTCCAGAATCTTTCAACGTTTTGGTGAAAGAAATGCAATCGCTCGGTATGGACGTGAAAGTTGGTTACTCGAACCCGGTCGATCAAGCGATTGCTGATCAGCCTGCCGCTTTGGCCAACTTGAAATAATTCAGTGAAATTGGCGGGGTAACCCGCCTTGAAAAATCCTATGATGAACACGAAAGAATCTGCCCGCGAATTGCTCGGTTTGGAAAAGGTCAACCAGGTCGATTACGTCGCAATTCAGGTCGCCTCGCCGGAAAATATTCGCGCGTGGTCGAAGGGTGAAGTTAAGAATCCCGAGACAATCAATTACCGCACATTCAAGCCGGAAAAAGGGGGCTTGTTCTGCGAACGCATTTTCGGTCCCGTAAAGGATTGGGAATGCTCCTGCGGAAAATATAAGCGCATCAAACATCGTGGCGTCGTCTGCGATCGTTGCGGCGTGGAAGTCACGCTTGCCCGTGTTCGCCGCGAACGGATGGGCCACATTGAATTGTCCGTCCCGGTCTCGCACATCTGGTTTTTCAAGTGCATGCCATCACGTCTGGGCTTGGTGCTCGATGTGACCGCGCGCAATCTGGAACGCGTCATTTATTACGAGGATTACATGGTCATCGACCCTGGATCCACGCCGCTGAAAATTCATCAGCTCTTGAGCGAACACGAATATCGTGAAGCCCAGGAAACCTACGGGGCAGAAGCCTTCGTCGCCAAGATGGGGGCAGAAGCCGTTCGCGAAGCCCTCGCCAACGTTAATTTGCCCAAGGCAGTGGATGCTTTGAACATCGGGATGACCGAAACCAAGAGCAAACAGATCCGCAAGAAAATTGCGAAACGGATCAAATTGCTCTCGGCTTTTCACACTTCAAAAACGCGTCCCGAATGGATGGTTTTGACGGTGTTGCCCGTGATTCCGCCGGATTTACGTCCGTTAGTTCCTCTCGAAGGCGGACGTTTTGCGACGTCCGATTTGAACGATCTCTATCGCCGTGTCATCAACCGCAACAATCGTTTGAAAAACTTGCTTCAGCTCAAAACGCCTGAAGTGATCATTCGCAACGAAAAACGGATGCTGCAAGAAGCCGTTGACGCTTTGTTCGACAACGGTCGTCACGGCCGCGCCGTCACCGGCGCTGGCAATCGTGCCTTGAAATCTCTCTCCGACATGCTCAAAGGCAAGAGCGGACGTTTCCGTCAGAACTTGCTCGGCAAACGCGTGGATTACTCTGGCCGGTCTGTCATCGTGATCGGGCCGGAATTGAAGCTCCACCAATGCGGTCTGCCCAAGAAAATGGCGCTCGTGTTATTTGAGCCTTTCATCATCCGCCGCCTTAAGGAACTCGGTTACGTTCACACGGTTCGTTCGGCCAAGAAAATGATCGAACGTCAATCGCCGGAAGTCTGGGACATCCTCGAAGAAGTCACCAAAGGTCATCCGGTGTTGCTGAACCGCGCTCCGACTTTGCATCGTTTGTCGATTCAGGCATTCGAGCCGATTCTCATTGAAGGCGAAGCGATCCGGATCCATCCGCTCGTTTGCACAGCATACAACGCAGACTTCGACGGTGACCAAATGGCCGTTCACGTTCCGCTCTCAGTCGAGGCGCAACTTGAAGCACGCCTGCTCATGCTCGCCCCGAACAATATTTTCTCGCCGTCCAGCGGGAAACCGATCATGACTCCGACCCAGGACATCACGCTCGGTTGCTATTATCTCACGGCGGAGCCGCGCAAGCCCGCTTCCAAAAACGGCCGTTTGAAACTTTTCGGCAACAAAGCAGAAGTCAATTTTGCTTACGCCGATGGCGCGATTGGAATTCACGAGCGCATTCGCATCGCGAATCCTGACCATGGCAAGAAAACTGAATACGGCGATTCTGAGAAGAAGGTGATTGAAACCACCGTTGGACGTGTCTTCTTCAGCGAAATCTGGCCCGAAGAAATGGGATTCCCGAACAAAGTTGTCACGAAGACCGCTTTGGGTGATTTGATTTGGAAATGCTACAAAATTTGTGGGCAGGACAAAACGGTCGTCACGCTCGATAAACTGAAAGATGCTGGTTTCCGCGAGGCAACTCGTGCCGGTGTGTCTGTCGGTATCGACGACATGATTATTCCGAAGGAAAAAGGCAAGGAAATCGAGAACGCCCAGAAGCTCATCGCCGACGTGGAGAAAAGCTATCGCAAGGGTGTTATCACTCCGGGCGAACGTTACAACAAGATCATCGACATCTGGACGCATTGCACTGACCAGATCGCGAACGTCATGTTGAAGACCCTCGATCACAACCAGGGCAAAGCGGAGTTCAATCCAGTTTCCCTGATGGTTGACTCTGGCGCTCGTGGCAATCGCCAGCAAGTGCGTCAGCTCGCCGGTGTTCGCGGCCTGATGGCCAAGCCGAGCGGCGACATTATCGAGAAGCCAATTCTCTCGAACTTCCGCGAAGGTCTGACCGTTTTGGAATACTTCATTTCAACGCACGGCGCGCGTAAAGGTCTCGCGGACACCGCTCTGAAAACGGCTGACTCCGGCTACATGACCCGCAAGCTCGTCGATGTTTCTCAAGACGTCATCATCCGCCAACTCGATTGCGGCACCACCAACGGCATTTGGGTGCAGGCGATTTACGAAGGCGAAGATGAAGTTGTGAAATTGAGCGAACGCCTCGTCGGACGTTTCTCTTGCGATGACATTGCTGATCCAAGTGATCTGAAAAATGTCCTGATCAAGACCAACACCGAGATTGACGAAATCCGCGCGAAGCTCGTCGACAACACTGGCGTTGAAAAAGTTAAGATTCGTTCTGTGCTCACGTGCGAAAGCAAACACGGCATTTGCATGAAGTGCTATGGACGCAACCTCGCGAACGGTGGACTGGTGAAGCTGGGCGAAGCCGTCGGCATCATTGCGGCGCAATCGATCGGCGAACCTGGAACACAGTTGACGATGCGCACGTTCCACATCGGTGGAACGGCTGCCGCTGTGTTCAAACAGCCTCAGATCAAAGCCAAGCTCGAAGGAACCATGCGCTATAACGAATTGCGTTTGGTCCAGCTCGAAGATGGTAACAACATCGTTCTGAACAAGAACGGTTCCGTCTCCATCCTGTCTGACGACGGGCGCGAACTCGAACAGCACAACCTGGTGATCGGTTCCGTTATTTCCGTTCCGAACGGCGGCAAGGTCAAAAAAGGAGAAGCTTTCGTGCAATGGGATCCTTACAACGTTCCGATTCTGTCGGAAAAAGCCGGTAAGATTAAATTCCACGACATCATCGAAGGTGTAACGATGAAACAGGAAATGGACGAGACAACCGGCCAGGAAGCCATGGTCATCATCGAGCACAAGGAAGATTTGCATCCGCAGATCGTGATCTTGAGCGAGAAAAACGAACCGCTCGCGAATTATCCAATTCCTTCAGGCGCTCACGTCGTTCTCAAAGAAGGCGACCGAATCGTTGCCGGAACTTTGATGGCGAAAACGCCCCGCAAAACTTCGAAGACCAAGGACATCACGGGCGGTTTGCCGCGTGTCGCTGAATTGTTCGAGGCGCGTCGCCCGAAAGAAGCTTCGGAAATTTCCAAGATCGACGGCGTTGTTGATTTCGGAGCGAGTGTTCGCGGCAAACGCTGCATCGTAATCAAAGATCAACAGACCGCGCTCGAAGAAGAGCATTTGATCCCAATCGGTCGACATGTCATTGTGTTCAAGGGCGACTTCGTGAAGAAGGGCCAGCAATTGACCGAAGGGCCGGTTGATCCGCATGAAATTCTGGATATTTGCGGGCCTCAAGAATTGCAGGAACATTTGGTGAACGAGGTTCAGGAAGTTTACCGTCTGCAAGGCGTGACGATTAACGATAAGCACATTGAAATCATCGTCCGCCAGATGTTGCGCAAAATTCGCATCACCGAACCCGGCGACACGCAATTCCTGTGGGGCGAACAGATTGATAAGATCGAATTCGACAACGAAAATCAGCGCGTCGAAAAAATGGGTGGAAAACCTGCGGAAGCGCAACCGGTTCTGCTTGGAATCACGAAGGCATCTTTGGAAACGGAAAGTTTCTTGAGCGCGGCGTCATTCCAGGATACGACCCGGGTGTTGACGGAAGCAGCGACCATATCGCGCGTCGATTACCTCCGTGGCTTCAAGGAAAATGTGATCATGGGTCATATCATTCCTGCGGGCTCCGGTTACAGTTATCACCGCAAAATGGAGTTGAAACCACTGGTGGAGCCGATTGAAGTCGAGGAGCCCAATGCTCTTTTAGAGCAGCCATTGGCTGGTTAGTCAAAAGAATCGTCAAAAACTGAAATACTAGTTGCAACAGAAAAACCCTTTGTTATATTCCGCGCTCCGTTTCCCCTGAGATGGAGCGCGCGAGCGAAAACTTTAAGCTGCAATGCCAACAATTAATCAACTGGTCCGAAAAGGACGTAATAAAATACGAAGCAAGTCGAAATCGCCTGCTTTACAAAATTCACCGTTTCGTCGCGGCGTTTGCCTTCAAGTCATGACGCGCACGCCTAAGAAACCGAATTCCGCGATGCGCAAAGTGGCCAAAATTCGTTTAACGAATGGCTACGAAGTGATCGCTTACATTCCGGACGAAGGTCATAATTTGCAGGAGCACTCAATTGTGCTGATTCGTGGCGGTCGTGTGAAAGATTTGCCCGGTGTGCGTTATCACATCGTGCGCGGGACTTTGGACGCAGCCGGTGTTGAGAAGCGCCGGGTCAGCCGTTCCAAGTACGGGGTTAAGCGTCCAAAGGCGCCGAAAGCAGGAGAAGCTAAGAAATAATTTTTATGTCGAGACGTCGTCAAGCAGACAGAAGGCCGTTGATCGAAGATGGCAAATATAAAAGCACCCTTGTGTCACGCCTCGTGAACACGGTGATGCAATCGGGCAAGAAGAGCCTTGCGCAGCGGATTGTTTATGGTGCGTTTGATAAATTGGCGGAAAAGAATCCGCAATCAAGCCCACTGGAAATTTTACAGCGCGCCGTGGACAACGCCAAGCCGCGTTTGGAGGTCAAAGCCCGCCGCGTCGGTGGCGCGACTTATCAAGTGCCGATGGAAGTTCCTGGCGATCGCCAGCTCGCTCTGGCCATGCGCTGGCTTGTTGATTTTGCAGATGCCCGCAAGGGCATTACAATGAAAGAAGCCCTGGCGGCGGAAATCATGGAAGCCTATCAAGGGCAGGGGAATGCCATTCGCAAGCGCGATGACGTGCATAAGATGGCTCAAGCCAATAAAGCTTTCGCGCATTTCCGCTGGTAATTGTTCAAAATTTAAATTGCGCCCCGAAATTATCGTCGGGGCGTTTTAGTCTTTAAGAAGATGCAAGCTTTAGAAGAAAATAAATCGGTCAATTCGCCGAACCGCCAATATACTTTGGAGCGCACGCGCAACATCGGTATTGCCGCGCACATTGACGCAGGCAAGACGACGACGACGGAGCGAATTCTGTTTTACACCGGGTTGATTCACAAGATCGGTGACGTGGATGACGGAAATACAGTGACCGATTGGATGGAGCAGGAAAAAGAGCGCGGCATCACCATCACTTCGGCTGCAGTCACTTGCTTTTGGACTCAAAAAAAAGAAGAGGGTCTGGAAAAGCTGTTCGCGACCGTTCCTCAGCGCATCAACATCATTGACACTCCGGGTCACGTTGATTTCACCGCTGAAGTTGAGCGTTCCATGCGCGTTCTCGACGGTGCGGTTGCCGTGTTTTGCGGGGTTGCCGGTGTGCAGCCTCAATCTGAAACGGTTTGGCGCCAGGCGACCAAATACAAAGTTCCCCGCATCGCATTCGTCAACAAGATGGATCGTACTGGAGCGAACTTCGATAACGCACTCGCCGACATGCGCAATAAGCTCAAGGCATACGCGTTTCCGATTCATCTCCCGATCGGTGCTGAAGAAAATTTTGAAGGGGTCATCGACATTGTAAATCAAAAGGCGATTGTTTGGGGGCCTGGCGATCTTACCACCGAAGGGCTGAAGTACGAGATCAAAGAAATTCCCGATGCCTACAAAGAAAAAGCGAAAGCAGCTTTGCAGGAATTGATCGAGGCCGTCTCCAACAAGGATGATATTCTTGCTGAACTCGTTTTGGAAGAAAAGCCGATCGATCCATTGACTTTAAAGGCAGCAATTCGCCGTCTTACCTGCCGGATTGAATTGGTTCCCGTTCTTTGCGGTTCTGCGTTCAAGAAAAAAGGGGTGCAAGTCTTGATCGATGCCGTTGTCGATTATTTGCCTGGCCCGCTTGATATTCCCCAGGCCGAAGGTCTCGAGCCCGGAACCGACAACAAAATCGAAGTTGCATCCGATGACAAGGCGAAATTCTGCTCGCTCGCCTTCAAGCTTTGGACCGATCCTTACGCTGGTAAACTGGTTTTCTTCCGCGTTTATTCCGGCCATTTGAAGAAGGGTGACACAATTTACAACCCCCGCACACGCAAGCGCGAGCGGGTCAGTCGTTTGATGGTTATTCAAGGTAGCGAGCGCAAAGATATCGACGCGGTTTATTCCGGCGACATCGCAGCGCTGGTTGGCCTGCGCAACATCACGACGGGCGACACGCTGTGCGACGAAGATTTTGACGTCACGCTTGAGCCGCCAACCTTCCCGGAGCCGGTTATCAGCATGGCGATTGAGCCCAAGACCAAAGGCGACCGTGATAAAATGTCCGAAGGTTTGCAACGTCTCGCGGAAGAAGATCCGACGTTCCGCTGCTTCACGAACGAGGAAACGAGCCAGCTTATTATCGCTGGAATGGGCGAGTTGCATTTGGAAATCATTTGCGACCGTCTCAAACGCGAATTCAAAGTGGAAGCCAACTCTGGCGCGCCGCAGATCGCTTATCGTGAAACGATTACGAAATCCGCGGAAGGCGAAGGCAAATTCATTCGTCAATCCGGTGGGCGTGGACAATACGGCCACGCGGTTGTTAAAATCCAACCGAACGAAAAAGGCAAAGGCCTTGAAATCGAAAACAAAATCGTCGGCGGTGCGATTCCCAAGGAATACATTCCCGCTGTCATCAACGGAATCGAAGAAGCGATTCGCAGTGGCGTCTATGCTGGCTACCAGATGATCGATGTCAAAGCACAGGTTGTTGACGGATCTTTCCACGAAGTCGATTCAAACGAACTGGCCTTCAAGATGGCTGGTATTTTCGCCTTCAAAGATGCAGTCAAAGAAGCGGGTCCGGTTCTTTTGGAGCCGATCATGAAAGTGGAAGTCACAACACCTGACGAATATCAGGGCGATCTTTTGGGCGATATTAATCGTCGCCGCGGAAAAATTATCGGAATCGACGCCAAGAACGGTCAGACCGTATTGAACTGCGAAGTTCCACTGGCTGAAATGTTCGGTTACGCCACGGCTATCCGCTCGCTCTCGAAAGGACGTGCATCCTACTCGATGGAACCGCTCACGTTCGAGCAAGTCCCGAACAGTGTCTTGAATACAATTTTGGATTCGGCAAAATCACGACCGGCAGCACGTAGTTAGTAAATTTAAATCATTAACCTTGTTCTTTTTATATGGCTGGACAACGCATTCGCATACGACTGAAAGCTTACGATCATCGCGTCATTGACCAATCGGCTCATGACATCGTCGAAACAGTAAAACGCACCGGCGCACGTGTCGCTGGTCCGATTCCACTTCCCACGCGGGTTGAGCGCTGGACGGTTCAACGTTCACCGCATGCCGACAAAAAATCGCAGGAAACTTTCGAACAACGCACGCACAAGCGCCTGCTCGACATCATCGAGCCGACCGCAAAAACCGTGGACGAACTGAAGAAGTTGAACTTGCCGGCAGGCGTCGACATCACCATTAAAATCTGATTTTTATGTTAGGAATTTTAGGAAAAAAACTTGGCCAGACTCGCGTCTATGACGCGAAAGGTGTTGTTACCTCCGTAACCGTTGTTGCTGTCGGACCGAATCGCGTTATCCAAGTGAAAACGCAGGAGAGCGATGGCTACAATGCCGTGCAACTCGGTTTTGATGACCAAAAAGAACAGCGCTTGACCAAGCCGTTGCTCGGCCACATCAAGAAACACAATGCGACTGCGGTCAAACGCATCCGTGAATTTCGTGATTTCACCTTGAGCGTGAAACCCGGCGATACCGTTGGCGCAAATATTTTTGCTCCCGGTGATTTTGTGGATGCCATTGGCATCACCAAGGGTCGCGGCTTCGAAGGTGTTATGAAGCGCCATAATTTTCGTGGTGGCGATTCGACCCACGGTGCGAAAGGATTCAAGCGCCGTCCCGGTGCCATTGGACAACGTTTGTTTCCAGGCACAGTTATGCGCGGCATGCGCATGCCCGGTCACATGGGTCAGGTGCAGGTCACGACGCAAAATCTCGAAGTGATGCAGGTTCGCGAAAGCGACAATCTCTTGTTGATTAAGGGAGCGATTCCCGGCGGCAACAACAGCTACGTCGTCATCCGCGAATCCAAGAAACTGCCGAAGGGCTCGGAAGCAGCAAAACTCCGCAAGGAACCTAGGGTTCCTGGCAAAGTCAAAGGTGGAGCGAAAGCTGCCGCTGCGAAACCGGCCGCTAAGAAATAACTAAGTTCGCAGGAACAATTTTATGAAGCTTACTGTTAAAGATATCAAAGGCAAAAGCGCCGGCGAACTGGAAGTGAAGTTCGAGGTGATTGAAGACGGAAAAGGAACGCAAGCCGTTCATGATGCCGTTACCGCTTATCGTGCTGCGCAACGCAGCGGCACCGCCTGCACCAAGACGGCTGGCGAAGTTCAAGGAACAAATAAAAAGCCTTGGAAACAAAAAGGAACGGGTCGCGCTCGCGCCGGTTCTTTCCGTTCCCCTCTGTGGCGCGGGGGTGGTGTGGTGTTCGGTCCGAAGCCACGCGACTTCAGCAAGAAAGTCAATGGTTCGACCAAGAAGCTGGCCTTGCGCAAAGCGCTGGGTGAACGTCTTAAAATGGGCGATGTGACCATCGTGTCTGACTTTAAGCTCGCTGCTCCGAAGACCAAAGATTTTCTCAGTGCCCTCAACGCATTGGACATCGATGGAACCGCGTTGATCGTTTCTGAAGCAATCGACCAGAATTTGCTTCGTTCTTCCCGCAACGTTTCCTACGTCGAAGTCACCACTGGCGAGGAACTCAATACCTATCAGGTATTGCGCAGTGATAAATTGATTTTCACGCGTGGCGCATTTGAAAAAGTTGAAGAACGTTTGGCCAAGATCTAATCATGAACACTTTCGAAATCATCAAGACCGTTCGCGTCACTGAAAAAGGAACGCGCCAGGCTGAAAAACTCAACCAATACACCGTGGTGGCCGATCGCCGCGCGAATAAAATTGAGATTCGTCAAGCCGTCCAGGAACTCTTCAAAGTGAAAGTGCTGAGTGTCAACACCATGAATATTCGCGGCAAAGAACGCCGCAAACGCACGGCGGCCGCTGGTCGGACGCCTTCGTGGAAAAAAGCGATTGTCACCTTGAAAGAAGGCGACAAGATCGTTTTAACCTAGCCGCTTTGCGATCAACTGATCGCTCTTAATCTCAATGGCGATTCGAATTTTCGAATCGCCATTTTTAATTTTCCTCACTGGTTTATTACCCGAGCCATTCCGGATGATGCGCCGTGCCGTCGAAGGCGGCGGCTATCTTGAATCGTTCGAATTCCCCGAAGGCCGCAGCGCTGCGGGTGCGATCGAGCAGGGCTGTGATCTCTTGCCGGTTCATCGGCTTGAACGTCCGGGCTGCCTCCAGCGCCTGTTGCAGATCTTTCATGCTCTGCATGCCGGTAATCACGACGGACGTTGGCAGACTCATTGCGTAGTGCAAACACTCAATCGCCGTCGCGGTATTGCTTTTTAAAATTGCGCCGCTGCCCAGCGGTTTCATGCCGAGCACGCCGATTTCTTTCTTCACTAATACCGGCAAGACCTTCTGCTCAAAACTACGGAAGTGCGCGTCCATGACATTGAGCGGCATTTGCACGGCATCAAAATGAAACTGATGCTGCGCGGCTATCTCCAGCATGCGCAGGTGGACGATCGGATCTTTGTGGCCAGTGAAGCCGATGAAGCGAATCTTGCCCGCCTTCTTCGCCTCCAGCATCGCTTCCTGAGCGCCGCCTTCACCGAAGCAACGATCCGGATCCTCCATGCGAATGATTTCGTGGTGCTGCATGAGATCTATTCGATCCGTCTGCAGACGACTCAATGATTCGTCGATTTGCTTTGCCGCCGATGCTTTGTTGCGTCCGTCGATCTTCGTCATCAGGAAGACTTTGTCTCGATAGCCGTCGCGCAATGCTTTGCCCATTCTCGATTCGCTTCCGCCATTGTGGTAATCCCAGCAGTTATCCATGAAGTTAATCCCGGCATCGATGGCGGTGCGGATGATCTTGATTCCCTCTGATTCTTCCGGATTTCCGATGTGATAGCCGCCTACGCCAATGGCCGAAACTTTTTCGCCCGTCCGGCCAAGTTTCCGATAAGGAATGCCTTCTTTGGTTTCCTCGCCCCAAGCAGTTTGCCCGACGGTCACCGCAACACCGGTGGCCACCGCTATTTTGACAAAATCTCTTCGCGTAAACGAGTTGTTGAGAGGAGCATCGGAGAGGGATTGATCCGAGGCGTTTTGATTTCCGGGCAGCGCGTTTTGCATAGATTCCTTTTTTGCAAGCATCCGCTTTCCCTGGAGCTTTTCAACCCTAGAAAAAGGGCGGGAACGGATTGGAAACAGCTTGTGAAAAGGTTGGACGTCCAAGCTGATCCGCTCACGCAGCTACAAGCTGCGGTCGGACATTGCGCGCGATAAATCAGCGGCAACCGTGCGGAGCCATTCACCGGTCGGCAATGAGTATGGCCGGAACAATTCCAGATGCCCCTGTTGCTCATTATAGAAGAGGGCGCGATGCAATCCGAGCGTGCCCGCCTTTGGATTATCGATGAGGCTGGCGGAATCGTTTGCGCTCATTTGGAACAGCACGCGCATTTCGAATTCGCTGAACGCCTTTTTGCTGAGAAAGCGATTCATGTTGTTATAGGTGTCGCACGTCGCGATCACATGAATGCCCAAGCTCGGTCCTTCGCAAATCAGCTTGTTCAATTCTACGGACGGATTTGCCGCCGTGGCTTCGTCCCCGCTCGAAAAACCGAAATCATCTTCGTAACGAAGCTTGCCGAATTTCTGCAAACCATGAATGAAGAGGAATTTTGATGGAGCAGAGGTGGCATCCTGACTTTCAGCGCGTTCCTTCAGGTCCGACGCAAGGCCGTTGATGACCTCGGCCAACTCGTTTTGTTTTACGAGCGCGATCTTGTGCGGAATTGCGGCGATGGTTTTTTCGAGAAGCTCGCGCTGCGCCGAACCAGGAGGGTTGCCGTCCAAGACGAAAAACTGCGCGGCACCGACCGGATGCTGTGCGGCAAGAGAAATCAGGCCGACCGATAAGATGGCGAGGATTGCCTCATCGCGCTGGCCGACCATGAGAAGGTTGTTTCCGCTCTGTCGATGAAACACTGCTTCGGTCGGCCCTTTGATCGAATTGGGCGCACCGAGCCAGATGCGCGGGGCGCTCGCCGCCGTGACTGCTTCCGCTTTCAAGAACCTGTTCAGCTCCAAGTTCTCGCGAACATCAGCGGGAGCGTCGCCTTCGAAAACAATGGGGCCGGGGTATTTGATTTCGCCGCGTGCGGCGCGCGCCGTGACTTTGTCGAGGTAGCTGTCACGCACTTCGTCCGGCAACCACACCGCTTGAAACGGGCTGTTGCCCTGGATGTTCCCGGCAGCATCGTTGTAAATACCTTCGCCCGGGCGCGAGAGCAGGCGCGGCGCAGGATTGTTTTCGTCCATGATGAGAAACGCGTCGGCCTCATTACATTGCAGCGCGATGCGGATCACCATTTGGCCCATCGTCGTGCGCGCCATCGTGTAGGCGCCACCGAGTGTTTGCGAGCCGAGCAAAACGTGAATGCCGAAGGCGCGTCCCTGTCGCACAATCCGGTCGAGCAGACCGGAAGCGGTCTGCGAAATCCGATCGTCTTCCACGAAGAATTCCTGGAATTCGTCGATGATCAGGAGTGAGCGGGGAACGCTTTCTGTTCCGCCACCTTTCTTGTAACCCGCAAGATCCTGCACGCCCGCTTTGCGGAACAAATCGCCGCGCCGCTTCAATTCGTCGTCCACTCGTTGCAAAACGCTCAAGCCAAATTCGCGATCGCTTTCGATTGCGACCACCCGCGCGTGCGGAAGCTTTTTCTCAGCGTAACACTTGAACTCGACGCCTTTTTTGAAATCGATCAGGTAAAATTCCACTTCCTCCGGACTGCACCACAACGCGAGGTTCGTAATGATGACATGGAACAAAGTTGATTTTCCGGAACCGGTTTTTCCTGCGAGCAAAGCGTGCTGGCGAGTTCCCTTGCCGATCGAAAGGTACTGCAGCTTCGTCGCGCCGGTGCGGCCGATCGGAACGCGCAGCTCGCTCGTGGTGTCGCCGGTCCACAGCTCGGCATCGGGCGGCGCCACGTGCGAGAACGGAACTTCGACGCGATTTGAATCGCGATTGCTCTTGCCGACTTTGTGGATGAATTCCGTGACCAGCTCGGCATCCGGCGGCGTATCGAGCAACAAGTTTGTGTCGGACAAAGGTTTGCCGAGCAGCGTGAATTTATTTCCTTTGCATTGAATCGTGACGCTGCTCTTGCGCAATTCGTCCGGGACAAAATCAAGCGGGGCAGGGTGGTTGTGGTCCCAATGAATCAAAGTGTAAACGCCGCAGCGCGCGCCGCTGGTCGCGATGCTTAAAAGCCGCTTGGCTGCCGCGTCCGTGAAATTTGAAGGAAAATCTGCAACCACAAGGAAATGATATTTCTCCGCAATGTTTCCGGCCTGCTCGTTGTATTCCGCGATCGTGGCGTATTCGTTTCGCAGATACATCTGGATGACTTTTTCCATGTGCTCATTCAAATCGGTGAGCTTCTGTTCGATTTGACCGGGCTGCGTCCAGATCCGGTTGTTGATCAAATGCTCCGCGTAATCCGCGATGTGCATGATGCTGGAAAAATTCTGTCCAAGGCCAACTGGATCCACCACCGTGAAGCTCACCCGTCCAGGAGGCGCGGTCGAGAGCAGTCGCAGAATGGTCTGATTCAGCGCGGCGATCGCTTCGGTTCGGCCCGACTCTTTTGTTTCGATCAACAACGCGCCTTGGTCCGGGTAGGTCAGCAAAAGCGGAAGAGGAAACCGGGCCGGTCCCGGCAATTGCAAAAATTCATCCTTCGGAAGTCGGCCCGCCAGTTTTTCAACATCCACGTCGAGGCGGCCAAACTTTGCGGCCTGCCCGAATCGCTCCGGAGCGCTCCACTCTTTCCAAAAACTTGGGTTGGCGCTGGGAAACAGTTTTTCCGCAGCAGGAACGACGGCGCCAATGGTTTCGTAGACCGGCACAAGCCTGCCGTCCCAATCGGCTCGAAGCGCTTGCCGCTGGGCCTGAAAGTCTGCGTTGAGCTTCGCTTCCTTCGCTTCGGAAACGCTGGCCCATTCCGCCTTTTTTGAAGCTGATTCGCTCGCCAGCGTCGCCACGGCGATTTTGTGATCGCCGTCCAAACGTTCCCGCCTGCCTTGAAAGAGCTCTTCATTTTTGGCGAGGCTGCGCGTGAATTTGTCCTCCACCCGTTCCGGGTAATTCGCCTTCGCGCTCGCTGATTCTTCGAGCGCCGCTTTCCATTCGCTTTCGATCCATTGGCCTATGGCTTTGAATTCGTTTTCCACTCGCTCGACTTCGCGAGCGTAGCGTGAATCGGTTTTCGCATAGCACACATCGTGAAGCCGTCGCGCGCGAATGATGGATTGCGCAATGCGGGCCGCGCGCGGCTCGGCCTGACGCCGGCCGAGAAGATGCAAAATGAACCCGAGAACGAAAATGCCTCCAATGGCGATTCCTGCGTCGCGATACGAAAGAACATTCTTCCCAAAATAGTGGAGCGCCGGCACGAGCGGAATCAGGCAAAGCGCCAGGATCGAGAGCGCGATGCGCTGCTTGAAAATTTTCGGCAACAGCATCCTTGCAAACCGATCCAGCTCCTCGCGCGTTTCCGTGATCAGCGTGTCGAGCTCCGCAATTAATTTATATTCATCTTTCGCCAGGTCGGACTCCGGGAGCTCCTTCGAATGCGAAAGAAGTTGAACAAATTTTCCGTAACCCTTGAAAGAATCGCGCGCCTTGAGCTCCAATCCCGCCAGAAGTTCCTGCTCCTGGGCGAGGCTGGTTTTGAATTCGATGATCGTTTTCTCCGCCGTCGCGAGCCCCGTTTCGTGGTTGCGATGCATCTGCATCGTTTCGGTCTGGAGCTTGTGTTTGCGGCGACCCTCGCGATCTTCGATCCGTCCGAGCGCTGTTTTCTGGCTGTTCTTGTGTGCTCGACTGATCCACGCCCGGCGCGCTTTGTGTTTGGATTCGGCCAATTCTTTTCGCGCCTGAAAGTCGGCGTCCGCCTGAGCGATCGCCTCCGCCAAACGCGTGTTCATTTGTTCGAGCGCCTTTTCGCGTCGCGTCCGCTCGGCGGTGATGCCCGTGTTGAATTCCTGATTCAACTTTTCGTCGCGCGTCGCAAATTCGGCAACCGTCTGTTGCAGGTTTTCGACGAGTTCGAGCGTTTGTGTTACTCCAAAATGGTTACTCACAGTCAGTCTTGATTTTGTTCAGAAGTTTATCCAGCTGGTCCATCACGGCAACCGCCGTATCCACGCCGTCGAAAAGTTCTTGCAGATAACGCTGCTCAAATTCTTGAGCCTTAGCGTCGCGCCACGATTCCTTGGTCTGCTTCCAGTCGTTGGACAATGCCTTGGTCAGCGCGGCCAAACGAGTTCTGTTTGCGTTTAAACTCATGGCTGCTCCGGGGCCGTGCTGTTGTTTTCTGCGGGTGCTTCTTTGGTTGCGGAAGGGGCGTCGCTTGCCCCGGTGGAATCGCCCGAACGAACATCCTGATTGTAGGCGTCGAGGCTTTTCACCGCTCCAGCGAGAAAGGCAATTGCCTCCGGCAGATTATTTGCCAGAACCGTTTGCAGTTTTTCAAGTTGCCGGGCCAAAGGTTCAACCTGGCTGCCGAAATCGCGATCCCATTTTTTGATCCGCTTCAATTTTTCTTCCGCTTCCTCCATTGCGCGCTTGGCCCGTTGAACGTCCATCCGCTCGGCCACGGTGACCGCGCGAAGATTCGCCAGCTCGGCGCTGAACAACGTTTGCTGCGCGTCCTGAAGTTTCTGGGCGCGGCGCCGCGCCTGATTCTGCCAGTAAACACGCTGCGTGCTTTCGAGCCAGACGCGAGTACGGATCACCTGATCGCTCACTTCTTCCAAAGTGGGGCGCGCCTTGCTCAGGTAAACAATGAGTTTCGCGCGAAACGCTTCGAGCGCTTCAACCGAGGTGACATGGGCGCGGTTCGGCATGGCGCTAACGCTGGTTCAAATACTCCTCGATCCGCTGCGCTTTGCGGAGGAGATAGGGCGTGTGCTGGGTGGAAATCTCATTGAATTTTTTGAGCGCTTTCACCGCCTGCTTGAATTCCTCCGAGAACTTCGTGTGCTCCTGGTCCTGCCAGGAATCGCCCAGCGACGCAAAACGCGCCTGCAGCAAAGAAATTTTTGTCTGGAGATCGGCGTTGAACCGTTTCAGCTCCTCGGCAAATCGCCTGACTTCTTCCGGATCGATGATGGCCTGCGGCATAGTGAGAATATCTATACTGCTTCAGCGCGCATCAGGCAAATTGCTAATCCTCCGCACCGACTTTTCCTTCTTACAAAGAAGTTTCTCTGTAACCTTTGCCCAGAAATTCCTCAGGAAACAGTATGAGCAAATTGCCTGAACCGGATCGGTTGCGGCGGCGTTTTCGCGAGTTGATGTTCTGGTGACTTGGGACGCGGACCGACCTTGGCCAGGTCAGATTTCAGGATGTTTTCTCGGAGAAAATTTCACCTTGTTAATATAATGCATCGTTCAGCGCACTGGGCGGAGACGCGAAGTTATTTTCCGCCCGTTTTTGTGGATTCGAACACGACCTTGCCCGTCGTGTCATGCAAGCGCAGCGTGAGCGTTTGGCGCGCTGCTGCGGTCGTTACCTCGCCGGAAAGGAAGCCGCCATGCTTGATGCGAAGAAAACGGTGTTCGGGACGCGGCGTCTCCTCGTTCCAGCCGCCGGCATGCGCATCGCTCGCGGCCCCAACGCTCCACTCTTCGAGGCCGGTTGCTTTATCGACGGAGACATATTGCCAGTGACGGTCGCCGGTGATGACGGTGAGATTGGTGTGGTGGCCGAGCATCGCCCGGATTCGCGCGCCTTCAACGGCAAAGCCGGAATTGGAATAGTTGTCGTCCTTCTGCGGGCGATCCGGGCCGACGATCGGCGTGGAGGTGATCAAAACGCGAAAGGTCGCATCGGAAGCGGCCAACGTGCGTTCCAACCATGCGATCTGCGGTCCGCCCCAGATTGTGGGCGCGCCCTTCGCCTCTTTCGTGCGCGCGGTGCGGAAGTCACGGCCTTCAACCATCCAAACCTGGAGATGTTTTCCCCAGCGGACCGTCCGGTATTGGGAGGAGGCAAGCGCGGTTTGCTCGTGAAAAACGCGGAGACCATCCTCGAACGTGAAATCGCCCGTGCGCGAGCCGGGTTCGCAGTCGTTGGCAAGCACATCGTGGTCATCCTTCATGAAGTAGCTGCCGACTTGACGATGGAACTCGCGCAATGTGGGAAAGCCAAACATTCGAGCCCAATGGTAGCGGGCCAGATCGGTCGTTAGCGCGTGAACCGGGCCGTGGTCGTAGTAAACCACGTCGCCGGTGTTGACAAAAAAATCCGGGCGCAGCGTCAGCATGGAGGGATAAATTGCGAAACCGTCAGGCCGGTCGCGGTCTTCGTATTGCTGGCAGGTCATGACGCAGAACGTGACGCGCGCATTTGCATTTTCTGGCGGTGCGGTGACAAATCCGCCGATGACGGTGCTCGCGACGGATGACTTTGCGTTGCGCCGGGCCTCAACTTCCACCTCGTAACGCGTGCCCGGCCGCAGCCCGGTGAGCGGAAAAACGGCGGTGAAATCGCGCTGCGGATCGGCGTCACGCCACGAAGTGGCCGACCATTCGGTTGCGGCCGTGGTGCGAAAGCGCACGCGCGCCTGACCGGCCGCGCCAACTGCCGCCCCGCGAATCGAGCCTGCATCGGAGCCGGGCGCAAATTCGATGACGGGGCGCCCGTTGGGATAAGCGGCGTCATTGCGGATCGCCAGTTCCTGGCCCGTGGCGCGATCGAACACATGCAGGATGGGCAGCGGCCGGTCGTCGGGGGCGCGGGTTGCGTCGCGGGTCAGGCGAGTCCATACGTTGACGCTTGTGGCGGTTGGCTCCGTGATCTTGATGCCCGTGGCCTGAAATACCGGATCGATCTGATCACCCAGCGCGATGGCCGAACCCGTCAACCCGAGCATGGCGACGAGCAGCGCGAGCCTGGTTCCACCGGCGCGTTTCATCGGATTGGGCCGTTTTCGCGGCGTTTTTTTTGTTTAATCCTTCCGCACAGAAATTCGGTTATCGAACTGGCATCCCATCTGGCCCATCTGGTTTTTAGTTTCATTTCGAATCACTCCTTCGTTTTCTTCGGGTCGCCTGGAACTCTTTTTGTCTCCTTATCATTCATGTCAGTGAAGGGTGGATGCTCGAAGCGCGGTGGTTGTTCGATGATTCGCGGATCTTTCGCATCGGTGAGCGTTTTCAATAAACGTTGGGAGAGCTGCTGTTTGATTTTGGCGAAAGCTGGATCGGCAGCGAGGTTGTTCACCTGATCAGGATCTTTGCGGACATCGTAAAGTTCCTCCCCGGGACGTTTGCCGAACGCGAACTCGTAGTACCACTTCCAGTCCGGCTCGTTGCGATGCATGACAAGCCAAGCCTTGGTCGGACTGGCGTCCATGTCGGCAAAGGCGGTGTAGGTGACGCCTTGCAATGCGGCAAAGTCCGGCATCTCTGTTGGAGTGACACCTTTCGGCGACCCCATTGGCCAGCGGTCGGGGGCGAAGTTGCGAATGTAAACGAATTCCGGCGTTCGCAGCGCGCGCATTGGGTAGGGCAGGTTGCCTTCGCGTGCGGAAGCCACGTGGCGCTCGCGACCGGTGATGACCCAGTTGCGCGTCGCGTCGATCTGGCCATTTTTGTCGGATTTTAACAGCGGCAGCAGCGTGCGCCCGTAGAGTCCCGCGGGCGGTGCCACACCCGCGATTTCCATGAACGTCGGCGCAAGGTCGGGCAGCCGGACAAAATCATCCACGATGCGTCCGCCCTTGGCTCCGGGCACGCGCATGATCAGCGGAATGCTCACGCCCATGTCGTAGAGATTGCATTTGCCTGCGGGCACGCCCGGCATTCCGTGGTCGCCGCTGAGCACAATGAGCGTGCGGTTGGCCTCGCCGGTTTCCTCGAGCCGTTTGAGCAGCACGCCCACATAGGCATCCACCGCCTGGCATTCACCGAGGTAATCCGCCACGTCCTCGCGCACTTCTGGCACGTCGGGAAGAAACTTCGGCATCTTGCCTTTCAGCGAATCAGGCTCGATTCCCCACAGCAATTTGCCCGAGCCTTTGACCCAGGTGCGATGGGTCGTGGTGGGGCCGAAGAAATAATGCCAGGGCTGGCCGGCTTTGCGGGACGCGAGAAAATCTTCAAAGTTGCCGCGCACTTGATCGAGAATTTTTTCTCGCGCCAGGGAGACGCTCATCCCTTGCTGCACCATTGGCGCGGCGTGCTGGGAAAAATGCTGGGCCATGTTGCCGTGTTTTTCGAATGCATATTGTTGTCCGCCGAACGGTGCGTCCACCGGGGTTCCGGGACTCCAAACCTTGTAGCTCTTGCCAATGCTGTAGCCGGCATCACGGAGCAACAGCGGAAAAGTGGGGATTGAACTATCCCACACTGCGCCGTTGAGAATCGCACCCCGGTTGCAATTGAAAAAATAGCGGCCGGAGAGCAGCGAGCTGCGGCACGGCGTGCAGCTCGGCGCGTTGACAAACGCATTCTTGAACAGCACGCCTTCGCGGGCGACGCGATCCACATTGGGCGTCTTGATCACGTCATTGAGAGTCGGCCTGCCGTCGAGCCCCTTGTAGCAACTGGCGTAACGGCCCCAGTCATCGGCGAAAATGAACAGGATGTTCCAGCGCGGGGCAGCGTCTGCGGCGCGACCGGCATGAGCCCATGCGAAGAGTCCGAAAAGAAAGCAAAGCAGATGTTTTTTCACAGGGCTCATACGAGAAAGAAATAGCAGCTTGATCGCCTAACACAAAACCAATTGAAACCCGGAGGCGACTGATTTTTTGTCCGAACCGGAGATGCCACGAATCTTTTGCATGGAGCCGGCTGCCTAAGCGCTTGCCAATATTATTGCACCAAATTAGAATCTTATGAATGAAAGCCATCGACTCAGTTAAAATCCGATTTTGCCTTGGTGGCGGACGTATTAAATAACTCACCTTCATGAATACCCGGCACCGAATGAGTAAAGCGTTCACTTTGATTGAATTGCTGGTGGTAATCGCGATCATCGCAATTCTCGCTGGATTGCTGCTGCCTGCTCTGGCTAAGGCCAAAGACAAGGCGATCCGCGCCCAATGCCAGAACAACGTCAAGCAGATCACGCTGGCGATGCACATTTATACCGGCGATTCGCGGGATTTCCTGCCTGAGCCGAATTGGAATTCCCCCTGGTTGCGCCGCGGCTGGCTCTACGATGCTGCGCTGGGATCCGTTCCCGATCCTTCGACGAGACCTTATAATACCGATCCAAAACTCGCTTACCAGGGCGGACTGCTCTGGGATTTCCTCAAGAACGCAAATGTATATCGATGTCCGGCAGATAGAACGAACGCGCCTGCTACATGGTCGTCGCGCTCTCAGAAGCTCAGCAGTTATCTGATGAATGGCGCCGTGTCCGGTTTTGGGCGCATTTCACCAAGCTCGTTTAAAGTTACCCAATTCCGGCAGGATTCGATCATCTTCTGGCAGGCGCTGGAAGCGAATTCATCGGACTTCAACGATGGATCCAGCAATCCGAACGAAGGCATCACCAAGCTGCATTCGCTGGGCACCACGGTTGGCGTGGTGGACGGTCATATCGAGTACCTAAAAACCGTGAAATTTTATTCTGAGGCGAACCTTGTCGCTAAGAATCGACTCTATTGCAGTCCTGATTCAAAAGACGGCAGATGAAATATTTTGGAGTGAGAGCAAACTAAGAATGAAAACCAAATTTTCAACCGTGCTCGTCTTGAGCGTCGGTTTGTATGCAATGTTGTTGCCAGGATGCAGTCGGAAGACCGAGGTGGATGGCGAACTTCAAAGGGCTGCCGCCGCCCTGCAACAACCAGCGCCCGCTCAAATCCCGGAAACGGTGCCGGGCCAACCCGCGCCGGCGCCTGCACCTGCGCCAGCCCAGGAGCTGAATCAAGCCGTGACGGACTACAAGAGCGGAAATTTCGAGGGGACGGTCTCGCGGCTGCAAAACCTGCGCGCCACCCCGCAAATGACGCCTGAACAACGCATTGCTGTGAATGACGCCATAGCTGCGGTCATGACCGATTTGAGTGCCCGTGCCGCCAAAGGGGACGCTCGCGCCGCAGAGGCACTCAAGCAATACGAGCAGATGCAAACCCGGCGGCGCTAGGTTGGATTTAAGTGCGCCACGCATACAGCGGCCACCCAGAGTTCAAATTCACCGGCAATCGGCGATGATCGCTTTTCGGATCCCGCTTTGAATTGTTTCCGTTCAGCTGATCCCTTGAGTTTTTCCGAGTGCATCCCCGACCCATCTGCAATTTATAATCCAACGGGAGTATTCCGTGGTGCCGCTGTAGGTTTTCTCATGGCCAGTCCCAAACTTAGCTGATCAATCCCGTCAGGTTGTGCGGACGGATTTTTCGACTAACTTATTTGCCAAAGGACTTGGTCACACGCTATGGCAACTCAAGACGTTTACCCGCGCCCGGAATATCCACGCCCTGATTTTCAACGCGGCACGATCGACGGCAAGGATTGGCTCAACCTCAATGGCCCGTGGCAGTTCCGTTTCGACGGCCACAAAACCGGCTTGGAAAATGGCTGGCACCTGCCGACCGGTCCCGATTGGCGCGAGCAGATCATCGTCCCATTTTGTTGGGAATCGCTGGCGGCCTGGGGCGAAGCAGAAACCGCCGGGAATGAAAATTATTATTCCACCCGTGTTTTTCGTAATCCGCTCGAAGTCAATCGCGCCAATCACAGCTACGTGGCCCGTTACGAAGTTGGCTGGTATCGCCGGCGCATCCACATCCCAGGTACAGATTTATGGAAGGGCAAGCGCATCATTCTAAAGATCGGTGCGGCGGATTTTTTCACCGATTGCTGGTGTAACGGAGTCCACTTGGGCCACCACGAGGGAGGATACACGCCGTTTGAATTTGATCTCACTGAAGCTTTGACATGGCAGGCGGATGGCAGCGTCGAAGCGCTCGTCACCTTGCGCGTGGAAGACCCCATGGACAACCGCGAGCAGCCCGTCGGAAAACAGTGGCATTGGTACACGTCCACGAGCGGAATTTGGCAAACCGTTTACATCGAGCCGCGGGAAAAGTCGTTCATCGAGACCTTCCGGGTCTTCACCGATATCGATCAGAAATCCGCGAGAGTCGAGGTCGAGTGCGCGAACGCGGCGGAAAATTCCGCGGTGCAGATCTACGTCATTCCGCCCGGTGGTGAAGTGCAGATTTTGAACGCGCCGGTGAACAATAATTTTGCCAGCGCCACGCTTGAAATACCGCATCCTTACCTTTGGAATCCGAATCAGCCGCACCTCTACAAACTCGCTCTCAAGCTGGAGCACGAGAATCGAACGGTTGATTACATTCAAAGTTATTTTGGGATGCGCAAGATCGATTCCGGCAAAGCAGAGGATCCAAAAGCGCCGGCCGTTTTGCGGTTGAACAACGTCCCTCGCTATCTCCGTGGCGCGCTTTATCAATCCTATCATCCCGACGGAGTTTATACCGCAGGCAGCGTGGAGACCTTGAAGGAAGATATCTTTTGGGCAAAAAAATTCGGGTTCAATTTCTTGCGTATCCACATCAAGATCGACGATCCGCTGCTGCTCTATTATGCCGATACCCTGGGGATCATGCTGATGGCTGACTTCCCGAATTTCGGAGAGGGGGGCGACACGCCCGTCGGCCGCCGCCGTTTTGAGGAAATGATGCGCGCCGCCATCAAGCGCGATTTCAATCATCCTTCTATTATTGCCTGGTGCGTGTTCAACGAGACCTGGGGATTCGGAGGGCAGGCGGAGTTCGTAAAATTATTTCCTGATTTAAAAAAGAAAATTTTGAAGTTCGACGGGCCTGCTGCGCCGGGGGCGGTTTCGGCGGGCGACCGTTCCATTGCGGACCAAACCAATTTGCACGCGGATGAAGCGGCTGCTGAGACGCGCGTGATAAAGCGCGAGGCAAACCTCGCGGCGCATGCCTGGGTGCAAATCACCTGGGAGCTTGCCAAGAAACTGGATCCCACCCGGCTCGTCGAAGACATGAGCGTCGTGCACTGGGAGCACCTGGAATATTACGCGCACGGCGATACGGACATTAATTCCTGGCACTTTTACATTGATGATTATTTTCGCGCCAAGGAACACATCCAGAAGGTCGTGGACGCGAGCTATGCTGGATCCACTTTCAATTTTGTGCCCGGCTACAGCGACAAAGGCCAGCCTCTCATCAATAGCGAATACGGCGGGGTCGGCGCGCTCGACGGCAACCGTGATTGCAGCTGGAGCTTCAAGTTTCTGACCAATGAACTCCGACGGCACGGACAAATCTCCGCCTATATTTACACCGAGCTGCACGACGTTGAATGGGAATACAACGGATTCCTCAGTTACGATCGCACGCCGAAGGAATTTGGTTACGACCCGCGCATCATCAATGAAAGCGACGCGCTGCCGATCAATTTTCCGCCCATCACGAGGCACGCGCTGGGCAGCGTGGTCAAAATCGATGTGGCCTCCTCCCACTATTCTACGGTGGCGCGCGACAAAGTTTCGTTGCGCTGGCGTTTGGGCGGGATGGATTCGTGGGGCCGCATTGAACAGGACATCGCACTTGGTCTTGTCCCAATTGCTTTTCCTCACCGCCGCGTCGAGCGCGCCCACACCATTGAATTGAAAATGCCGGACAAGCCCATGCTGTGCACATTGTGTCTCGAAGCCCTCGATGCAACTGGTGCAATCGTGGCCAGCAATTACGTCGAACTCTTCGTTGCCGAAACTGCGCCGCCACCTCGCGAAGAATCCGAGCGCAGCCTGCTCCTGCGCGCCACCTTGCAAAACTGGTCGCGGGCCGAATGGAGCGGGCCGGTCAGCAGCCGCGAGGAGGCCTGCGCCAGACACTTTTGCTTCGGCCTGGGCCATGGATTCTTCGAATGGAATCTGCCGCTGGAAGATTCCGATTTGAAGACCGCGCGTCGCCTGCGCTTCCTTTGCGAAGCATCCTCACATCGCTCGGATACTCCCCAGACCAAGAAGGACCGACACCCAACCACGTTGCGCGTGGAATTGAACGGAATTCCGATCTGCAAACAGATTGTAGTCGATCACCCGCACGATTCCCGCGGCGCGCTGAGCTACCTGAGCGGCGGCAAAAAAGGGCGGGGCGCTTATGGATATTTAATTACCGCGGCGATCGATGGCGACCTGTTGCGCCAGGTCGCTGAAAGTGTTTCCGACAACAAGTTAAACGTGCGCTGCTCGGTGCCGGCTGGCGGACTGGCTGTGGGTGGTTTGACGATTTACGGAACCGAGTCGGGGCGGTATCCAATATCTCCCCTGGTCATCGTGGAGTGGTGAAGCTCCGGTGGAAGCGCTCCGATTTTTCCACAGTTGCAGAACAACCTTGGCCAACTATCCTATCGCTCAATTCTACTTATCCGGCGTTCATCTCATGCACAAAAAATTCTATCATTCCGACACGATGGTTTTGCGTCGGCTTCAGCAGGGCATGGCTCTCGTTGCATTTTTTGTTTTCATCATGGCAACGCCGATCTTCGCCGCGGATGCGCCCTCGTTGAAAATTTGCCTGTTGTCCGGCTCAGCGGAGTATGATTCCGAAAAATCGTTGTCTGAATTTCAAACCTATCTGGAGAGCCGTTATCAGGTCACTTGCTATCGCGCTTTTGGCAAGGATAAGGGCGACAGCCTTCCCGGTTTGGATGCGTTGGAAAAATCCGACTTGATGGTTGTTTTCACTCGAAGAATCAAATTGCCGCAGGAGCAGTTAACGCTCATTCGCAAACACCTTAACGCCGGTCGTGCCGTGATCGGGATTCGAACCGCCAGCCATGCGTTTGAAAACTTTCCTGAGTTTGACAAGGAGGTTTTAGGTGGCGGTTACAAAGGGCATCACAGTGACGATCCGGCTGAGGTGCAAATTTCCGCCGGGCGATCGGAGAATTCATTGATGGCAGGTGTGAAACCGTTCCCGACTCGCAAGCTCTACAAGAACGCAGCGATCTCTGACGATGCGCTCGTTCTGCTCGATGCATCCACTCCGGCGTATCGCGAACCTGTGGCATGGATCCGTCAATTCCATGGAAGCCGGATCTTCTACACCTCGCTCGGCGTGCCGGAAGATTTCGCACAGGAGAGCTTTCGACGTCTGCTGGCGAATGCGGTTTTCTGGACGACCCGCCGCGACGAAGCCACCCTCCGGCGCGATCCAAACCCTGCAAGAAACGTTCGCTAACGCGTCGGCGGATGCGCGGCAAATTATCGCCGCGCCATTTGTCCGGGACCCTGTTGGCGGGAATTCCTTTTGATTGCCACGGGCTTTCGCTTTGGAGCCGTCGATCCGTTCGCCTCTTTTGGCAATGAACCGCTCGCGTTGCGCTGCCCGATGTCGCCACGACGATTTCCCGCTTTTTGGGCAGGAATCTGCCTTTCTTCACACGTGCAACCGGTGCCTTCCGCGCACCCTCGGCAGCAGTAAGTGTCGTTCTTCAAAACGAAGCCTTGAGTTTCCGCGTTGGCAAGGGACATCCCGCAGCCATTGCAAGTGAGGCTGATGCGCATTTTTCGATTTTGTTTGTTTCTTGGAATCATGATTTGCCTTTGTTCTGAAAAGTTTAGAACGCGATACAATCTCGCTTCAGTCGAAACGCCGCGCAAATGGGCGATTGATCAGGGAAAGCCTGACTAGAATACAGGGTTTGTTGGTTATCTACTTAGGGTTGAACCGAATATTAACTCGGGTAAAACTAAGTCTCGTCGTTAAAACATATTTCCAATGCATCTAGACCAATTTCCTGTCCGCGTTCTCCTGGTGGATGATGACGAATCCGCCTTCCTCTTGTTGCGTCGGCTGCTTTCCAAGATTTCCCGAAAGCATTTTGATGTTGAATGGGCTTCCAGTTACAACGCGGGTCTAAGAGCCATTCGGCGACAGCAACATGATGTTTACCTTGTTGATTACCGGCTTGGGGCGGAAAGCGGCTTGGACCTGTTGCGCAACGCCATTTCTTTCCAGGCCTCGGCCCCAATTATTATTCTCACGGGCGCGGACGACCCGAAGGTTGACCTCGAGGCCATGCGGATGGGCGCGGCTGACTTCCTGGTGAAGGACCACCTCGATGCGGCGATGCTGGAACGCTCGATTCGCTATTCGATGCAGCATTTTGCCACGCTCAAGGCGTTGCGGAAAAGTCATGAGCGTTTTCGTTTGCTCTTCGAACGGAGCCTGGACGCGATTTTAATTTCCGACGACGAGGGGAAAATCATCGAAGTCAACGGCGCTGCCTGCCAATTGCTCGGCTATTTGCACGACAAATTGCTGGAGATGAAAATGTCCGATCTGCTTTCGACCAAATCCGGGAACATTGCGAACGATTTACAGGACCAATCGTTTGGAGAACTTTCGTTTACCTTGCCGACGGGCGAGCAACGCTTCGCTGAGTTTTCCGCCTGCCAATTTGCGCCCAATTTGAACCTGAATATTCTTCGCGACATCACCGAACGTCGCAACCTCGAGAAAGAAATTCAGGAGATCAGCGAGAAAGAACAGCGTCGGCTCGGCCAGGATCTGCATGACGGCCTCGGCCAATCCCTGACCGGAATCAGTTTTCTCACGAAAGTTTTGCAACAGAAGCTGGCGTCGAAAAAGTTGGACGAAGAAAAAGACGCGGCCTTGATTGTTAAATTGATCAAGCAAGCGTTGCTCCAGGCACGTGAAGTGGCCCGAGGCCTTTGCCCGACCGTTCTGGACACAAACGATATTCAAGCTGCACTGGATCAGCTTTCCGAAAACCTAAAGAAATATTTCTCCGTTACGGCGCACGCCAACTGTGATCCAGCCATTGAAATCAAAGACAACGCCGTGGCGGTGCATCTCTATCGAATCGCTCAGGAGGCGACGACCAACGCCATCAAGCATGGTCATGCGAAGAAAATCTGGATCAGCCTCAAGCAGGCGGATCGAGCGATCGTGTTGAAAGTGCGCGATGACGGCGTCGGTTTCGCCAAGGACAAAATTAAAGACAAAGGAATGGGCTTACGCGTGATGCAGCATCGGGCGCGGATGATTGGCGCCACACTTGAGGTTGAGAGTGAAAAAAGTGAAGGGACGACTATTACCTGCACCCTGGAAAACAAGATCACTTTGAAAAAGAGTCTCCAGCAACCAAGGCCATTTAAGAATAACGGGAAAGCAAAATCTGAGGCAGCTCTCGTGCGTTGAGAGGTTTCCACGGAATTCGTTTGTTCGTAACCGATTGCCTCTTTAAAATGTCTGCATTCACCAATGCAGTATTTTCGAAAATTCAAGTTCGCTCTGACGATTTTGCTCCCTTGGATGCTCGCCGGATGGGTCGCGCAGGCTGGGGAGGACTTCGAATTTTTCGAGAAAAATATCCGCCCGGTTCTCGTTGAGCGCTGTTACAAATGCCACAGCGAAAAGGCCGAGAAAATTCGAGGCGGGTTACGTCTGGATTCAAAAGCACATCTTTTGAAAGGCGGCGAGACCGGTCCTGCCATGATTCCTGGGGAAACGGAAAAAAGTTTGCTCATCAAAGCCATTCGTCGCACGAATCCTGATTTGCAAATGCCGCCGAAAAAGGCGCTCTCGGCTGTAGAAATTAAAGCCTTCGAAACGTGGGTGAAAATCGGGGCGCCCGATCCAAGGGTGGCGGCTGTCGCGCAGCGCAGTGATTCAAATTCGATCAGTCATTGGGCATTTCAACCGGTCAAAGATGCGCCTCCTCCCGCCGTAAAAAATCAAGGCCGGGCCACGAATCCGGTGGATCAGTTTATTCTGGCGAAGATGGAAACCCAAAAGGTGATGCCCGGGCCGCCGGCCGATAAATTGACTTTAATTCGCCGCGCCACCTTTGATTTGATCGGCTTGCCGCCCACGCCGGAGGAGATTGACAGCTTTATTTCCGACAAATCGGCGCGCGCATTCGAAAAGGTGGTGGATCGGCTTCTTGCGTCGCCCCACTACGGCGAACGTTGGGGACGTCACTGGCTGGATGTGGTGCGCTACGCCGATACTTCGGGTTGCAACTCCGATTTCCCGATTCCGTCGGCTTACAAATATCGCAACTACGTAATCCAGTCGTTCAACCACGACAAACCATTTGATCAATTTGTGCGCGAACAAATCGCGGGCGATTTAATGCCGGGCGCAAATAATGAGGAAACGTTCGAGCGAATTATCGCCACAGGTTATCTGGCGACCTCGCGGCGGTTTGGTTCTCGCGCAAATGAATTTCATCTTACAATCGAGGACACGATCGACAACCTGGGCAAAGCCGTGCTGGGCCTTTCCTTGGGCTGCGCGCGGTGTCACGACCACAAATTTGATCCGGTTTCGTCGAAGGATTATTACGCGCTTTACGGAATTTTCAGCAGCACGCGTTACGCATTTCCGGGAACGGAAATCTTTCGGCATCCCAAGAATTTCGTTCCGCTGGCGACCGGCACCAATGTGCAATTCGTGATTGAATATCAGGAGCAGTTAGCGGCGCTTGATGAGCAAATTGAGAAGTTGATGGATCAAAAACGTGCGTTGGAAAAACCGCCGAAAGACAGCAAAAAGAAGCCTGCGGTTGAAGAAGAAAAAGAGGAGGTGGATAAAGAGGCGGAAGATCGTTTGCTGAAAATCAAAGCCGATTTGGAAGACGCCCGGACGCGCCAGAAAAAACTTGAGTCGCGTCCGCCCGCCATTGAAAAAGCTTACGCTGTGGCCGACGGCAAGGCCGGCGACGCGCGAATTCAGAAAAAAGGCGATCCGCTGAGCCTCGGGGAGACGGTGCCCCGCGGATTTTTGCAAGTGCTCGGTGGCCAGCGGTTGGCGGCGGCGGAGCAGGGGAGCGGGCGCCTGGAGTTAGCAACGTGGCTGGCCGATCCGAAAAACCCGCTCACCGCGCGAGTGATGGTGAATCGCATTTGGCAACATCACTTCGGTCGCGGCCTGGTGGAAACCCCCAATGATTTTGGGGCGAGGGGAAAAGCGCCGAGCCACCCTGAATTGTTGGACTATTTGGCGACCCGTTTCCAGCGCGGTGGTTGGTCGATCAAACAGATGCACAAGTTGATGATGTTGTCGCAAACCTATCAGGCCAGCAGTCTGGCACAGGCGGAGAATTCCCGCATTGATCCCGGCAACAATTTGTTTTGGAAATTTAGTCGCCGCCGGCTCGACGCGGAAGAATTGCGCGACGCGATGCTCTCCGTCAGCGGAATGCTTGATCCGACGATGGGCGCAGAACATCCATTCCCAAAAGAAAGCGATTGGCGGTATACTCAGCACACGCCATTTGTCGCTGTTTATGATACAAATCGCCGTGGAATTTATTTGATGCAGCAGCGAATTAAAAAGCAGCCGTTCCTGGAAGTTTTCGACGGAGCGGATCCGAATGCGACGACGGACGTGCGCGCGATGAGCACGACGCCGATTCAAGCGCTGTTCCTGATGAACGATCCATTTGCCCATGAGCAGGCGGATAAATTCGCGGTGCGAATTGCGATGGCGCATGTCGAGACTCCGAAGCGAGTCGACAATGCCTATCGCCTGGCGTTGGGCCGGAACGCAACTCGCGACGAGATCAAAACAGCGAAGGCGTATTTGCAAGAATGCGCCCTCGACTTGAAAGCAACCGATCTGCCGGCGGAAAAACAGCCGCGCGCTGCGTGGGCCAGTTATTGTCGCGTTTTGTTCAGCAGCAACGAGTTTTTATTTGTCGATTAATATGAGCCATTTTCAATCTGGATTTACTCGGCGCCAGGCGATTCGTTCGCTGGTCAGTGGATCAATTCTTTTGCCCGGTATTTTGTCGCAGATTCTTGCGGATGAAGGCGGTGGATTGGACGTTTCCAATCCGCTCGCGCCTAAAGCTCCGCATTTTCCAGGCACAGCGAAGCGCGTGATATTTCTCTACATGACGGGTGGTGTCTCGCACATGGATTCGTTTGATCCGAAGCCAAAGCTGTTTGCGGAACGCGGAAAAGCGGCCACGAAAAATCAGAAGGGTCCAAAATATCTCGCGCCACTTTGGGACTTTAAGCCCGGGGGGAAATGTGGAACGGAAGTGAGCGATTTGTTTCCGTACGTGCGCGAGTGCATGGACGACATCTGCCTGGTCCGCTCCATGCGCGGAGATCACAACGACCATTTTCAGGCGACGCTTGGAGTTCACACGGGCTCTGTGACCGTCGCCCGGCCCAGTCTCGGTTCGTGGGTCAGCTACGGTCTGGGAACTGAGAGTCAGAATCTGCCGTCGTTCGTCGTGCTGGCGCCGGATTTGCCCTACGCCGGAAGCCAGGTTTGGAGTTCCGATTTTCTACCCGCAGCGCACCAAGGCACCCGCGTTTCCTCCGGCAGCGAGCCGATTCCTGATCTCAACCGGCGTTCGCCTTCGGCAAAAATTCAGGAACTCGAACTTGGTTTGCTGGATCGCTTCAATCGAAAACATCGGCAAAAACGCCCGGAAGACTCGGTCCTAAGCGCTCGAATCAAATCCTTTGAAACTGCCTTCGGCATGCAGCAAACGATGCCGGACGTTCTCGATCTTTCCAAGGAAACCGACGCGACGCTAAACCTTTACGGATTGGAGCGCGGCAGCACGAAAGGTTTCGCTTGGCAGTGCCTCGTGGCACGGCGCATGGCGGAACGCGGAGTGCGCTTCATCGAATTGATTGATATCGGTTCGCATAGCAATTGGGATGCGCATGCGAACATGGAATCCCACGGACCGCTCGCGAAAAACGTGGATCAACCAATCGCAGGTTTGCTGAAAGATTTAAAATCGCGCGGCATGTTGGATGACACGCTCGTGGTCTGGACCACGGAATTCGGTCGCAGCCCGCAAGGCGAGAGCACCAACGGGCGAGGTCATCATGCATCGGCGTTTTCCTCCTGGCTTGCAGGAGGCGGCGTAAAAGGTGGAACTGTTTATGGCAAGACTGATGATATCGGCGGACGAATCGTTGAAAACCCGGTCCATGTTCACGATTTCCACGCAACGATTCTTCATCTCCTGGGATTTAATCACGAGAAACTCACCTTCCGCCACGCGGGTCGCGATTATCGGCTCACCGATATTTCCGGGAACGTGGTGAAAGCCATCCTGGCTTGATCCGAAATCGCGCCAGCGCATCATCTCGATGCAATGGAGAACCGGTTGAAGAGCCGCAATTTAAACCGGTGAATTTTTTCCAGACTGCCTCGTCAAATCGCTTGTGAAAAAATTCACAAAATCTCACTTGAGAGTTATTAGGCCCAATGTTAGTTTCGCAATAGTTGACACGAATAAATCAAAATCTATGAAAAATCAGGCTCGTTGGATCGCATTTCTAACCCTTTCGGTTGCTCTTCATTCAGCTACTGCTGCTGACGTCACCGGAACCATCACGCTCAAGGGCACACCTCCCCCAGAAAAGGACATCCCGATGGATGCGAACTGCGGAAAATTGCATGCCGGCCCGGTGAAAACCCGCTTTTACGCCGTCAACGATAAAGCGCAATTGGCGGATGTTGTCGTTTCGCTCAAAGGCGCTGGTGTCAAGGCCTCCGGCGCTCCTGCAACCCCCGTTGTCCTCGATCAAGTCGGTTGCGAATATGTTCCCTATGTTGCCGCAGTGCAGGCTGGCCAAAAACTCCTGGTGAAAAACTCGGATCCGTTCATGCACAACGTTCATGCTCTCCCGGCAGCCGCTGGCAACAAAGAAGCCAACAAAGCGCAAATGCCAAAGGCGCCAGACCTGGAATTCGCGTTTGCAACTCCCGAGCCGTTTTTGAAATTTAAATGCGACGTGCATCCCTGGATGTTTTCCTACGTCAGCGTTTTTGATCATCCTTATTTCGCCGTCACCGGCAAAGATGGCAGCTTCAAGATCGCCAATGTTCCGCCGGGCAAATACACCTTGGAAGTTCTCCATCGCAAAGCTGCTCCGATTGGTGCCGCTGTCACTAAGGAAATCGAAGTCAAAGATCAATCTGTGACCGCTGACGTCGTGCTCGAAGTGAAATAATTTTTACGATTTCAAAAAACCGCTGGGGCGAAAGCCGCAGCGGTTTTCTTCTTTAACCGAACATGGCCGAATCAACCAACAATGCCTGGCTGCATCGCTTCTCGCTGCTAACCGCGCTGGCTACGTTGCTTCTGATCGGAGTGGGCGGACTAGTGACGAGCAATGAAGCGGGAATGTCGGTCCCCGATTGGCCCACCAGCTACGGCTACAACATGTTCGCGCTCCCTTTCAAATTCTGGCAGGGCGGCGCGTTTCACGAACACACCCATCGGTTGATTGCCTCGACCGTTGGATTGCTGACGGCAATCCTTGCGATCTGGCTGTGGGTTTGGGAAACCCGCGGCAAGACACGCAGGAACGGCGCTCTCGTGATTCTCGGAATTTTGTTCGTGGTTGGCGGAATGATGGGCGTGCGAAAAAATCCCGTATTTGTCTCCATCGCTCTGGTCAGCTTATGCGGAATCGTTTTTGGATTCTTCAAAATCAAACAAACCTCTGGACTGCGGTGGTTCGGAATCGTGGCCCTCTCCGCCGTCGTGCTGCAGGGCATTCTCGGGGGACTTCGCGTCGTCCTTTACAAAGATGAAATTGGCATTTTCCACGCGACTCTCGCTCAACTTTTTTTAGTGCTGATCTCCTCCATCACCGTTTTCACGGGCAAATGGTGGCAAAGTTTTTCTGAATCCAAGGAATCTCTCGGCCTGTCGCGCAATTTGCGGTGGCTTGCCACGATCGTGACGTTTCTCGTTTTCTCCCAGCTAATCCTTGGCGCAACCATGCGGCATCAACACGCGGGATTGGCCATTCCGGATTTTCCGTTGGCTTACGGAAAACTGTGGCCCGCGACGGATCCTGCTGCGATTCAGTCCATTAACCAAAACCGTCTTGAAATCCGTGATCCCAATCCAATTACGGCTGCGCATATTCTGGTTCACATGGCCCATCGTGTGACTGCGTTCTTGATTTTGTTCGGCACTGCGTTCCTGGCCTTTGGAGTGCGACGGACCTTGGGCGCCAAGGCCCTTTTGTCACGGATTTCGTTGATCTGGCTTGGAATGATTGGTGCGCAGCTCATTCTTGGCATCTTCACTGTCCTAAAGAATAAACCGGCGGATATCGCCACGGCGCACGTTGTTCTTGGTGCAGCCAGTCTGGTCATTGGATCCATCCTGACCATCCTAGCGCAGAAAATTTCCGTTGAACCACAGAATCGAATGCTGCATGTTTCCCCCCATTCGTCGGTCAAACCTGTTTCCAATTTCAAAGCGGCGTTGACCACCGGGAAATGAAAGCATCTGTGCAACCAATCAGCGTCGCGCCAGCGGTTGAAAAAACCGCTTTCACAATTCTTTCCGAACTGCTTAAAGCGCGCCTGACTACCTTGGTATTGCTGACCACAGCCGTGGGCTTCTACGTTGGGGTGCGGGGGGCGATCGATTACTTTCTGTTCGTCCACACTCTGCTTGGAACCGCACTGGTGGCGGGCGGCGCCGCGGCGCTCAATCAACTTATCGAGCGCGAACACGATTCCAAAATGCGCCGCACGGAAGATCGCCCGTTGCCCGCTGGCCGATTACAGCCCGGAACCGTTTTGATCCTCGGCGGAATTATGTCGAGCGCCGGCCTCGGTTATCTCGCTTGGAAAGTCAATCTGCTGACCAGCATTCTCGGCATTGTCACTCTGATCAGTTACCTATTCGTTTACACGCCCCTGAAACGTGTTACCTCGTTAAACACCGCCATCGGCGCGATTCCCGGTGCCTTGCCCCCTTTGATGGGGTGGACGGCCGCTCGCGGAGTCATCAGCCTCGAAGGCTGGTCGCTCTTCGTCATTTTATTTTTCTGGCAACTCCCGCACTTTCTTGCGATTGCCTGGATGTATCGCGAAGATTATGCGCGAGCAGGTTTCGTCATGTTGCCGATCATTGATCCCGATGGGGTTCGAACGGGACGGCAGGCCGTGAGTCACACACTCGGATTGCTTTCCGTTAGTTTATTTCCGGTGCTGCTTGGTTTGGCCGGATGGTTTTATTGTGCTGGAGCAATTCTGCTCGGCGGCGTCTTTTTGTGGTCAGCCATTCAATTTTCGCGCCAGCTCACAATACCTTCCGCGAGAAAACTTTTCTTCGTATCGATCATCTATTTGCCCTTGTTACTCGGCCTAATGGTTCTCGATAAAGTGAAATATTAACAATGAATCTAATTCTGCCGTTGACACTGAAACAAACGCAAAGTTTACTAGCGCCCCTAAAATTTCATTTTGGAAATTTCAGTTTTTCGGCGGCGAAATTATAAAAAGCCATGCAGCAAACTAAACACGACGCACATCACGACCACGGCCACGCTCATGATCATCACGAGCCGGGTTTTTGGGGCAAATACGTTTTCTCCACCGACCACAAGGTTATCGGTATCCAATACGCCGTAACGTCATTGATTTTCCTCTTGCTTGGTTTCTCGCTGATCATGGCGATGCGCTGGCAGCTTGCATATCCCGGCAAAGCAATTCCAATCATCGGCGGCCTTTTGCAAAAAGTGCTGGGTGATGCGGCTGCAAACGGCGTGATGTCTGCGGATTTGTATAACGCGTTCGGCGCCATGCACGGAACGATCATGGTGTTTCTTGGTGTTGTGCCGCTCGCATTTGCCGCATTTGGAAATTTCGTCGTTCCGTTGCAAATCGGCGCCTGCGACATGGCCTTCCCTCGTATCAACATGGCGAGCTATCAGGTCTTTGTCATCGGCGGCGTGATCATGATGGTCAGCTTTTTTATTCCTGGCGGCGCGGCACAAGCCGGGTGGACTTCCTACTCTCCCTTGGCCACAGTCATCCCCACGCAAGGCCAAACCTTCTGGCTGGTCGGGATGGTTTTCCTGATCACCTCGTCGCTGCTTGGTGCGGTTAATTTTATCGCGACGATTATTCAAATGCGGGCACCGGGAATGAACTGGATGCGCCTGCCGTTTTTCGTCTGGGCTCAATTTGTTACCGCGTTCCTATTGCTCCTCGCGTTTCCTCCCCTCGAAGCCGCAGGCATCATGCAGCTGATGGACAAGGTGGCTCACACCAGCTTTTTCCTTCCCACCGGATTGGTTGTCTCCGGACAAATTGCAGCAATTAGCGGTGGTGGCAGCCCGCTGCTCTGGCAGCATTTGTTCTGGTTCCTAGGTCACCCGGAAGTTTACGTTTTGATCCTTCCAGCCATGGGTATCGTTTGCGAAGTGATTGCAAACAACACCCGCAAGCCAATCTGGGGTTATAAATCCTTGGTTTACTCCTCGCTGGCGATCGGATTTCTTTCCTTTATCGTTTGGGCGCATCACATGTATCTGACTGGAATGGGAACCAAAATAAGTACGTTCTTCCAGACGACCACGATGATCATTTCCATTCCATCTGTGATCATCCTGACTTGTTTCTTCATTACGCTTTGGGGCGGATCGATTCGCTTCAACACCCCGATGCTTTTTTGCCTCTCGTTTTTGCCGATGTTCGGGATTGGCGGGCTGACGGGTCTGCCGCTCGGCTTCAATTTCAGCGACCTTTATTTGCACGATACCTACTACGTCATCGCTCATTTCCATTATGTGGTTGCGCCAGGCACAATCTTTGCCCTCTTTGCTGGAATTTATTATTGGTATCCCAAGGCAACCGGTCGGCACATGAGTGAGTTCTGGGGTAAAGTTCACTTCAGTCTTTCCTTGCTGTTCATGAATTTGATTTTCCAACCGATGTTCGTCCAGGGCTTGGCCGGTTTGAATCGCCGCCTTTATGATGGCGGTGCGACCTATGCCGGGCTCGCAGAGCCTGCTGCTGGTGGAATGGTCGGAATTCCGCAATTCTTCCTCGATCTTAACAAAATGATCTCGCACGCCGCTTGGGCATTGGCGTTGTCACAGCTTCCCTTCATCATCAATTTCTTCTGGAGCATAAAGAACGGCAAGAAAGTCACCTCAGATAATCCATGGGATGCGACTACTCTTGAATGGCAGACACCCACGCCTCCGCCGCACGGAAATTTTCTGAAGGAACCGCACGTCTATCGCGGACCTTACGAATACAGCGTGCCTGGCCACTCTAAAGATTTTACTCCACAGAACGAACCTGAACGTGGCGCATCACAAACCGCTTCCGCAAAATCTCATTAATCTCCATGGAAATTCCATACACAGTTAAACCGCGTCCAGACACAGGGCTTTACAATGCAAAAGTCGGCATCTGGCTTTTCCTGGCGTCCGAAGTGATGTTATTCGGCGCGTTGTTCTCCGCCTATATTTTGTTGCGCGTCGGCGCTGCCGCAGGCACGTGGCCTCACGGTTTGCTGAACGTGCCGCTGGGAACGATCAATACGCTGGTCCTGATCACGTCGAGTATCACCGTCGTGATGGCGTGGGTTTCGCTTAAGTTGAATCAGTTCGGCCGGTTCAAGGTTTATCAGGGCGTCACACTACTTTGCGCCCTCGGCTTTTTGGGAATTAAGAGTTTTGAATATAAGGATAAATTCAGTCACTACGAAATCGTCCGCACTGATGGAAAAATCGTTGATGGCCATCTCGTTGAAAAAACGAAAGACCACGTGATTTTGAGTGGTCACGTCATCGACCCGAGCGAAAAAGTGGAACACGGCTCGCACACGCCCGAGCATACGGAGATCACCGTTCCCACGGCTGAAATCAAGAAGATGGAGAACTACGGGCCTTGGCACAGCACCTATCTGGCAATTTATTTTACCCTCACCGGATTGCACGCGTTGCACGTCATCGGTGGTGCCGTGGTCATCGGTTTCCTTTGGGGGCCGGGCAGTAAGATGTGGAAGACCGACCCCGAACGTTTTACCAATCGAATCGAAGTTTCTGGACTCTTCTGGCACTTTGTCGATCTAGTTTGGATCTTCCTTTTCCCAGTGCTTTATCTTCTCTAAAAATATGAGCGACCAACATTCTGATCACGACGTTAGTAAACATGTTCGCGGCTACATCCTTGTCTTCGTCGCGCTGTTAGTAGGAACGGTTTTGACCGTTTGGGCTTCCTATATTCACTTCGGTAACAAGGATAGCAACGTGGCCAACATTGCCGTCGCAATGGTTATCGCCTGCACGAAAGCATTTCTGGTCGCCGGCTACTTCATGCATTTGATTTCCGAGAAGAAATTGATCTACTCGATCCTCGCTTTCACCGGTTTCTTTTTTGTAGGGCTAATGTACCTTACGATTTGGTCGATGGAGCCGCAAAATTTGATCCACTTTAAGTAAGACAAGTTATGTCTCTCAAAGCCTTTCATATTGTTTTTGTCACTGCTTCAACGCTGCTGGCGTTTGGCTTTGGTGCATGGGAGTTGAACAACTACTTTGTCACGGGCCAAACCCAATCCATCGTGATGGGAGTCGGGTCGCTGGTTGCGGGCATCGGACTGATCGTTTATGGCAAAGCAGTCTTGAAAAAGATGAAGCACATTAGTTACCTATGAACTTCATGAAATTTTTTTTCTCATTCCTTCTCGTTGGCTTGTCCACTGCCCCATCCGCAATGGCGTGCGCAACTTGTTTTGGCGCTTCAGATTCTCCCATGGCTCAGGGAATGAATTGGGGCATTTTTAGTCTCTTGATCGTTATAACTTGCATGCTCTCCGGCATCGCTGGTTTCTTCTTTTTCCTTTCGAAAAAATCAGCCCAAACCACTTCCGCAGAAACGAAGAACGTATAATTCAATGAATCAGTATCTTTCCAGATTCCTCTCCTTGCCCGTGCTGGCATCCGAACACGGCAAAGGCGTCGATAGCCTCATCATCTACGTGCACTGGTTGATGATTTCCCTGTTTGTCGGGTGGATCGCTTATTTTTTCTACGCCATCTATCGCTTCCGTAAATCGAAGAATCCGAAGGCCGATTACGTCGGTTCGAAGACCCATGCCTCAACTTACATCGAAGTCGCCGTTGCCGGCGTTGAAGCCGTGCTGCTCTTGTTCGTGGCGATTCCACTGTGGGCTAAGAAGGTGGATAAATTCCCCTCCGCCAGTGAAGCGACAGTGATCCGCGTCACGGCTGAACAATTCAGCTGGAACTCTCGCTATCCGGGAGCGGATGGAGTTTTCGGTGCGCAAGACATCAAAGCCGTCAGCGGCAGCAATCCCTTGGGATATGTCGTCAACGATCCCGCTGGAAAAGATGATGTGACTCCTCCAATGAAGGAGATTCATGTTCCGGTCAATAAGCCGGTTGTCATCTATCTCACGTCCAAAGATGTGATCCATTCTTTCCAACTGGATCCGATGCGCATTACGCAGGACGCGATTCCGGGAATGAAAATTCCACTTCATTTTACCCCGATCAGGGTTGGTCATTACCAATTGCAATGCGCACAACTCTGCGGCAACGGTCATTCGACCATGGATGGGAATTTTTACGTGGATACGGCTGAAGATTACAGCAAATGGATGGCGGAGAAATCCAAGGGCGGCGGAGCGACTACTTTCGAATAACGCGTATAGCCTGTTGCCTCGTTCGGTTTAAAGAAGCAGCGTCACCGCCGGGTGGACTGCTCCTTAATTTTTTAAATGAATTCAAATCTCCGACGCGTCGAAATTCTCGTCTGGGGCGGATTGCTGCTGGTCAGCCTGGCCATTGTCGGTGCGTTCATCCGGACCAAGCTCGACGTGGGCGGTCCACCCTTGGCGGTTTATAATTCGATCTCCGCATTTTCACTTACAAATCAAAACGGTGCGACGATTTCGGCCGACAAACTCAAAGGCCAGGTTTGGATTGCCGATGTAATCTTTACCCGCTGTCCTCTGCAATGCGTCCGCATGACCAAGCGTCTGCGCGAATTGCAGGATGCCTTGCCAAAACAGAATCCGGTCAAATTTGTGTCCATCACCGCTGATCCGGAGTTTGATCAGCCGAAGGCTTTGAAATCGTATGGGCTGCAATACGGGGCGGATGAAGCGCGCTGGTATTTTCTGACTGGGCCTCGCTCTGAGATTAACCATCTGGCCGTTGAGAGCCTCAAATTGGTTATTTACGAAAAGAAGCCCGGCGAACGCGAAGTTCCAGCAGACCTTTTCCTGCACAGCACAAAATTTGTTCTGGTGGATCAGCAGGGGCGCGTTCGCGGCTGGTTCGATGGTGAAAAGCCGGAATCAAAATTAGCCATCCTCAGCGCCGTCAAAACGCTACTTAACGAAAGACAACCATGACTCTATCCGATTTGCCCGGGATCAACGCCGGTTTGAATTCCTTAAGCGCAATTTTTCTATTGTTCGGGTTTGTTTTTATCCGACGAGGAAAACAGGGGGCACACCGCTATTGCATGAGTGCCGCGCTTTGTACTTCAGCACTGTTTCTGGCGTGCTATCTTTATTACCACTTTCACGCGGGGCGCACTGTTTTCAAAAATCCCGAGTGGTTCCGGCCGATTTATCTGACCCTGCTCTTAACTCACACTGTCTTGGCAGTGGTGATTGTGCCGATGATTTTAATGACTTTCCATCGCGCGGTAAAAGCCCGTTATGAACTGCACAAGAAGCTGGCGCGGTGGACTTGGCCGCTCTGGATGTACGTTTCCGTGACCGGCGTGCTTATTTATTTTCTGCTCTACCGGATATTTCCTCAGCATTAAGGGAGTAACCGTCCGACCATTCCGCTGATCGTTTTCCCATCGGCGCGTCCGGCTGCTTTGGCCTGAATTGCTTTGATGACCGGTCCCATATCTTTTTTGCTCGTGGCTCCCAGTTCTTGGATGGTCGCCTGAATCAGATTCTGCAACTCGGCTTCCGGCATCGCTTGCGGAAGAAACGTTTCAAGCACAGCAATTTCCTGGTTCTCCTTCACGGCGAGTTCGGCGCGGCCGCCCTTTTCAAATTGTTCGATGGAATCGCGTCGTTTCTTTACTTCCTTTTGCACGAGCGCCACGAAGTCAGCGTCGGATGTGGTCTCGGATTTTTTCTCAATCTGGGCATAACCGAGCGCCGATTTTAGCAGCCGCAACGTGCCCAGCCGATCCGCGTCTTTGGCGAGCATGGCCGATTTAATTTCCTGCGAGAGACGTTCCTGGAGAGTCATATTTCTAGTAAACCGATTCTGAGTGAATGTTGATCATGCGAAATGCTTAGAGGGAGCCTAAGTCGTTTTCAGATTCCGCAAGGCGTCGCGAACTTGGGCGGCCTTTTCGTAGTTTTCCGCTTTCACCGCTTCGTCGAGGGCGCTCTCGAGTTTTTCGCGTTCTGTGAGCGGCCGTTTCGCGCTGATTTCCTGAAGCCAGATTTCGAGAGACTGGATTTCGCCACTCTGCTCTAGCAGTTCGTGGCGACTATGTTCGCGGTAGAAATTGCGAATTTCGTCCAGCCCTTCTTCAATCAACTGAATGACTTTGGCGTAATCGTTGTCACGCAACGCCACCGCGCCGCGCGCGCGAATTCGCATCATCAACAACTGCGGGCGGAACTGTTGCAGCGCCCAAGCCATCTCGTCGGATTCCGAGTAGTGCTGGACAAAATCAAAAGCTTCGATATTTCGTTCCGTGTCGCGAATTACGCCTTCGTAATCTTCCAGTTGGAACAGGCAAATATAGCGGTGATGATACTGAATCGCTTCCTGTTGGAGCTTGGAGCAGTCCTCGCCTTTCAGTAAGAAATTTTCGTCCTCGCCGTTGTTCGCTTCGCGGTATTTTTCCAGTTGAGAAATATAATGGTCCAACAATGATTGTTGTCCAAAAGGTCGTTTGCCATCCGGGCGGCCGGTGGCGTTCATTTGCAAAAGCCCGAGATCAACCCTCAATTGGATTTTCTCCTGGCCATCTTTGCCCTTAAATTTTCTAACCACGACCTGTCCTGGCTCGTAATCCCAATGCTCCAGGATGTGCGAAATGTCGAAGTTCATAATGCGAATATGACCGTGCCCTTATCTCAAGTCAACGCGGCGCGTATGTATCAGTGTTATTGGAGTTAATGGTCAAATCTGCTCGTTGTTTCCGGTGGAAACAGTTTAACCTTCCAAATCTTTTGTATGTCGAGCGCTGTTTCGGTCAAAATTCATCCAAGCCAATTTCCTGATGCGGTCCGCGCAGATTTGCTCGAGTCGCTTCGCTCCCGGCGCGTTAGTCACAAATTCCACTATGACAGCATTAAGCAAACCCAAAAATGGCTGGGCCTGCACGAGGCTTATTCGCCTTCGCGCACCGATGCGGATTGCTTAACGATTTATGAAAAGGGTTTTGCAAGGGCTGCAGCGCAGATCGAATCTCCGGCTGTTCACCTCGTTGGACTTGGCTGCGGAGGTGGCCAAAAAGACACGCGGCTCTTAAAATTGTTACAAGGGCAGGGGAAGAAGCTCTTTTACACCCCGTCTGATGTGAGCGTGGCGATGGTTTTAGTCGCTCAGCAAACCGCTCATTCGGTGGTGGCGCAGGAAAACTGTTTTCCTTTTGTTTGCGATCTCGGCTCCGCGAATCAGATTGGTGAAAATTTTTCACAACTTGTTCAGAGCGACGCGCAGCGCTTGCTCACATTCTTCGGAATGATTCCAAACTTCGAACCGCAGATCATTTTGCCAAAGCTCACCGCGCTGCTGCGTTCTGCGGACCTGCTTCTTTTTAGCGCGAATCTTGCCCCAGGATCTGACTATTTAGCCGGCATGGAAAAAATCCTGCCGCTCTATGACAACGATCTGACCCGCGATTGGCTGCAAACATTTCTCACCGACTTGGGTGTGGAAAAGGACGATGGAGACATAAAATTCTCCGTGGACGATGGCTCTTCGGGAATGCAGCTGAAACGGGTGGCCGCGCATTTTGTATTTCAAAAACGGGTTGTAATCGACTTGCCTGAACGGCGATTTGAATTTGCGCCAGGGGAAAAGATTCAATTGTTTTTTTCTTATCGGCACACACCTGAACGAATCGCGTCGTTGCTGGCCGAAAATGGAATAACCGTCGTTGATCAATGGATCACACGCTCGGAAGAGGAAGGTGTTTTTCTTTGCCGCAAGGCGGGCTAGAACACGCTCAACGTGTCCAGCACCGCACGCGTTTTTGGAACCTCGTGAGTGCGGAATAGATCGGTTTTTCCGAGGGCCGCGAGGACCGCAAAAAACGGTTCCGCCGAGCGGACTTCGTCCCCAAAAAATTCAAACGCATGCGGCAGAGCGTGGCAGATGGGAAAACCCAAAGCACGCAGGCGAAACGTATTCAGAAAAACGCTCATCTGATGGCGCACCCGTACGGCGCTGTCCTGCAGGTTGCGATAATAAAAACCAAGACCGGGATCGATGAATATTTTCTCCACGCCGCCGCGGACCGCCAATTCGATCTGCTGTGAAAAATAATCGTGCATCGAAGCAACTGGATCGCCGCTGAAATCGAAATCGCCGACCGTGCGCACATTTTCTCCTTGGACATAGCAGATGATCACCGCCGCTCCATGTGCAGCGACCATGCGGAACATCTCCTCGCTCCCGGCCTTGCCCGTCAAATTCAGAACATTCGCCCCCGCTTCCAAACAAGCCCGCGTCACCGAAGGCTGGTAGGTTTCGACCGAGACTAGGATTTTTTCAGAGCGCAGCCCGCGAATTACGGGAAGGAGCTTGCTGTTTTGCATGGCGGCATCGGCGCGACTGGCAGTGGCCAAAGATGATTCCGCCCCGATATCAATCAGATCGGCACCTTGAGCTGCGAGAATTTTTCCGCGTTGAATTGCGCTTTCCGTGGAGAGGCAAACACTCTCACGATACCAGGAATCCGCCGAGAGATTGACCACCCCCATGATGGCCGGTTTGGAATTGAAAGGGAAAAACTGGGATCCGATGGAAAACTCTTGCACGCGCGTAGCCGATGCGGCGCGATTTTTTTCAAACAGGTCGGCGAGTTGTTCCAGTGTTAACATTGGGGGAAATCGTAAAGCGCAAAATCCGAATCGTAAATGAGAAGTGGTGCGCCCGCCGCGACTCGAACGCGGGACCCTCTGCTTAGAAGGCAGATGCTCTATCCAACTGAGCTACGGGCGCAACTGTGATAAAATGGCTCTTCCTGGACGGAAACGAATCAAATTGCAAATCTGATATCAGCAAGTAAACAAACGAAGAAAACGACTCCGTTTGGTGGAATAGTTTATATGCGAACTCGGTCCAGCAAATGCCATCAAGACAGTATTTTGCGCGGATTCGAGTTTCCGGCAAGTTGATTCGTCGCAGTCTGAAGGCGAAGATTCTAATTGCGGCAAAACTTCGCCTTTTTCTCGAGTAAAGCGACGACGATGCCGGCCGCCGTTGCCACAGCCGAGTCGCGGGGGGGACCTCCACCATTTCGTCCGTTTCCCTAGGCGCCGCAGTCGGCGGCTTCTGGTTCGGTTAGCTCGGAGATCGTATTGGACGCACCCGCGCGCTGGGCGTCAGATTCTTTTTTATTCACTCTTTGCCGGCGGGATGCTTCGTTACTTCGCTCGATCAGAAGTTGCTGTTGCGATTTTTCATTGGCCTGGGTATTGGAGGAATGCGGCCGAACGGCGTGAGTTTTAACCTCGCCTGCAAAATGAAGTCATCGTGTGGGTTGAGCCGCTTTGGTATCTCGAAGCAGATCGGCCATGGCTGAGTGTACAAGTCGTGCGGTCTCGGGACCACAGGAGTTTACCTCGCCGTAAACGTGTCCTTTTGAACCGTAAATATAGGGTGGCTTCACATCCCATTCGCTTTTGGGAATGATGTAGCCGAGTTCATCGTTGGCCAGGCCGAATACAAATTTGACGCGGCCAGGCATGAGTTCGCGCACCGGTGGCACCTCCAGCGGTTCGATTTCAAAATCTCCGCCGGGCGCACGTTCGATGCCGCCATTGATGATCTCGGGATAAATCTCGCCCGGCACACATGCGATGCTGGTATCTCCGATCGTCACCACGGCCACTTCCGTTCGCATCGTTTTCCAGCGCACATGACCTCGATCAATCAGGCCAAGGTAGGCCCCGGCCAGGAACAAATTGTTATCAATGGGAATTTCAAGCGTGCGCGCGCGGATGCCGATCGCTGCGACATTCGTTGACGTGGCGTTGGTGTCGGCAAATCGGGGAAGTATCCGCGCGGCGAGTTGGTGTCCGACGGCGCGGGATTTTTCGTGCGAAGGCTCTTTGTAATCCTTTTGCAAATATGGATCGCGCACCGTCACGCTCGGGTGCGTGGTCATTAGGCCACCGACGGCGCCGTTGACATAAAGATGGATGCCGCCCACGCCCGTTGCCATCGGCTTGCCTTCGTGGGTGAATCCATGCTCCAGCGTCTCGCGAACGTAGCCGCAAAAATCTGAGGTGATTTCAGTGTTGTTGCCCCACGGAGTTTCCGGATGGTTGGCCCAACCAACGATGCTCCCAATCGTGGCGCCTGAGGAGGGATTTGTGAAATGCATCACTCGAATATCCGGATCGAAGACAGTTGGTTTTCGCGTGTCGGCAACGAGGCCTTCGGAAGGGGTTGAGATTTCATGGAGGGCCATGCGAGCGGGCTGGAGTGCAGCGACGGCATCGCCCAAGGATTTTGTGGCGGAGGCAATAACTTGTCGGCGGTAATTTGGGTCCACGCCCGTGTGAAGAACGTCCGGGCCCCATAAGCCCATCAAGTCCGGCGTGGAATGATTGTGGGTTGAACAGACGATGGTGTAATCAAGCTTCCATTCCGCCGCGCACCCACGGCGGACTGCCACGACGTCGTCATGGAAAAAGCCGATAGCATCCAGGACGACCATCCCCACTCGCGTATGACCATCGTCTATCACGCAAGCAATTGCCCAAAGGTCGTCGTGAATGGCTGTGGCGGCGCGGTGATGGCTGAACCCCGCCACCCAGACGGGCCGTTTAGGATCCGAGAGATCGGGATTAATTTTTATGCGCCCAAAACCGACCCGCAACGGGCGTGCCTCTGCGTAAGTCTTCGCCGGGTTAATTTTTAAGTCGATTTTGTAGCCGGGCGTGCGATCGCGGAAGGCATAAACGCCGCGCCCAAACAACCCAATCAAAACCACTAGGAGCAGGCCCGTGCTCCAGCGAAGAATCCGCAATAAATATTTTTTCATGGTAAATTGGCCGAGTCCAAGGCCATTTGGATTTTGGTGGCCAGCAGGGTGCTGTCAACCAATCTTCGTGATCGAGCCTTTCCGACCTCCCGCTGAGGTTTGACGGACCCGCTTCGAGTTGAAGCGGCCAGGTTCACTGAGTTTTCCGTATGAAGGGCGTGGGAGAAGCCTGATCCAAATTAACTTCGGGAGATAGTGAGGTGTGCTTTGACAAAGTCGGATTGCAAGCGTACCAGTTCTTCAAAGAGGAAGGCATGTAGCAAATCATGGAGGAGGTCTTTATGGATAGAATTCGCTGGCTGATCGGTATCTTAATTGTGGCGCTCAACTTGGTGAATTTGCCAAGCGGTCGGGCGGAAGTTACTCCCGTCGCTGCCAACGAGGATTACGATCAAGCAATTCTCTCGGCATTGGTCGGGCTGGTTGATGCCCATCTGCTGCAAGTTGATCGAACCCTGAAAGTCCTGGCTGAAAGTGCCGAAGTTAAATCGGGGAAATGGGACGAGATGCAGAAGTTGGTAGGAGCTGCCATGACCTCCGAGCTGCCCGAGATTCTTTGGTTCGTGCAGCCTGATGGGACTTATTACAGCTCTGAAAAGGGCTTGTTGGACCAGAAGTTGGCCGATCGGCCCTATTTCTCGAAGCTTATGGATGGCGAACGGATTGTTGGCGAGTTGGTGGTCAGCAAATCGACAGGTAAAAAGTCAATCATTTTAGCAGTTCCGGTTTACCGAGATGGAAAGATTATTGGCGGAATCGGTGCTTCCATTTTTGTTGACGATTTTAGCCGAATTCTCAATCGCATTCTTAAACTACCTCGGGGGTCAGTCTTCTACGGATTGGCTCCAAATGGACTAACGAGTTTTCATATTGATCCCACGCTCGACTTTGTAGATCCGCGCCAGCTCCAAAGCGGAACGCTCCGGCAGGCGGCGCAAAACATTCTGGACCACCCTTCAGGGCAAGCGAGTTACATCTTCCGAGGCGCTGCTCGACACGTTATTTTTACAACGTCGCCAATGACCGGCTGGCGTGTTGCTTACGGACGCATTCTGGGATCGAGTTCTTCGGAGGCGGAGGAAGCGAATAAGGGAAAAAAACCATAGAACGGTTTCTTCCTTCCAAAGGGAGGAAAAAGCCCGCGATGTTCGATTGGTCGCTTTTCAAGAACAACCCGTCAGTTGGATTTTGATTTGATTAGGGGGCGGTTTCTTAGGTTTTGATTTGCCCCGGCAATGATTTCCAGTTGATTGGAGCGCAGGTTGTTAGAGGTCACATTAAATTCCTTTTGACTGGCGTAATCAAAAACCCACAAAGCGGCTAAGGGAATTTCAAGATCTAAGATGGACTTGAGCAGACGGCGACAGTTTGCAGCCTGCTCAGCGGATTCGCCCTGCGACCCAAACTCGCCAATGAAGATTGGTTTATTTAGCTTCCGAGATACCTCCACCGCCGTTGCCAAACGCGCGTCTTCGTTCTCGTAAAGATGGAGGCTGATGCCGTTGATCGGATCTGGATTCGCTTTGGTGAGCGATTCGGCGAATTGCTCCAGCGTGTCCTTTGTCCATGTGCCATCGCGTTCCTGATGCCAGGCGCTCGGGCGGGGGAAGCTGTCGCCCGTAAGAATGAGACGGTGGCGATCATATTTTCGCACCTCGTCAGCGAACGCGGTGAACGCGGCGCGGACCATGCTGGAGGTAACGTCATCGCGCTCGCCCCGGGTGCTGGCAGTGCCCAGCGTGGAATGAATCGGGGGGCGATGTTCTCTGGCATTCGGCAAGTCCGCTTGTAATGAGTATTCATTGCCAAATTCCCACGCCCAAATGGATGAACTGTTGCAATACCGTGTGATCACCTCTCGCACATACTCGCGCATCCATGCCTGGGTTTTGCTCTTTGGATTTGCCCACTGGTCCATCGATTCGCCGACCAGATCGGGGATGCACGAATAGTACCAGAACAGCGAGGGCACAAGTCCTATTCCATGCTTCTCTGCCGACTTCACCACGCCGTCGAGTCGATGGAAGTAGTCCACCCGATTGGTTTGATAAAGCTGCATGTCCTTCGGCCAAAAGCCGGTGGCGCAGAAGCGAACGAATGGGATGCCTTTCGCTGCTAGCGTCGCAAAACCGGCGTCGTAACTGGTGTCATGGCCTTCACTCAATGTGCGCACAAAGCAGTCAAAGTAATTAACGCCGATGGCGCGGTAGGTTTTGCCGTCTTTTAAAACGGTGCCGTTTGGCCCTGCCGACAAGCCCGATGGCTTCGAACCGGCGGTCTCCGCTGCAGACGCGCCAAGTGTGCAGCAAATTAAAAAAGTCAGAACCAGGTGACGGAGCATGAGCTATAATCAACATTTTACCTACGCTTGCAAATACGAAAGGTGTGGCCCCGGTCTGCCGCGTTGGGTTGGCGCGCAAATGCACTTCCAGCAACGTCTATAGAGCGCCGCTACAGAATTTTTTAAAGGGGAAATCTTGGGTGCCACTACATGTGGACCTAGAGGGTCGCTTTTCCAAGTGCCGACGAGCTAGGTCTTGAAAGTGACCTCAATAACGGGTCGCGTCATTGTACGCCCCATCCACATCGCTGTGGAATTGGTTCCCCCCGTATCAACCTGCAGGAAGGCAGGCTGACTTAGGCTGCAACTAGAAATATCTAATCGGATTGTGGACCGTTTGTGGAATTAGTCATGAAAAGCCTCTCCCACAGCAAGATGCTTTGGGGCAATGGAGGGCCTTTTTGGAGCTGGCGGTCGAAAGTTTCGAAGATTAGCTGGGAAGCCGGATCGTGCGTTTGAGCCTCGCACTTTTAACGGCTGCATCGACGATCTCCTGGCCAATGCGGCTGATGGATAGGGAAACTGGACCTTCAAGAGATTGGTTTCTCTCGAGGCAATGAATCAGATATTGAACTGGGTTTTGGACCGGAGCCTTGGATCCACGCGTTAGAATACTGTGAGGTTTCGGCTTCTTGGTGGTTTGCAAGGTGACAAGTTTCTCGTGACCGTAGCTACTAAGAGTTCCTTCCGTTCCTGCAATGATAAACCCGCACTTCGGCTGAGGTTGAATGATCCAAGGGTCAGTGAAGGTTCCCCAACGAGTTTCAAATTTTGATAACCCATGGGCGTAACGAGCCGCCACGATACTATGCTCGTCCACTTCAAGTCCTGAAGGTTCATCCACCATCGCCGTAACCTCGATGGGGCGACGGCCGCCTTGATACCAGGTGCCGAGCGTCGTGCCGTAGCCGAGGTAGTCCAGCAATGACCCTCCGCCCGCTTCCTTGCTGTAGAACCAGGAGCGGGACTTCTCCACCGCACCGGGTGTTTTCTTGGCCTTGTCCGCACCATGAAGGAGCGGGCCGCGGTTGCCTCCAAAGTACCAGACGTTCAATACCTCTCCGATCTGCCCTCGTTGAATCACCTCATAGGCTTTCTGATGTCCTGCATCCCATTGCGCGGGCCAGTTAATCATCAAGGTCCTGCCTGGAACTATCGAGCGGGTCATAGCGTCTGCTTCCTTGAGCGAGCCTGCAAACGGCTTCTCTACCATGATGTGAACATCGAAGGGTGCCACTTTCTTGACCCACTCGCCATGCCGGGCGGCGGCTGGGCAGAGCAGGACGATGTCCGGTTTTGTTTCCTCCAGACAGGATCGGTAGTCGGAGAAGCTTTGTTTCCTGGAAATACCCAATTTGCAAATAGCCTCCTCCATCCGTTCCGGTTGTTCGTCCGAGATGCCAACAATATCGGCGTGCGGATGTTCACGGGTGAAGCGAAGCAAATCGCCCATGTGAAAGTGATCGAAATTAATTCCGGCGACGCGCCAGCGTTTGGGTTTCATTCCGATAAAACTAACCGAAGGTGGCTTGGGAGTTCACTCCAAATTTTTCGTCTGGTTTCTGCACGCATTTTGCCTCGCCAAAGAACCATGCCTGCCTGGCTGGCTCAGATGATCTTCCGGATCGGATCGGCACCTTCGACCCCCACTAGCTTCTGGTTCAATCCGCCGTAGAAGTAGGTCAGCTTGTCTGGATCCAGACCCATCTGAGTGAGAACAGTGGAGTGGAGATGCTTGACGTGGCAGCGATCGGTCACCGCCGCGGAGCCGAGTTCGTCGGTCTCTCCCACGGTCGTGCCGCCTTTGACTCCGCCCCCGGCCATCCACATGGTAAAGCCATAGGCATTGTGGTCACGGCCGGTTCCGCTGGCATTTTCCGCGGTGGGTTGGCGGCCAAATTCACCGCCCCAGATAATGAGGGTGCTGTCGAGCAAGCCGCGTTGCTTGAGATCTTGGAGCAAGCCAGCGATTGGCTTGTCCGTCCGTCCCGCGTGGTAACTATGGTTTTTCTCCAGGTCGCCGTGTGCATCCCAATTGTCGTCGTTGTGCGCACCGCCAGCGTAGAGTTGGATGAACCGAACCCCGCGCTCGACCAGGCGGCGCGCCAGGAGACAGCGCCGGCCAAAATCTGCGGTGCGCTTGTCGTTCACCCCATACATGTTCAAGGTGGCCTCGGTTTCCTTGCTGAGGTCAACGGCTTCGGGTGCGTGGCTTTGCATGCTGAAAGCCATTTCGTAACTGGCAATGCGCGCTGCCAGGTTGCTGTTATCGGCGCGGGAAGTCAGGTGTTCCGAGTTAAACTCTTTGAGTGTATCGAGAAAGCGTCGCTGGGATGTTTCGCTCATGCCTTCGGGGCGGCGGAGGTCAAGGATAGGTTCGCCTGCGGATCGCATCATGGTCGCCTGATAGGTGGCAGGCATGTAACCACTGGACCAGTTCTTGGATCCGCTGATGGGACCGCCAGTTGGATCGAGCATGACCACGAAACCAGGCAGGTTTTCGTTTATGCTGCCCAGGCCGTAATTGACCCATGAACCGAGGCATGGACTGCCGGAAAGGATTTTGCCGGTGTTCATCTGGAGCATGGCTGAACCGTGAATCGGCGAATCGGCCATCATGGAGTGGACGAATGCGATGTCGTCCACGCATGTCCCCAGATTGGGAAAGAGGTCGCTAACCCATTTGCCGCATTGCCCGTATTGCTTGAATTGCCACTTAGGTCCGACGACGCGGCCCTCGTTCTTCTTGCCGCCGCGTCCGAAGGTTTTGACTGGAATCGTTTTGCCATCAAGGGGGTAGAGCGCCGGCTTATAATCAAACGTGTCCACCTGGCTTGGCCCGCCGTACATGAAAAGGAAAATGACGCTTTTGGCCTTTGCAACAGAGTGCGGGGCTTTGGGCGCGAGTGGGTTGATAAACTTGGGGGCGACTATGGCCGGTTTGGCTTCAGCAGCGAAAGTCTTGTCCAGCGACAATAATCCCGAGAGCGCCAAGCCGGTGAAACCCGCGCCGGCTTCCCAAAGAAATTCTCGACGGGTGCGGCGGCAGAAGTCGGCAGGCGCTTTTGATGGATCGAAGGCTGGGTCGCTCATAACAAAATTCTTTGACGTTTAATCGAGGTAAATCATTTCATTTAGATTCAGCGCCATCAGGCAAAAATAATGTAGCGCGCGTTCAGCCGTCGCGGAATCACTGTTACGGATTGCCTCAATGAGACCTACGCCGCGTTTGAGTTCAACATCGGTCGGCGGCCGCGAAGTGACAAGGTAGAGTCCAAGGCGAACCTGCTGGCGAACGTCGTCTGGCGCTTCACGTCGCAAGCGAACGGCCAATGCTTCAGCTTGCAGGTTCAGGAACTCGCCGTTGATCATTCCTAGCGCCTGGGTTGGTTGAACGGTGTTGAAGCGCGCCGGGGCTGAGCGGTCGGTTTCAGCGAAGTCAAAGCTCGCCAGAAGCGGTGTGATCAGTGAGCGCTTTACCTTGATGTAGATGCTGCGGCGCGCCTGCTCGGCGGCATCGGATTTTCCCCAGCCTTTTCCAGGTTCCGATTGGCCCGAGGTTACTTCCTTGGGAATATCCACGAAAATACCAGGGCCGGACATTTTAAGATTCAACGTGCCGGTGAAGGCGAGGATGGAATCGCGGATTTCTTCAGCGGTTAAACGGCGCATATCGAAGCGCCAGAAAAGGTCGTTGGCGGGATCGACCTTAAGCGGCTCGGTTTGCCCCTGCGACGACATCCGGTAGGCGTTGGAGGTCATGATCAACCGGTGCATCGGTTTCATGCGCCAGCCTTGCGCTATGAACTCGGACGCCAGCCAGTCAAGCAGTTCCGGGTGCGTGGGCGCATCGCCCTGCAATCCGAAATTATTCGGCGAACGAACAATGCCCCGCCCAAAATGATATTGCCAAATGCGATTGGCCATCACGCGGGCTGTGAGTTGGTTTTGCGGGGAGGTGACCCAGTTCGCAAGCGCGGTGCGGCGCCCCGTGGTATTCGCTCCAGGGGACGGCGGCTCAATTTGCGGGCGTGGCGCGTTGAGCACTTCGAAAAACGCCGGTTCAACTTTATCCCCTTTGACGTTTGGATTGCCCCGAACGAGCACGAACGTTTCCGGGGCGTTCTTCCCGCTTTCAGTGACAGCGAGCGCCTTTTGTTCTGAACCTCGAACCTCCTTTAACCCCTGCAATTCTTTTTTCAGCTGCTGGTAGTGCTTGAACGGCTCTACCCCAAGCGTGCGACGACCCTCTTCCTGGATTAGCCTGTTAAAATCTTTTTTTGACAACTTCGGTGGCGGTTCAACGGCTGATTCAACTGGAGCCGAAAGGGCGCGCCGACTAAACTCAGGACCGGACCACTCGACGTTCAACCCCAGTCCGCCAACCTGTTGAAAATACTCCAGCTTGATCGGAAGTCGGCCCTGCCGAAGGTGAGAGGTCTTCTTCTGTTCAGTTCCAACGCCGTGAATGCCATCATAGAGGATGACCTGCTGGCCGTCCACCGTTAGGCGCGAGCCATCATCCGAATCGACAAAGAACGTGTAGTCTCCCTCGTGCGGCACGATGAGCACGCCTTCGAAGACAAAACCAAATGCGGCATCCCGCGTGCGTTGGCCGATATCGAACAGGCCTGACGTTAATTGGCCGCTTGCCTCGGGTTTCAATTGATTGAAGTCTGGCAGCTTGTCCCATGTGTCGCGATAGAAGCGAAAGTGGAGGTCATCCAGGTCGGGAGGTTCTGCGCGTTCGCCTTTGGAATGACGGGCGCGGAATAGATCCTCGGTTTGCGTGATCGCGGCCTGAAGGTCATTCCGCTTCTTCTCCAGTTCACGAGCAGCCTTTTCATAGGTGACTTTCTCCGCGTCGTTCTCGTAGAAAGGGATTTCATCGGTCGGACCGCCGTTGCGATAGTGATTAATGTTTTGAAAAAACGAAAGCAGCCGGTAGTAGTCGCTCTGCGGTATAGGATCGAGCTTGTGATTGTGACAGCGCGCGCAATCCACCGTCAGTCCGAGAAATACCTGTCCCGTAGTGGCTACGATGTCATCCAAGTGATCATAGCGCGCGAGTTCGCGGTCCGCCGGTTCGTCGTCCCAGATACCCAGACGGTAGAACCCGGTGGCAATGATTGTATCGCTATTTGGGCTGGGCAACTCGTCGCCAGCGAGTTGTTCGCGTAGGAAACGGTCGTAAGGTTTGTCGGTATTGAAGGAGCGGATAACGTAATCCCGATAGCGCCACGCATGCGGTTTGTCGCCGTCACGCTCGTAGCTGTTGGTATCAGCATATCGAACCAGGTCCAACCAGTGGCGACCCCACTTTTCCCCGTATTGGGGTGAATCCAGCAGGCGATCGATCAACTTCTCCCATGCGTTCGGCGCGGTGTCGGCGAGGAATGCTTCCACTTCTGCGGGAGACGGCGGCAGCCCAAGCAAATCATAGTGAGCGCGGCGAATTAACTCCCGCTTCGTGGCGGGCGAATTCGGTGCAAAACCCTTGGATTCCAGCTTCGCGAGGAGAAATGCGTCGATCGGATTTGCGACCCAGTCCTTCTTCGTCACACCTGGGACAACGGGTTTTTTGAGTGTTTGAAACGACCAATGCGCCCGGTCTTTATCGCTTATGAGGTGATCCTTCTTCGCCGGAGTTGCGACGACCGCGTCGTCGGCAGGCATCGGTGCGCCGAGCTTTATCCACTCGCTTAGGTCCGCAACCTGCCGGGGAGAAAGTTTTTTCTTCGGCGGCATCTTGAGGTCTTCGTTCTCATAGGCGACTGCGATTATCAACCGGCTCTGATCCGGTTGCCCTGGCACGATGACGACACCGCCTTCGCCTCCAGCGCGAATCGTGGCCGGGGAATCGAGCCGCAGATGGCTTTTCTGTTTCTCTTCGCCGTGACAGGAATAGCAATTCTCTGCCAGGAGCGGGCGAACCTTGCGCTCGAAAAACTCAAGGCCGGCCGCACTCGGTTCGGCTGCGGAAATCCGCCAGACGAGACCAAACACGGCGAGGCAAATCAGCCGGAACGGGATAGCGCGTGCGACTGGCATTGCTATTTCAGCAGCGCCTGGACTGGTGTCGAGTTGCCGAAGTTTTTAAAGTCCTTGAATGTCCAGACTACCTTTTTTTCCGGCGTCACCTCGATGAACTGCGGGTTGTCCGGTCCAGCGTGGCAATTGCCGATCATCGTGTTCCCGTTGGGCAGACGTTCGACGCGCGTCACCCAGGCGAGCGTGATGCCGGGTAAATCGTTTTGCTCCACCTTCCAGACGATTTCTTTTTTAGGTGTGACTTCCAACACGCAATGGCCGTTGCCTCCGCCGATCAGCGTGTTGCCATTCGGCAGGCGGATGGCGCTGAAAACCGAGTTGCCGAAACCCTCGGGACCGTGACCGCCCTTTGGCGCTTTGCCAAACAGGGGCACTTCGTATTCCCAAACCACATTGCCGCTCTGGTCATACTCGCGCACCGCGCCGTCACTTTCGTGAGTGACCAGGTAATGACCCTTGGCGATTTTGCGCACGAGGCGCGTGTCGCTATGAGCGTTGGGGTGGTTGACTTTGAGTTTTATCTCGTGCTGAATTTTTCCATCTTTATCCACCTCGATGATCCGGGCCGGGCCGGACTCCGCAATCATGGTCATGCCTTTCTCGACGCGCTGAAAGGCATGAACCTCCACGCGTTTGCCTTCGTTGCCATTCATTTTTCCGGAGTCATATTCCCACACGGTCTTTTTGCCTGGCGTCACTTCGACGACTTTTTGCCAGCCCTGCTGCAAGAGGATGTTGCCATTGGGCAACACGGACGCATCGTGAATGCCGCCGACCTTAAGCTCCCATTCGATTGTGCTGTCCGGTGCGATTATGGCCAGGCGTTGCGTCGAATCATCCCCCGCGAGCAGACGCCGACCTTTACCGGTTTGTTCCGCGTGAAGGGGCAGGGCTAGGCAGATAATGGTCAATGCAGCTAGTTCGAGCGAGCGCATGTGAGTAAATTTCATTGAAGCAGGTTAGCAAAACCCAAGCAGCGATTGAAATCGTTTTCTTTGACTTGTGTTCGGATTGACGCCGTGGACGTCGACGTTCAAACTCCGCCGCAAAATTAGAAAAGGAAGTATTGCAATCATGACGCTCAAAAAAACCAGTAATCCATTTTCTCTTGCCGGACGCGTGGCCTTGGTCACCGGTAGCAGCACCGGCCTGGGGAAGGCGATGGCACTTGCATTGGGGCAGGCAGGCGCCGCCGTGGCCTTGAACTATCAGCACAACGCGGCGCGCGCGGAAAAGGCGCTGGCGGAGGTTCAGGCGGCGGGCTGTCATGGCGCACTAGTGCGAGGCGACGTGACCAGCGAAGTCGAGGCTCCGCGGATCATTGAGGAAATCGCTCAGCGGCTCGGGCCCGTGGATATTCTAGTTCTCAACGCCACTTGCGATCAGCCTCAAAAGCCGATCGAGGAATATGATTGGGCGTTGTATCAAAAGATGTTGGACTTCTTCGTCAAGAGTCCGTTTCTGCTTTCGCGAGCCTGCCTGCCCCACATGAAACGGCAAAACTGGGGACGCATCATCAATATCGGCTCTGAAGTGGTCGAGCGTGGTGTGCCTAACTTCACAGCATATCTCGCGGCCAAGGGCGGCCAGAATGGATTCCATCGGGGATTGGCAACCGAAGTGGCGCCCTTTGGCGTTACCGTGAACATGGTTTGTCCCGGCTGGATTCCGGTTGAGCGGCACGAGAACGACTCGCAGTCGGCCAAGGATGCGTATCGCGCACTGATTCCAGCCAATCGCTGGGGCGTGCCTGGCGACGTGGGTGAAGCAGTCGTATTCTTTGCAAGTGAAGCCGCTTCCTTCATCACGGGTCAAACGTTGCATGTGAACGGCGGGATGACGGTCTGCTGAACTTTCCGATCCGGTCAGCTGCCGAATTCGAAAAATCTTTCCAGGCCGAATCTGGTCCTGATTCTCGGACGTTCCGGCATCTTAGAGAGGAGAGGATGGCGCGGAGCTGAGTTGCCGATAAGTTAGTCTTCACGTTTTCTTAAGGTTGGCTTAAGCATAATCCGCCACATGAAAACGAAGCTTATCGATATCTCGAAAGCCACTGTTGTGACTGCGGCGTTACTGCTGGCTATCAATGTTTCATCTGCGGCGGTGAGTTTCCCGCAGAGTCCATCACTGGAAGTTCGCCCTGCGACGGGCACCAACGTCGTCACGGTCAAAATCTCCGATGCCAACGATTACGTCTGGATATTGCAACGCACCAGTGACCTGACGAGCTGGACAGAGGTCGAGGCATTAAAGGTCCACAATGGAAATTTTCAACGTGCCGTCCCGCGCGATGCCAGTGTGCCCAATGCATTTTTTCGAGTCTATTTCGATGCGTCTCGCCAGAATGTTTTCAGCACGACGGAGAGCGCCCTGCTACTGCCCGGAACGTCGTTCAATTATGCCGCGCCAGCCTTGCCGGCAAACTTTTTGGCGCAACCGATTCTCGGGCAGGACAACATGCCTTTGACAAATCTGACGACCAACCTCGGCGCGACGCTGGGGCGCGTTCTCTTCTATGATAAGCGTCTTTCCACCAATCAAACAGTTTCCTGCTCTTCGTGTCATCAGCGGGAGCATGGGTTTTCCGATTCGCGCCAGTTCAGCGTTGGATTCAATGGCGGTCTGACCGGACGCAATTCCATGGGGTTGAGCAACGCGCGCTGGTATCAACGCCGGCATTTCTTCTGGGACGAACGGGCCAACACGCTTGAAGACCAAGTGCTCCTACCGATTCAAAATTCCGTAGAGATGGGCATGACGTTGACTGCGTTGACTAATCGTCTCGCCGCCGAACCGTTCTACACCAATCTCTTCACGAAAACGTTCGGCACGCCCGCTGTCAGCTCGGAGCGCATTTCCCGCGCGCTGGCCCAGTTCGTTCGGTCCATCGTCTCGGTGAGGTCGAAATATGATGTGGGCGTCACAAATAATTTTGCCAATTTCACGCCGCAGGAGAGCCTGGGTCGGCAAGTTTTCCTCGGTCAGGTTGGCAATGCGACTTGCGCCGCCTGCCACGGCACCGACAACTTTGTTCCAGGACCGGCGCTCAACAATAACGGGCTGGAATTTCCATTCGTGGACAAGGGCGTGGGAGCAATCACAGGCCTCGCCACGGACGATGGAAAATTCAAAGTGCCTTCGCTGCGAAACATCGAACTCACTGCGCCTTACATGCACGACGGACGTTTCGCTACCTTGGAGCAAGTCGTTGAATTCTATAGTTCCGGCGTGGTGGGCAATCCGAACCTCTCTCCGCCGTTGCGCGGACCCAACGGCCAGGCGTTGCGCTTGAATCTGACAACTGCACAAAAGGCGGCGCTCGTTGCGTTCCTGAAAACTCTCACCGACTTGAGCGTGACCACCGATGAGAAATTCTCCGACCCGTTCAACTACGGAGATTCAAACTGACTTGAATTAAAGAGCATTAATCCGGCAGAGCCTGGAAATGTTCAGGCTCTGCTGCTTTTTGTGAGATGAGGATTGAGAGAAAACTTCTCGACCGCGCACCGATCAAGCACGCTGCTTGCGCTTCTTCGTTTTTTTATAGCTGACCGGTTCGCCCGCCGGCTCTTTGGAATCGCTGAAGCCTCGTTTGAGTTCGCGAATCTGGTCGCGCTTTAAAGCGGCCTTTTCAAATTCCAGATTGTTCGACGCCTCGATCATCTCTGCCTCCAATTCGCGAATGGTCTCGGTGACGTCAATGTTTCCGCCCGCTTCGTTCAGGACCATGGCGGCCTTGCGTTTGGCACTGTGATATACGGCGAGGCTGTCTTCCACCGCCCGGCTGACGCTGCGCGGGGTGATGTTGTGTTCCTTGTTGTAGGCGACTTGCTTTTCCCGGCGATAATTTGAGACCGCGAGAAATTTCTGAATGCTTTGCGTCATCACGTCCGCGTAGAGAATGACCTCTCCGTTGAGGTGCCGGGCGGCGCGTCCTGCGGTCTGGATCAAGCTGGTGGCGCTCCGCAAATAGCCTTCCTTATCCGCATCGAGAATCGCCACGAGCGAAACCTCCGGCAGATCCAATCCTTCACGCAAAAGATTGATCCCGACCAACACATCGAACTCGCCCTTGCGAAGCGACCGCAAGATTTCCACCCGTTCAATTGCGTCAATTTCGCTGTGCAGATAGCGAACGTTGATCCCGACATCGCGAAGGTAATCAGTCAGCTCTTCCGCGGTGCGTTTGGTCAGCGTGGTGACGAGAATTCGCTCTTTGGACTCGACTCGCTTTCGCGCCTCGTTGATCAAATCGTCGATCTGACCCGACAGCGGTTTCACCGTAATCTTTGGATCAATCAATCCGGTGGGGCGCACAATCTGTTCAACGACACGCCCCTTCGACCATTCGAGTTCTTGCGGTCCGGGCGTCGCGCTGACGTAGATGGTTTGATTCTGGTGCGATTGAAATTCCAAAAAGTTCAGCGGGCGATTGTCCATTGCGCTGGGCAGGCGAAATCCGTGCTCGACCAAAACCTCTTTGCGCGAACGGTCACCGGCATACATCCCGCCGATTTGCGGAATCGTCGCGTGCGATTCATCAACCACGAGCAGAAAATCCTCCGGGAAAAAATCGAGCAGCGTGTTCGGAATCGAGCCCGGAGGACGTCCGCTGAGGTGGCGTGAATAGTTTTCAATCCCGGAGCAAAACCCCATTTCCTCCATCATTTCCAAATCATATTCGGTGCGCATTTTGATGCGTTGCGCTTCGATCAGCTTGCCGACTTTTTCGAACTGCGCGATACGATCGCCCAGTTCCTCGCGGATGCTCAGGATGGCGCGCTTCGTCTTATTCTCGGTGGTGACGAATTGTTTCGCGGGATAAACCACGGTCGATTGCAGCGACTCCAATTTGTCGCCGGTCAAGGGATCAAAACGGGTGATGCGCTCGATTTCGTCGCCAAAAAACTCGATGCGCAAACCCTCCTCAGAATGCGACGGACGGATTTCGACGGTGTCGCCCCGCACGCGAAATTCTCCGCGCTCAAAGGCAATGTCGTTGCGCGAATAAAGCAGGCTGACGAAACGGCTGAGCAATTGTTCGCGCGACATTTCCATGCCGACGTGAAGGCCAATGACCAGCGCTTCATAATCTTCCCGGCTGCCGATGCCGTAGATGCACGACACACTCGCCACCACCAGAACGTCGCGGCGGGAAAAGAGGGAGCTCATCGTGGAAAGCCGCAACCGCTCGATCTCCTCGTTCACGCTGGAATCTTTTTCGATGAATGTGTCGGTGCGCGGGATGTAGGCTTCCGGCTGGTAGTAATCGAAATAGCTGACGAAATATTCCACGGCGTTTTTCGGGAAGAAGCTTTTGAATTCAGCGTAAAGCTGTGCCGCCAACGTTTTGTTGTGGGAAATAACCAGTGTCGGACGCTGGATGTTCTTAACGACGTTCGCGATGGAAAACGTCTTCCCCGAACCGGTCACGCCGAGCAACGTTTGATGTCGCGTGCCGGCAAGAAAATTCTCCGTCAACTTCGCAATCGCTTGCGGTTGATCTCCGGCGGGCTGGTAAGACGAAACGAGTTCGAACATCGCCGCGAACTTACGAGCGCCGGCCAGGAGTGTCAACGCGACGACCTCGCCGAATGGTGTGGGACTGTTTCGTTTATTTGCTGATCCGTCGTCGAGCCATGAGACGATACAAAAACAGCAGCAGCATCGCGCCGACCACGGAGGCAATGAAGCCCGCCGCTTCTCCTTCGTTGTAAAAGCCGAAAGCCTCCCCAATGAATTTGGCGGCGAACGCGCCCGCAATGCCGAGCAGCATTGTGATAATGATTCCGCCCGGATCATCTCCAGGCATCAACAGCTTTGCGACCGCTCCAACGACTAATCCAATAATGAGTGTGGTGATGATTCCCATAATGTTCTCCTTTTGACTGAAACTATTCCCACGCGGCCTTTTCACAATGGGTGTTCAACCTCATCGCTGAGTGGTTATCTGGCTGACGGAGTTGCCCGCCGCCATTTGCGTTTTGGGCGGACGCATTCTATCGTGGTTTATCAACCCTGAAAGGAGCAGCAATGAACACCGAACACACCAATCATTGGCTTAAGATTCACGGCGATATTTTTTTGGATCTCATCCGCATTTACCTCGGCGTGGTTCTGTTTTTGAAAGGGATTTATTTTGCGTCGCACACAGCTGACCTCGTCCGGCTCATGGAAGAATCCGGCAACTTATGGATCGCATCCGGGATGATTGCGCATCTCGTCATTCTCGCGCATCTGGCCGGTGGATTTTTTCTGACGATCGGTTTGATCACAAGAGTGGCCGCGCTGGTGCAGATTCCCGTTATGGCGATGGCGGTTTTTTACGTCCATTTGCCTAAAGCATTTAGCGCGGTCGAGTCGCGGCAGGATCTTGAATTCACCACGCTGATTCTCTTCCTGCTGGTAATGATTTCAATCTACGGAGCGGGCCGATGGTCGGTAGATTACGTGCTGGCGCGAAAGGAAAACGCCCGGTTATTTCGCTCCGACGAGGAAGAAGCAAAGCCCGCCTGAGAAAACTCGCTGGACCCTCAAACCAAACGCGACGGAGTCGCAGTCACGCCGGAGCGCCGACGTGCCGTCGGCTTAACGTTCTATCAAACCAAGTCGGATCGAATAAAAACCAGCCGCTCGAAAATACCACGCCATAAGCCGGTTTAGAAACCGGCGCTCCGTTTTATTCGCGGATATCCATTTTATTCGCCACCAGTTTCAATTCCTGCAATTGATTTTCATTCGTGATTTTGAGCGTGTAGAAATTTGCTGCATTCCCCACCGCCAACTCGTTGCTCAAGCCGACCATGCGCGCGGGTTGAGTAGAAAAATTTGGCCAGATTTCCTGCCACGAACAGTTCAACATTTCCGCCGCGCGGAAAATTCCATCGATCGGACGCAACGCGGACCCTGCGAAATTTGTTTTGCCTGGCTGCCGCACAATCTGATCGGCGCCAACCTCCACTTCCATGTGGCCGATTTTATATTTCCCGGGCGGCGCGCCTCCAGCCGACATCGAATCGGTCGTGTAGATAATTTTTTCTTTGGGCATGGCCCGATGCGCGAGTCGAAACAGGGCAGGGGAAACGTGGATTTTGTCAGGGATAAAACTGGCCGTGATTCCCGGTGCATCAAAAACGCGCCAAAGAATATTGTCCTGCCGATCCAGTTCGCGCGGGCAGCCATTGCCGAGGTGGGTGAAAGCCGTCGCACCCGCGGCAATCGCGCGTTGCAGAATTTCCGCCGATGCATTTGTGTGGCCAAGACTGATGATAATTCCCAATGACCTCGCCAGCGTGATGGCGTCGATCGAGCCAGAACGTTCCGGCGAAAGGGTTAGCAGGAGTGGATCAGTCCCGACAATTTCCCTCAGTTCGCGAATTTTTTGCGGCGACGGATCGCACATCGCCAAAGGATTGTGTGCGCCGTGAAAGCCGGGTTGGTCCGAAAGAAAAGGACCTTCGATGTGCCAACCCGCGATGGCCTGTTTTAGCTCTGACGACTCATCACGCAATTTTTTAAAATGTCGGAAGCGCGACGTGAGTTTCATCCATTCATCCGTGATGAGCGTCAGCAAAAACTGCCCACAACCATCGCGACGAATTTGGCGCGCCGCTTTGAGCAATTCTTCCCTTGTAACTCCATCCTGTTGGAAATCAATTCCGCCGTAGCCGTTTACTTGCACGTCAAAGAGGCCGGGCGCGATCCAAAGATCTTCCGGGGCGGAAGAATTTTCCTCGACGCTGGCGATGATCCCGTTTTTCCAACGGACACGAACTGGTTTGCCGGTGGAGAAATGTTTCGCGCAGATTTTGCCTTCGTTCATGAAGTAAATTTTTGACAGAATTTATGGAATGAACAGGAATTTCTAAAGTTGCTGGAGCAATCTTGGATCAGAGTTCGATGTCTTCCGGGCGCACTTCAAGGCATTCGTCCTGATCTTCCCAAACGATGGCGGGATAATATTCCAACAATTTTGGCGCGAGTTCAGCGCCGGCTCGGCTCAGTAACTTCTCGGCGTGGAGCGCGGCATTTTCACAGGCATCTTCGAAGTCGCGGACATTTTTGCGTTCGCGTTCGTCCCAATGTGAAACCGCGTGAACTGGCGCATATTCCTCGGCCCATTTTCGCAGTTCGCTTTGCAGAGCATCGGGAATATCTTCAAAGGCGACCGCTGTGCCGGTGCAATGCTGGCAAATCAATCCGGATTCCACGACGTCGCGGGTCAGCAGCGCGAGCATCGGCGCGCGGCAACAAGGCGATTCCGGGTAAGCCGATGGCGCGGTCGCAAGCCGTTTGAGCCAGATCTGCCGGTCGTGGGCGAGTTGCGCGGCCAAACGATATGCGCCGAGCAATGGATGCGACATTCGCCACGCCGAACCTTCGAGCTGGCCCAAGGTTTGCGCCATCCAGCGCGCCAGGGTGTGGTCGTCGAAATTTTTGAAGACGAGGCTGTATTCAAGCCAAAGTCGATCGATGGGAGATTCAGAATCTTTGGGCATGATTATGAGGTTGGAGGAACTTCAAAATTGAATTCAATCGGCGTGCCCTTTTGGTCGTTCCAGAGGCGGCATCCCAACAGGAGGAGGGCTGGCAAAACCAGGGAGAACGCTATCTGCCCAATATTCGGTTCACGCTTCATGGCTTGGACTCTATTTTGCATGGTCGCAGTTTGCAATGGTTCGGATTCCCACTTTGACGTTTTCCCAGCTTTGAATATTGTGCAGCGAATGTCTGTGCCGACGCCATCTTCGCCTGCGGTTTTGCCTCTTGGCGAACTGCGCGGAGTCGGGGCTGAGCGATCCGCACAGCTGGCCCGCCTTAACATCCGCACCGTCGACGATTTGTTGCTGCATCGCCCGCGTCGTTACGAAGATCGGCGACATTTTATTTCCATCGCCGAAATGCAAATGAACGAAGCCGCGACCGCTCGTGGGAAAATCATTGCCGCCGGTTTGAAACGCTGGCGGGGCGGAGCGAAATCCGTCTTCGAGTTTATTTTAGACGACGGCAGCGCCCGACTTCATTGCCGCTGGTGGAACCTGCCTTACATGCAGAATTATTTCAAAGTCGGCGATGAGATTCTCGTTTACGGAAAATTGAATTCGCTTAAACCGCGCACGATCGACCACCCCGAAACGGAAGTCGTGGAATCGCTCGAAGCATTGATTCATCTGAATCGCATCGTTCCCATTTATCCGCTGACGGAAGGCTTGCCGCAGCGTTGGATCCGTTCCCTGATCTCGCGGACGGTCGAGCAGTTTGAAAGCAAGATTGCCGAACCGCATCCCGGAATGATGATTGCCGGTTTGCCCGGTCGAGCCCACGCGATACGTCTGCTTCATTGCCCCGAGGAAATGGACGACACGGAAATCGCACGCCGCCGTTTGGCCCTGGACGAATTGATCGATTTGCAGACGACAATCCAGAAGCGGCGCAAACGATTGGAAGCGAATTCGCGCGGGTTGCCTTGCTCTGGAACGAATCAATTGATCCGGAAATTTCTGGCGCAACTTGGTTTTCAACTGACCGAAGCACAGACCAAAGTTTTGCGCGAAATCCGAGCCGACGTGGGCGGTGCGCATCCGATGCGACGTTTGCTGCAGGGCGATGTTGGTTCCGGCAAGACGGTGGTTGCCGCCAGCGCGGCCTTGATGGCGCTCGAGAGCGGTTACGATGTTGCCTTGATGGCGCCGACGGAGATTCTGGCCGAACAACATTTCAAAAACTTTCAGAATTGGTTTCTTTCGCTCGGCATTTCCGTGGAGTTGCTGACGGGAAGCACCAAAACTACGGGCGAAAGGGCTGCAAAACAGGATTCGCTGAAACTCAGTGCCGCGCCCGCCGACAAACCAACTGCGACGCTTTACGTCGGAACGCATGCATTAATCGAGAATGCCTTCGCTCCCGAGAAGCTCGGGATGGTCATCATCGATGAGCAACACAAGTTTGGCGTGGCGCAACGCGAGAAGTTATTGCGCAAAGGAATCTACCCGCACTTGCTGGTGATGACGGCGACGCCGATTCCACGCACGCTGGGCCTGACTTTATATGGCGATCTCGACATCTCGGTAATCGACCAACTCCCGGCTGGGCGAGCGCGAATAAAAACCTATGTTCGCGCGGAAGAAAAGTTGCCCAAAGTCTGGGAGTTTATTCGCGAGAAGCTTTCGGAAGGCCGGCAAGCCTACGTCGTCTATCCGCGATTGGAAGAAGCCGACGAGAAAGCCGGAATCAAGGCGGTAACGAAAGAATTCGTGAAGCTTAAAAAAATTATTGCGCCTTACGAGATCGGTTTGCTCCACGGGAAATTGCGCTCCAGCGAAAAGGAATCCGTCATGTCCGCGTTTCGTGCCAACAAAATTCAGATGCTCCTCGCGACTTCCGTGATCGAGGTGGGAATCGATGTTCCGAATGCAACGGTAATGCTGGTGGAGAACGCCGAGCAATTCGGGCTGGCTCAGTTGCATCAGTTGCGCGGGCGCATTGGCCGCGGCGCGGAAGATTCATTTTGCATTTTAATTGCGTCAGAAAAGACCGATTCGGCGAGCGCACGACTGCGGGTGCTCGAGGAGAGCCGTGATGGATTTCGGATTGCGGAGGAGGATTTGCGATTGCGCGGGCCAGGAGAATTGATTGGCCAGCAACAGAGCGGATTGCCGCCGTTTCGTTTTGCGGATCTGCGAAAGGACCGGCTCCTTGTGGAACAGGCCCGGGAATTGGTCAGGGAAAACCTCAAAAAAAATAAATAATCCTCCTATTGCTTTTTTTTTGTGACAGAGATAATCATCGCAGGCATGAAAAAACTACTAAGTTTCCTCGTTCTGGCATTGGTGAGCACTTTTGTGCTCGTGGGTTGTGAAAAGAAAGACACGGGTATGCCCGCAACTCCTACCCCGCCAACGAACGCACCTGCTAAATGATTTAGTCGGCTTGCTTGCAAGCCGCTAATCGACACTGTCCGGGCGAATTTTCGAATTCGCTCGGGCTTTTGTTTTTTGATGCTATTCACGACACGATTTCGACTTTGTTCGCACTTGGCTTTTTAAATTCCTCGTTTAGGTTCGCCACATGAAACGCGCATTTTTTACCGTAGTTCTGCTTGCGGCTTTCCTCATCCTCGGATGCCGCAAGAAGGAGGGTTTTCCGGTTCCGACCGCGCCCGAGAAAAATGCCGGTGTTCCCGCAGAAAGCCTCGCCACGGCTCCGGTGAATTATCTGGCGGCTTCCGCCAAAGCGGAACAATCCATGCAAAAAAATATTGATACCGCTGCAATCAATAACGCCATTCAACTGTTTGGCGCGCAGGAGGGCAGTTTTCCAAAAGATCTCAACGAACTTGTGACCAAAAAATATTTGGGGAAATTGCCGGTCCCGCCTTTAGGAACCAAACTTCAGTATGACGCAAAGGAAGGCAAAGTCAGCGTCGTGAAGGAGTAATTTCTTCGGTGCAAAAAACATTTTACCCAGTCGTTATCACTTCTGTTTTTCCCCACATTTATGCTTGAGCAAATTGTTATCCTCGATTTCGGTTCCCAATACACGCAGGTGATTGCCCGGCGGATTCGCGAGTGCAACGTCTATTCGACCATTCTCCGCTACGACACGCCCGCCGCGGAAATCGCCAAACTCAGCCCAAAGGGGATCATTCTTTCAGGCGGCCCTTCCAGCGTTTATTCGCCCGAGGCACCGTTGCCCGATCCAAAAGTTTTTAAACTCGGCGTGCCGATGCTCGGAATTTGCTTTGGCCTCCAGTTGCTCGCGCATTTTTTGAAGGGCAAAGTGGAGCGCGGACAGAAACGCGAATATGGAAAAGGAACGCTGACGGTCAAAGACGATAGTTGTCCTCTGTTCCGTGGTTTGCCGGCGGCGTTGCAGGTCTGGAATTCCCACGGTGACAAGTTGACCAAGTTGCCCGATGGCTTTCATCCGGTCGCAGCCACGGAAAACTCGGATTACGCCGCCATCGAAAATCGTGCCAAGCATTTCTACGGACTCCAGTTTCATCCGGAAGTGGCCCACACGCCGCATGGCCGGGAACTCATCAGCAATTTTGTGCATGAGATTTGCGGATGCGGAAAGAATTGGACGATGCGGAATTACGTGCAGCAGGCGGTTGAGGAAATTCGCCGCGAAGTCGGCAAGGAGAAGGTTATTCTTGGGTTGAGCGGTGGGGTGGATTCCAGTGTGGCCGCGGCGCTTTTGCATGAAGCGATCGGCGATCAGCTCACGTGCATTTTCGTCAATAACGGACTGCTGCGCGCGAATGAAGCGGAGGTTGTGCGCAAGGTTTTCGGACGCCATTTTCACATCAAGCTGCAATACGAAGAAGCGTCGAAGGTTTTCCTAACCAAGCTCAAAGGCGTCACGGATCCCGAGCGCAAACGAAAAATCATCGGGAAAACCTTCATTGAGGTTTTCCAAGCGGCAACCAAGCGGGCGGGCGCCGCAAAATTTCTCGCGCAGGGCACGTTGTATCCAGACGTCATCGAATCCGTGCCGATTGGCGGCAATCCGGCGGCGATGATCAAGAGCCATCATAACGTCGGCGGTCTGCCCAAGAACATGAAGTTCAAGTTGATTGAGCCGCTCAAATGTTTGTTCAAGGACGAAGTGCGCTTGCTCGGGCTGGAACTCGGTTTGCCCAAGGAAATTGTTTATCGCCAACCGTTTCCCGGACCTGGGCTGGCCGTCCGTATTTTGGGCGAAGTCACGCCGTCGCGCTGCTCCATTTTGCGCAACGCCGATGCCATTGTCGTTGAAGAGATGAAAGCGACGGATTGGTATTACAAAATCTGGCAAAGCTTTGCGGTTCTGCTGCCAGTGCGGAGCGTTGGAGTGATGGGCGATGAACGCACTTATGATTATACGATTGCGATTCGCGCGGTGGAATCACAGGACGGGATGACCGCCGACTGGGTCAAATTGCCGTACGATTTGCTCGAGCGACTTTCCAGTCGCATTATCAACGAGGTGAAGGGCGTGAACCGCGTTTGCCTCGATATTTCCAGCAAGCCGCCGGCAACGATTGAGTGGGAGTAAGCAGGGCTTAGCCCCTTGCAAAACCGGTAAAATTGCTCGGGAAAATCTCGGTTGCCCGGCCATAGACATCCTTTTCTGGCTGGCGTATTTTTTAATGCAATGATTTCTCCAGCACAATCACGGCATGCCTTACGAAAAGGGAATTCTCACCGCGTGAAAAAATATTCGGGAAAGGTGGTTTTCATGTACGCCTTTGATGCTGCCTACGAGATGACTCGGCAGCCCGTGCGTGAGCTCCTCGGGCAACCGGTCGCGCAATTCTCCGTTGATGCCAGCAAGCGCAGTCCGCGCCACCTCTTTTTTTACCGGCCCCAAATGGTCCGGCTTCCCCTCATGGAGCGGATTGGCCCGCACGGCAGCATCAGTGTTCAGCGGACGGTCAAGCTTTTGCCCGTCGGCGCGATCAGCATCACGGTGAGCGTTCCCTTCGTTGTGGACACGATCGAAGAACTCGTGGCCTACCATGATTTGGAATTCAACAACGGCTCCTTGCAAATGGAGGTTCGGTCGCTGGCGGAAGAAGTTCGCCGGGAGCTGGCTCTCTTCTGGGTCCGTCCGGTGCCTCACATCATGGAGGAGGAAGCCTACACCGTTTTTTGTATCGATGCGCCTTTGATCACCGAGAATGGCGCGGCGCTCAGCGCAGAAGATTGGCTTCAGGATCATCGCCGCGAAGTGGCGGCGCTGCTCACGCAAGAGAGCGACATCCACCAATTGTCGCGGCAGGAAGCCAATGAATCCACCGGGCTGTATCTCAGCTATTACGAAAATGATCTCGCAGTCATCGATTGGGATGCTGCGCTCGTCGTCGAAGAACCGGCCAATCTCGACGAAACTTTACACGTCCTGGAACTCGCCAACCTGCAACTCGCTGAACTCGAATCCTACGACCGTCTGCTCGACGATTCGCTGGAACGCTCCTACCGAGACCTGTCGAAGCCAAGCCGCCGTGGCCGCGCGGAAATCATGCGCGAATTGCGGGAAATCCGGATTGACCTGGCCCGCTTCAGCGACGAGCTGTCGAACATTACTAAGTTTTTTGGCGACTGGCATCTCGCCCGTATTTATGAAAAAATTTCGGCGCGATTCCATCTCTCAGACTGGCATCGCACGATCGACGAGAAACTCAAAACACTCGACAACCTTTACCAGTTGCTCAACCAGGATTTGAACAATCGCTGGATGATGATCCTGGAACTCACAATTGTTTTGTTGTTCATCATCGATGTCGTCATTCTCCTGCTCGGCTTGAAATAATTAGATTTAAAATGAATTTATCTTCCCCAATTCAAATGCAAAAGACCGCTTATGCCGGTTGGCCAAATTGCCTTCAATTGAGCAACGGCCAGATCGAATTGATTGCCACCACAGACATCGGCCCGCGCATTATTCGCTTTGGCTTTGTGGGAGAACCAAATCTCTTTAAAGAAGTTCCTGAACACCTTGGAACAACCGGCGGCAACGAATGGAAATCATACGGCGGGCATCGCCTCTGGCATGCACCGGAAGTGATGCCGCGAAGTTACGCTCCCGACAATTCGCCCATCGACCACAGCTGGGACGGACGAACCCTAAAACTCATCCAGCCGGTGGAAGCAAGCACCGGTCTTCAAAAGGAAATCGAGATCACGCTGGATGCATCGGCAAATCGCGTTTCCGTTTTGCACCGGCTGAACAACAGGAACGCCTGGGCCGTCGAAGTTGCGCCATGGGCGTTGACTGTGATGCGCGGGCCTGGCATGGCAATTGTTCCCCATGAACCGCCGACAAATCAATTACTGCCGGTTCGTCCCCTGTCGTTGTGGGGTTACACCGATATGCACGACCCGCGCTGGAATTGGGGAACAAAATTTATCCAGCTCAAGTGCGATCCCTCCGCCGCCAAACCGCAGAAATTTGGCGTCATGAATACGCTCGGTTGGGCGGCTTATGCCCGCGACGAAAGGGTTTTTATTAAACGATTCGGCTTCGATCCGAATGGAGTTTATCCCGACTTCGGTTGCAACACGGAATGCTACACGTGTGGAGACATGATCGAAGTGGAAACCGTTGGGCCGCTCCACAAGATTCAGCCAGGTGCGACGGTTGAACATCTGGAGCAATGGTTTTTATTCAAGAGCAAAGTCGGTGGCAGCGAGCACGAAATTGAAATGCAACTTGCTCCATTGCTCAAAGCGACTGAACCCAAATAACGAGCGGTAGATGGTTTCCTGACGCGAGAAATGCGCGGGTGATTACGACAGAAATCGCTTGGCTGATTCTTGAAAAGTGGCGCTCATCGGGGTGTTCTTTTTTCTCTTCTTGTTGAACAATCTTTCGTTCAACGCTGTCCATTCTGACACAAAACATGTCAGAGCTGTTTCAGTTTTTGAAGGAGACCTTCCGCGATAATTTCGCTTCGGCGATGTTTTTAGTGATAGTGAGCATTATTGCCCTCGCGTTCATCAGTTACCTCGTCATCGACTATGTTCGCATGATGAAATTGCTGATGCGTCACAAACGACAGCACCGGGATCGGTCAAACGGAAATCGATCATAAGGCTAAATTGCCTCGCTTCACCGGGAATTTGTCGATTTCCGAAAATTTTTGCGTCATTTCATTTCACTTCGGTTCCTTCAAATGGGATTTTTGTATTTGAGATATTAAGCAGCGGCCCGAGTTCGAATACATTGGTGTAGCCGTATGCCTTCAGCGAAGTGTAGGTCGAAAGATTGAGCGATGCCGCGGGTGTTTTGGAAGCAAACGCGTTCGGGCTGCCCAGAAAATTGTTGTTACAATAGATCAGGATTCTCGACCCCTTTTCCGGGACAAGATGGGCAAGTATTGACTCGGTAAACTCCGTGTACGGCAGATTAATGGCTCCTTTGATATGACGCAGGCGGTATTTGGATTCACTGCGGGCATCCAAAACGATGACGTCTGGTTCCTTCATTCTGGCCAGAAAACTGTCTTCGGTAAGTCGTCGCGATTGTCGCTCGTTGGCGGATTCTGTGACGATCCGTTGAAATTTATCGTAGTTGATGAGGGCGTTTGGAATCGGATCGCCTGCCAGTGCCGCTGCGGCAATTGCGCCCATACCGAGTGTGATGATGGTCGTCTTCATAGAACATCAAACAATGGGAGCGGAGAAAAGTTCCTCCGCCTCTGGTAATTGAGACCTCGGAAACAAGAATTGCGAACGGCTACTTCGGTTCCTCGTTGTGAAAATATTTGATAACCGAATAGAGCAGGAAACCGCCAACCGTTAGAAAAACGGCGGCTGTGGCTGTGCCGATGGCGAACTCAATTATTTTTTCGCGCGAACTGCCGCGCAATCCGTAGGCAAATGAACCTAGGGTGAATAGCGAGAGGATCAATCCCCACCAGATGATCTTCCGCTGGGAACCGGCCAACCCTTTTCTGGCGTTCCAAACTGTTTGCCAGAGCTTCCAGCCGGCGGTTGATCCAAGGGCAAACCCGATCGGCACACCCATGGACATTTGCAGTTTCAAAACAGGTGCAATCTCCTCAATCGAACCGACCAAGGCGGCCACAATGCCAAATGAAAGCGCGATGGAAATGGTGGCAACGCGATTAAACGTTTGCTCATGGGAGGAGATGTTCATCAGCGCCGTCAGTTTAGGAGAAGTTCTATTTGTGTCAAACCCGAGCCCGGAACGCACTGACAACATCTCTTGGAATCGGGTGAGACAATCAAAGCAATCGGTTCGTCGCCGATCCTTTCAAAACAGAATTGGCTTTTTTTTCCGCTTCATGGGAACTTGCGCCGTTCACACATGGATTTAAAAATCAAAATTTGCGGCATCACGAATCTGGAAGATGCGAATGTTGCCGTGGAAGCGGGCGCGGACGCGTTGGGGTTTATGTTCTACGACCAAAGTCCGCGCCGTGTCGCGGTCGAAACGGTCGCGCAGATCGTCCGGGAGCTTCCGACCTGGATGTTGAAAGTCGGCGTCTTCGTCAATCCTGATTCAGATCTCGTGATGAGCGCGCTGGGGAATTGCGGATTGAACTTGTTGCAGTTTCATGGTGATGAATCGGCGGAGTTTTGCTCCAGCTTCGGCGTGATGAGCATGAAAGCGTTCCGCATCAAAGACGCTTCGTCACTCGAACCGATGAGAGATTTTCGCACCGATGTTTTTCTGCTGGACAGTTACGTCGCCGGACAACTCGGCGGCACCGGCGAAAAATTCAACTGGCCGCTCGCAGTTGAGGCCAAGAAATTTGGCAAACCGATCTTCCTTGCTGGCGGGCTGACCCTGAGGAACGTCGCCGAGGCGATTACGGAAGTGCGTCCGTTCGGCGTGGATGTTTCGAGCGGAGTGGAGATTTCGCCGGGGAAAAAAGATCACGCCAAAATCTGGAAGTTCATCGAAGTGGCCCGGAAGGCCTGACGCGCCTCGCTCAAAGGTGGAGAAGAAAATGTTTTGCGCCTCCCGTTGCTTTGCATGAAAATTCCCGGATGAGCGCAACTGCCACCGAAACTCTTCCAGATGCCCACGGCCACTTTGGCCCTTACGGCGGGCGCTATGTGCCCGAGACGTTGATGCATCCGCTCAAGGAGTTGGAGGAAGAATATTTTCGCGCCCAACAGGATCCCGAGTTTCAGCGGGAATTGAATTATTATCTCCGCGAATTCTGCGGGCGCCCCACGCCGCTCTATTTCGCCGAGCGGCTCACGAAAGAATTGGGTGGCGCGAAAATCTATCTCAAGCGCGAGGATTTGCTGCACACCGGCGCGCACAAAATCAACAACGCGATGGGCCAAATCCTTTTGGCCAAACGCATGGGCAAAACCCGAATCATCGCCGAAACCGGCGCGGGACAACATGGTGTCGCGACCGCGACGGTGAGCGCGATGTTTGGTTTGAAGTGTGTGATTTACATGGGCGAAGTAGATTGCGAGCGGCAGGCGCTCAACGTTTATCGCATGAAAATGCTCGGCGCAGACGTTGTGTCGGTCAAAGCGGGTCAGCGCACCCTGAAGGAAGCGGTCAACGAAGCAATGCGCGATTGGGTGACGAACGTCCGCAGCACTCATTACATCTTGGGGACGGCTTACGGCGCGCACCCATATCCAGTGATGGTGCGTAATTTTCAACGCGTCATTGGCGACGAAGCGCGCCGGCAAATTTTGGAGAAGGAAGAGCGATTGCCAGATCTGCTCGTCGCGTGCGTCGGCGGGGGTTCAAATGCGATTGGGCTGTTTTATCCGTTTCTCAACGATGAATCGGTGAAAATGCTTGGCATCGAAGCGGGTGGCGAAGGAATTTTTCCAGAGAAACATGCCGCCCGTTTTCAAGGTGGTTCCCTCGGGGTTTTGCAGGGGACGCGCAGCTATATTCTACAAGATGAAAATGGCCAGATTCAATCGACCCACAGCGTCAGCGCGGGGCTCGATTACGCCGCCGTCGGGCCTGAGCACGCCTGGTTGCGTGATCAGAATCGCGCCGAATACGGCTACGCCACTGATGATCAAGCGCTCAAGGCATTCATTAAATTGGCGCGACTCGAAGGAATTATTCCGGCGCTTGAATCCTCACATGCCATCGCCGCTGTCATCGAACGCGCCCCGAACATGTCGAAGGACTCGCTCGTCATCGTGAACCTCTCCGGCCGCGGCGACAAAGATGTGGCGCAAGCGGCGGATAAGCTGAAATTGGAAATGCCGAAATAGGTTTGGTTCTGGCTCCACTCGTTGTTTTTTCGACGGTGAAACTGGCAAGAATGCCTCGTCGCATCCCGTGCGCCACATAATCAACGGGCGAAACAGCGCGCAAACTTGTTTCGGACCCAGAATGATCTATCGTTTGTTCTAGTGAACCAAATTCATGAGAACCAGCTTTAAAAAAAATTCATTACTGCCTGTGCTCGTTGCGCTTCTTGGTTTTGCTTCGACCAATCGGCTTGCGGCGCAATCGTTTGTAAATCTGCACAATTTGAGTTTCACCAGCGACGGCGCGTATCCGTTTGCTGGACTGGTTCTGTCTGGTGACACTCTTTACTGGGCTTGTATACTTAGCAAACGCATAAAGTTTGGGACAGGTGGCGATAGATGAGACGCTTGCCTTGGATGCATCCGACGAATTTCGCCAGGCGAATTCCATCGGAGTCATGGCGCGTGTTCCAGCGGAACGCGAATTCGTTGGCGT
>CANJXF010000007.1 GCA_947478865.1 Verrucomicrobiales bacterium | reverse complement strand
TTCCTGCCATCGGCAATTCTCGACGTTTCTTAAGTTTCCTGCAAGATGTTGCGCGCAGCTCGGTGTTCTCCGAGCCGCTGCCAACCTCTGCGTCACCTGCCGCATTCTTCCCCCCGACATCATTACCCACTACAAACGTCGAGGAACCTATATTGATTTTGTCGTAGATGGCACCGGCAGCAATGGTTCCTATTTTAGGTGGGTCTATCAGGCTCCACATACATGGTCATTACCCTCCACGCCCCAAAAATAATGCGAGATAACGAAATGGAAATCCGCAAAACCTACGCGGACATTGTTTCGCGGTCGCCGACCTTTTTCTTGATTCTCGGTTGAACATTGGGGACCGGCGCGCCTTGCGCCTGGGCAAAAGAAATTTTGGAGCGCAACATCAAGGTGCCGGTGAAAAGATCAGCGAGAGGAAGAACCACGTTGAAATTCTTGTGCATGTAACGGTGGTGCAAAAGGTGATGGCCGTTGAGGCGGAAGAAAATCCAAGAGCGTTCCAGATTGCGCCTCTTGGGAAGGTGCATGCACCAATGCATGTATTCATAAGCCGCATAGTAGCCGGAACAGGAAATAAACGATCCGGGCAGCAGCCAGTAATTTCCCATCATGATGGAAGCGATCAGGAATGGAATCTGGCAGCAGAGCACCAGGACCGGGCCATTCCACCAGGCCATGGGTATGGTGTATTTGTCGGCTTCGTGAATGAGATGGTAGGTGTGGTCCGCTTTGAACGTGCGATGGTGAACGATGGCGTGCGCTTCAAACGGGTAAACAAATCGACCCACGGGCCGGTGCATCACGTAGCGATGCAAAACCCATTCGAAAAACGAGGCGAAGATGATGCCTGACACAAAGCCAAGAATTGAGAAAAACATTGGTCAAAAACTTCCCGCGTCCTCAAAAAAATTGCAAATAACTTTTCGCTTTATACGGGCTGAAAATGCGCACCTAAATTGTTCATCGCAAAACAAGATTGTTCCGAGGGTAAACTCGTTGGGCCGGGAGATGCGGGCGCGAAAATATCGCAGCCGGGAGGGAAACGAGGCCGCTTGCTCTGAATCGGCCAAGTTGGCAAGCTCCAGCGAATGCGCGAAACCTTCAGAGCCTGGACGGAAGCCACCGAGACTTTTGTTCTCGAAGTGATTCTGGGAGAACGCCGCGGAAAACGGGCGACGATTCTCCGTGGCATCTTGTTTGGCCTCTCCAAGATTTTCACCGGCGCGGTCAAAGCCCGCCAGTTCCTCTACAACGCCCGTATTTTGCGGGATTCCACCCTTGGCGTTCAAGTCATCGCCATTGGCAATCTAACCGTTGGGGGCACCGGCAAAACTCCGGTCGTCGAAAAATTTGCGCGCGAATTGCAGGATCAGGGCCGCACGGTGGCGATCCTTTCTCGCGGATACCGATCCAAGCCGCCACCGATTACCAAACGGTTGTGGGATACACTTTTGTTTCGCCGCGAAAGCACCCCGCCCCGCGTGGTCTCGGACGGGAAATCATTGCTGCTCGATTCCGAAACAGCTGGAGATGAGCCTTACATGCTTGCCTCCAATTTGAAGGACGTAATCGTTCTCGTGGACAAAGACCGGGTCAAAAGCGGGCGTTACGCGATCGAGAAATTCGGTTGCGACACACTCCTGCTCGACGACGGTTTTCAATACTGGAAATTGCGCGGACGCCGCCAGGATGTGGTGCTGATTGATCGGCAGCAGCCGTTCGGCACCGAGCACTTGCTGCCGCGAGGCACGCTGCGGGAGCCGCCGTCGCACCTGGCTCGGGCGACAACCATTTTTATTACCAAGAGCGATGGAAAAACCGAGGAATTGCGCAAGCGGATTGCCGAATACAATCCGGATGCGGGAATCATCGAATGCATTCATGCGCCGCTTTATTTCGAAGATGTTTTCAGCGGAGAACGCAAAGGGCTGGAACTGTTGCAGGGCAGGAAAATCGCCTCGCTCAGCGGCATCGCCCAGCCGGAAAGTTTTGAGCAAAGCCTCGTCAAACTCGGCGGCGAATTGGTCTATTCAAAACGCTTTGCCGACCACCATCGCTTCACTCAGCAGGAGATTCTCAACGCCATCAATCGCAGCAAAAAGCGCCAGGCTTTCGCCATCATCACCACGCAAAAAGATGCCGTGCGCTTTCCGAAAATTGACCGGCGCGATCTCTCGATTTATTTCATGCGAGTGGAAATAAAAATCCTCAAGGGCGCCGATGGCTTTGAGGATTGCGTTCGGAAAATTTGCCTGCGTTGAAATGGACGCGATCCTTTATTTTGCCGCGCGCACGCTGATTGCCGTGCTGCAAGCCCTGCCGCTCACCTGGGTTGCGCGCCTTGGCCGGGCTGGGGGCGCATTGTTTTACGTCGTCGATGCGCGCCATCGAAAAGTCGCTCTGAAAAACCTGCGGCGCTGTTTCGGAGCAGAAAAATCCGAGGAGGAAATTCACGCTTTAGCGAAAGAAAACTTTCGCCGAATCGGCGAAAACTATTCCTGCGCCATTAAAACGGCGGTGATGACTTTGGAAGAATTGGACGGGCACATCGAGTTCGCTTCCGCTGACCGCTTTCTTCCCAGGAAATGTGAATTGGCGAAAACCTTTGTCGTTGCCATCGGCCATTTCGGCAACTTCGAACTCTATGCTCGGTTCGGCCAATTCATGCCGATTTTCCAAACGGCCACGACTTACCGCGGACTTCGGCAGGCATCGTTGAATCGGCTCATGCAGTCGATGCGTGAGCGATCCGGCTGCCTATTTTTTGAGCGGCGCACCGATGCTGGCGCGCTCAAGCTGGCGATGAGCAAACCGGGCCTGATTCTCGGACTGCTCGCGGATCAACACGCAGGAAACAGCGGGTTGCGCATCCCATTTTTCGGCCACGAATGTTCCACGAGCGCTGCGCCCGCAGTCTTTGCTCTGCGGTATCGTTGTCCGCTGATGACGGGATTCTGTTACCGCGTTGGCCTGGCCAAATGGCGCATCGAAGCGGGTGAAGAAATTCCCACGCACGAAAACGGACAACCACGTTCCGCAGTGGAAATCATGACCGACGTCAATCGCGTGTTCGAAAATGCGATTCGCCGTGATCCCGCTAATTGGTTCTGGGTCCATAATCGATGGAAGCCGCGCACCGCGAAAACCCGTGCCCCTCGGAACACGCCGGTTGAACCAGTGGCTGAACCATGAACCACGTGCCCGAAAAAATCCTGGTTCGCGGAGTGAATTGGCTGGGCGACGCCGTGATGACCCTGCCCGCGCTACAGCGGTTGCGAGAAGGAAAACCGGCGGCGCATATCACCCTGCTGACGCATGAAAAGCTGGCCGGTCTTTGGGAAAATCATTCGGCCATCGATGCAGTCCAAACTTTTTCGTCTCGCGAAAATGCCTGGCAGGTCGGGAGAAAATTGCGCTCTTTGAACTTTCAGCTCGCCCTGGCGCTGCCCAATTCACCTCGCTCCGCGATCGAGCTTTGGGCGGCCGGAATTCCACGGCGGATCGGATACAGACGCCCGTGGCGAAACGTGTTTCTCACGCAAACGGTTTCTCAGCGGGCCGGCGCAGTTGAGATGAAAAAGCGCTCGGTTTCAGAAATTCGAAAACTGATTTCCGGCTCACGCTCCCCGGCTGTGGCTCACCCTGATCCCGCGGCGCACCACATTTTTCAATACCTGCACCTGATTGAGGCGCTGGGCGTGAAAGCCGAACCGATGGCGCCCCGAATCGCGATTAGCGAAAGTGAGCTGGCCGCCTTCGGCGCTCGCCTCCACGCGATGGCGGGTTCTGAAACAAGGCTTTGGCTAGGGCTGAATCCCGGCGCGGAATACGGCCCCGCGAAACGCTGGCCGGAGGAACGCTTCATTGCGGCTGCCGTGGAGCTCCATCGCCACTCCAAGTGCGGCTGGCTGATTTTTGGCGCGAACGATCCAGCCACCCGCCACATCGCAGGAGAGCTCGGAAAAAAACTAGGCCGCGAAGCTTTGGCGGACCTCTCCGGACGAACGACCCTGCGTGAATTGTGCGTCGGGCTGAAATTCTGCAACCTGGTCCTGACCAACGACACCGGCCCAATGCATGTTGCCGCAGCGGTCGGCACGCCGGTGGTTGTTCCATTTGGGAGCACTTCCGTGGAATTGACTGGCCCGGGCCTGCCCGGCGGCGATGACCATATCTTTTTGCAGTCCCCCACGCCCTGCGCGCCTTGCTTTTTACGCGAATGCCCCATTGATTTTCGGTGCATGAGGTCCATCGACGTTCAGGCCGTAATCGGCGCCTGCCAGGCCATTTTAAAAAGGCTGTAACCACCGCAAACTCGACTTCGTCCTAACTACCGAACAACGTGGCAATGCAGACTGGGCGCGTCGCTCAGAGCAAAGTCGCACCATCGAAATTATGAAAAAAATTGTAGCAATTGCACTCGGTCTCAGCTTGCTCGGCACTGTGGTCTCCCAAGCTCAGGAAAAGAAAGAACACAAGCGCCCCGCTTTGACTGAAGAGCAGAAGAAGATCGTCGAAAAATACGACACGAACAAAGACGGCAAGCTCGACAAAGAAGAGCGCTCCAAAATGAGCGAGGAAGACAAAGCCAAAATGCCAAAGCCTCCCGGCAAGAAGAAAGACGGCGGCGCTGCGGAAAAGAAATCCGACAGCAAGTAAGCCTGAATAAGCTTTTCGCAAGCTGGCGCACATTTCGTGCGCCAGCTTTTTTTGTTTTTGAGGCGCGCGCCCGATTCAGCGCCCCGTTTCCCGTCGCTTGCGTTTGCCCGGCGGCTGCGGAATACTGCCCGCCGTGAATGTGACGCAATTGACCGACCAACTGATTGCTTCTTACGCCCGCATTGGTGGCATCAATCATCTCGATGGAAAGAATCTCCCGTCAAAAACGGCTATTGCTTCGATCACGCTGGATTTGCTTCGCTTGATTTTCCCCGGGTTTTTCGACGAAAAACCGATTCACTCATCCGAGTTAAAGGTCGAAACCGCGATTTTGCTCGATTCCGTTCTCGGCCGGCTCGAAGACGAAATTTACAAAAGCCTCGAGTATGCCCCGCCCGAGGATTCCAGTAAAAAGGATTTACGCGCGACCGCCCGCAGTTTGACCCTGGAATTTTTGAGCAACCTTCCGCGTGTTCGCGAACTTCTGCAAACCGACACCGAAGCTGCGTTCAACGGCGACCCTGCCGCGTTGAGCAAAGAAGAAGTTATTGTTGCCTATCCGTTTGTCGAAACCATCGCCGTGCAACGCATGGCGCACGAACTTTACGGGAAAAATATTCCGCTCATCCCGCGCATCATGTCCGAATGGGCGCACAGCCGCACCGGCATGGATCTTCATCCGGGCGCGCGAATCGGCTCGCACTTTTTCATCGATCACGGCACCGGCACAGTGATTGGTGAAACTTCCGTGATCGGCAGCCATGTGAAACTTTATCAAGGCGTGGGGCTCGTCGCACGCTCGCTCTCCGGCGGCCAGCAATTGCGCGGGCAGAAGCGTCATCCAACGCTCGAGGACCGCGTCACGATCTACGCAAACGCCACCATCGTTGGCGGCGAAACCGTGATCGGGGCGGGCAGCACGATCGGAGCAAATGTTTTCCTGATGAACAGCGTCCCCGAAAACTCCGTGGTCGTCGTCGAGGCGTGCGACGTAAAAGTGATGAATAAGAAGGATCGCGCGAAAGCGAAGACGGATTTTCAGATTTAGATTCGCGCCAAATGCAACGGCGTGAGTTATGAGAAAACTCCAAATTATTCTGCCGCTGGTCGCTTTGGCGTTATTCGCGCTGATTTCTACGTTTGTTCGCGGCCAACGCAATCACCGCCATTTTATCACCGCGCAGACACGACAAATCGGAATCGATCTGATCGCTGCAACTAATTCTCCCTGCTTAATCCAGATTGGACCCGGTTTGCAGGCTGAACTCGCAGGCTTGTTTGCTTCAACCACCCGTGTAGCTGACGTCTTGATCGGAGATGAGCCGTCCCCAATTGGAGATAGCTCTGCATGTAGCAGGCTGATTTTAAAAAATGATTCGGGAAAATCTATTGGAATTCGCCTCAAGCAGGTTCCGGGATCGGAGAGATTTCAAATCTTAGGTTACTGGACCATTCGCTGATTCGTTGGCTAAATCGCGTTCGATTCCAGATTTCTTGACCGCACTTCGCGCGTTGCCCATCCTCGCTGCTCAATTCTATGGCTTTGGCTGAAAAAATTATTTCTGAACTGCGCCGCATTGTCGGAAGCGAAAACGTCCTCACTGCAAAGGAGGATTTAATTCCTTACTCATTCGACGGCACGGCTGCGTTGCAGCAAATGCCGGGCTGCGTGCTCTTCGTCAAAAGCGCGGCGGAGATTTCCGCCATTCTCAAACTCGCCAACGAAAAGAGTTTAGCTATTGTCACTCGCGGTTCCGGCACGGGTTTGAGCGGCGGAAGCATGCCGAGCAAGGATTGTGTCGTGATGTGCACGGTGAGGATGGACAAAATCCTCGAGGTGGACTGCGCAAATCTGACGATGCTCGTGGAACCGGGTGTGACCACATTGACCATTGCGGACGCGGCGAGCGCGGTGGGATTATTTTATCCGCCCGATCCCGGCTCGATGAAGATTTCCACCATCGGCGGAAATGTGGCGGAGAATTCCGGCGGCTTGCGCGGATTGAAATACGGCATCACGCGCAATTACGTGATGGGGCTCGAAGTCGTTTTGCCCAACGGCGAACTCATGACGATGGGCAATAAATGCGTCAAAGATGTCGCCGGTTATTCGCTCAAGGATATTTTCATTGGCTCGGAAGGAACGCTCGGCGTCATCACCAAAGTTTTGCTGCGGCTGATTCCCAAACCGGCGGCCAAGAAAACGATGGTCGCCACATTCTCGCAAATGGATCACGCGGCCGAAGCGGTTTCTGCCATCATCGCGGCGCAAATCATTCCCTGCACGTTGGAATTCCTTGATCGCATGACAATTCATTGCGTCGAGGATTACGCGAAGATTGGTTTGCCGCTCGATTGCGAAGCTCTCTTGCTCATCGAGAGTGATGGTCATCCGGCAGCCGTCGCCGATGAGGCTGCGCAAATGGAAAAGATTTGTCGGGAACGCGGATGTCTGGAAGTGCGAGTCGCCAAGGACGATGTCGAAGCCACGAAACTGGCCAGCGCGCGACGTTCGGCGTTCTCGGCGCTGGCTCGAGTCGCGCCCACCACCATTCTCGAAGACGCGACGGTTCCACGCAGCGAACTCGGAAAAATGATTCGATTCGTCGAAGCCATCGCCAAGAAATACAAATTGAAAATCGGCACGTTCGGCCACATGGGCGACGGAAATTTGCATCCAACGTTTTTGACCGATGAACGGAACCACGAGGAAATGCATCGCATCCACGAGGCGTTTAACGAGATTTTCGACGAAGCCATTCGCCTCGGCGGAACGATCACGGGCGAACACGGCGTTGGCTTGGCGAAGAAAACCTTTCTTCCAAAATTTTTAGGCGACGCGCAAATGCGCATTCATCGCGAATTGCGGAAAGCGCTGGATCCGAACGGCGTTTTGAATCCGGGGAAAATGTTCGAGTGACGTTGGCGAGCCAGCGTGAAGCTACGCCGTTTTCAAATAATCCGACATAAACTCTTTGATTCGCACCAGTTGATGCGCGGCATCGGCGAACAATTTGTCGCTCCCGGCGAGATTGCCCGACCGACTCAAGCGCTCCAGCTCACGCAGCGATGGAACGATGGCCAACATTCCGCAATTGAAACTCGCTCCGCCGAGCTTGTGGGCAAAATACTGGACCTCTTCGATCGAGCCGGTCTGCACCGCTGCGCCTAAATGGGTGATGACCTCATCGGCCTGGGTAAAATAAAGTTCAAGCAATTTGCACAGCTTGTCGCGATCGCCGAAGGAAACTTCTTTCAAACGTTGCACGTTGACCGGCAATGGGCTGGCGGACGCCGATTGGGCATGGGCTTCGTTCGCAGGCGATTCCGTGGTGCGGCGAAAAAAGGCGGTGTCGCCAGTCTTGTGCGGACGCCAGCGCTGGAGGGCCACGCGCAGTTCCAATTCGCTCACCGGCTTGCTCAGGTAATCATTCATGCCCGCCTGTAGGCATTCATCGCGGTCGCCTTTCATGGCGTGGGCGGTCAGCGCGATGATGTGGATCGGCGTCTTGTTTTTCCCCTGCGCCAAAAGCGCGGCTTCGCGTTCGCGAATTTTTCGCGTCGTTTCGTAGCCGTCCATTTCCGGCATCTGGCAATCCATGAAAATGATGTCGTACGGAATCAGTTCGAGCGTTTTCAGCACCTCAAAACCGTTCGCCGCCACGTCCACGGTGTAGCCGATTTTCTGCAATTGCCCGACTGCGACGCGCTGGTTTACCGGATTATCCTCGGCCACCAAAATGCGAACCGGAGAAAGCGGAGCGGCCCCGCTCCATGCTGCGGGATTGGACTCGCTTTCCTCGCGCCGCGTCGTTTTTCGCTCGTGAAAACCGCTGCTCGAAACCTCCTGCAAAGTGTTGAAAATTTTGGATAGCTTGAGCGGTTTGGAAATGCACTCGTCGATTCCAATCGCATTGAGCGTGGACTCTTCGGGACCTTGCCCCAACGCGGCGAGCGCGATCAATTTTGTCTGCGCAAGGGCTGGTTCTGCTTTGATGGCACGAGCCAGGGCGATTCCATCCATGCCCGGCATTTCCAAATCCAGAATGGCGAGATCGAATGGATGATTTTCCCCGGCCGCCGCGCGCAATTGTTCCAGCGCCGCGTTTCCATCGGGAGCGTTGCCGTGGCGGATTTTTGCTGCGTCTAATTGCTCGGCCAAAATTTCGCGAACGGTCGCGCTGTCGTCAATGATCAGGATGCGTTTGCCGGTCAGCGCCGGAACCGCGGAGGCCGGCGACAACGCGGGCGATTGTTTCTCGAGGCGGGCCGTGAACCAGAAAGTTGAGCCGCGCCCCGGTTCGCTATCCAGCCCGATTTCTCCCTGCATCATGTTTGCCAGTTGCTTGGCGATGGCCAGGCCCAGCCCAGTCCCGGAATATTTTCTCGTCTTGGAACTGTCGGCCTGGCTGAACGACTGGAAAAGCAGGGCCTGCGCTTGCGGGTGAATCCCGATTCCGGTGTCTTTGACCTCGAATCGCAGCAAGACGTCGGAATCGGTTTCGCTCAGCATCGCTGCGCGGATGGTGACCTCGCCATTCTCGGTAAATTTAACGGCGTTGCTGACGAGGTTGTTCAGGATCTGGCAGAGGCGGCCGAGGTCACCGCGGACCATTGCAGGCGTCGCCGGAGCAACTGAGCCGACGAGTTCATTTCCGCGCGCTTGAGCTTCGCGCGCCAGCAGTTCGAGCGTGTTTTCAACGGCATCGCGCAAATCAAAGTCATGTTTTTGAAAGGTTAATTTGCCAGCCTCGATCTTCGAAAAATCAAGAATGTCGTTAATGATGGTGAGCAGTGAATCGGCGCTGGAATGAATCGTGTCCGCGTAGTTCCGCTGCTGCGGATTCAACGTCGTGTCGAGCAACAAGCCCGTCATGCCGATGACGCCATTCATCGGCGTGCGGATTTCGTGGCTCATTTTTGCGAGGAATTCTGATTTCTGCCGCGCTGCGCTTAAGGCCGCGTCACGCGCTTTCGCGAGGTCGGCTTCGATCCGTTTGCGCTCCGTGATATCCATCATTGCGCCAATGACTCGAATCACGTTTGCGCCATCCCGCACGAGGTGAGCCCGATCCAGAACAAACGCGTAGCTGCCATCGGTACGGCGGGCGCGGTATTCGGCCGACCATGATTGATCGTTGCTGGCGATGAAACGAGCGAGGCTTTCGACGATCCCGGCGCGGTCTTCGGGATGGATCTTTTCATTCCACCATTCCATTTCCCCGCTCATTTCCTGCCCGGCATGGCCAAACAACGTGCGCATTCCTTCGTTGCGCCAGACTTTTTTCGTCACCAGATCCCAATCCCAAATAGCGTCATTCGTCGCGCTGGCAACCACGCGAAAACGATCGGCGCTTTGCCGGCGATCCTGTTCTGCGCGGCGCAGTTCGACGGCGACTGCGGCAAGCAACATGTTGGTCACCGCAAGAACGCCGATATAACTGCCGATCAGATTTAGGCTGTCCTGTTCGTTGTGCGTGACAAATGGGCCGCGCTTTTGCAGCAGGGCGAAAATGGCGAGCGCAGCCACCAGCAGCGTTCCAGTCGTCGCCCCGCGCTGGCCGAAGCGCAAGGCGCCCCAGATCAAAAACGGATACGGCAGGTAGGCGAGTGGATAGTTTTCGATGCCGTAAACGAACCAGGAGTTGAACGACACCAGCGTTCCGACGATCAGGCCGATGCTGCAGATGGCCGCTTCGGCGAGCAGCTTGGGTTTCCATTCGATTTCCGAGGGCGAACCCCAGGTAATAATAAACGGCGTCACGACCAAGGCGGCCATCGCGTTCGGCACCCACCAGACGAGCACCGAAGGAAAGAGGTTGTCCCAGGGAATTTCTCCGCTGTAACAGAGGCTGACGACGTTGAACGCGGCGTTGACCGTTGTGCCGAGCACGCAGGCAAAAAAGACGAAGCCCGCGACGTCGCGCACGCGGTCGAGCGAGGTGTGGAATTTTACAAACCGTTCCAGCAGGAACGCGCAAACCACCGCGCCGACTGAATTACCAATGGCGGTTCCAAAGGTAAAAAATCCGATGGGCGTTCCGTTCAGCGTGGCAAACAAGATCGCGCCGAGCGCCACGCCGGGCCAGAATTTGTAGCCGAACAACAAAATCGCCGCCAACGCGATTCCGGCGGGCGGCCAGACCAGGGAGACATTCCCGGACATGAACGACGATTCTTTCCCGACGAGTCCGCCGATGAAATAAAAGGCGATCAGGATGACAACGCGAGTGACGGTACTAAGGCCGGTTTTCTTGTGGATGTTCAACGCCCACGGTTTTAACGCTTTTCAAAAAGCGAACCGAGAAAAAAATTACCGGGCGGCGAGTGGCGGATCGGGAAGCGGCGAAGCGGTGACGTGTCTGGGTGGCGAGAATCAGGTCAATCACCAAAGCGGCTAGCCTCTACCTCCAGCTTGGCTTATTTCAAAATCAAATCCTTCGAATTGATGTTGTAGCCGATTAACACCGCTTTGTCGCCGTCCATTTCGAACGTGAAGGTCTCACTCCCAGCCCCTTGTTCAAAGGTTGTGCTTTGCGTTAAAGCAATCGTAGTTGTCAAATTCATTGAGCGTACGTTGAAGTTCACGTTGGTGGTTTGTGTTACCTTTCCGAGTTTCCGCTGCACGGCATCGAGAAAATCCACAAACTCTTTCTCTTTGGCGGCGTTTTTCATCTTAGAGTGACTAGCGGCATAAATCTCGGTGAGTTTACCGTCGTTAAACATTTGGTGGAAATCCGCAATGCTCTGTTCTGCAGCTTTTTTGCCTTTAAACATTCCTCCGCAACCGGACGAGATTAATGCAATGCCAAGAACCAGTACGAACGATAATGTTTTCATAAATATTGCAACCCAACCGTTTTTTAAATTTGCCTTCAGATTTCTAAACCCACGTTGTCTCGTTGTCCAGCGCGGCACCGGTGCGCTGCGCCGGGTATTTGGAAAATTCTTTGACACTGCACCTTGTTTAACTAGCCTTCTGAAAATTTTATGAGACTTGGCATCAACACGTTCCTGTTCACCTCACCTTTCACCAACGAAAGCACCAAATTGTTTCCGCAGTTCAAGAAGTGGGGATTTCAGACCATCGAAATCCCGATTGAAGATCCCTCGCACATCGATCCGGCCCACGTGAAGCGGGAGCTGGACAAAAACGGTCTGGTTTGCGGATCGGTCTGCGCCTGCATGGGCGGCGGGCGCGATCTGCGCGGCACGCCCGAGCAGCAGAAAAACGCCTTGGATTACATGATGAAATTGATCGACCAAATGGTCGTGCTCGATTGCCCGTCGTTGATCGGCCCGGTCTATTCGGAAGTGGGACGCGCCGACGCGGTTCCCGAAAAGGAATACAAACAGCAGTGGAAAACCGTGGTGAAGCATTTGAAAACGCTGGCCAAATACGCGGCGAAAAACAAAAGGCAAATTTGCCTCGAACCGCTCAATCGTTTTGAAACCGATTTCATCAACACCTGCGACCAGGGCCTGCAGATGATCAAGGATGTCGGCAGCCCTGCGCTCCGGCTGCACCTCGATACTTTCCACATGAACATCGAGGAAAAAGACCAGGCCAAAGCCATCCGCAAAGCGGGAAAACTGCTCGGCCATTTTCACGCCTGCGGCAGCGACCGCGGCACGCCCGGCAACGATCACATTGATTGGAAGCCGATTGTCAAAGCGCTCAAAGACATCAAATACAATGGCGATGTGGTGATTGAATCATTCACGACGGACGTCAAACTCATCGCCCGCGCCGCTGCGATCTGGCGTCGCATGGAGCCGACGACCGAAGAGATTGCCGTGAAAGGTTTGAAATTTTTGAAAACAGTCCTGAAATAAATTTATGAAAAAAATAATCGTTTCCACAATTATAACAGTGGCTTTAGTCGTGTCCGCCTCGGCGCAGGACAAGGCGGAAAAAGGCTTCAAGAAGCTTTTCAACGGCAAAAACCTTTCCGGCTGGACCGGCAATTCCGAGTTGTGGTCCGTGAAAGACGGCACCATCACCGGCCAAACCACCGAAGCGCATCCGACCAAGGGAAACACGTTCCTGATCTTCACGAACAACCCGGTGGCGGATTTTGAACTGCGCTTCTCCTACAAAATCGTGCCGAACAACGACAAAGGCTTCGGCAATTCCGGCGTGCAATATCGCAGCAAAGTTTTGGACACCAACAACTGGGTCGTCGGCGGCTACCAGGCCGATTTCGAAGCGGGCACGACTTACTCCGGCATTCTCTACGAGGAACGGATGACCCGAGGCATCATGGCGGGACGCGGCGAGAAAGTCGTTTGGACCAAGGATTGCAAAAAGGAAGTGACCGGCTCAGTCGGAAACTCGGACGAAATCCAGGCCGGCATCAAAAAAGAGGATTGGAACGAGTATGTCGTCATCGCAAAAGGCAATCACCTGCAACACTTCATCAATGGCAAGCAGACCGTGGACGTCACGGACGATTGTGAATCAAAGCGCGTGATGAGCGGCGTGCTCGCCCTGCAACTCCACGCCGGTCCGCCCATGACCGTGCAGTTCAAAAATATCCGCATTAAAACGCTGAAGTAGAAATTGCGTTTTCTCTTCCCCAACTCTGGGCCATTTCGATGGCTCAGAGTTTTTTTGCACCAGGATCTGTCGCGACAAACAATTTGGGGCTTTCCACGCGGCGGAAAATTTCTAAACTCTTTCACGATCACATGAAAATGAAAAAATTCCTCATCCTTTTCGCGACGGCTTTTCTCTCGCTCGCTTTCTCGGCCTCGGCTGCCGATAAGAAAATTGTTTTGGTTGCCGGAAAAATCAGCCACGGCCCGGGCGAACACGAGCACAACGCCGGCGTTCTCCTGCTCAAGAAATGTCTGGATAAAGTTCCCGGCGTGAAAGCCGAGGCGCACTTGAATGGCTGGCCGGCGGACGCGCACGCGTTTGATGGTGCGAGCACGATTCTTCTTTTCATGGACGGCGGCGAAGGCCATGGCGCCTTGCAAGGCGACCATCTGCAACAGCTCGACGCGCTGATGAAAAAAGGGGTCGGCCTGGCCTGCGTGCATTACGCGGTGGAGCCGACGATCAAAAAAGGCGAGAAGGAATTTCTGGAATGGATTGGCGGCGCCTTTGAGATCAATTGGTCGGTCAATCCCCATTGGGACGCGAACTTTTCAACCATGCCAAAGCATCCTGTGACGCGCGGCGTGAAACCGTTCACGATTAACGATGAATGGTATTTCAACATGCGTTTCCAGGATGGGATGAAGGGGGTCACACCGGTCTTGTCGGCTGTGCCGCCCGCGAGCACGATGAGCCGTGACGACGGAACCCACAGCGGCAATCCCGCCGTGCGCGCGGCAGTCAAACGCGGCGAGCCTCAACATGTGGCATGGGTTTACGATCGCAAAGATGGCGGGCGCGGCTTCGGTTTCACCGGGGCGCATTTTCATAAAAACTGGGGCGACGAAAATTTCCGCAAGCTGGTGCTCAACGCCATTCTCTGGACGGCAAAGGTGAACGTTCCGAAAAACGGGGTGGAATCCAACCTCACGGCCGAAGATTTGCAGCAGAACCTCGATCCTAAAGGCCAAAAAAAAAAGTAGCTAAATCATCCGGCGGTTCCGGGGCGAGCGCTTCCGAGCCGAAATTGGGTTTGGCTGCCGCCCGGGAATTTCTCAAAACCACGACGGTTGCGGCCGGGTTGGAAGCCACAGCTTTCGCGGCTGAACCAATGCTGCGCAACCCGACGGACATCGACATCGATGCGCGGGGCCGGGTCTGGGTTTGCGAAGGAGTGAATTACCGCAGCAGCTTCAAGCCCTGGGGAGCGCTCGATCCCGCCGGCGATCGCATCGTAATTCTCGAAGATACCGACCACGACGGCGTGGCCGACAAGGCGAAGACTTTTTACCAGGGCACGAATATCAACAGCGCGCTCGGCATTTGCGTGCTGGGCAACCGCGTCATCGTTTCCTGTTCGCCCAAAGTATTGATCCTCACGGATGTCGATGGCGACGATCGCGCTGACACAGTTGAAACGCTGTTTAGCGTGGAAGGATTCGACCACGATCACGGAGTCCACGCCATGGTGTTCGGGCCGGATGGAAAATTATATTTCAACTTCGGGAACGCCGGCAAACATCTCAAAGACAAGAACGGCAAACTCATCGTTGACCTCGAAGGAAACGAAGTCGAGGCCAAGGGCAAACCGTATCGCGAAGGAATGGCGTTTCGCTGCGATCTGGACGGCAGCAACCTGGAAGTGCTCGGGCACAATTTTCGCAATCCATACGAGCTGGCGGTGGATTCCTTTGGCACGGTCTGGCAATCCGACAATGACGATGATGGAAACCGGTCGGTGCGCATCAACTACGTGATGCAGCATGGAAATTTTGGCTACACGGACCCGTTGACCGGCGCAGGGTGGAGTGAAGCCTGGAAAAAAACCAAAGGCAAAGGGGTTCCCGATGACGACAAGCCGCTCTATCACTGGCACCAAATGGATCCGGGTGTCGTGCCAAACACCTTGGTAACAGGGGCGGGTGCTCCGACTGGCATCGCGATTTACGAAGGCAAGTTGCTTCCGCCAGTTTTTCAGAATCAGATGATCCACTGTGATGCCGGAACGCGGGTGGTTCGCAGTTATTCAGTCAGCCAGGATGGAGCGGGTTACGCCGCGAAAACGACCGATATTTTTTCCAGCAGCGACACGTGGTTTCGTCCGTCGGACGTCTGCGTTGCGCCAGACGGCTCGATCTTTGTCGCCGATTGGAACGATGCCGGCGTGGGCGGACACAACATGGCCGATCACGAATTCAAGACGATGAAGGGACGCATTTTCCGCATCGCTCCGCCGGGAAACAAGCCGAGCGTTCCGAAGCTTGATCTGAAAACCGCTTCCGGTCTCACCCAGGCATTGCAGTCGCCAAACCATTCCATCCGGTATCTCGCTTGGACGAAGATACAGTCCTCGCTCGCGAAAACCTCGTCGCAAACAAGCCAGGCCAAAGGCGTTGACTTGCTGATGGCCGGACCAGCGGTCCAGCCCCAACTGCTCGCGCTTTGGAAGAACGGCGAACCGCGGATGCGCGCGCGAGCCTTGCAACTCCTTGCCCGTGATCCAAGCCACGGAACCATTCAGATCAGACAGGCGTTGCGCGATGGAAATCCAGATCTTCGCATTGCCGCTCTGCGTATCGCTCAAGAACTGAAAATGGATTTGACGCCGCATCTAAAGACATTGGCCAGGGATTCTTCCCCACAGGTTCGGCGCGAGTGCGCCCTTGCCCTCCGGCACAGGAGCGGGCCGGCTGCGGCCGACCTTTGGGCTGAGCTCGCCACGCAGCACGACGGAAAAGATCGCTGGTATCTGGAGGCGCTGGCAATCGGAGCCGATAAGCAGGAGAACGAATTTTTCACTGCATGGTTGAAAAAGAGCGGCGGCCAATGGAACACCTCGACCGGCCGCGACATCGTCTGGCGGATTCATTCAACCCAAACGCCCGCCTATCTCGCGCAATTGATTTCTGATTCGGCCACGACCGAAAAGGATCGCGCTCGTTATTTCCGCGCCCTTGATTTTATTTCCGGTAAAGAGAAGGACGATGCGCTGATGACCATTTTGGGACGCGGTGCGTTCTAAGCGGATCGCGAAACCAATCTGCGTCCCGGAACCCGGTCACCTAATGGGACGCGGGTTGGACTTTTTGCTTGTCTCCGTTCGGTCAGCAATCAAGGTTTGTCGCGTGGACAGATCAAACCCCTTCGTCCCTTTACACGACTCACCCGGAAAACTTTTTCGAAAAGCGGCGTTCGCGCTAATCATTTTGCTGGGCGCAGCCATCGGACACGCGCAACCCGGGACGCCGGGCACAAATACCGCAAAGCCAAGCGAGAATCCATTGGTGGCTCTGACGCAATTTACGGACGCCCAGACCCGGCGCGTCTCCAGCACCAGTCCCGACATAAACAGCAATGGCGACTCGCGCGTCATCAAGGAAGGCGAAACGCGGGTGCTCGCCGAATTAACCGGGCCGGGCGCAATCACGCATCTTTGGAATACGGTCGCTTCGCAGGATCCATTCTCCGGCCGATCGCTGGTGCTGCGGATTTACTGGGACGGAATGACGAAGCCAAGCATCGAGGTGCCGCTGGGGGATTTCTTCGGCGTCGGCCATGGCGCGATTGCCGACTTTCATTCGCTGCCGGTGAGCGTTTCCTCCTATGGCCGTTCGCGGACGTGCTTCTGGCGGATGCCATTTCGCAAGAGCGCGAAGATCACGTTGACCAACGAGGGGCGCGGGTTCGGTGACGTGGAGGTTTACTATTACGTTGACTGGGAAAAGCTGCCGAGCCTGCCGGAGGACTCGCTCTACTTCCACGCGCGCTATCACCAGGCCTTCCCGGCAACACCCGGCGACTTTCCCATTCTGGAAACCAAGGGCCGCGGCAACTACGTGGGGACGGTTTATTCCGTTCACCAGGTAAAGACCGGCTGGTTTGGCGAGGGCGACGACCATTTCTACATTGATGGCGAGGCGCTGCCTTCGCTGTGCGGCACCGGCACCGAGGATTATTTCAATGACGCATGGGGCTTCCGGCAGTTCGCCGGGCCAGCGCATGGAGTGACCTTGTATGAAGGCGTTTTCGCCGGCGACCGGGTCAGCGCTTATCGCTGGCACTTGTCGGATCCCGTGCGCTTCCAGACTGCGCTCAAAGTTTCCATCGAACACAAAGGCAGCAGAGTCAACGACGCAGGCGTAAAACAGTCGTCCTCCAACGAGCGCCCGGACTGGGTAAGCTCGGTGGCTTTCTGGTATCAAGCGCCGCCGGTCGCGGGCCCGGAGCCTCTGCCGCCTGCCACAAACCGCGTTGCTCCCTACCGCGTGCTGCCGGCGAAAGCCCTGACCTTCCGCGCAAACCCGCCGACCCTCGTGACTCGGGAGGAGGAGGGATTGATCTACGCGCCGGGCAAACCAGATGCGGAGATTGAATTCGACTTCGAGGTGGCCGAATCAGGACGCTATCAGGTGGCTGGCGTCCTGATCCTCTCTCTTTTCAGCGCACGCTATCAACCCTTCCTCGATGGCCAGTCCGTCGGCCCGGAATTGGACCTCTGCAACTCGGGCGAGGATTGGACCTGGTTCAGCTTTGATCTGCACGATTTAAAGCCAGGGAAACACACGCTCAAGTTTGTCGGGCGCGGGGCTTCGCCAAATCAAAGAACCCAAGCCCCGCCGCGGTTTGCCTTTGGTCTGAATTCGCTGATCCTGCTCCGCCTGGAAGACATGGCAGGCTACAAATGAAACCGAACCTGCGCTCCGATTTTCATCTGATGAAATCCCTTCCGCTCAGCCTGTGGTTGGGGTGGCTGGCTGTCGGCAACGCCCTTCTTGCCGCGCCGCTGGCCGTCCGTGTCCAGCCCACGCGAGGCGGATCGCAAATCCACGTCAACGGCAAACCTGTTCCGCCACGGTTCTTCTTCGGCGTGCCGCGCAGCGGCACCAGCACGATTGATGAAAACTGGACGCAGCACACATTTGAGTTCACTCCGGGCGCGGACGTCAAGGCTGCCGGCACGCTCCACTTTCGATTCGGTCAACTTCCAGGCGAGGTCTGGCTTTCAGACGTGCGCGTGGTGGATGCCGAGACCGGCGGCGACGTCATGTCGCCCGGAAGTTTTGCAACCTCGGAAAAGTTCAACGAGGTTTGGAATCTCTGGCCGCTGCGAGAGCAGAATACCGTCGGCAAGGTGGCCGTGACCAACGGCGCGCTCCGGGTCACGTTGACCAATCCGCCGTCCGGCACCTGGCCCGACTTTCATCTTCACAGCCATCTGGGTCTGAATTTTTCCGCCAACCGGAAATACCGCGTCACATTTCGCGCGCGAGCGACACCGAAGCGGCAGATCTACCCGGCCATGCATCAGGTCAACAATGGCGAGTACATCGGCATCGGCGGCCCGCCCGGACCGTTCCTCCAGCAGGTTGCGCTGGCGCGGGACGCGGGCGTGAATCTCGTTTCGTACAGCGCGCCCAACTGCTGGACGTCGCCGGAGCAGCCGCTGGACTGGCGGCCGCTCGACGACCTCTGCCGGCAAATCGTCGAGGTCAACCCCAAGGTGTTGCTCGTGCCGCGGGTCAACGCCAACGCACCCGATTGGTGGCTGCGGCAAAATCCCGAAGCGCTCATGGTTTACGATACCAACCAACCCGGCCATTTCGCGTCGGTCTCCCACCGTGCTTATCGCGCTGCTGCTGCCGCGCACCTCGAAAAACTTTGCCGGCATCTCATGCAAGCGTTTCCCGAGCACTTCGCCGGCGTTCACCCTTGCGGCCAGAACACCGGCGAGTGGTTTTACGAAGGCTCCTGGGAACGTCCCTTGAGCGGTTACGATCCGGCTGCCCGTGAAGCGTTTCGCGCCTGGCTGAAGGAGCGCGGCGATGCGGACTTTGCCACCGCCGAACCGCCGACCGCCGACGAGCGGCGCGCCCATCCCAACGGTTTTTTGCGCGATCCGGCCCGCGAGCGGAGGCTGATCGAGTTTGCGCGCTTTCAACAACGCGAGATGGCGGACATGGTTTTGGCCCTGGCCGCCGCTGCCCGACGCGGCAGCGATGGCAAGAAGCTGGTCGTTTTCTTCTACGGTTATCAATTCGAGTTCCCGCCGCTGGCCAACGGCGCGGCGACCAGCGGGCACTACGCGCTGGCACCAGTGCTGAAATCCAAGGACATAGACATCCTCTGCTCGCCGATTTCCTACTTCGACCGTGAATGGCTCGGCACCGCGCCATCCATGAGTCCCGCCGAGAGTGTTCGCAACGCGGGCATCCTTTGGCTCAACGAGGACGACTCGCGCACGCACCTCGACACGCGGACGACCGAGCATGTGCAGGAGGGAGGATTGGTCAACCTGAGGCAAACCCAGCAAGTCATGTTGCGCAACACCGCTCAGGCTGCCCTGCGCGGCTTCGGTACGTGGTGGATGGATCTGCCCGGCGAAGGTTGGTTCAATGACGCCGCGATCTGGGAGGAACAGAAACGATTGAGGCCGGTCGAGCAGGCGATGGTTAAGCGCGCCCAGCCGTTCGCGCCGGAGATTGCGGCGATTGTGGGCGAAGACAGCCTTTGTCATCTGACGGGTGGTTCGAGCCTTGCCGCGAAGCCGTTAATCTATGATGGCCGCGCCGCGTTGGGACGCTGCGGCGCACCTTATGGACAATTCGCGCTGCCCGACGCGCTGGCGGGCAACGTGCCCGCGAAACTGCAATTCTTCCTCGCCAGCTGGTCCCTGACTCCGGCCGATCGGCAGGCGCTGATTGCCAATCGCCCGCGGAACACCACTCGCGTTTGGTGCTACGCGCCCGGCTACCTGCTGCCCAGCCGAACTGATATCGGCGCCATGAACGACGTTACTGGCTTCAAGCATCGCGCCGTCTCGCCAAACTCGGCGGAGGCAACGCCAACGGAAGCCGGACGCAAACTGGGATTGACGAAACCGTGGGGGCCGAAGGAAGCCGTTCAACCATTGTTCACCGTTGATGCGACAGGCGTGGAAACGCTGGCAACCTATCAGGACGGCTCGCCCGCCGTCGCCCTCCGCCGCAGCAAGAGCGGTCTGGACGTCTTCCTTGGCGTGCCTGCGCTGACTCCAGAACTGGTGCGCGCCTTCGCCAAAATGTCCGGCGTGCATCTGTTCACGGAAGAAAATGCCGCGGTCTGGGCGGCGGAAGGATTCCTCTCCGTTCAGGCGCACACGAGCGGCCCGCTCGTGATTCAGACGGGTCGATCGAGCGCGATGGTTGACGCCCTGACCGGCGCTAAGCTTGGTCGCGGACCGAGCCTTACCCTGCTGATGGATGCAGGTGAGGTGCGGGTGTTGCGGTATTGAGTTTCCCGCCGTGCTCTGTCAGTAATGCGCCATGAATTTTCCCGTTGAGAGGCAAATGCTGGATGCGCACAGTCGCAGGACATTTCTCAAGTGTGCTGGAGTTGCTGCCGTCGGCTTGGGATTGCCGGGATGCGTCGCCACCCATCAGCAAAGCGCGGTTCAACCCGGCGGGACAACTCGACGCGAGGTTCGAGTAAAAGTGCCAGCGTCAGCCGATCCGCTCGTTGCCCGGACGTTTGCGATTCTCAAGGATCGGATTGAGCTGCGTTGCGCGGTGAACGTCGTCGAGTCCCGCAATCGAGCGCAGATCATCCTGACGATTGATGATCGCCTGCCGCCCGAGGCTTTCCGCATGGATCAAACCGGCGGCGCGGTGCGCGTGGCTGGAGGTTCGCCGCGAGGTTTGCTTTATGGGGTGGGAAAGCTTCTCCGCACCAGCCGGTATGACGGAACGTTTCAACCCTCGCCCTGGCGCGGCACTTCGCAGCCGCGCGGCTCGCTGCGCGGCATGTATTTCGCCAGCCATTTTCACAACTGGTATGTTCAGGCATCGGAGGCGGAGATCGCCCGTTACATGGAGGACCTGGCGCTCTGGGGCGTCAACGCTGTCATGGTGATCTTTCCAATGATCAATCTTCAGGGCTGGAACGATCCGGAGGCCGCGCCCGCCATGGACGCGGTGCGCAAATGCGCCCGCACGGCCCGCGAGTTGGGAATCCAATTCGCCACCGGCATCAACAATTGCATGTTCATCGGCGCGCCGGCGAACATCCGGGCCAAGCGCCTGCCCGACCCGACCGGGCGGCGCGGCAACAGCGGCCATCCGATTTGCCCGAGCAATCCGGAGGGCCACGCCTACTTGATGGAGAACGCCCGACAGCTTTACGCCAAGCTGGCGGATGTCGGCCTCGATATCCTCGTCCACTGGCCGTATGACGAAGGTGGTTGCGCTTGTGAACAATGCCAGCCGTGGGGCAGCAACGGCTACCTGAAACTCTCGCGGGATCTGACGCGGCTGTGCCAAAGCTATTTCCCGAAAATGAAAACAGTGTTGAGCACCTGGATGTTCGACACACCGCCCGAAGGCGAATGGCAAGGCCTGACCGACGCGTTGACCAAAGGCGAGCGCTGGGTGGATTTCATTCTCGCGGATGCGCACGAAGATTTTCCGCGGTATCCACTCGATGTCGGCGTGCCGGGAAAACTGCCGTTGCTCAACTTTCCGGAGATCAGCATGTGGGGCAACTCGCCGTGGGGCGGTTTTGGCGCGAATCCCTTGCCCGCCCGGTTTCAGCGGCTGTGGGATCAGGTCAAGCTGTCGGTGCGCGGCGGCTTTCCCTACAGCGAAGGCATCTATGAGGACATGAACAAGGCGGCGGTAGTTCAGTTCTATTGGGATCCGAACCGAACCGCCCGGGCCACCCTCGAGGAATACATCGCCTACGAGTTCGGCCCGGGAGTGACGAATGACGTGCTGGCAGTCATTGATCTGCTCGAAGCCACCGCGTCAAACTCCTATCGCAAAAAGCCCGTGGACCAGGAAGCGGTCCTGAGGGCCTACTACCACACCGAAGCCGTCGCGGCTCGCCTGCCCGATTGGGCCAGACGAAACTGGCGCTGGGAAATCTTGCAACTGCGGGCGGTGCTGGATCGCGAGCGTTTCGCAGGTGGCTCCCTTGACAGTCCAACCGCCGAAGCGGCCATGCTCCGGCTGGTGGAGATCTACCACTGCCAGATCGAAACGGATGATCCCTATCACCATCGCGTCCGTCCGCCGTTGCGACGGGCGGTGAATCGTGCGGGGAAGAAGTGAAGGCTATCGTCCCTGGCGGGCGATTCCTTTGATCCTCTATTTCGCAGGTGGCGCGGAATTGATGCTGGCTATCGCGGCAGCGGCTTGACTGCGGACGCCACTGTCGGAATCTGCGAGCGCTTTCGTCAGCGCGGTGATGGCAGGTTTGGCCTGCTCACCAAACTTGCTCAGAGCAACCGCCGAGTTTTGGCGGACATAACGGTCAGCACTTTGGAGGCTTTGGATGAGAGCAGGCACAGCCAAGTCCGGCTCGCGATGCAATTCCCCCAACATGATTGCAGCGTCATTGGCCGATCCTGGAGTATCGCCCGCCGGGCCGTTCAAGCATCCCACCACCACCGCCACTTGCTCAACTCCGGCGGAGTTTTGTGGATCAACCTTCTTCAAGGCTTTGACCGCCATCAGTCGAACTCCCGGACTGGAATCTTGCAACGATTTCACCATGAGCGGAATCAAAGTATCGGATTGGTTGGGATAGGACTGGAGCAAAACCAGGGCATTATTCCGCACGCTGCCATTGCTACTTTGTAGCGCACGGATTAATTCGGGAAACATTTCACCTTTCTCCGTTTCCCCCAACCCTTCGATTGGCCCTTCAAAGTATCCAAGCAAGATGCCGCGAACACTTTCGTCTTTTTCTGTTTTAATCATGCTGATGAGTTCTGGAATGGCGCTCCTGGCATAGCTTCCCAACTGACTGATAAGGCTCGCGACGCACATGCGGGTCGAATGATCATACACTGGAGACTTCAACGCCCGAACGAGTATTTGGATTCCATTTGGGCCACGGGATCGCCACAACTTGATTTGGTCATCATCGCCTCGATATACGATGCTTTTAATCCATTCCCTTTCCGTCTTCTCTTGTTCAAGTTGTTGATCTTGCTGTGAGGTTTGTTGCCGACGTAACACGCCGACTTCTCCTCTCAGTTTGAGCAATTCACCAGTGTTTCGATTCAACCTCTCGTTGTCGTCGCGGAGTGCGACTAATCGATTCGTCGCATCATCCCGCTCGCTTTGCAACTGCTGGATTTGTTCCGCCAGTGGCGCTTGCTGTCGCTGGAGGGTTTGAACTTGGTCGCGCAACATTGAAGCTTGTCGAGCTTCATAAATTCCCGTGCCGACAGCGGCGGCAAGCGTTGCACCGATAATCGTTTTTTGCAGTGCGGTCATGGCGATGGTCTTGATTGCGGTGGCGGTTGCGGTGGCGGCGATGGTTGTTCCAGCAAGCGCGGCGGCGGTTGAAATCGTGACGGCCAATCCGACGGGCGCGGCTTGGACGGCGTTGGCCGTGAGCACCACGCCGAGGCTGGCGGCGCTCGTTGTGACACCCCGGCGCTTCAGCAAGCCCTCCAACTTCTCCAACGCGCGCCTCACTCTCATGCGGGCGGCGTCCTCGTTGCTGCCCAGCGCCTGACCGACCGCGCGGAAATCCTGCTGCTCAAAGAAGCGGAGCAGGATGGCCGTGCGATCCGCTTCGTCCAGTTCATTGATGGCTTCGTCGAGCAGCGGCGCGACCTGGGAGAAGTCCGCTTCGGCGTGATTTTGGAGCGTATTCATTTCCACGGCCTGCCTTTCGCGAGATTGACGACGGCGTTCACCGCGCATGAGGGTGGCGGCCACGAAACAGGTGTCCCGGTGCAACCAACCGCCCAGTTTAACATCCGCAGGAAGCGTCCGCGCGACTCGGGCCAGGTCCACAAAGACGGTCTGCACCACATCTTCCGCCCGATGCGTGTCGCCCTCGACCAACCGGAGCGCCGTCGAAAAGACCAGGTCAACGTAGCGGGTGACCAGTTCCCGAAAGGCGGCGTCCGAGCCGTTCCGGGTGTATTCGGCGAGCAAGGTTTGGTGGTCTGTCATGTTCAATCACCAGTAAAATGCCGCCGAAGGGCGAAACCGAACAAAAAAGTTTGAGCGAAAGCGGGAAATGCCTCGGAGTCTGTCCGAATTACGGGCTGGCCGACCCCACGGCGCAACCTTTAAAGTGAGGTGACTCGTCACCGCTTTTTTCGCCTGGCCGACCGGTCTGCGTTTGCGGTTAGCGAAATGGTTAGCGAAAGCCCGCCAACCAGAACGCCAACGGCGTTCCATCTTCCAGCCCAGGGTTGGCGCGAGGAACGAACGCCTACCCTGGGTAAGTCGCCTAAATTTCCTCCAACCCTGAAGGGGTTGAATCGGTTCGGGCTTTGCCCATGGCTTCAACCCTTTCAGGGTTGTGAAACGTTTGACTGTGCCCCCAGGGTAGCGCCTTTGGCGCAACCCTGGGCTGAAGGCTGGAACGTCGTTGGCGTTCTCACTACATTCGACGACGACAAGTCGCCGCACTCCAAAGCGCCGTCGGCGCGGCAATCGGAGTTTTCAACCAAGCGGTTAAATGTGCTCCGGAATCCGGAATCCCTTCCGATAGCCGCGATCGGCATCGCGCAGCAGCCGGTTCGCCTCGGAATCGCCGATGACCTCTTCCTTTGCGGGATCGAAGTTCAACGAGCGACCCAGGCGATAGGACGCGTTCGCCAGATGCACCAGCGTGCAGGAAATGTGGCCTTCCTCGATGGTCGCGGCGATATCCAATTGTTTGCGGCTGCGCAGGGCTTTGATGAAGTTCGCGAAGGCGTAGCGGCTGCCGCCTTTGTGACCGGTCGGGCCGGCTTTCATTTCCGAACCGAGCCAGAATTGGTAGGCGTTCGCCGTGTCTTCATCACCGAGCGCGAGATAGCCGTCCGCGCCGTAGAAGATGTTGCCGATGGTGTTCGGGCCTTGATTCCCGCTGCCAAGTTTTTCCGTGCCGATATCCGCCTCGCGATTGGTGATGCCGTGACGCACTTCGAATTCGATCATCTTGCGCTTGCCGCCGGGCAGGTCGTATTGGAACGAGCACGCGAGCGTATTCGGCGTGGTCTGGTCGTCGTCGTTCACGAAATGGCCGCCCATCGCGGTGACCTTGTTCGGGAAGCCGACGCCGAGTCCCCAGCGCGCGATGTCCACCTGATGCACGCCCTGGTTGCCGAGGTCGCCGTTGCCGTATTCCCAGAACCAATGCCAGTTGTAGTGGAAGCGATTCCTGGTGAACGGATGCGCCGGCGCGGGGCCGGTCCACAGATCGTAGTTCACACCCGCCGGCACCGGTTCAGGAGGGGTGTGCCCGATGCTGGGCCGACGCTTGAAGCACAAGCCGCGCGCCAGATAGACCTCGCCGATAGTCCCCTTGTGCAGATGCTGGATGGCCTCGTTCGCGGATTCGGAAGAACGGGTCTGCGTGCCGTGCTGTATGATGCGGCTATAACGTTTCGACGCGCGGATGAGTTGCCGGCCCTCCCACCAGTTGTGCGAGCAGGGCTTCTCGACATACACGTCCTTGCCCGCCTGCATCGCCCAAAACGCAATCAACGCATGCCAATGATGCGGGGTGGCAATGCACACGGCGTCAATGGACTGATCCTCCAGCAGCTTGCGAACATCGGTGTAGGTGCGGGGTTTCGGCAGTTTGAGTTCTTCCATTTTCGCGACGCGTTCGCGGAGAACGTTTTCGTCGATGTCACAGATCGCCTCGATGGAGACGTTCGGGATTTCGGAGAACAGCCGCACGTGATCAAAGCCGCGCTTGCGCACGCCGCAAACCGCGAGGCGGATGCGCTCGTTCGCGCCGATGATTCTGGCGTTCGCGCTCCAGGTATTGAAGCCACCCAGCGCGGCGAGGCCGAGGCTGATCTTGCCGCTCGTGTTGATGAATTGCCGCCGGTTGATATCAGGTTTTTGTGACATGTGAGACTCCTGCATTAGTTGATGATTGCGAAATGATTTTCCTACTTCACCGGGACCAGGACAGCGCGATCAAGCCACACGGTTTTCACCGCGTCGTCATGCGCGTGGCCCATCCATAGGCGCGTGTATTGACCCAGTTCCATTGTGCCGACGAGATACGAGCGATAACCTGGCGCAGTTTCGGAAACCTTGACGGCTCGCTCGGCGATGTATTTTCCCGAAGGCCCGTCATGCACGCGCGCACTGAACGCCGTTGCCTGTGGCTTCGCCGGATCAGCAACCTCGATGCGGGCAACGTAATAAACTTTGTAGCGTCCGGGCTTGAAGGCTGCCGGAAACTTTCCGCCGTGAATCTCAATCGCGCCGCGTGCGCCGTTCGGGCCGGCGGTCATCTGAATCGCAACGCCATCCGAAGCCGCCGCATCGGCCGTCGGGCGGGCGCAAGCGGGTTCACGGAAAATAACGGCACTGTCATCCTGCACGCTGATGGCGGATTTTCGTTCATCGGCTGGCAGATCATCCGGCAGCGAAGCAACGGCGTGACTCTTCGCTGGTTCGTAGAGCGCTTCAGCCGGGTCGCTGCCAACCTCAGCGGCAAAATCAACGGGCTTCTGCCCGGACTCGCGCATGATCGTCATCGGCGTCCAGCCGGCGGGGCCGGGTTCGTTCACCGTCGCGAGCCATTGCGCGGCGTAGGCTTTGCGCGAGGGATGAATCGGCCACGTCGCGCCCAACTCGCGGCACTCGCGCTGCAAGCCCACCCATTGCGAGAGCCAGAGATAACTGATTGGTAGTCGCGCCTGCCGAATGCGCCAGAGGCGATCTGGTTGACCGCGCGCGGCATCCTCGGCCTGTTGCCACAGTTGCTCCGCCTTCACCAGCGTTGGGAAGCGCAGATACGGACTCGCATCCGGATGGCCGATGCCGACATAGTAGGGTTGTGCGGCTTTGCTGATGAGATCGAGGTGCTTCAAGATGAACGGCGCGGAGGGCCTGCCATAATAAGCTTCGATGAATTCGCGCACCAGCTTGCGATCGTCCTGGTAGGGATTCCACAGCAACTGTACGATCACCCATGCGCGCATCTCGGACATTTCGCCGCTGGAGGACTGATACGCGCCCTGCTCGAACAGGCCAACCACGCCGTTCTGATGGAAGAAACGCACGTTCGGCCCGAGCACGTAATAATTCGGAAACGGCAGCAGATAGTGCGAGAAGTCCGTCGTGTAATCCCAGATGTAAAGCCGCTCGGTGAGCCGATGCCAGTCGCGGATGTCGCGCGCGAACAATTCATTGCTCGGATCGGTGAGCGGTTTGGCAAAATTGCACTCGATGGAGCAGAGCCGGATAATGACGTTGCGGCGCGGGCGCAAAGTCTTCGGCGCTTTGCGCGTGTATTGATAGGCGAGCGTATCCACGAGCACGTTTGGAAACTCCGGCTCAATTTTCTCGGCCATGTAATTCACCAGCTCCAGCAGCGATCCGGCATGCGTGCCCTCGCGCTCGTCCACCGCCGCGCACCGCGCGCATTCGCACGCGCCGGCGTGATCGTTTTGCGATACGGAAACGATCTTCGCATCCGGCGATTCGCGCAGCCAGGCTTTCACCCGCTCGACGATGAAGTCGCGCAACTGCGGATCGGTTGTGCAAAGTTGCGCGCCCTCCGCCACCCGCTTGCCCTTCACGAGCGAGTACCATTCGGGATGCGTTTTAAAATGCGGGTCCGGCGGCACAAGCGGATAGAATGTGTGGACAAACCCTTTGTAGGTCGTCTGCCCGCCGTGTTTCTCCGTGAGCCGCGCGGTGGCGCTGGTGGAGCCGTTGCGCGCCGCCCAGTCGCCATCAAAGGCTGGAAACCAGAACGGATCGCGATACTCGAACGCGGGCTTGCCGCGCACATTCAACGTTCCGAGCGTTAGCGACGCGCGATCCGGATAGTGGGTGAACCAGGGGGCGTAGTAGCGGACGCCCAGTTGATCCTGTAAAAAGCGATAGACGGCATAGAGCGTCCCGCGCGGTCGGCCACCAGCAAGCAGCAGGCGCCCACCGTGTGTGCGAATGAGGTATTCCTCGCCGCCGAAAGTGGCCAGATCCACCTCGGGAAACAACCTGGCCGTCAACGGTCCGGCGCCCACCACGATGGCCGACTCCGGAGCATGGTCGGCCAACTCCTTTGTCACAAACGACGCCCCGGTGATTTGTTTGAGCGTGGCCGCGAGTTCCTCCGCAGCGTAACGTTCTGCTGGTGTGGCGCCCGGCTGGGTCACAATCACGCAACGAGCCGTTCCACCGTCCGCCAGCTTTAGCTTTGCCTGAGCTGGCAGCCAGCCCAGCGTCAGCACAGATGCGAGGAGCAGCAAGACGATTCGCGGTTGGGAAGACGGAGATTGCGGTTTGGTAACGACCGGCTTGCTTAAGGAGTGGGATTTGGGGCGATTCATCAGCGCGATTATCCATCGCGACCCACGCTCGTCAAGCCCTGCGGCGATGGTCGAAATCCAGATTTGTCACGGCAGGCTCAGTCATCATCGTCGTCTTTTGCGTTCTTCACGAGCACTAGGCCGAGTTGCTTCAGCCCCTTGCCGTGGCCGCCGACAAATTTGGCTGGATAACGGGCATCGCCTTTGTTCATGTGCCAGATGTAGCGATTGAATGTGTCGTCGTTGATTCGATCCGGTTTGCTGAAATCCATCTTCTGAACCTTTTTCGCGTAGTAACGCTGCTTGGACGACATCTGACTTGCGATGACGTTCTCGGCCAGGGGGATGTTGCTCGGCAGCGCGGTATACGGCGCGAAATTGGGAACGTTGGTGAAGCACTCGAACATGAGCGGGGCCATGGCGTCCTGTTGGTTCATGGGTGGCAAGCCGAGGATGCGCTCCATCGTGTGCAGGACCCCGGCTTGATTATAGAACGTACTAATGAGTTGGCCGCGCTTGGTGTAAGGGCTGATGACGAGACAGATCGAGCGGTGGCCGTCCACATGGTCGTAGCCACTCTGCGGATCGTCTTCGATGACGAAGATCACGGTGTTGCTGGCGAAGCGGCTCTTGGTAATGGCTTCTACCACCTGGCCAAGCGACAGGTCGTTGTCGGCAACCTGGGCGCGGGGCGAAGGAGCGCCGCCAGTGTGGTCATTCGGTAGGTATAGCAGATGAAACGACGCCCAGACGCCGTTGGATTGCGCCGCATTGAGTTCCTTGATGAAGCCGCGCGCCCGGACGACATCTGGAATGTTCATATTCCAACCAGGGACATTCGTCGAACTGTAGGGGCGCAACGCAGCGATGCCGATGTTTTGCACGTAACTAATCGTGTCGGTGTTGTTGGTATAATCCTGATAGATCTGCAACCACGTTTTGGCAGGCGAAGTGGAGGCGTAGTCCATCTCGCCGTAATTTCGGAACGTCAAGCCATGCTCCAGGACGTTGTTCCAGATGAAGCCGGTCGAAGAGTAGGTGAGTGGATCGTCACCGAAGGTATAGCTGCGAGTGAAACCGCCAAAGGCTTTTTCCAGGTGGTCGCCGCTGTTGCCTTCGGTGCTCCAAGAGTGGCCGTCCGCTGAATTGACGCCATTGCAATAGAAATTGTCGAGCAAGACGTATTGTTCCGCGAGCAGGTGATGATTGGGTGAGACCGATCGCGGGTAAATGCAGAGGCTAGCATCGCCGTTGCCCTGCGGGAGGTCGCCAAAAATCTGATCGTAGGTCTTGTTCTCCTTTAGGATATAAACGACGTGCTGAAAGACGGAGGGTTCACCCGTGCGCCTTGGCACCGGCACGGGCGGCTGGCCGGCGAGCGAGGGCTGCTGGGCCTGCTTGATATAGGAGACGCGACCATCTTCGAAGGCCTGCGCGGTGTATTTGCTCAAAGGCTCGGCCGCGGGGATCGGAATCTTGTTGGCGGTGCCCAGGTACGCCCCAATCTGCCAGGAGGTGGAGACGGGCTGACCCAAACGGCTGCCGAGGCCCTTCACGTTGGCGACATAGAGGTGACTGCTGTCCGCCACCACGGCGCCGGGATACCAATCAGTGGGGAGAAATCCATGGACCAGACTGTTGGTGTGCTGCGCGTTTGGGAGTTCCACCACGGCGAGGGCATTGTTCCCGCCACTGGTGACGAACAACCTGGATCCATCCTTGCTCAGCGCCAGGCCCGTGCTCGCGCTGCCATACGGGAAGGTGGGATCGGGCCGCACCAGGATGGTTTCCTTCACCGCCCGCGTCGCGGTGTGGATCACGCTCACGGTGTCGGAGTTCGCGTTGGCTACATAAAGGGTCTGGCCATCGGCACTCAGTTCGAGATCGCACGGGTGCAACCCGGTTGCCGTTTGTGCGGTCTCTAGGCCGGTCAAAAGATTTACGAAAGACACGACCCCACTCGCCGCCACACCCCGGCTGTCGATCACAACATACGTGCCGTTGATGCGCGAAGTCAGGTCGTTGCCTGTGGGGAAGCGCCCGCCCCAATCCGAGACGTAGGCGGTGTTGCCATCCGGCGAAAGCGCCACATCCCATGGTGCGATGCCCACGCCGATCTGCTGGGCGACGCTGCCGTTGGCGAGGTTCACCACGGCCAGCTGGTTGGGGGTCGACAGGCACACATAAGCTTTTGCATCGTCCGCCGAGATGGCGAGCCCGCAGGGATACGCGGGGTATGAGTCAGCGGGCATCGTGATCGTACGCGAAAATGTGACCGTGCCATTCGCAGCCACGGCCCATTCGTAGAGTTCATTCCCAGCACCGGTCACATAGATATGCGAACCGCTGTGGCGCATCGCGATCCCGTGCATCGAAGCGCCGCTGCCGGGGTAACTCGCGGTTTGCACCAACGTCCAGGTCGCGGCCTCCACCACGAGCAGGTTGTTTATATTTTTGATATAGATGAATTTTCCATCGGGCGAGAGCACCAGATCCACCGGCCGGCCGCCGAACTGAATCTGCTTTCCAGCCGCGCGGAGGATTTGTTTCGACGGAATGGATTGCTCCCCATCCGGCAACTGGCCAACCATGAAGTCGGGCTTGAGCTGGCCGACGCGGTAGAACGTCGGTGTGCTGCTGATGGGAACGCTGAGACTGCGATTGGTGATCGCGCTGGCGACCACCGACCAATTCGGGGCAAACAAATTCGTCATCCGCTCCACGAAGCATGCGCCGTCGGGCCCCGTCCAGTTCAAGGTGACAGAAGCCGCGCTGGTAGTCAGGTCGGTGATTCGGATCGCAGCGTTGCCGGGCGGCAGGCCATCGGGCGTCGGCCCGCCAAGCACAGCGATGGCGGCGGGCGACAGCCAGCCGTTCACGAACTGAATGCTGTTCACGAACCCTGACTGCGTGAAACCACCGACCCCGGCGGTGAAGAGCTGGGCCGTCGGCCCCAAGGCGTACCGACCATCCACCCCGCCGGCCAGCGACTGGCTGCCGACGCTCACGCCGTTCACGTACTTCGTGAGCTGCTGGCCTGCCGGGGCGGTCAGGTCCACCGCAAACGCCAGGCGATACCAAGCATCCGGTGCCAAGCCGCCGTTGAACTGGCCATTGGCGCCAATGCCGTTCGGATCCGGGAGCGCGCCGAGATTGCCGACTAGGTATTCCGCGTCATTGCCAGCGTGGTTGAATGGATCGGATTGGAACAACGCCCGCCATTCGTCGCTGCTCGGGGCGGGATACATCACGTCCAGGAGCAGCGTGTATTGATTGACGAACTGGCCGCCGCCGTTGGGCTTGGCCCCGTGGCGCACGTAGCAACCCTGATTGATGGCATTACTCCCAAAACCCATCACCTGCGCTGGGTGACCGATGATCGCCATTCCCGGAAACGTCGTGATCGTCCCGGTATCGGCGAGGTACTCCAACTCCGCGCCGACCGTCGCGCGCAGATCGCCGAAATCAAAATCCCATTGCCCGGTCACAACTGGCACGTAAACGGTCAAGGTGGCACCGCCGCTTTCGATGCCGCCAGAACTGTTGCTCACCACCACCGTGTAAACTCCCTGGTTTATGTTGCTCGCGGGCGAGAGGGCATAAGTGGCGTTCGTCGCCCCAGGGATATTGGTGCCGTTCATCCGCCATTGATAACTGAGCGGCGGCGCGCCACCAGCGGTGACGGTGAAAGTAGCGGTGGCACCCACGCTGACATTCAAGCTGGGCGGTGCATTTGAGATGACCGGGAGGGCGCCGGGCGTGATGCTGTAAAGCCCGAAGTTATCCACACCGAAGTACCAGCTATCGGTGCCGGCATGAGCGAAGCGGAAGCGAACGGCCGGTTGGTTGTCGGCTGCGGTCAGGCGGAATAATTCCACCCGCTTGGATTCCACTGGATCATCGTTGATGCGCGCGCTGATGTTCGTCGCCAACGATTGCGAGATGGAAGCCGCGATGAAGGCGCCGTAATATCCGCCGTAGGATGTTCTGCCGATGAAGTTGGTGGCCACATCGGAGTAGCGATTGGTCAACGTTTTGACGGCATCGACGAGGCCGCCGGCACCAGTGATTACGTCCGGTCCATCGAGCATATAAACGACTGGCAACCAAGTGATGCCGCCATTCACGGAATATTCCACCGCGCCAAAGCTATCCTGGTTTTGTTCAAAGAGACTGTGATACGAGACGTAGATGTTGGTCTGGCCGGTCAAATTGAAATCCGGCGAAAACAAGTATTGGATCTGGCTGCCCTCGCGCCAACCGGAAGTACAGAACAGGAATCTTCCTAGGGCCAGATTTGTCACCACCTGGCCATTCACCACATTGGCCGGATTGAAAGCCAGGACGCGCGAATAATCCTCGGGCGTATGGCTGGTGTAAGTCAGAAAATTGGAAGTGAACCGACCGCGATCCACGACCAGCCAGCCGGCGTACGGGACGGAAGCCAGTTCCAGCAGATTGGAATTCGATTGCGGCAGGGTTGAATAGTTCGTTCGTGACCAACCCGCCGGCATGCCGCCTTCGGGGGCGGCATCGAAGGTTTCAAGATGAATCGGCAGTGGCAGGGTAATTGGAGCCGCCGGCGCTGGAGCGACCAAGCCCATGAAGGCGAACGTCAGTAGGCCGAAGCAGGCAGACAGAAGTCCGAAACCAGAAGTCCGACTTTCGAGCTCTGCCCTCTGCCCTCTGCCCTCTGCTCTCCGGCTTGGGCTTCCGTAAAGACATTTCATAGATGCATGGTAAACAAAATGGATGCGAGCCGATACGAGCCAGCCCGCCTGTTTGATGCCACATTACGCTGCCAACACGCTTTCACAATGCCTTGTTTTGGTGGGTGGCAAGAGTCAGAGGGCGAAAGTCGGAAGCCAAACGTCAGACCTCTGCCCTCCGCCTTCTGGCTTGGGTTTCACTTTTTCAGGAACTTGACGACCGCTCCGGTGCGACTGTGGACGCCGAGTTTTTTAAAGATGTTTTTCACATGGCCATTCACCGTCCAAATACTGATGCGCAGGGAGTCGGCAGTTTCCTTGTCCGGAAAGCCTTTGCTTAGGAAAGCCAGGACCTCGTGTTCGCACGGGGTGAGTTTGGCAAGCTTTCCGGAGGAAGAGCCGGCGGGCAGCGGAGCAGAAAGCCGTTGGAAGTAATCCCGGATGTGGGAGGCGATCTTTTCGCGGGTCAGGGGTCTGGACAATTCCGCTATCAGCGGACGCCTAGCTCCTCCTGCAGGAAACGATAGACCGCATAAAGCGTCCCGCGCGGCCGCCCGCCAGCAAGCAGCAGGCGCCCGCCCTTCGTGCGGATGGCGTAATCTTCGTTGCCAAATTTGGAAAGTTCGACCTCGGGAAAAACCTTCGCTGACACCGGCCCGGGTCCCACGATGATCGCTGATGCCGGCGCGTCGTCCTTCAGTTCCTTAATTTCAAATGCTGCCCCGGTAATTTGCTTGAGCATCGAAGCCAGTTCATCGGCCGCATAACGCTCCGCCACGGTCGCGCCGGGCTGGGTCACGATCACGCAACGAGCTGTTCCTTCCGAGGCGATTTGCATCTTCGCCTGGATCGGCATAGAAAGCTGGGTCAACGCGATCGCCAGGCAGGTCCTCAGCGCGAACCGCCACCTACCCGCCAGGAACTGGTTTTTTGAAGTTGCGCGCGCGGCAGGATTTGGGGTGGCGGTCGGGTTCATTGAACAATTATGTCGAGCAATAAACCTCGGTCAAGCGGCGTGCCTCGGACGCTCTGGGTGGTGAAGGGAGCGGAGGTTGCCCAAGCTTCTAGCGACGAGTTCCAAATCGCCTGCGCGAGCCGCAAGCGAGTCAACTCTCCCCGGACTTGGCTTCCGTTCCAGAAATCAGGAAAGCTCGTTCACCTTTGCGGCGAAAACGAAATCGCCTTCCGTTAGCCCATCAACCTTGTGGGTCCAAAGCGTTAATTTCACCTGGCCCCACGCGAGGTAGATATCCGGGTGGTGTTGGACTCGTTCCGCAAGTTCACCAACCCGGTTGGTGAACGCGAGCGCGTCGCGAAAGTTTTTGAATTTGTATTCTTTTTCGAGGTGATGCCCGTTGATGATCTTCCAATCGCCGCCGAGTTTTTTGGCGAGGCTTTCCAGTTCAGCGCCCTTGAGCGGAGGCATTCCGCCCTGGCACGGCACGCATTCTTTTTCGGCTAATTCATTCATCGAAATACCTGGGTTGAGTCTATGTCGCTGCTTCGATCTACTTTACCTCGGAGTTGATGAATGACAATTGGCGCAGCAAGCTTTCGCGAATGGCCGGGTCGATTCCCGGCGCATGCTGTGCGGGACTGCTCAGTCGCGCGCGGTTGGATTCCGCCACCTCATACCCGCCCTCCGGCAACATTTCCGTGGTGGGAAGGTAGCCGATTCCCTCCTGGCAATAGCCCCACGGCACAATTTGTTTTCCCGGCAGCCACTGCGTGATCTTCGCGCGCCACTCGACGCACGGCTCGCCCGCGAAATAGCAGACCCACTGGTTGTCCGCCAACCGAATCAAGCCGACTGGCCACGCGTCGCCTTTCGAAAAACCGAGGCCGGAATCGTAGCAGGACAGCCAGTAGTCGCTCACGCCGGTCAGAAACGAGTTGGTCTTCGAGGCCCCTTCAACGCGCATTTTTTCATAGTGGTCTCGGGCCGGCGGCTTGTCGCGGGGCAGGAAGGCGCGATCGCCCGCTCCGGCGATATTCAGCGAGAGGGTTTTGCCTTCGCCTCTCAGCGCGGCGAGAGCGTCGTTGGCCAAACCGGCTCCAGCCTTTTGCAAGTCGTCCGCCGTCGAGGTGCGAAAACGTTTATTCGGAAGATCCGCCACCGCGCGCGGCCGAACATCGCCGGCCAGCCCTTGGACAAATTGGGCGTGAACCTTTCGACCTAACTGCTCACGAAGGAAGTTGCGGGTCACGCCGGGAAAATCAGCCGAAAGCGCCGCGATGGCGAAGCCGTAAACAATCACCGGATGACAGGCGTAGGAAAAAATTACGGCGGGCGCCCGGCCGTTCTGCGCCGATAATTTCATCACCCAAAGGTTTTCGTCGAACGGCCCATCCGGGTCAGGAATGATTCCGCGCGCGCCCAGCTTATTTTTCCCGCGCCGGTTGATGGCCACCTGGGATTTGCCTTCGAACACTTCGACTTTGACCGGCGACATGGATTTCGCCGCAGCGCGTGTGGCGGAGATGATTTTTTCTTCGAGCGATTTGAAATAGTCGATTTCGATTTGCGGCGCAGGACCCACGCCCGCCATCAAGCTGCGGATCATGTAAGGCCCGCTGTGCGTGTGGGAGCAATTGAGCACGACCAGATCCCACGGCACGCCGAGTTCATGGACGATATCGAGCCGGATCTTTTCGCTCAACTCATGCGCGATGCCGATCAGATCAAGCGAGACCAAGACGAACCCGACGCCGTTCGCATCCTTGAGGTAAAGCACCTGGGCGACGAGCGGATCGAGAACTTTTTTTGAAGCGGTGGCTGGAGCGCCACGGCCTCCGAGCGCGATGCCGAGCGGCGGCGTAATATCAACTTCCGCCCAACCGGCGGACGCAGCGGTGGCCGCCTTCGTTTCGGCAGCCTGCACTCCAACGCAGACGATGGAGACGAGCGCGGCTAAGAAAAGTTTGGCAATGAGGTTTGAGGTCAATTTCATTATGGCTGGGTTCAAAAGCTCGAAAAGTAAATGGCTGAAGCTGATGGCGAGATTGCTGCAAAACCGCCGGAGCGGCCAGTGAGCTTTTTAGGTGAGTAGAACTCAACGCCTTCGAATGCTGCCACTGCTGGCCACCAAGACGGAGGGGTAACTGGGCTGGTGAACTTTGGTGACGGCGCTGGCGTGACCACGGGAGACAATGCCTCGCGCCACTTGGTGAGGTCGGTGGCGGGTACGATGATCACTCCGGAGAGCCACGAATAGGAAGGGTCCGGAACCATGCCGCCGCTGTTATCGTGGACGTCCTCGGCCATGCGGGCATCGAGGAAAGGGCCGGGCAGTTGGCAATACTTGGCGAGAATGGATGTGGCACGGGCAACGCGTTCCTGCTGTGTGCCTGTAATCTCGCTGCGCTTCTGTGAAGGACGCGATGGACTGCAGGCCGCAAACCCGAGGCAGAGCAGACATAGCAGCGTAGTTTTCATGGTGTGGACGCCAGACCTGCCTTTTCTTCGTGCCCAGCAAAGGTGTGAAGCTTCGTGGTTGTGACTGCACATACTGATTGAACTTCGCGATGGTTAAACGGTGTCCTCTCGTTTGCTTTCACGAAGTGCGTAAATAATCGCGTACAGCATCGGTAGCCAGATCAAAACGACCTCAGTTAGTGGAAGCGGATTTCGTCCTTGGAGAAGGCTGCCAAGCCAAGTCCGCATCACAATGAAGAGGGCGGCCGCAATAACGCATGCACCCAGAGCAAGACACACCCTAGTCTGACGTTGTATTAGCTGCCTTGCCAAAAAACAAAGAATGGCAATGATCGCGTTCCAGAAGGCTCCCCAATATAAAACGTGTGAAAGCTGCTGCTCACCGCGCTGCGGGGTTACGTTCGCCAGCCAAATATTCAATGGTGTGAACACCCCATAAAGGATGGCGAGGATGATAAGGATCATGGAAACGGGTCGCCAACGGAAGAAGTGTCGAGCGTTCATAATGAGCGATGCCGTGCAACGCTGCGGTGTTGCCGGGCAAAAGGTTTCATGGGATGGACGCTAAACGTGCGTTTTCTTCGTGTCGAGCAATGGTGTTAAGCATGTCTTGAAAGTAAAGTTTACACTGCTGTTAGTTTGAGGTCATTACTTTTTAGCCGTCGGCTTGCCGCGCCAGGAACCGAGCGGCAAAACATTTGCGCGCTCCGCCCAGCGATCCCATTTCGCGGAAAGCTCGCGGACTTTTTCCGGAAGATCCTTCGCCAGGTCGCGCGTCTCCGTCCGGTCTTTGACCATGTCGTAAAGTTCCCACGGCTCATTTTCCTTGGCGACCAGTTTCCACCCGCCGTCACGAATGGCGCGATTGCCTTCATGCTCCCAGAAAATCGGTTCTTTTCGTGGGGCGGCCTCTCCCTTGAAAACCGGTTGCAGCGTCATTCCTTCCATCGGCTTGATGTTTTCGCCGCGAACTTCTTTCGGGTAACTTGCTCCGGAAACATCCACGCACGTCGCCATCAGATCGATCAAATGCCCGGGCTGCTGCGCCAGTTTTCCGCGTTGTTTCGGTTCAATTCCCTTTGGCCAATGCGCAATCAGCGGCGTGCTGATGCCGCCTTCGTGAACCCAATGTTTGTATTCGCGAAACGGGGTGTTTGAAACGTTTGCCCAGGCGCGGCCGTAGGCGATGAATGTGTCCTCGGTGCCTGGCATTACCTCGGGCCCCATCCGCACCTTGCGACCGTCGCGGGTTTGGAAGGGCGCGACGTTCGGCTGAAGGTCATTTGGTCCGTATGGTTTGATTTCAGGGGAAGATTTCTCAACCCGCGCCGATCGCCCCATCGCTTCCGCGCAACCGCCGTTGTCTTGCAGGAAAAAAACGAGCGTGTTGTCGAGGCGGCCGCTCTTTTTCAATTGCGCAATGATCCGGCCAATTCCTTGATCCATGTTGTCCACCATGGCGGCGTAAACTTCCATGCAACGCGATTCCCAGGCTTTGTTTTCCACCGTAGACCAATCGCCGACTTGCGGTGTCACCGCCCATTTTGGATCGAGCAAGCCGAGCTTCTTCAGCTGTTTGATTCGTGCCTCGCGCACCGGCCCGTAGCCCCCGTCGAACTTGCCGCGATATTTGACAATATCCTTTTCCAGCGCATGCATCGGCCAATGCGCCGCGGTGTAGGCGACATACATGAAAAACGGTTTCTCGGGCGATTCCTCGCCGTGCTGCTGAAGGAAGCGGACGGCGTTGTCACTGATTGCCTCGGTGTAATAGAACTTTTTCGGCTTATACTCGGGATCATTTTCCGGAGTGATGAACGTGTTCTGGCGACAGAGCGCGGCGGGGTCGTAGTAGCTGCCGCCTCCTTTGACCGTTCCGTAAAATTTGTCGAATCCGCGCTGCACCGGCCAATTGGAATTGTCGCTGTCCGCCTCATCGAAACGGGTGACGTGCCACTTGCCGCACATGTAAGTGCGATAATCGGCCTTCCGCAAAACTTCCGGGATCGTGACGCATTGGCGGTTGAGGTTGCCGCGATAACCATCGACGCCGCTGTCGTGCGTCATGTGGCCCATTCCCGCCTGCTGCGGGTAAAGGCCGGTCAGCAACGAAGCCCGCGTGGGACAGCAGCGGGCGGTGTTGTAGAATTGCGTGAACCGGATTCCGCCTTTTGCGAGCGAATCGAGGTTGGGCGTCTTGATCTCTCCGCCGTAACAGCCCAGGTCGGAATAGCCCATGTCATCGGAAAGAATGATGAGGATGTTGGGCTTGCTTGCGCCGAAGAGCGTGAAGGCCGAGCAGCAGAGCGCGACGCAAAGGGTCAGGGAGATCCGGCGTTTCAATGCCGAATGAAAAGACGCAAGTTTATTCATGGAATGGAGATTCATGGGAAATGGAATTTAAGCTCAATAGAAAAACTCATCTGAATTCATAATTGGCGGCGAGGTTTTACCGCGCCGTCACCTGCGCGTGCTCCCGGGCCAGCTCCAACGCTTGCGGGAGATCCTGCACCTTCAGGACATTCAAGTAATCCGAGCTTTCGCGCTGCGACTTCGGCAGCTGCTTCAGGTCCAGTTGTCGAACGCCCGCCTCAAACAAGGATGCGTAGAGCGCATTCACACCCATGGCGGCGCCGGCGCTTAAACCAACGTTGGCCGCTCCGGTCTCGCGGATGAAATGAACGGCTTGAACGGCGCGGCGGATGTCCCACACGCGCATTCCATCGAGCGTCTGGCCCAGCAGCATGAAACGGCGGCGGATCTGCGTGCGCCTTTTCTCATCGCGCGTCCACGCCGTGAGCCCAACGCCGCGCGGCGCGAAGAACGCCAGGGCGGTTTTTCCGTCGTCCAACTGGCGAATCAATTCGGCAAACCCCGCGGGATCAGCGGCTGGTTTGTTTTTGTCGTCGCCCGGCAATTCTTCGGCCAATTCTTTTTCGAAGCCCGCGCGCATTGCGCCCAGCCAACCTGGCCAATCCGGATCGTCGAGCACGTTGATGGATATTTGCTTCGAGGATTTGGCCGCGGCGGGTTCGAGGAGATAAAGCCGCAGTCGCACGTCGTGCTGGCTCGTGAAATCCCAGGCGCTCAATTTCACGCTGAGATGTTCAGCGGACAAAACCTGTTTCACTTCCAAGGGCGGCTCGTCCGCCGGCCAGCCTCGGAAGCTCTGTTCCTTCAAAGTCGCGAGCAACGATTCGCGCGGTTGCCGCACCGCCCCGGCGGCGGGCCGTTTGACCGATGGAACGAAGCTTTCGTGGATGCTCGTGTTCACCTGGTCGGCCGGGATAGTCTCGAAAACTTTGAGTTGCTGCGGAGTGAAGAATTCTTTGGCGGCCATCTCGATCAAAGGCTCTTCGTGCTTGAGAAAGCGGTTAAACCAGCGGAACACCTGCACCTGCAATTCCTGCGTGTCCTCGTGCGGGCCTTCCGTAATCAGCAGGCCGAGGTGGTTGGTGGCCCCGAGAAGCTCGTAGATGCGGCGGGTTTTCTCGTGCAGACGGATCACGCCATCCAGTGGAAAGATCCGGTCCTTGTCTGAGTTGCCGAGGAGCAGCGGTCGAGGTGCGACCAGCGCGGCCAATTGCGGAAAGTCCCAGCGATATTTGTTCACGAAAAACATGCAGTCGCAATGCCCTTCCACACAGCCGTCCACCACTTGGTTTTGCAGGTCAGTAATCCCTGCAACCGGCGCCACGACTTTCACGCGATCATCCAGCGCCGCGACCGCCCAACTATAGGAGCCGCCGCCGGAGCGTCCCGTCATGCCGATGCGTTCCTTGTCCACCTCGGGCCGCGAGCAGAGGTAATCCAGCGCCCGAATGCCAAACCACGCTTCCACGCCTGCCGGCGAGTATCCGCGCGAATTCCACCACCACATCCGTTCGCTGTAGGTGCCGCGGTGGACCCCCATGATTTCCCCGAGCGACAACGAGTCGATGACGAGGCACGCGTAGCCGTTGCGCGCGAACCATGCGCCGTGGCGCTGGTAGCCCGCTTTGCTGCCGCAGCTCACGCCGTCAACGACCACCCGGCTGTGGCCGCAGGCATAAAGAATCGCCGGCGCCGGCTTGGTCGCATGCTTGGGCAGATACAAGTTTGCGGTGACGTAAAGGTGGGGCAGCGCCTGAAAATGCAGTTTTTCCACCGTGAATTCGTCATGATCGAGCTTGCCCGTGACGACCGGTTTCAAGTCCGTGCGTTCCGGCCATGGCGAAAGGCCGAGCATTTCCTGTAGTTGCCGGCGCGATTCATCGTGGTTCGTTTTCCAATCCTCAGGCGTGCGCACCGTCGCCAGGCAAGGCCCGGTGAGCAGCGCCGTTTCGTTGCGGAAATAATCAGCAAGCATCAGGTCGCCGCGGGATGGCGGTCCGGCGGGTTTGGAAGATTTTTTATCACCGGCGTGCATGGTTGTGGCGAGAAGGGCAAGTGCGAGCAGCAAAATCATTTGCTTCATCTCCGCAGAATGTTTTGCCAAACGGTTTGCGACAAGGATTTTGAATGCGGCGTCTCTTGTCCAATCATTGGAGCAGAGACCCGGGATGGACGGAGCGGGCGGGATTGGTTTATTCCTGCACGAAGCAACGCCAAAAACCATGAACACTCGAAAATTCCTCCAAAAGCTCGCGCTCTGCCTCACCGTCGTTCTTTGCCTGTCCGCCATCGCGGAAAAGAAAGAGGGCTGGCAGGCGATTTTCAACGGCAAGAATCTGGCCGGCTGGAAAATCACCGACCCAAACCCGTTTTGGAAAGTCGTCGAGGGCGTGCTCGTGGGCGAGAACGACGCGGCAAAAGAGGGCAGCATAATCTGGACGGACAAGGCGTATGGCGACTTCGCGATTGAGTGTGAAGCGCGATGGAGCGGCGAGATTGACAGCGGCATCCTGTTTCGAAAAGCCAACAAGGGCAAACGCGAATTCCAGATGCAACTAGGCGTTTCGCGCAGCCAGAAGAGAGACCTGACCGGTTCCTTCTATGCCGGCGGCCCGGAAAAATATCCCGCGGCCGGCGAAGTGAAAAACCTGGAAAAATTCATCACGCCCGGCGCCTGGAACAAATACCGCCTTGAGGCAAAGGGCGACACCTTCACCGTCTGGCTCAACGGCAAGCAAGCCGTGAAATACGTGAATGCCAATTTCTCCGGGGCGGGCCCGATTGGGTTGCAAATCCATCCGGGACTCGAAATGAAAATCGAGTTTCGCAACGTCCGGGTGAAGTTGATCGAGTGATCGGCTGCCGATGGGAGTCGGTTCTTGGTGGCCAAAAACCAGGGAACCGCGCTCGACGCCGGAAAGATTTTTGCCGTCGAAAACGTGCGGGCGAATTGACACGCGCAAATCCGTTTGTTCAACTTCGCACTTATGCCATCTGTATATTTGCCTCGGACCCTTCGCGCGATCCTTTCCGGCCTCATTCTGCTGGTGATTCTCGGCGCGCCATTGATTCACGCCGCGGACGTCCCGATTACTCTGGAGCAGCGCGTGGCGCAGCTGGAACAGGCGGCCAAGGCGGTGAGCCCATCGGCGATCGATTCTGGCGACAACACCTGGATGCTGGTTAGCACCGCGCTGGTTTTGATGATGACGGCGCCGGGATTGATCCTGTTTTACGGCGGACTGGTGCGAAGCAAAAACGTCTTGTCCACGATGATGCACAGCCTGGTCCTGATGGCGGTTATGTCGTTGCTCTGGATGCTGTTTGGCTACAGCGTGGCCTTCGGCGAAGGGAATGCATTTTTCGGCAACCCGCTGCAATATTTCCTGCTCAAAGGCGTCGGCGGCGCGCCCAACCCGGACTACGCGGCGACGATTCCGCACCAGACCTTCATGCTGTTTCAAATGATGTTTGCCATCATCACGCCCGCGCTCATCAGCGGCGCGGTGGCCGAGCGCATCAGGTTCAGCGCCTACCTGCTTTTCACCATTCTCTGGGCGGCGATTGTTTACTTTCCGCTCTGCCACATGGTCTGGGGCAAAGGCGGCTACTTCAACTGGGCTCTCGGCGGGCAAATTCCGGTGCTGGATTTCGCGGGCGGCACAGTGGTGCACATCAGCTCCGGCGTATCCGCCCTCGTCGTGGCCATGATGATCGGCCGGCGCGATGGTTTCCCGCATAGCCCCATGATGCCGCACAACGTCGTCTTCTCGCTCATCGGCACCGGTTTATTGTGGGTGGGCTGGTTCGGGTTCAATGCCGGCAGCGCGGTCAACGCCGGCACTTTGGCCACCAGCGCATTCGCAGCGACGCATTTCTCGGCGGCAGCCGCAGCGATCAGCTGGGCGGTGTTGGAATGGTGGTTGAAGGGTCATCCGAGCGTTTTGGGAGTGGCTTCCGGCATGGTGGCGGGCCTGGCGACAATCACGCCGGCATCCGGTTTTGTGAGCGTGCCGGCGGCGACATTGATCGGGTTGGCGGCGGGCGTGGTCTGCTATTTCGCGGTATCGAAACTCAAGATGAAATTTGGCTACGACGATTCGCTCGACGTGTTCGGGGTGCATGGCGTCGGCAGCATCACGGGGATGTTGCTGCTGGGATTCCTGGCGAATGCGAGCGTCAACCCGGCCATTGCGACAACCTTCAAGGCGAACGGCGCGGTGGTCTCGCTGGCGGGCGGATTGCCGCAGTTCTTTAACCAGCTCAAAGCGGTGATTTTCACAATCGTATTTGCGGCGGCGGCGACGTATTTGCTGATCAAGCTGGTGGACGCGCTGGTCGGCTTGCGGGTGGATCGCGAGGATGAGAGCTTGGGGTTGGATCTGTCGCAGCACGGCGAACGTGCCTACAACGACTAACCAGATTGATTTACGTTTTATGAAAAAAATTGAAGCCATTATCAAACCGTTCAAGTTGAACGACGTGAAAGAAGCGCTCAATGAGCTGGGCATCCGCGGCTTGACCGTGAGTGAGGTCAAGGGATTCGGCCGCCAGAAGGGCCACACCGAAATCTATCGCGGCAGCGAATACATGGTGGATTTTTTGCCCAAGGTGAAAGTCGAGACCGTCTTGCCGGAAGCCCTGGTGAACAGCGCGGTCCAAGCCATTATCAAGGCGGCCAAGACCGGCAAGATCGGTGACGGCAAAGTGTTTGTCTCAACCATTGACGACGCCTGGCGCATCCGCACTGACGAACAGGGAGAGGCGGCGGTTTAATTGGCTGATGGGACTCCCGAAACTGAACCTTTGCACTAATCTGCGATGCCTGTTTATTACGAATGCCAACGTTGCACCGCGTGTTGTCGATGGCCCGGGCAAGTGCGCCTGAGCGAAAAGGAAATTGCCCGGCTCGCGGCCTTCAAGCAGCTCAGCGAATTCGAATTCATTCAGCAGTTCACCCGCCTGACCACGGGCAAGCGCGGGCTCGCTTTGTTGGATAAGCCCAACGGCGAATGCATTTTTCTCGAGGGAAACGACTGCTCCGTGCAGGCGATCAAGCCGCAGCAATGCCGGGACTTTCCGAACCTGTGGAATTTTCCGGGTTTTGAAAAACTTTGCAAAGCGCTCCCAACAATCGTGAGCAGTGAAGAATACAAAAGACGGACGAGCGGCGACGGCGCGGCCGGGTGATCACCAGGTGACGGGCACGGTCATTTTCTTGCCGAATCGGTTGGTGTAATGAAGCTGCCGTTGCGTCACGCCGTATTCGTGGACGAGCCGCGTAATTTTCACGTCGTAGCAGCAATACTCGGCGATCTCCGCCAGCTTGCCTTCGCGAAACCAGCGGATCGCCTGCAAACCTTCGGCCGTTTTTTCCACGCCGAAAGTCGCGTGCGCAATCGAATCGAGCGAAAGCCGATGCTGCAAAATCTTCTGCACTTCAACGAGCATGTCGAGCGTCGGGATTTGTGACGGGTCGAAAAAATCATTGTGTCCCTGGAGGACTTCGTAATCGAAACGCTGGTTGTTAAATCCGACGACCAGGTCGGCGCGGCGCAATTCCTCGATCAAATCGTTGACCTGTTTTTCCCCGTAGATTTTGTAATCGCCACGCGCCGTGCTATAGGTCACGCCGACGCTCATTCGCATGTCGCGAATCTTGTCCCATCCGCCCACGTCATCGGCGGAGTTCTGCGTTTCGAGATCAAAATAAACGATGTTTTTCATGCGCCGGAAAAAATTCTTAAGCAGCGCGATTCTGCCATGGAGCAGGGCGGCGGAAAAGAATTTGTTACTGACAATCTGCTTTCGTCAGCTGGTTGTCCACGAGGCGCCAGATGTTCCGCGCATTCTTGTTTTGAAGTTCCAAGGGCAGCGCCGCGTCCGGAAAGTTCTGGTAACAAACCGGTCGCGCAAAACGTTTGATCGCGAAGGTCCCCACCGAGGTGGAACGCGCGTCCGTGGATGCCGGGTAGGGTCCGCCATGTTGCATGGAAGGGCAGACCTCAACGCCGGTCGGGAAGCTATTGAAGAGCAGCCGCCCCACCTTTTGTTCGAGCAATGAAATCAACTGGCGATGATTGTTCAAATCGTCCTCGGCGGCGAAAATGGTGGCGGTCAGTTGCCCCGCAAGGTTCGCGGCGACGGCTTCAAGCTCCGCGTCGGAATCGCACCCCACCACCAACGTCGAAGGGCCGAACATTTCCTCGTGCAGCGGGCTTTGTCCCAGAAAAGTTTTTGCGTCCGTCGAAAAAATGTAAGCCGGGGATTGGGTTTCCAGCGCGCGGCTCGATTGCCCCGCCACGCTCACTCCGGAAATTTCCTGGAAAGCTTGGGCGCGCTGACGAAAGCGCGCGCTGATGCTGGACGTAAGCATTGTGCCCGCGACCACGCTTCCGGTAATTCGCGCGGCATTTTCCACAAAAGCGTCGAACTTCGGGCCGCATTTCCCGAAGACTAACCCGGGATTTGTGCAGAATTGGCCCACTCCCATCGTCACCGATTGCACCAATCCCTCGGCAATGGAGGAACCGTTTTTCGCAAGCGCACTCGGCAGGATGAAAATTGGATTTGTGCTGCCCATTTCCGCGTAAACCGGGATCGGCTCGGGACGCGCGGCGGCGGCGTTGAATAAGGCCCGGCCTCCTTGCAGGGAACCAGTAAAGCCAACCGCTTTGGCAGCGTGATGACGGACCAGTTGCAAACTGACTTCGTTGCTTTTGCCGTGGACCATCGAGAATACGCCGTCCGGCATTCCTGCTGATTTTGCCGCGCGGAGGACCGCGCCAGCGACCAGTTCCGAGGTGCCGGGATGCGCGGGATGCGCTTTGACGACGACTGGGTTGCCCGCCGCGAGCGCCGAAGCGGTATCGCCACCGGCCACCGAAAAGGCGAAGGGGAAATTGCTCGCGCCAAACACCACAACCGGTCCCAGCGGAATGAGTTTCCGCCGCAGATCAGGTTTGGGCAGCGGCTTGCGGTCGGGGATTGCGCGGTCGATGCACGCTTCTGTCCACGAACCATCGCGCACTAAAGCCGCGAACATTTTCAATTGTCCGATCGTTCGCGCGCGCTCGCCGAGCAAGCGGGCCTCCGGCAATGCGGTTTCAGCATGGGCCCGCTGGACGAGCGTGTCGCCGAGTTGCAGGATTTCTTCCGCCATTGCTTCGAGGAACTGCGCGATCTTTTCCGCCGGCTGCTGGCGATAGATTTGAAAGGCTGTTTCAGCCAGCGCCATGGCCTGGTCAATTTCTGCGGGTGAAGCCTCGATGAATTGCGGCGCGAGTTCTTGGTTTAGAGAAGGGTTTATCGCGGCGAAGCAGGTTTGGCCTTCCGCCGAGATTTTAGCGCCGAGAAAATTTTTGCCGTGCAATTCCATGCCGACAGTAGGCGGAAGCGCTCCGGCGAAATCAATTCGTAACTTTTCTTTGAAATGGTGGGCCCGCTCGGATTTGAACCGAGGACCAAGCGATTATGAGTCGCCTGCTCTAACCGCTGAGCTACGGGCCCGAATTGTTCGCATGCAACGCGTTACCGAGTTTAGATCATCTCGTTTTTCTCGTCGTATCCCGCCTTTGTATCCCGAGAGTGCTGGTGCTTATGACAACACAATCCGCAGATCCAGGACGGGATTTACTCCGATACGTCAGCACAGGGACGTATTTTGGAAGGGTTAAGATTGAGGGCAAGACATTTCGGGAGAGCTTGGAAACGGATGTCTTACGCCGGCGAAATGGCTGCTCGCCGACTTGATAAAGAAGAAAAGGAAACACGCCGCGCGTCCTTTGCGGGCATGTCTGCCCGTGGCCTGTTCGCTGATGGGCCGAAAAAAAGAACCGGGTTTACCAGTCCTGAACCAGAATAAATTCCGAGATTTCGCCCCGAGGATTTGGCCGTTCCTGGAATTTAAAGCGGCTCTTCCGCTTCGAGAAAGCCGGAGAGCTGGCGAATGCGCGTGGGATGGCGCATTTTGCGCAACGCCTTTGCTTCAATCTGCCGAATGCGTTCGCGCGTCACTTTGAATTGCTTACCCACTTCTTCCAGCGTTCGCGCATAGCCATCGCCAATTCCGAAACGCAGTTCCAGCACTTTTCGCTCGCGCTCGGTCAGGCTGGTCAGCACATCGCCTAATTTGTCTTTCAACAAACTGAAGCTCGTCATGTCGGACGGGTTTTCGGCGCCCTTGTCTTCGATGAAATCCCCGAAGTTGGTGTCTTCGCTGTCGCCGACGGGCGATTGCAGGGAAATCGGTTGCTGCGCCATTTTCAGAACGCCGCGCACGCGGTCCACCGGGATCTGCATTTCGTCGGCGATTTCTTCGGGAGTAGGTTCGCGGCCAAAATCCTGAATCAACTGTTTTTGGATCCGCATCAGTTTGTTGATCGTCTCGATCATGTGCACCGGGATGCGGATCGTGCGCGCCTGATCGGCAATGGATCGCGTGATGGCCTGGCGAATCCACCAGGTGGCATAGGTCGAAAACTTGTAGCCGCGCCGATACTCGAATTTTTCGACGGCTTTCATCAAACCCATGTTGCCTTCCTGAATCAGGTCGAGGAAGGACAAGCCGCGGTTGGTATATTTCTTCGCGATGGATATGACCAAACGCAGGTTGGCTTCGACCATCTCGGTCTTGGCCTGGATGGCTTTGCGGGTGAAATATTGGAGCTGCTGGTAGGTCTTGATGTAATCCTGATGTCCCATGCGGACGAATTCTTCCAACGCTTTGTTTTTGCGTTGCTCGGATTGAATGATCGTTTGCTGCTGGGCGGATTTCCGCTGCTCTTCGAATTCGGCGATCGTGCGCAAGCTGAGCTGAATCTTGTCGTGAATGTTGTCGGCGACCAGGGCCATTTCCTCGATCACCTTCTGCTTGAAATAAAACTTACCAAAACTGCGCTGTAGTTTCGCGTCGGCTTTTTTGAATTCGAGTGAAGATTTGTCGCGCTTGGCTTTGTTGGCGCCGTTCTGCCAGTCAGAAAATTTGTTATCCACCTCCTGGTCGAGCAGGCGGACGTTCTTGACGAGTTTGCGCAGATCCTTGATGTGATTGTCGCGTCCTTCGATTTTCTTATCGACGATCACCCGGTCGAAGCGCTCCTTGGGCGGTTCGGACACTAGTTTTTCGGCGAGCGCAATGTGTTCTTTGCCGGCGAAACCGAAGCCGTAGATGATGCGTTTGAGTTCGTTCTCGGCGTCTTCGATTCGTTTGGAAATCTCGACTTCCTGTTCGCGCGTGAGCAGCGCCACCTGGCCCATTTGCTTGAGATACATGCGCACCGGATCATCGAGGATATCGAGCCGCGATTTGTCTTCCTCCTCCTCGGGTTCCGGCTGCTTGACGCGATCCACTTCGGCTTGGTCGACAATCTCCACTTCCAGGTTGCGCAGCTTGCTATAAAGCTCATCCAGATCGTCCGGGGAAACGATTCTCTCCTGCAAGGCTTCATTGATGTCGCCGTAAGTCAGGTAGCCCTGCTCTTGCGCGAGGCGAAGGAGTTCCTTGATTTTTTCGGTGAGATCTACGCCGGACTGGCTTTTGTAATTGTTCGTTCCGGCAAGCGCTGCTTCCTGGGGATGCATCAGCTCGATTTTTAATCTGTGTTTTTCCACCGCCCCATTGCCCTTTCCATTGGAACTGACTTTCACAGATTCTGCTTTGGATTTTCTCGACGATTGAACAACCCCCTTGGTGACCCTCTTGGATTCAAGTTTTCGGGACGACTTCTTCACCTTGGTTTTAGGCATAGCATTATTTTCTGCTCGACATTCCGGACTGAAAATTGGCTGGGAAATATGGTAACACCCAAACTTTACAGTCAAGCCGAGAAACGATTTTCGCCCGCCAGCAATCGAGATTCCGCTCGCAGTCCCGAGAAAGGCGATTTCGGAGCAAATTTAAACTTGCCGCACAAAATCCGCTTACCCATCGTGAACTGCTCCATGAGAACGATTTTTCTCTATTCCATGCGCCTTCTTTTCTGCGTCGTTTGCGCCGCGCTTCTTGGCTGCGCGACTGACAAACCATCCGGCTCCAATGGCCTCCGGGCCGGTGTCGCTGAGATTGACATCACCCCGCCTGTCGGCCATCGCATGGCTGGCTATTTTGATGAGCGCCTTGCGACCGGAACCCACGACCCGCTCCACGCTAAAGCCATTGTGCTTCAGCAGCCCGGCGGCCCTCGCATCGCGATGGTTTTCTGCGATCTCATTGGCATCTCGCTGCACATTTCCACCAATGCCCGCGCAAGGGCCAGCGCGCTCACCGGAATTCCCGTGACCAATATTTTAATTTCCGCAACGCACAGCCACACCGGCCCGCTTTTCGATGACATTCGCCGGAAATACTTTCATGAGCTGGCGGTGAAGAATTTGGGTCGGGATCCTCAGGAGAAAATCTATTTCCCCGACTTCCTCGTGGAAAAACTGGTCAAAGTCATCGCGCAGGCCAACTCGAAGCTGCAGCCCGCGGAAATCGATGTCGGAATTGGCCAACAGGAGGGGCTCGCGTTCAACCGCCGTTTTCACATGAAGAACGGCCACGTCGCCTTCAATCCCGGCGCGCTGAATCCCAATATCGTGCGACCCGCCGGGCCGAGCGATCCCGACGTCGGCCTGTTGCTGGTGCGCGATGCCAGATCAAAACCGATCGCGGGCTTGACGGTGTTTGCGATGCATTCGGATACCGTCGGCGGAAGCCTTTACAGCGCCGATTACGCCTTTTACCTCCAGGAAACGTTGCGCGCCGCCCTCGGAAAGAAATACATCTCCGCCTTTGCCGCTGGAACGTGCGGAGACATCAATCACATCGACGTCTCGGTGAAAGCGCCGGTGAAAGGATTCGATGTGGCCGAACGCCTCGGATCGACGCTAGGCCGGGCCGTTCTCGAGACCATTCCGAAAGCCGAAGCAATTCGTCCATCCATCGCGGTGCGCAGCGCCAAGATCATGGCGCCGCTCCAGGAAGTCACGCCGGCGCAACTGGCCGATGCGCGCGGAAAAATCTCGAAACTCGGTGATTCCAGCACGGCATTTTTTGCCAAAGTCGAGGCGGTGAAAATTCTTGATCTCGCAGAGAAAGGGACGAATTGGCCGATGGAAGTGCAAGTCTTCCGGCTCGATAACGACACCGCAATTGTCGGTTTGCCCTGCGAAATATTCGTCGAACTCGGGCTCGCCATCAAGGCTGCGTCTCCCTTCAAAAAAACTTTGGTCATGTCGATTTGCAACGATCGGCCCAGCTACGTGCCTACCAAAAAAGCGTTCGTGGAAGGCAGCTATGAAGTGAGCAATGCCCGAGTGAAATCCGGCGTCGGCGAAATGCTGGTCGAGACCGCAGCCAAATTGTTGGAGGCAGCTAAACAGCGTTAAGCCAATCGGGATCGTTCCGCGCCAATTCTAAAAATGAAAAACATTCTTTTTTCTTTCTTTGCCTTTGCTTTGGCGCCCGCTGCCTTCGCTCTCGATGGACCCCTGACGCCGGAACAGGCCATTGCCTCTTTCAAGCTGGAGCCGGGGTTGAAAGTCGAACGGGTCGCAGCCGAACCGCTCGTGGTTGATCCGGTGGCGGTCGCATTTGATGAGCAGGGAAGAATGTTTGTCGTGGAAGATCGCGGCTATCCGGTCGGTCCGGGAAAAGGAAATCCGCCGATCGGAAAAGTCGTTCTGCTGGAAGACAGCGATGGCGACGGCAAATACGACAAGCGCACAGTTTTTGCCGATGGCTTGACGTTCCCGAACGGAGTGATGCCGTGGAAAGGCGGCGTTTACGTGACTTGCGCGCCGAACGTTTATTATTTCAAAGATACAAATGGCGACGGCGTGGCCGACGTGAAGCAAATCGTTTTCAAAGGGTTCCAGGATCTTTCCACGACCCAACTGCGGGTCAGCCATCCGACCTTCAACATCGATAATTGGGTTTACCTCACCTGCGGATTGACGGCGGGAAAAATCACTTCTCCCATCTACACGAATCATCCGATGGTTTTCGCCAACCGAACGGATTTTCGCTTTCGTCCGGATGAACCGATTTTCGAGGAGACCGCAGGCACGGCGCAATTTGGCCAGACCTTCGACAATTTTGGCCGCCGGTTCATTTGCTCGAATCGCAATCACATTCAGCACGTCGTCATGCCGTTGCGGGAATTGAAACGCAATCCGCAGCTCGCGTTTTCTGAAATCGTCCAGGACATTCCCGATCACGGCGCGGCCTGCAAAGTTTTCCCGCTCAGTGCGAACATCACGACGGCGGCATCGCACACGGGCTATTTCACCTCGGCTTGCGGCGTGACGATTTATGACGGCACGGGGTTGCCCGAAAAATATCGCGGCAATTCCTTCACCTGCGAACCGGCGGGAAATCTGGTGCACCACGACGTTCTTTCTCCCTCGAACGAAACCTTCGTCGCCAGTCGCGCCTACGAAGATCGTGAGTTTATCGCGTCGCCCGACAATTGGTTTCGCCCGGTGAACCTCTCCGTCGGTCCGGATGGCGCGCTCTATCTCTGCGACATGTATCGCAAGACGATCGAGCACCCCGAGTACTTGCCGGAAGCGATGCGCAAGACCACCGACTTCGAAAGCGGGAAGGACAAAGGACGCATTTACCGAATCGTTTCCGCGGATAAAATTTCTGAAGCAGCACGAAAGCCGAATCTTCACCACGCGAGCGCCAAAGAACTGTGCGCCGAGCTGGAAAACCCGAATCGCTGGTGGAGAATGACTGCGCAACGTTTGTTGATCGAACGGCAGGACAAATCCGCCGTGCCCATTTTGATTTCGCTGCTCAAGAAATCCAGAATTGCCGAGGCGCGCGTGCATGCGTTGCGAACTTTGGACGGGCTGAACGCGTTGCAGGACAGTCAAATCTTGATGGCGCTTTCGGACAGGGACGCTGGGGTGCGCGAACACGGAATTCAACTTGCCGCGCCACGGCTCGACAGTTCGTCGAAGCTGGCTTCACAACTGGTGAAGCTCGCCTCCGACCCAAATCCTCGGGTTCGCTTCCAGTGCGCTCTCGCGCTGGGCGATTTGCAGGATGCCAAAGCGGTTCCGGCGCTGGCGACCATCGCACAGCAGGATATGCGGGATCGATGGGCTCGCGCGGCGGTGTTGAGCTCCACGAAAGATCGGACGGATAAGTTTTTGAATGAGCTTCTCCCCGTTGCCAAACAGTTGAGCCGGCGCGGAACCAACGATGTCGTCGCGCTCCTCCCCTTGCTCAACGAAGTCGGAAAAATTCTCGGCGCCATTCCAAACAACTCGGTTTTGTCCTCGCTGCGAACGATGACTTCCTCCAGCGCGCAGCAGGACGCCGATTGGCAGCTGGCCTTGCTCAGCGGATTTGCCGAAGGACTTCGCAACAGCCGTGGCAATAGTGGAGACCGTTCCGCACTGATGAACATGGTTCGGTTGGATTCCTCGCAAACACCTGTTCGCGTGGAAGAGATGATGAAGCGCGCGTCCGCTGTTTCGTTGAAAACCGATGAACCGATGGAGCGCCGCCTGGTCGCAATCGGCCTGTTGAGTCATGCCGATTTCTCTGTCGCCGGTGCGGCGCTCAGCGAATTGCTCGCGGCGAGTCAGCCTTCCGAAATTCAGATCGCCGCCGTTCGCGCCTTGAGCCAGATACCGAATCGCGCCGCGGGCGCGGCGTTGGTTCAACGCGAGCATTGGAACGGATACACGCCGGCGGTTCGCGAGGCGGTTCTGGCGGGCATGTTGGCGCAGACGAATTTGTTGGAAGCGCTCTTCATCGGGCTCGAAGCCGGCAACGTTCCGCCGTGGACGGTGAATCCTGAGCGCAGAAACAATTTGATGAAGCACAAGGAAGAATCGATTCGCAATCGCGCGCTCGCATTGTTCAAGGATTTGCAGTCCGGCGACCGCATGAAAGTTTACGAGGAATGCAAAGCGGTGCTTGCGCTCACGCCGAATGTCGCGAACGGTCATGCGGTTTTCACCCGGACCTGCACCTCGTGTCATTTGTTTGCGGGAGAAGGCAAGGCGGTCGGGCCGGACTTGACCGGGATTCGCAACCAGCCGGCCGATGTTTTACTCCTGCACATCGTCGTGCCGGAATTTGAAATTATGCCGATCTACACAACCTACAACGTGGAGACCAAGGACGGACAAAGCTTCAGCGGATTGCTCGCCGCGGAAACTTCCGCGAGTGTGACGTTGAAACAGGCCCTTGGGATCGAACAGGTTATTCCACGCTCCAACATCGCGTCGATTTCCAGCAGCCGCCTTTCCCTGATGCCGCAGGAATTGGAGAAAACAATGTCCAGGCAAGATCTCGCGGATTTAATTGGGTTTTTAAAAGGGGAATCGAGGTAGCGGGCTTATAAAGTTCCTTGTCACAAAAATCAACTGGGCTAACGTCCGGGCATGCGGAAATGGCTGAAGAAACTATCGGTCCTGCTGCTGGCAATCTGCATCTTGCTCTTCCTTTTCCTTTTGTTCGAACGCGTGCGCGGCCAGATCGCATTAGCGCGGTTTATATCCGAGATCAAAGCCAATGGAGAAACAGTTAGTCCTGCCGATTTTAATTTTACCGTTTCCAGAGGGGAGAATGGCGTTCCGGCCATTGTCCAAGCCGTGGGGCAACTGAAACCGGGAGCAATCTTGCCGGACGGTGTCCCGCAGAAAATGAGGTTGCTTCCGTCTGGTCATGCTGTCGTCGGCTTTCGGGAAGAAGAACGCGCGTTTGAAAAAGAAACAAATTCCTGGGCAGCACTCGCGTTTGAATGGGACGCCAACCAACCTGCGTTGCGTCAAATCCGGGATGCTCTGGAAAGGCCGGTCCTCAGAAGCGAGTTAGACTATTCTTTGGGCTATAATTTACTCATCCCAAATTTGTCGTCGTGTAAAAAGTTGGTCATTTATTTCGGAGCCGGAAGCCAGTATTTCCTTCACAACGGCAGGAATCGTGAAGCTTTGGATTGCCTTCTCACCCAGATTCGTCTGCCGCACATGATTGAATCGGATCGGCTTGCCATCAGCGAACTCGTGCGAATTGCCGTCATTTCCTTCGTGAAAAGCGCGACTTGGGAAGCTCTCCAATCGGAAGGATGGACGGATGCCGATCTTCAAAAACTCCAAGCTGCGTGGGAAAGTCATCAGTTTATCAACTCCGCAGTCGCGGGCTTTCAAGGCGAACTCGTTTATGAAGGTGCTTCTTACAAATTATTAAGAAACTCCAATGACGATGCGTTCAAAGTTTTGTTCACTTGGAGAAATATTTTTGGCGACGATTCTTGGGAACCACCAGAGTGGGAAAGACAAATGAGCAATCTCCCTTTTGGTAACGACATTGTTAAGTTTTTGCAGAAGCAGATTTTTTGTCGCGTCTGGCGGTTTGCTTGGTCCCATCAACACGAACTCCGATCAGCGAGACAAATTTACGAGTTGTTGGAAATTACCCGCAGCCTGGCGAAAACACATTCATTTATTTCGCTCAATGCCGCGCTCGAGCAATTCACAAAAGAAGCGGAACGACGAACTGTGTACGACGCATGGCGCTTCCCTGATACGCCGTCATATCTGGTGCTTGCAAAGCTGATCAACAAATCGGCACGCGCGCAGGTCGAATGTTCCGCGACAATTTGCGCGATTGCTTTGCTGCGTTTTGCTTTGCGCAACGGGAAATATCCCGATTCATTGGAATTTCTGGTGCCGTCGTTTCTACCAGCTGTCCCAATCGATTATTTTGACGGAAGGGCAATGAAATATTTTCTTAATTCTGATGGACGTTTCACGCTTTACTCTGTGGGCGAGGACGGCAAAGACGATCATGGCGACGGCTCATTAAATTCTGGCAAAATCGGACGAAGTGTTTGGGACCGTAAAGATGCCATTTGGCCTACGCCCGCCACCTCGGAGGAAGTGGCGGTATTTCGGAAGACAAAATCGGAAGATTAGCCCGCATCTCGAGCATTCGATTATCCCGCAGAAGCTAAAGGACGCCGTTATATCGGGAAACTTCTTCGCCTTGCAGAAAAACGATCGGGTCGGCTGGCGGCATGCAAAAATCAGCTTTTAGCTAGCAGCACTTTGCCGGCTTAAAACTCGGGATTGGATTGAACGAAATCGATTGCGGTGGCGGTAAACATTTTTCCGGAGCGAGACACGCGGTGTGCTTCGTCGTCAAATGCACCAAGAGCCGGTCGCCGTCTGGCGCAACGTCGCCGACCGGAAATTGCGAAATCACCGGCGCTTCGTGTTCCACATCGACATCAAGATCTTCCGTTTCCATGAACGACGCCGATTTCTGAATGATTGCCAGAAGTTTGCCCGCGCTGAGCCGGTGGTGCAGGTCGTCGGCGACCCACGTCTGCAACCGGCAAATCAACTCGGTGCGAAACGTCCCGCCGCAATCGATGAAGCGTTTGTCGATGCGCGCCACTTCGGTGACGTGGGCATGCACCGGAATGATTTCTCCGCCGGGCAGGATGAAGCCAATCGTCTTTTCTGGATGCTGCGCCAGAACCGCTTTGAACTCAGACAATTTCATAACCCAATTGAAAGCTGTTTTGGCAAACTGGCAAATCTTTAACTCGCCCAAGCAAATGCTCAAAACCCCCGGCGATTCAGCCAGAACATCGCCGCCAGCAGAGCGAGACACGCAATCGACATGGCCAGCGCCGACGCCACGAAATACGACAGTCCAACCATCACGATTCCGCCAAACAGCGGAACCATGGCGCTCTGCTTTTTGCCGTAAATGAAAAATCCGACGCCCGCCGAACCCCAGATGAGCGAGGCGATTAAGGTGCTCGCGTTCCAGGAAGGCATCTCCGTTTCAGGGGGTTAGGTTTCGCCGACGTTGATTTTCGTTTTCGAAATCAACTGCGTTTCCGTGATCCGCATCGTCTTGTCCACGGCTTTGCACATGTCGTAAATGGTCAAAGCCGCGATGCTCACCGCCGTCAGCGCTTCCATTTCCACACCAGTCTGCGCGGTGATTTTCGCCGAAGCAGTGATGACGATCCGATCGCTGCTTTTCGGAATTTCAAAATTCACTTCGCAATGTGAAATCGGCAGTGGATGACAGAGCGGGATCAAATCACCGGTTTTCTTCGCCGCTAAAATTCCCGCGATGCGCGCCGTCGCCAAAACATTTCCCTTGGCGATTTTGTTTTTCTGAATGAGCGCGATCGTTCCCTTTTGCAAATGGATTTCCCCACGTGCCACCGCCTCGCGCTGCGAAACCGGTTTGTACGAAACATCCACCATACTGGCTTCGCCGCGCGCATCGATGTGGGAAAGCTTTTTCATTTCGTTTCACTGCCGTAATTTCGGTTCAACCAGCGCCAGGTGTTCAATTCGCCATAAAGCATTCTTCGGTTTATGTAGATCAACTTTTCAGCGTCAGAAAATGTTGGATAGGTTTGCGTGAAAGTTCTCGCTAAATTTTTCATTTCTTGCCTTTGGTCCTTAATTTCCTGGATGCGATCTCCGGCAGTTTTCCCTAGGAAATCGTAATAAGTTTCTGAATCCAGATTTCTGAGGGCATTATTTTCTATAGCGTAGCCGACTAATTGATTAACGAGATAAGGACTGCTGGGATCGGAATATTTCCGGCCGATTTCAATCCCAACTGCGGCGAGCTGTTGATTGGAACCGGCGTCACCAGCGGCTTTATATTTTTGCTGGAGATAGCCAATTTCCTGCGAGAGTTGCTTCGTTTCTGAAAGATTGGGCACGTCGAGTGTTCTCGAAGTTTTTTCTTTTGCTTCAAGATGAGAATATCCCGCCAGAAGATACATTTCTTCTCGGCTTTGAGCGCGTTCCCGTTCGTAGGAACTGAGTTTCTTTTTGCTGGCAGAATCTATTTCAGCCAAGGCTTGGTCAGTCTTTCCTGCTTTAAAATCATCAAGCGCGGAAAGGTAATTCGGCAAAGCATTGTCCGGCGAAGTGGCTTTCAATTTTTCCAGCCACTGCGAACGTTCCTCCGGCGAAGCGCGATTCAGCATCGTCCACTGCACAATCGGATTATCAGAATATTTCTCTACCGCTTCTGCCAAGAAATTTGTATCGCCCGTTTCGATAAAAGCGTTGAGCAGACTTTCGGGACTGCGCTTGGTTTTAAGCAAATAGGCTTCGACTTGTTCGCGAGAAAGTTTTTTCAATCCACCTGTTTCCTCGTCGTTTTCAGGGACAGAGTTCGTCGAATCACTTTCTAATCGGGTTTTGCTGGACGAATGCTTTGGGGCCGTCCGCGCCGCAAGAACATTGGTTTTCGAGTTTTCCAGATCAGATTTCTCATTGAGACGCTTACTGCTCGAATGACTCATCCAAAGAGCCAGGGCGAAAATAAGCAGGGTTAAAATGACGATGGCCCGTTTCATCAGAGGGAATGTTTCCACTCAATGAACGCCGACTTCATCTGTTCGCCAAGATGAAAATTTTTCTTCACGTGCCTGGGAATGTAATCGGGCGACGTTCCCAATAAATCCGTCGTGACGAGGATTTGTCCGTCGCAATCCGGTCCCGCGCCAATGCCAATCGTCGGAATGGAAATTTTTCCGGTCACTTCTTTGGCGACGACCGGTTTTACCAGTTCCAGCACCACGGCGAAGGCGCCGGCTTGTTCCAGCGCGATGGCATCTGCGAACAGATTGTCGCGCTCGACGTCGGTTTTTCCCTTGATGTGGTAACCGCCTTCTTCGTTGACGTGTTGCGGCAGCATTCCGAGATGGCCGAGAAATGGGATTCCAGCGGAAACAATCGCTTGAATTTGCGCCGTGATTTCGCGTCCGCCTTCGGCTTTGACTGCTTCCGCGCCCGCTGCGACAAGGCGTTTCGAGTTTTGCAAGGCGGTTTCAACGGTGTCGTAGCTCCGGAACGGCAGGTCGGCCACGAGCAGCGCGCGCGGTTTGGCACGAGCGGCGGCGCGAACGTGATGCTCCATTTCGTCCATGGTCACCTGCGTGGTGTCCGTGTAGCCGAGCACCACCATCCCGAGGGAATCGCCCACCAGTATCAGCGGAATGCCTGCGTCGTCCAGCAGTCGGGTCATGGGGAAATCGTAGGCAGTCAGAGCGGCGATTTTTTCGCAGCCTTTCATCGTTCGAATCCGCTCTGCCTTGGAAAGATTCATAAACGATTAACGGGTGAAACTGGCAATTAATTCTTCCGGTTGCACGGTGGCGGTGCCGACTTTGCCGACGACAATTCCAGCGGCGTGGTTGGAGAAGATCGCGGCTTCCAGCGGCGATGCGCCTGCCGCAATCGCCAGGGTGAAACTGGCGATCACCGTGTCGCCCGCGCCGGAAACATCGAACACCTCCTGCGCCATGGTAGGAATGTGAAATGGTTTTTGCCCTCGCTGGCAGAGCAGCATTCCCTGGTCTCCGATGGTGATGAGCAACACTGCGGGAGCGAGGTCGTGCAACAGTTTTTCCGCCACGCGCAGCAGATTCTTATCTTCCATCGGATTTTCGGCGCGGCTGTTGTCTTCCATGTCGGCCAATTCAAAGGCTTCCTTGCGATTCGGCGTGATGAGTGACAAGCCAGCCAGGCACAGCGAATGGACCGGTTTCGGATCGAAGCTCAGCCAGATCCCGCGCTCGCGACAAAGCGCTTTGATTTCATCCAGGAGCGGCTGCGTGATGACCCCTTTGCCGTAGTCGCCCAGAATCAGCGCGGCAGCGGAATTGAGTTCCTTTTTTAAAACGGAAATGAGGCGGCGCGAGATTTTCTCGTCGAGGTCTGAGCGGGTTTCGCGGTCCACGCGAACGACCTGCTGTTGATGGGCGACGATGCGGGTCTTGATGCTCGTCATGCGCTGAGGAGTTGCAATCAAGCCGGCGCAACCAATCTGCTGCTGCCCGAGAAGATGCTTCAAGTTTCGCGCGGCATCGTCCTGTCCGACCACGCCGAAAATCTCGGTCGGCACGGCGAGATCCGCGAGGTTGCGCGCGACGTTCGCGGCGCCGCCCGGCATAAAACTTTCACGTTCAAATTCGACGACGGGCACCGGCGCTTCCGGCGAAATGCGCGCGACGCGGCCCCAAAGAAATTGGTCGAGCATGACGTCGCCGAGGACGAGGATTCGTGTCTGGCGAGCGGCCGTGAGAAGTTGGCGAACGCGTGGAACAGTGAGCCCATTCATAATTGGCTAGTTTAAAAACGCGGTGAGCGGACTGGTGGCGCTGGCGGTTTCCAATGCTTGGCCGAGGCCGATTTCGTAGGCGTCGCGTCCGCATTCGACTGCCATTTTAAAGGCGTTGGCCATGCGCAATGGATCGCTTGCCACGGCGATGGCAGTGTTGACGAGGACGGCATCCGCGCCCATCTCCATCGCTTCAGCGGCGTGGCTTGGCGCGCCAATTCCTGCGTCGACGACGACGGGAACAATGGCTTGCTCGATGATGATGCGAATCTGCCCGCGCGTTTCGATTCCGCGATTGGAACCGATGGGCGAGCCGAGCGGCATCACGGTGGCGACGCCGATGTCCTGCAAACGTTTTGCGAGAACGGGATCGGCGTTGATGTAGGGGAGAACGACGAAGCCCTCTTTGACGAGAATCGCGGCGGCTTTGAACGTCTCAACCGGATCAGGAAGCAGGTAACGCGGATCGGGATGGATTTCGAGCTTCACCCAATTCGGCAGACCTGCGGCAACCGCGAGGCGGGCCAGGCGAACGGCTTCCTCGGCATTCATCGCCCCGCTGGTGTTGGGAAGCAGGAGGTATTTTTCCGGATCAATGAATTCGAGAATGTTGGCGAACGGGTCGCGTTTTCCACTGAGGTCGGCCCGGCGCAAGGCGACCGTGACCATCTGCGTGCCGCTGGCGGCCAGGGCGTCGCGCATGGTTTCCGGCGCGGAGAATTTTCCGGTTCCGAGGAAGAGCCGGGAGTGGAATTCGCGCCCCGCGATGTTCAATGTTTTTACCAACGACATTCTGGCCGAAGATAGCAGTGAGCCTTTGAATGTCGAGTGTCGAGGGCGGTAGATTCCCCGCTTGCGCGGCAATTTTTGTTGCCGTAGTTTTTTGCCGATATGGACGATCAATCACTGCCTCCGGGGACTCCGCCGTACGCCAGTCCACCTCCGCCTCCACCGCCCATCATCGCGCCGGTAGCTTCGCAGCGTCCTCGCAAAAGCGGCCGGGGTTGGAAAATATTTGCGATCCTTTTGCTGATCGCCCTTGGGTTTAGCCTGATGAGCAACCTGCGCCACATCGGCGGGGTTTCGAGTGTTGTTGTTGAGCAGGGCGAAGAGCCGCTCGAAGAAATCATTCTGGAAAATAATCATTCCAACAACAAAATCGCCGTCCTCGATGTCGAGGGCGTTATCGCCAGCGCGCCCATGGATCGTCGTGGACTCAGTCTGGTGGATTCAATTCGTAATCAGTTGAAAACGGCGGGGCGCGATAAAGACGTCGTCGCGGTGATTCTGAAGGTCAATTCTCCCGGCGGAGAAGTTTTGGCGTCAGACGAGATTTATAATTGCATTCGCAATTTTCAGACGAAGTACAAGAAGCCAGTGGTGGCGTCGATGGGTTCGCTGGCTGCTTCGGGTGGATATTATGTTTCCGCGCCATGCCAATGGATTGTGGCGAATGAAATGACGCTGACCGGCAGCATCGGCGTGATCATGCATGGATATAATTATCGCGGGTTGATGGACAAGATCGGCCTGCGTCCCGACGTTTACAAAAGCGGCAAGCACAAGAACATGTTGAGCGGCGACCGGCGCGACGACGAGATTCCCGATGACGAACGGGAGATGATTCAAGGGTTGATCATGGAAACTTACGGAAAGTTCACCAACATCGTCGCGGCCGGAAGGCAGGAATCCAACCGATTGAACAAAGGTAAAGGCAAGGCGCTGGCTTCGGATTGGACTGAATACGCCGATGGCCGAGTGGTTTCCGGCAAGCAGGCACTGGATCTCGGCCTGGTTGATGAATTGGGCGATTTCAGCAAAGCGGTCGAGCAGGCAAGATCCATTGCCAAAGTCGGCACCGCAAACCTGATTCATTACGAGGAACCGTTTGGTTTGGGAAATCTCTTCCGCATTTTCGGCAAGGCTGAGGTCCCGGCGCCGACCGTCAAAGTGGATATTGGCCTCGATTTTCCAAAGCTGCAAATTGGCCGGCTCTATTTCATTGCCCCGACAACTCTCCCCTAAACTCGTGAAAAACGTCACCGTGATTACGCACCCGTTGGTGCAGCACAACCTCACGCGCCTGCGCGACGAACGCACTGGCGCGCAAGAATTTCGCCGCGTCCTGAGCGAAGTCGCCGCGCTGATGGTTTACGAGGCAACCCGTTCGTTTGCTTCGAAACCCATCACGGTTAAAACGCCGATGCAAAAAACGCGCGGCTGCCAATTGCGGCGCGAAGTTGTGCTGGTGCCCATTTTGCGTTCCGGTCTTGGCATGCTCGATTCGATCCTGCAATTGATTCCCCATGCGCGAGTCGGATTCATCGGCCTCAAGCGCGAGGAAACGACGTTGCAGGCGACGTCTTATCACAAAAGTTTGCCTGAAGATTTGCGCAACTTTGAAGTCATCTTGATCGATCCAATGCTGGCCACCGGCGGAAGCGCCATTGCTGCGTTTAACCTGCTGGCCGAGCGCGGCGCAAAACATATTCGCATGGTCAATCTGATTGCCGCACCCGAAGGCATTGAGAAGGTGCGCGAGCATTGCGGAAATTTTCCGATCTTCACCGCCTCAATTGACCGTCGCTTAAACAAAAAAGGCTACATCCTGCCTGGCTTGGGTGATGCCGGAGATCGGCTCTTCGGAGTGTAATTATGGACCGCGAAAACTTATTGATCGTGGCTGATAGCGAGCATGACGCGAACATGCTTTACGCGGTGAAAATGTTCGTGCCGGATCCGTTTGTCTATTTGCGCATGGGCGGCAAATGCCATGTCGTGATGAACGATTTGGAAATTGATCGCGCCCGCAAACAGGCTTCGCATTGCCGGATTATTTCACTGAGCCAATGCCAGCAAAAACTGCGCAAGCTTGGGGCCGCTTCCGCCGGTTTCGCCCCGGTCATCGCCATGCTTCTGCGCGAAAAGCGACTCAAGAAGATATTGGTTCCAAATAATTTTCCGCACGGATTGGCGCGTGAATTGCGCGATCTTAAAATCACTGTCGATGTCCGCGAAACCGCCTTCTTTCCCGAGCGCGAAATCAAATCCGCCGAGGAAGTAAAAAAAATCAGCGCCGCGTTGATGATGGCCGAAGTCGGCCTGGCGGAAGGAATTCAAGCGTTGAAATCCTCGAAGATCGCCAAAGATCGCAAGCTGATTTACCGCGGCGTGCCGCTTACCTCTGAGAAATTGCGCGCGATCATTGATATTGCCATCATTCAGGCTGGCGGATTGGCCAACCACACCATCGTCGCTGGCGGCAAGCAGGGATGCGATCCCCACGAACGTGGTTTCGGTCCGCTGCGCGCCAACGAGTCAATTATTCTCGATGTTTTTCCGCGCTCACAGAAGACCGGCTATTTTGGGGACATCACCAGAACAGTTGTAAAAGGCCGCGCCAGCGAGGCCATTCGCAAGCTGTATCACACCGTGGCTGCCGGGCAGGAGATCGCTTTTCGTAGAATCCGGCACGACGCCAATAGCGCGGCCATTCATCAGGAAATTCAGTCGCTCTTCAAAAAAGAAGGCTACCAAACCGGGAAACGCAACGGGCGGATGCAGGGATTTTTTCACGGCACCGGCCATGGGCTTGGCTTGGAAATCCACGAAGCTCCGCGCATCGGCAGCAGCTCGACCGATACGTTGAAAGCCGGGCAGGTGGTCACGGTGGAACCCGGTTTATATTATCCCGCTATCGGAGGAGTGCGGCTGGAAGATGTCGCCCATGTCACCGCCACGGGGATGCGAAACCTGACGAAATTCGAAAAGGTTTTGGAGGTCTAATCTGCACGGAGGATTGGGAATGGCCCAATCGACTCGAACATTTCGGTTGTAAACCGGTCGAACAGACAGAAATTTAAATTAAGTATGAAATTCCTTCAGATCAGCAAGCGGGTGTTCCTGTTCCTAATGGTGAACATTTTGGTCATCACCACGATTACAATCGTGCTGAACCTTTTCCATGTCCCGCAGAGAATCGGCCGGGATAACTACACGGGCTTGCTCGTTTTCTGTTCGATCTGGGGCATGGGCGGGGCATTGATCTCGTTGGCCATTTCGCGCATGACCGCCAAGTGGTTTATGGGCGTCAAGGTGATTGACCCAAATACACAGGATTCAACGCAGCGCGAATTGCTGGAAATGGTTTATGGCTTCGCGCAAACGGCTCGCCTGCCGGAGCGCCCGGAGGTTGGCATCTATGATTCTCCGGAAGTTAATGCCTTCGCGACCGGACCGTCGAAATCGCGTTCGCTCGTGGCAGTTTCCAGCGGATTGCTCAGGACCATGAACCGCGACCAGATCGAAGGCGTGGTCGCGCATGAAGTCGCCCACATCGCTAACGGCGACATGGTGACGATGACGTTGATTCAAGGGATCATCAACGCACTCGTGATGTTCCTGGCACGCATCCTTGCCTTCGCCGTTTCGCAAGCGCTCCGCTCACGCGACAGTCGTGAAGAGGGCGGTGGTTACATGATGCAATTCATGCTCGTAATGGTTTTTCAAACCCTCCTGTCGCTCCTCGGCGCGATCGTGGTCAACTGGTTCTCGCGCTGGCGCGAATTCCGCGCCGATGCCGGCAGCGCCCGTTACGCCGGGCGCGAGAAAATGATTTCGGCATTGCGCGGGTTGCAACGCATGTACGAACACACTATTGAAGATCAGCATGCGCCGTCCCTGAACACCCTGAAAATTTCCGGCAAATCCAAGGGTATGATGATGTTATTCGCGTCGCATCCGCCACTGGAGGAACGCATCGCGCGCCTCGAACAACTGCGTTAATTTCCACTCGTTCGGAACGCCGGCATCGGTTCCTTTTTTATTTCGGTTGCTGCCTGAGTTTCGTTTTTCTAGGCTTGGGCCCAATTTGATGACAAGCACCCGTCTCGGCTATCCTTCTGGTTTTCGTGCCCGGCGCGGCTTGAACTGGTTCATCCTCGGCCTCATGTATGCCTCGTATTACATGTGCCGCTACAATTTTCGCTTCGCTACCCCGGGAATGATGGCGGAGTTCGGGTTCAGCAAAACGCAAATCACGGACATGCTCAGCGCATGGTCGATCGCCTACGGCACCGGGCAGCTCGTCAATGGCTTGATCACCGACCGGATCGGCGGCAAAGCGGCCATGCTGATCGGCGCCATTGGAGCGATTGCCGTGAATCTGGTTTTCGGCTTTGCCTCGTTCGTCGGAACCTTTTCCACCTTCGCTTTGATCTGGCTTTTGAACGGATGGTTTCAATCCTTCGGAGCGCCCGGCATGGTGAAGATCAACGCCGCATGGTTCAACCGCCAGGAGCGCGGAACCTTTGCGGGCATCTTCGGTTTAATGATCCAGTCCGGCCAATTCATGATCAATAATCTGGCGCCAATTATTCTGGCCGGATTTGCCGTCGGCACCTGGGTCGTGGCCGAGCATGGATGGCGCTGGTTGTTCCGCATTCCGCCGTTTTTCACCGCAATCATGGCCATCCTTCTGGTTTTTATTCCCAAGGAGTCTCCCGAAGAAGCAGGGTATTCCGGCGTGGTAAAAAGCGATGCCAAAGATGGCGACCACAGCACCCGCGCCTCGCTCAAGGAATCCTTTGTGACGATCTTCAAGCATCCGCTCGTTTGGTTTTACGCCGTGGCTTACGCTTGCACCGGCGCGGTGCGCAACAGTTCCGACCAACTCGCCGTGCTCTATTTCGTGGAGCAACTTCACCTCGATCTCGCGAAAAAACCGCCCGCAGTTTTTTACACGATGAATCTTATGCCCATCGTCGCCGTGTTGGGCTCGTTCACGGCGGGGTGGGTGTCCGACCGCTTTTTCAAAGGTCATCGCTCGCCCGTGGCCATGACCCTTTACTATGTGGAAAGCCTGGTCATCCTGTGCGCGGCAATGATTATTTACATGGGAGTTGTCGGGCCGACCCCCACCGGAGTTTTCCTGGGCTGCCTCTTTCTGGTGCTGGTTTCGCTGACCGCCAATTCCACGCACGCCATCGTTGGATCGGCGGCCCCAATGGACATTGGCGGGCGCCGGATGGCAGGATTTGCCACCGGCGTGATTGATTCATTTCAATATTACGGAACGGCCATCGCGCTGCCGATCACGGGTCGGCTGATCGATAAATACGGCTGGGGCGTTTGGTATCCCACCATGGCTGGCTTCGGATTTATCGGCGGTTGCGCCATGGTGCTGGTGATGCGCAAGCAACGCCAGATGGCTGCGCCAGCGCCCGCGCCTTTGCCGGTTTAAAAAATTAAGCCAGGTTGAAAACGCCATTTTCGGGTTTTCTATCGGGCGGATTTCTCCAAGCGCCTTTTTACGCCTTCAGCTTCACCAGCAGATCCTTGCTCTCCACGGTCTCGCCGACTTGCGCAAAAATCTTGTCCACCGTTCCATCGGCGGAAGCGTAAATGGTCGTCTGCATTTTCATCGCTTCCATGGTGAGCAGCTTGTCGCCTTTTGTGACCTTTGCTCCAACCGTTGCGTTGAGCGTGGTGATCAAGCCTGGAATCGGCGCGCCGATTTGCATTGGATCGGCGGGATCGGCTTTCGTGCGCGCTTTTGTTTTTGGTTGCACGGAACGATCCTGAATCGCCGTTTCACGCGGCATTCCGTTGAGTTCAAACGTGACGATGCGGCGTCCATCCTTGTCCACCTGGCCGATGTTGATGAGCCGGATGAAAAGCGTTTTGCCTTCTTCAATGTCGATGGAGATTTCTTCGTTTGGCTTCAGTCCGTAGAAGAATGCCGGGGTCGGCAGCACGCCAACATCGCTGAAATCCCGGCTGAATTTCGTGAACTCAGCAAAAACTTCCGGATACATCAAATGGCTGTAGAGATCGTCTTCGGTCGCCTCGCGTTTTATTTTCGTGGAGATTTCTTCCCGGACTTTTTTCAAATTCAGCGGCTTCAGATTGGCGCCCGGCCGTCCGGTCAAGGGTTTTTCCTTTCCAAGAACAACGGTCTGCAATTTCTTCGGCCACCCGCCGATCGGTTGGCCCAGGTTGCCCATGAGCATGTCCGCCACCGACGCAGGAAACGAGGTTGTGCCCGGTTCCAGATTCACGACGTCCGCCGGCTTGATGCCGCGCGTGATCAAAAACATCGTCATGTCGCCGACGACTTTGCTGCTTGGCGTGACTTTCACGATGTCGCCAAAAAGCTGGTTGACATCGGCGTAAGTGCGCGCGATTTCCGGCCAGCGATTTCCCAGGCCCATGCTCGCGGCCTGCTCCTTGAGATTCGTGTATTGGCCGCCGGGCATTTCGTGGAGGTAGACTTCGGCGCTGCCACTGCGCGGCGCGGTGTCGAACGGTTTGTAGAACGGCTGAACATGTTCCCAATAATCCGAAAATTCATCCAGCGCCTGCAAATCAAGCCCGGTGTCGCGCGGCGTGTGTTGCAGCGCCGCCACCAGGGAATTTAAATTTGGCTGGCTCGTCGAGCCGCTCATTGAGGCGATCGCGAGATCAACCACATCGACGCCGGCATCGGAGGCGCGCAAGATGGAGCTGGAATTAATCCCGCTCGTATCGTGGGTGTGGAAATGAATCGGAATGCCAATTTCTTCCTTGAGCGCTTTCACCAATTGAAACGCGGCGTAGGGACGACACAGCCCCGCCATGTCTTTGATCGCCAGCATGTGCGCGCCCATGCGCTCGAGTTCTTTCGCAAGCTTCACGTAATATTTCAGCGAATATTTAGTGCGTTTTGGATCGAGAATGTCGCCGGTATAGCAGATCGCCGCTTCGCAGATCGCGTGGGTTTTGTTCACGGCTTCCATCGCGACTTTCAAATTCGGCGTGTAGTTCAGCGAATCGAACACGCGGAAAATATCCATGCCTGATTCCGCCGCGTGCTTCACAAATCCGGCGACGACATTGTCGGGATAATTGGAATAGCCCACTGCGTTCGAGCCGCGGAACAGCATTTGAAAACAAATGTTCGGAATCTTTTCGCGAAGCTGCCGCAAGCGCAGCCACGGATCTTCGTGGAGGAAACGCATCGCGCTGTCGAAGGTTGCGCCGCCCCACATTTCCAAGCTGAAAAGCTCCGGCGTGCGTCGCGCGACGGAACCGGCGATCGCCAGCATGTCGTAACTGCGAACCCGCGTCGCGAGCAACGATTGATGCGCATCGCGGAAGGTTGTGTCCGTGACGAGCAAGCGCTTTTGCGACAAGGTCCACTCCGCAAATTTCTTTGGCCCAAGTTCGAGCAGAAGCTGGCGCGTGCCTTTGACCGGAATTTGTTTGTGGTCGTAAGCGGGAGGAATTGCGGGCGGCAAGGCCGTTTTCGGCACATAGCCTTTCGCTTGCGGATTGCCATTGATGATCGTGTCGCCCAGGAAATTTAGCAGCTTGGTGGCGCGGTCCCGGCGCGGTTTGAATTTAAAAAGTTCCGGCGTGTTATCGATGAGCGTGGTCGTGGCAACGCCATCCCGGAAGATTTTATTGTGAATGACGTTTTCGAGGAACGGAATGTTCGTTTTGACGCCGCGAATTCGAAACTCGCGCAGCGCCCGGTCCATGCGCTGCAACGCCATGTGAAAATCCTGGCCGCTCGCCGTAATCTTCACCAGCAACGAATCGTAAAACGGCGTGATGACTGATCCGGCGTAACCCATTCCGCCGTCGAGCCGGACGCCGAAGCCGCCGGCGGACCGATAGGTCAAAATCTTGCCGTAATCGGGCGTGAATTTGTTTTCCGGATCTTCGGTGGTGACGCGGCATTGCACGGCGCATCCGTTGCGCGGAATTTTGTCCTGGGCCGGCAAATTGATTTCCGGTCCGTGCAATGCAAAACCCTGGGCGATCAGCATTTGCGCCCGCACCAAATCGATTCCGGTGATGACTTCCGTGACGGTGTGCTCGACCTGAATGCGGGGGTTCATCTCGATGAAGAACCATTCTTTCGTGTCGAGGTTGTAGAGAAACTCAATTGTGCCGGCGTTGTCGTATTTGACTTCCTTCGCCATGCGCACGGCTGCGTCGCAGAGTTCCTGCCGCACTTTTTCGTCGAGGGCAATCGATGGCGCGATCTCAATCACTTTTTGATGGCGCCGCTGCACGGAGCAATCGCGTTCGTGCAAATGGATGATGTTCCCGTGTTTGTCGCCGAGAATCTGCACTTCGATGTGCTTGGCGTGCGGAATATATTTTTCCAGAAACACCGCTGCGTTTCCGAACGCCCGCTCCGCTTCGTTGCGCGCTTCATCGAGCAGATTAATCAGGTCCGCTGACCGGTGGACCACGCGCATGCCGCGACCACCGCCGCCGAACGCAGCTTTAATAATTAGCGGAAAGCCAATTTCCTGCGCGATCTTCAGCGCCTTGTCGCGTTCTTCGATCGGGTCGTCGGTACCGGGCAACGTCGGGACGCCAATCTTCTTCGCCAAACCGCGAGCCGCGGTTTTGTCGCCCATCAATTCGAGCAATTCGGGACGCGGGCCAACGAAAACAATTCCAGCTTTTTCGCAGGCGCGGGCGAAGTGGGCGTTCTCGGAAAGAAATCCGTAACCGGGATGGATCAGGTCGATTTCCTTTTCCTTGGCGAGCGCGATGATCCCGTCGATGTCGAGATACGCCCCGACCGGGCCTTTGCCCTGCCCGACAAGATACGCTTCGTCGGCTTTGAAACGATGAATGGACAGCCGATCTTCCTGGGCATAAACCGCGACGGTGCGCAGACCGAGCTCAGTCGCCGCCCGGAAAATGCGGATGGAAATTTCGCTGCGGTTGGCAGCGAGAAGCTTTTTAAAGGTGCGGGTTGCCGGAGCTGGTTTTTGCTCTGCGGAAGATTTGATTTTGCTCACAGCTTTTTGTGCGGACATAAGTTCGCGTGTTTATACGGGCGAATGCGGTGCTTGGCAAAATTTTTTCGGAGTACAGGGCGGGCATTTTTGAGCAGGCGGCATTTACGATGGCCCAAGTTCAAGTAGATTGATTTGCTTATGCAAGCATCGGCGACAACCAGGCCCCACCAGCCGAAACCTGCGCGAACGGCAGGGTTGTCCCTCTCTGCCATCGGGCCCAGCCAGGTCGTGGGCGAGCTGGAAAAACACATTCTGGTGGACGGATTTAAAATCGTCATCGATTTGGAAAGAAGCCGCGGATCCTACCTGGTTGATGCCCCGAGTGGCCGCACATTTATTGACCTTTACACTTTTTACGCTTCGCAACCCATTGGCTATAATCATCCCTATTTCAACAATCCTGAGGTCGAAGCGGATTTGCTCCGGGCGGCGAAAATCAAAGTCTCCAACGCGGACATTTACACGGTGCAATACGCCACTTTTTTGGACACGTTCGCGCGGGTCATGGGTTTGCCGCCTTTGGAACGTTATTTTTTCATCGAAGGTGGCGCGATGGCGGTTGAAAATGCGTTAAAAGCCGCCATGGACTGGAAGGTGCGGAAAAATCTAGCGGCAGGACGTGGCGAGCGCGGCACGGAGATCATCCATTTTGAAAATGCGTTCCATGGTCGCAGCGGATACACAATGAGCATCACGAACACGGATCCCCGCAAAGTGGATTACTTCGCGAAGTTTCCGTGGCCCAGGATTCCGGCTCCTGGCATCACCCACTCGCTGCCCGAACCGCTTCGCACGCAGGATGTCATCGAAAAGGAGCAAAAATCGGCGGCGCTGATTCGCGATGTAATTTTGAGAAAGGGCTTGGATATCGCCGCGATTATCATCGAGCCGGTGCAAGGCGAAGGTGGCGACGTTCATTTCCGCAGGGAATGGTTCCAAACGCTCCGAAAAATCTGCGACGAGAACGACATCCTGCTGATTTTTGATGAAGTGCAGGTCGGCATGGGCATCACCGGAAAAAACTGGTGCTGCGAACACTTCGGCGTGTTGCCTGATTTGCTTTGCTTCGGAAAGAAAGCGCAGGTTTGCGGCGTGATGGCTGGCCCGCGCCTCGATGAAGTGCGGGACAACGTTTTTCGTCTGCCGAGCCGGATCAATTCGACTTGGGGTGGAAATTTTACCGATTACGTCCGCTCGACGCATTACCTCCGTATCATCGAAGACGAAAAGCTCGTTGAAAATGCACGCATCAAAGGCGACTTGTTCAAAGCCGGTCTGGAAGAGTTGGCGAAGAAACATCCAGACACAATCAAAGCGGTGCGTGGGCGCGGATTGCTGCTGGCCTTTACGTTGCCGAAGCGCGAAATGCGCGATCAATTTTGGAAGGGCGCATACGAACTCGGCCTGCTGGTCGTGCGCTGCGGCGAAAAATCCATTCGTCTCCGACCCGTGCTCGATGTGAAAGATGAAGTGATTGAAGAGGCCTTGCGACTAATGGACGGGGAATGTCAAAGGCTCAAGCAGCCGTGACCAACTGTGTTAAAACGCTCGCGGCCTTCTTTGGAAAGGGCGTTAAGAACAGTTCTCGAAAAACGAAACTGTTTCTGCAAATTTGGGTTCTGTGAAACATCACAGTCCAAAAGTTTAGGCCGTGAACATCATCCAAATCACACCTGGTGCCGGCGCGATGTTTTGCGGCGGCTGTTTTCGCGATAACGCGTTGGTCGCGGCGTTGCGCAAGCTCGGCCATTCCACCTTGATGATGCCGCTTTACCTTCCGCTCACCCTGGATGAGGCCGATCAAAGCGAGGGAACCCCGATTTTTTTCAGCGGCATCAATGTTTATCTCGAGCAAAAATCGCCTTGGTTTCGGAATGCGCCCAATTGGTTGCACCGCCTTTTTGCTTCCCCCTTTTTGCTCAGGCAGGCCGCTGGGTTTGCGGGAAAAACGAGGCCGCAAGATCTCGGCGCGCTGACTCTTTCGATGATTCAGGGCGAAGAGGGAAATCAAGCGCGCGAACTCGATCAGCTCATCGACTGGCTCAAGGCAAATCAAAAGCCGGACGTTATTTCGCTATCGAATGCTTTGCTCATCGGCATGGCGCGGCGACTCAAAAAAGAACTGGGCGTCCCGATCGTTTGCTCCTTGCAAGGCGAAGATTCTTTTCTCGATTCGCTGCCCGTCAGCCACCGGGAACGCGCCTGGAAAACGCTGGCGGAACGCGCTGCTGAGGTGGATTTGTTTATCGCCCCAAGCAGATACTTCGCTGAACTAATGGGACGGCGCCTGGGGCTTTCGGCCAACCGGATTCGCGTCATTTACAACGGAATCAACCTGGAAGGTTACGAGAAAACCCGGAACGCGGAACCCGGCACCGGAAGTTTTCCAACCCTTGGCTACTTCGCCCGGATGTGCCCTGAAAAAGGTTTGGACATTCTCGTTGATGCCTTCATCGCGTTGCGAAAAAAGAAACAGGGCAACGATTTAAAATTACGCATCGGCGGCGGATGCGGTCCTTCGGATGAGCCGTTCGTCGAACAGCTGCGCAATAAGCTCAATGCAAACGGCCTTTTGTCCGACGTGGAGTTTTTTCCGAATCTTACCCGTGCAGCGAAGCAGGAGTTTTTTCAGTCGCTCACACTTTTTTCGGTTCCAGCGCCCTATGGTGAAGCCTTCGGTTTGTATGTCATCGAAGCCATGGCTTCGGGAATTCCAGTGGTGCAACCGCGCCACGCTGCGTTCCCAGAATTGGTTGAAGCGACGGGTGGCGGCCTGATCTGCGAACCCAATTCAGATTCCCTCGCGGACGCAATCGCCCAACTGCTGGCCAATCCAGCGCATCTCCGGTCGCTGGGTGAATCTAGCCGCAAAACGGTTCAGGAAAAATTCAGCGTGGAAACGATGGCGGCCGAAACAGCGGAAGTTTTCGCGCAGGTCGCCCGAGAGTTTTCAATCGCAAATCGCAGGCCGGGAATCTAGATTTTGCCATGCCTTTCGAATTTAAAATCGTGCGCCGTGTGGAATTCTCCGACACCGACATGGCGGGCATCATGCATTATTCCAATTTTTTCCGGTTCATGGAAACGGCGGAGCACGGCTTTTTTCGTTCGCTCGGTTTTTCCATTGCCTCGCGCGCGATTGAACCTCCGGTTGGCTGGCCGAGAGTTCACGCGGAATGTGACTACAAACAGCCGTTGCGTTTCGAAGATGAAGTTGAGGTGCAATTACTTGTATCGGAAAAACGGTCGAAGTCGCTCAGCTACGTGTTTCGGTTTCGGAAATTGAACACCTTGCCGCTCGTGGAGGTGGCCCGCGGCTCGCTCACCGTCGTCTGCGTCACCCATCACGCGGAGGGAAAAATGTCCGCGTGCTCCATCCCAAAGAATATTGCCGACCTGATCGAAGTTGCGCCGGCCGAATTGCTCGGTTCAGGGAAGTGATTATGCGGAGGAATTACTGGGGCCGCGGTTGCATCGTCCAACTTTTCACCAAACCGTTGGAAAAGATAATTTCAGCGCTCACGTAATCGTGGGGGATATAATCAAATTCCAAACGCTCGGACGGGATGCCCCGACGATAGCCGCCACGCGAACCGGTCCAATAACGATATTCCTGCAGGTAGGAGCCGTAGTATAGCCACCGCGTGACCTCACCCTGCTCATTGGCGGATTTCAAAACTTCCGAAGGCGATCCCCAGGCGATGTAAACGGCGTCCTGGGTCATTCCGACCTTGATTTGCCCTTGGTCAACCGCGGCTTTGAATTCGGGCGGCAACGCGTTGTAGGCGGAAATCCGTTCCGTGCGGCGCTTATCGAAATTTTTGGCAGTGGAGGCGCATCCAGCCAGGAGCAAACTCAAGCTAAGAAATAAGAATTTCACAATAATCAGACGTTTCGGACTTCAAGAGATTCATGCGCAAATTGGATGACAATGCGGTTGATGTAAAGCGCTCGGCTCCATAAGCTGCTCCGCATGAACTGGCTTATCTTTGCATTAATGACCGTGGTGTCGTGGGGTGTTTACGGAGTGCTCCTGCACAAAGGTCGCGGCAATATGCCCATGGGAGCGGAAACGCCGCACGCTGGGTTGAAGGCATTTCTGTTTGTGTGTATCGCCTACACGTTGATCGGCCTGGCTGCCGCCGCCGTTTTGAAGCTGCGTGGTTCAAACTGGAGTTTCAGCAGCGGCGGAATCAAGTGGAGTCTTATTGCTGGCGCTGCGGGTGCCATCGGCGCCTTTACTCTGGTGCTCGCCCTCGGGTCTGCTGCTCAAATTTACAAAGGTGCTGCGGCTGCCGCAGTGATGCCCATCGTTTTTGGCGGCGCTCCCATCGTCAACACCATTGTCGCCATGACGGTGCATCCTCCAGAGGGCGGCTGGAAAAGTTTGCCCGCTCCGTTCATTCTTGGATGTGTGCTGGCGGCGGGCGGAGCATTTCTGGTCGCCAAGTATGCCCCGTCGAATGTCGGGACTGTTTCCACATCCGCCGGAGCGAAAATTGCCCCGGCTAAGTCCGCCGCGGAGTAACGTGGCACATGGTCGATGGCAAGCATCCCGACCGCGCGGCCATTCAGGTTGGTCAACTGGAACGGCTCCGTACGCTGGTTGAAAAATGGGTTCCGTCGAATAGGTTTTACACCCGAAAGTTTCAGGCTGCGGGTCTGATTTTCGAGGTTGCTTCGTTGGCGGATTTTTCTGCCCGATTTCCTTTCACCACCAAGCAGGAGCTTGTCGCCGACCAATCCGCTCATCCGCCATACGGAACAAACCTGACGTTTCCGCTCGAACGCTATACCCGTTTTCATCAAACCAGCGGCACCACCGGCACCCCCTTGCGCTGGCTCGACACGCCGGAAAACTGGGAGTGGATGGTGGAAAGCTGGATGAATATTTTCACCGCCGCCGAAGTTGGAGCACATGACAAAATCTATTTCGCTTTTTCCTTCGGGCCGTTTATCGGCTTTTGGCTCGCGTTCGATGCCGGGCAAAAAATTGGCGCGCTGTGTATCCCGGGCGGCGGTTTGAGCAGCGAAGCCCGGCTTAAAGCCATCATCGAAAACCAACCGAGTGTTCTCTGCTGCACGCCGACTTACGCATTGCGCCTGGCCGAAGTCGCCGCGCGCGAGAACTTTCCTTTGGAGAAATCTTTCGTGCGGAAAATCGTCGTGGCGGGGGAACCCGGCGGCAGTATCCCGGCAATTCGGGATCGACTGGAAACGCTTTGGCCTGGTGCAAAAGTGTTCGACCATCACGGCATGACCGAGACCGGGCCCGTGACTTACGAATGCCCCGCGCAACCCGGCGTGTTGCACGTTCTTGAATCCGCTTACTTCGCCGAAATCGTGAATCCACAAACGGGCACCGCGGTTTTGCCCGGTGAAAAGGGCGAGCTGGTTTTAACGACGCTGGGCCGGATTGGTTCGCCGGTTTTTCGTTATCGCACCGGCGATCTGGTTCAGGCGGGCGAAGGCGCTCGCTGTGTTTGCGGGCGAAATGATCTCGCCTTGCGCGGCGGAATCTTAGGCCGGGTTGATGATATGTTTACGGTTCGCGGCGTGAACGTCCACCCATCCGCCGTCGAGGATGTGTTGCGGCGCTTCCAAGAAATCGCGGAGTTTCAGGCGACGGTCAAAGTCGAATCCAGCCTGGCCGAACTCTCGCTGGCCATTGAAGCAGATGCGGCCTTCGCCGATTCAAAAGATCTCGCGCGCCGCATCGAGAAGGATTTGCAAATGACCTTCAATTTGCGCATCCCCGTTTCGATCGTTGCGCCGGGAACCTTGCCGCGTTTCGAAATGAAAGCGAAACGCTGGGTGCGCGCCTAAATCGTGGTGGCACTTGCGGCTGATGTCCGCATTGATAATAAAATTCGCGCCCGCCAAAGGCAGGTGATACCCAGTTAAATATGAAAGCCATACGCGTAGATCAATTTGGCGGCCCGGACGTTTTGCGGTCCAATGAAGTTCCAACGCCGCAGGCTTCATCAAAGCAACTGCTCGTGCGCGTCAAAGCCATCGGCGTAAATCCCGTTGAGACTTACATCCGTTCTGGAATCTATCCGATGCTGCCGCCGTTGCCCTACACGCCAGGAAAAGATGCGGCTGGCGTCGTTGAAGCTGCGGGCGCAGACGTGACCTCCGCTCGCGTCGGGGATCGCGTTTATATTTCAGGAACCTCCACCGGCGCCTACGCGGAATTTTGTCTGTGCGATCCAGATGATGTTCATCGGTTGCCGGACAACATTTCCTTTGCCCAGGGTGCAGGAATCAGCACGTCCTACGCGACGGCTTATCGGGCGCTGTTTCAACGTGCCAAAGCGCTGCCCGGCGAATCGGTCTTGATTCACGGGGCAAGCGGCGGCGTTGGGACTGCGGCGACGCAAATTGCCCGCGCGGCTGGACTCCTTGTTTTCGGCACGGCCGGAACCGGGCGCGGAAAAAATCTCGTCCTGGAAAACGGCGCGCATCACGTGTTCGATCACCAGGCGCCCAATTATTTGGAACGAGCCGTCGCGCTGACGGACGGGCGCGGTTTCGATGTGATTATCGAAATGCTGGCCAACGTAAATCTCGCGAATGATTTGACCGCGCTGGCCAAAGGTGGCCGTGTCGTCGTCGTCGGAAATCGTGGCAAAATTGAAATCAATCCGCGCGATGCAATGAGCCGCGATGCGCACATTCTCGGGATGGTTTTAGGCAATGCAACCGCCGCAGAATTAACGAGCATTTACGCCGCGCTTGGGGCTGGTTTGGAAAACGGCAGCTTGCGACCTGTCGTAGGAAAAGAACTGCCGCTGGCCACCGCGGCCAAAGCGCATGAGGCCGTTTTAGAACCCGGCGCTTACGGCAAGATCGTCCTCATTCCTTAAAACAAATATTGTCCTTTCGCCGCCTTTCGCGATGATTCGGCCCACAAATTTATGAAAATTGTTCTCGCTTACTCCGGTGGCCTCGACACGTCCGTCCTGATGTCGTGGATCAAAGAAAAATACAACGCCGAGATGATCGGCTTCTGCGCCGACATCGGGCAGGAAGAGGAACTCGACGGCCTCGAAGCCAAAGCCATCAAGACCGGCGCCTCCAAGATTTACATTGATAACCTCCAGGAAGAATTCGCCAAGGACTTCATCTATCCGATGCTCCGCGCCGGGGCGATTTACGAGGGCCAATACTTCCTCGGCACCTCCATCGCGCGCCCGCTAATCGCCAAGCGCATGGTCGAAATCGCGAAAAAGGAAAAGGCCGACGCCATCGCGCACGGTGCGACCGGCAAGGGCAACGACCAGGTTCGCTTCGAACTCACCGCCGCCGCCCTCGCGCCGGACTTGCAGGTTATCGCCCCGTGGCGCGACGAACGTTATCGCAGCGAATTCCCCGGCCGGCAGGAGATGATTGACTACTGCGCCAAGCACAAGATTCCCGTGCAAGCCAGCGCCAAGAAACCGTATTCGATGGACCGCAACCTCCTGCACATCTCCTATGAGGCCGGCATCCTTGAAGATCCGTGGTTTGATTCTTACGACCTGAAGAATCGCAGCTATTTCACCACGCTTTCCGTGCTGCCCGAAGACGCACCCAACAAGCCGGAATTCGTCGAACTCGATTTCGTGAAGGGCGATTGCGTCGCGGTGAACGGCAACAAGCTGAACCCGCTCGGCGTGATGAAGGCATTGAACAAGATCGGCGGCAAACACGGCGTCGGCCGCGTGGACATGGTGGAGAACCGTTTCGTCGGCATGAAATCGCGCGGCGTGTATGAGACGCCCGGCGGCGCGATCCTGCTGTTCGCGCATCGCCAGATGGAAAGCCTGACGATGGACCGCGAGGTCATGCACCAGCGCGATGCGCTCATTCCGAAGTATGCCGAGCTCGTCTATAACGGCTTCTGGTATGCGCCCGAACGTTACGCGCTCCAAGCCTACGTCGAGGAATCGCAGAAGAACGTCACCGGCACGGTGCGCGTGAAACTCTACAAGGGCAACATCATGGTCAGCGGCCGCAAGAGCCCGGTGAGCCTCTACAACCCGCACATCGCCACGATGGAAGCCGACCCGACCAAGGCCTACAACCAGGACGACGCCACCGGCTTCATCCGCTTGAACGGCCTGCGCCTGAAGGTCGCAGCGAAGGTGCATAAAAAGAAATAGAACCGGCGGGGTGGTGTGATAATTTCAAACCATGAGCGCCGTTGAAAAAATCAAATTGGCTGCAGCCGAGCTTGGCCCGGACGAACAATATGAATTGTTCCGTTGGTGGACTGGATCAGATGCGTTTCGCCAACGGCAGCTTGCTGCTTTGAAAAATGACATCGCCGTTGGCATCACTAGTTTGGACAACGGACGTTATCAGACTTACCAGGATACAAATGTGATGCAACTGGCTGAGGACATCGGGCGGGTTGGCCGCGAACGGCTGGTGACGAATGCGGCGCTGAAGCCATAAGAATCTAAACCATGGACTTTGAGGTCAAGATTGTCGCGAAGGATGCTTGGGTGTTGCGTTCCGCTGGGATCGAAACGGATGCCTATCAAGACTTGTCTCAACGGATTCTTTTAGACAAAGTGAAATTGCCCGCCGCCGTGACCTGTTCCTACTTCCTGTCGGATGATCCGGTCGAGATTCAGGTCACCGTTCTTGCTTTTGGTCATTTGAAAATTGAAGTGGCCGACGATGCCATTGGGAAAAATATTTATTCTGAAATACTGCGTTTCTCCCGGATGAAACCGGAAAATATTTTTGGCGATTCAGAGCGCCAATTAATTTTCGAGCGCATTGAAGAAATCCTCAAACCAGACGGTGTGACATCGGAAGACGTGGAGGCGGGAAGAGTTACTTTGAGTCGGCGGGCGCAGGAAGCATTAATGGGGTTCTGTGACGAAGTTCATTTCATTTGGCGTCGCATTGTTTACTGGCAGTTCACGAAATGCGAAATTGCCAAGGTGGATCGAGCCTTTGTCGCCCACTGGTTAGTAGAACGTTTCAAGGTCGAGAAAGATCCCAGCTTGCGGGACGACATATGCTCCGTTTTTATGAATCACAGCGACCTGATGTTGCGTGAATTGGCCGGGCAGGTGATTGGGGTGATCGAGGATTCGCGTTACGGCACAAGCCGGAACGGGATGATTTACGTGCTGGCCAAAACCAAGCATCTCCGCGCTGCGGAAGTCTTCGCTTCTGTGATGGATGAAGACTGGATGACGCGGGCGGCCTTGAAAAATCTTGGCATCCTTAAAGCGAAACAGTTTGAGCCGCAAATCAGAAAATACCTCCGCGACACTGACGCAGAGACTCGTCTCGAAGCAAAACGAGCCTTAAAGAAAATTGGCTGCTTAGTTGAGAAAGCGCCGCCGCCGATCCATTTAGTCAACAAAAGCCGGAAGTCCATTCCGAAGGGTTTGAAAGAATGGTCGGCGAATCTTGATTTTGAAAATCTTGAACCGGTTTTGAAAACGCTAGCTGCGTTCATTGATGAAGGATTCAGCACTCAGGAAGTGGCGGAGGTCATTGGAGTAGCGGAGGAAACCCGACCCGGACAAACCAAAGCTTTCCGATTCTCTATCACGGCGAAAGGCAAATCGAGCGAACTATGGGCGGTTATTTTCATGGACGACATTGATTCGCCTGATCTCGGAATTTACGCGAGCACGGAGGTTATCCAAAAATTGGAAGCGACCGTGAATTTGACTGATTAAGTTCGGAGCGAAATCCCAACGGGATTCCATCCCTCAGCCCAGGGTTGGCGATCTGAGCGGGACGGGCGAGGAACGACTACCCTGGGTCATCGTCCAAAAAATCCTCAACCCCAACGGGGTTGCATTACCTTCCGGCTGCTGTTGGCTGCAACTCCTTCAGAGTTGTTAAAATTTGTTTGCCCTTACCCAGCGCAGCCGTTCCTGCGTCACGACAACGCTGGGCTGAATGACGTAATCCCTTCGGCAAATTCCCCAGCGCCGTAGGCGCGACATCTTTTTTTGATGTAGGGGCAGCCTGTGGCCGTCGCCCTCGGCGTCCACAGAGTGCCCTACAGAATATGCCGCCCTGGCGGGGCCTCATCCTTTTGCGGGTGGTCTTCTACAATGATGCCGCGCCTGCGGCGCTGAGACCCGGTCCAATGCTTTACCTCAAATATTATAGCTTTCGGATGAAGCGGAGCCTTGCACTTTCCGCACCTCGACTAAAATCGGTTGCACGTGGGTGATGACATAGCCGCCGCGATGGGCGTCCCGCACCATGGGCTGGGTGCGTCCGCGCGCATCGGTGGCTCGAGCCATGACGGTGTAGCGACCCGGCTCGGCTGGAGTGCGCCAGTGAAATTCCCAAAGCCGCCAGGCATATTTCGCAGAAGCGCCGAGCAGCTGGGTTGCGCTCCAGATTTTTCCTCCATCGGTGCTGACTTCGACTTTCGCGATTTCCGACTCGCCGGTCCAGGCTGCCCCGTGCATTCGGTAAACGGAATTCGCGGGCAAAACCTCGTGCAATCCGGGCCGGGCGATTTCCGCTTTCACTTCAATTTCGCTCACCGGCAAGAGTTCGATCGGCAATCCGTTGCGGGTTTCCCAGTAAGTGTAGTCGAGGGTCTGCCAGTAGCCGCGGAAGGGAACGCTGCTGACGGAAATGCGATTGACCCATTTCACCGAAGCCATTCCATACCAGCCGGGGACGATGGCGCGCAGCGGAAAACCGTGCGCAGCGGGCAACGGTTCGCCGTTCATCTGATAGGCGAGAATGACTTCCTTTTCGAACGCTTTGGCCAGGGGAATACTGCGGGCGTAAGTGATTTTGCCGGGCGAGTTGGGTTCCTTTTTGATTTCGCCGCTGTCCGCGCCTTCCAAAATGATGTCCACGGTGCCGGGCTTCACACCGACGCGGTTCAACACCTCGGAAAGCGACACGCCCACCCACTCGGCGTTGCTGACTGCGCCGAGTTCCCATTGCAAGCCGCTGACTTTCGGCGAGAGGAAAATGCGGCTGTTGCCGGCGCATTCAAGCGTCATCGTCACCCGCGTGGAAGGCATTTTCAGCAGGTCGTCGTAGGAGATTTCCAGTGGGCGCTCAATGTGGCCATCCACTTTGAGCCGATATGTTTCCGGGCTGATTTTCGGCACCGGAAAATGGCTGCGGATGAAAAACTGTTCGGTGGGAGTAATGGCGCTGTTGAGCGAGGAAAAAGGGAATTCCAGGTTCTCAGGCTCATTTTCGCGAATGATGCGGGCGGCAAACGGCGCCTGGATGTTTTCTCGGGAAGTTTGATCGGATGGGATGCTGGAGTTCATGCGCTTGGGATTGTCTGCCAACCATTGGATATTAAATTTTTTATCGGTCAAACCCAAAACTCCGCTGCTAGAATTCTAATCGTTGCCAAAGCGCCTCATGAACAACTAATTTGTCGGTCCTATGAAGAAGGTTTTGTTGATCACTTTTCTGGTTGCCACACTGGCCCGTGCCGCAGGTCCGGATGAGGAATACATTCGAATTTATGAGATGGTGGCCGAGGCGGAAACATTGAATCTGGATGGCAAGGCCCAAGCCGCTACGAACCTCTATCGGCAAGCGCAGGCGGCGTTGTTGAAGTTGCAGTCCGAGTCTCCGGAGTGGAACAAAGAGGTCGTGAAGTTTCGGCTGAATTATCTGAATGAAAAACTCACGCCTTCAAAAAACCTGACAGCGGCCCCTGAACCCGTTCCGGCTAAACCGGCGGCCGAACCAAATGTCGCGAGCAATTTATCCGCGGAAGAGGTCCGCCGTTTGCAGTCCGAAAAAGCCCTGCTCGAGGCGCAGCTAAAGGAATCGCTTTCCGCCCGGCCCAACGGTGCCAGCCCGGAGGCATTGGCCAAAATGGAGGAAAAAGTCGCTCAGTTGCAAAAAGAGCGCGACTCGTTAAAGACGGCGCTGGCCCAGGAATCGGCTTCAAAACCGGTCGAGAAAAAAGCGGGTTCAAAAAAGCCAGTCGAAGTCTCAAAGAACAGCGAAGTGGAGCAATTGCGCGCCCGGCTCGCCGCCCTGGAAGCGCGGCCGATGCCTTTTACGGCTGAGGAACTTGCCCTTTTCGTCGCCAGCGCGCCGCAGCTTGCCCCAGGCGATTCCAAGCCGGCCAAGAAATCCAAAGAGCTGCCCGCTGGCGCAGGAGCGCTGGTCGCCCAGGCCGAACGCGCTTTTGCTTCGAGACATTTTGACGAGGCCGAGAAGAAATACCTCGAGGTTCTCCGTCAGGACGAAAAAAATTCCTACATCCTGGGCAATCTTGCCGCCACCCAGCTGGAGTTGAACGAGGTCGGCAAAGCGGAAGAAAACATTCAGCGCGCCCTTCAAATTGACCCGAATGACGCCTTCAGTTTGACCTTGCTCGGCATGGTGCGATTTCGGCAGGGAAATTTCGACGAAGCGCTCAACGTCTTGAGCCGATCCGCAAAAGTGGACCCGCAAAATCCTGAGACGCAGAACTATCTCGGCATCACGTTGAGCCAGAAAGGTCAACGCGTCGCAGCGGAAGCGGCCTTGCGCGCGGCGATCAAATTGCAGCCCAACTATGCGGGCGCCCATCATAATCTGGCGGTGATTTACGCCACGCAACGGCCGGCCTATATCGAGCTGGCCCGCTGGCATTATCAAAAAGCCCTGTCGCTTGGACACGGCAAAAGCCCTGACTTGGAAAAAATCCTCGCGGCGCGAAACTAATCCGCCTTGGGGCGAGTGTTGCATCGCGGGGCACGGGTTCAAATTCATTTTATGCTAAGCCAACTCGTTGACGAACTGGTGATCAAGACCCGGGGGCGTGGCTTCTACGAGTTTACCCAAAACGTAAACGCGCTGGTGATCGCGGCGAAATTTCAGACCGGCCTGGCCACGCTCCACCTTCAACACACCTCGGCGTCGCTCGTCATTCAGGAGAATGCCGATCCCGAAGTGCGGCGTGATTTTGAGCGTTTTTTCGCCCGCCTGGTTCCAGACGGCGATCCTCTTTTTCATCACACCTGCGAAGGCGACGATGACATGCCGGCTCATGTGCGAACGGCTTTGACGTCCGTCAATTTGAGCCTCCCGATTTCCCGTGGACAACTGTCGCTTGGCACCTGGCAGGGCATCTTTTTGTGGGAGCACCGCACCATTCCCCATACCCGCCGCGTCGCCGTGCACCTGCTCGGGGAATAAACTGGCGAAGGTTCAGAACCGGTGGCAGCTTCGGTGGTGACGAAAATGATGAAAGACTTCAGCTTCCACCTAAAACGGATTTTAATTTTCTCGCTGATCAGTGCCGGAACCTTTTCCAGCCGCGCCGAAACCAACGTCAGCCGATTCGGATTCACCGGCCCGGAGATTTTCCCGATCGACAGCCAGATCGGCCAGTTGCACGCAGCCGATTTGGATGGCGACGGGCGTCCTGACCTGATTCTCGTCAACAATTCCCGCTCGAAAATCAATTTGCTCTACAACCAAACCGGCAAGACCAATCGCGCGGCTGTGCAGCCAGTCGAATTCAAGCGCGAGTTGAATGAACTTCCGCCGGGATCCCGTTTTAAAATCGAATCCATTGCCTCGGAAAAAAGAATTTCCTCGCTCGTCGTCACGGATATCAATGGCGATGGACGCCCGGATCTCGCCTATTATGGCGACCCAAAGGAGCTTGTCGTCCAATACAACGAGGGCACCAACAATTGGAGCGCGCCGAAACGCTGGCCCATTTTGGACGGGCAATTCACGGTCAACGCCCTGGTGTCCGGAGATTTGAACGGAGATAAACGCCCCGATCTGCTCCTCCTGGGCGACAGCCAGATTTATGTGCTCTACCAGAATCCGGATCATTCGCTTTCCGAGCCGGAGAAAATTCCGTTTACCGACGTCGTCAAGGCGATCCAGGTTTTGGATATCGATGGCGATGGCCGCGACGATCTCCTCCTCGTGAATTGGGACAGCCCGAATCCATTTCGATTCCGGCTGCAAAATGCTGAAGGTCAACTGGGGCCGGAGATTCATTTTGCGCTGCCCGCCATTCGGTCCTACTGGGCGGATGACCTGGATGCCGATCACAAAACGGAGATCATCACCATCGCCCAGAATTCCGGTCGCGCGCAGGTTTCCAATTTCACGTTGAAACCCGCCGAACCGCTCGATGGCAACTTGCGGCAGGGTCAATTCGAAGTCCTGCCGCTCAACAAAACCAGCCGCGCGCACCGTGGCGTGGTCTGGGCGGACATCAACGGAGATCGCTTGCAGGATTTGCTCGTCAGCGAGCCGGACAGCGGGCAGTTGGCGGTTTATTATCAGAATCCGGACGGATCGCTGCAATCGGCCAAGCGATTTCCCACACTGACCGGCGTGAGCGATTTGACCGTGGCCGATTGGGATGGCGACGGCGTTCCGGAAATATTTTTGCTCAGCGCGGATGAACGTCAGGTTGGCGTCAGTCGCCTGGACAAAAACGGGCGCATCCCGTTCCCCACCATCTTGCCGATCGAGGGCAAGCCGCTGGCCATGGCCGTGGGCGTGATTGAGCCGCAGGGCAAACCGACGCTGGCGTTGATTCTCGAACAGGAAAACCGGCGCGTGCTGGTCACCCGCACCGCGGACGACAAAACCCGCACGCAAAAACTTAACGAAACTTTCAAATCCAATCCTAGTTCCATCGCGATTCATGATGCGAACCAGGATGGTCTCGCGGACATCGTGGTTCTCGTGCCCTATGAAAAAATCAAGGTGTTGCTCCAGGTGCCCGGAAAAAGTTTCGACGAGCAGGATATTGTTCCGCCCGGCGGTTCGGTTGAGCTGCCCTGGTTGAGCGCGGCCGACGTGGATGGCGATGGAAAACCAGAATTGCTCCTGGCTCAAAAGAACTTCCTGCGCGCCGTGGTTTTGAAGTCCGACACGCAAAACAAAGGAACCGTTTCCAAGCCAGCCTGGAGTTTCATCGTCAAAGAGCAAATCAACGGCACCTCGAGCAATTCCAGAATCGTCGGAGCCACCCCGCTCTCCAATGGAACGAATCGCGTCCCGCTCCTGTTCTTGCTCGATGCGGAGCGCAAGGCGTTGACCTTGTGTGAGCGCGACGCCGCCGGCGTTTGGCAGGTGGTGCGCAATGTCTTTTTGCCGGTTACCGATTTTGGCGAACTACAGAGCATCGGTTTGAAATCGACCAACGCCAACAGCATCGCTTTTCTGGGCAACAACTCGGTGGCCTGGATGAAACTGGGCGGCAAGAAATGGGAATTCACCGAACTTGATGGTTACGAAACCCCGATCAAGGACGGGCGTTTGAACGATGTCATTTCCGGTGATTTGAATAACGACGGCCGCAGAGACCTGGTGTTCCTTGAGACGGCGAGAAACTACGTCGACCTTGTCATGTTCGAGCCGCCGCATCAACTGGTGCCCGCGAATCGCTGGCCGGTTTTCGAAGAGCGCACCTTCCGTTCGCGCCGCAACGACGTTACCGAACCGCGCGAAGCAGTGGTGGCTGACGTGACGGGCGACGGGAAAAATGATCTCGTGGTTCTGGTCCACGATCGCATTCTGGTTTATCCGCAGGAGTGAGATAGAAAACGGAAAAGCGAAACGGAGCGTGAATTTGTTCCGCTTCAACGCGATGGCAACGGGTCGGATGCGAACTCCCGAGAATCGTCCTTCACAGAACCGCTTTGATTGGAGCCGCACATGAAAAGCGGGTCGCATATCAAACAATGCGCGAACAACGGTTCGTAAATTAATTGTTGGGCATTTTTTCGCACACCTCGCAAATGAACCACTCGAAAGCCATCGGATTTGCAGCCGCAGTTCTTTTCGCGGCACTTTGGGCTTTCCCGCTTGGCTCGAGCCGTCTCTTTTGTTCTTTGGGCGCAGGACTATATTCGCGAGGACGGGACCATTAATGCCTCGAACGACCTTCACTACAGCACTTGGTTGCTCGGGTGTTACGCTGCTTCGTTGCTTGCCTACGCGGCGTGTGAGGTTCTTTGGTTGCGTCCCGAGGTGCCGATTCATCTTTTCCCGATGATGGTTCCGTTTCGTCCTGCTTTTATCAGCGTCGTTGCAGTGGTCATCGCTGCTCTGTTCATCTACTTGCCACGCCGTGACCACCCTGACCGAAGCTCCCCGTAAGTGACTGGAAATCGAACACGCTAGCTTCCAGAAGTCTTTTCCGGATGGCTATCCACGCAGGACAACAACGCCGAACGCACGGGTCAACCTTTGGCTTATTTTTCGGGCGCTGGCGTTCGCAAATTACTGCTTCAGCAGCGGCGGCGTCGGATAGAAAAACTTCATCGTGAACCCGTTCGCGTTGAAATTCCCTCCATAAACCGAGAAGTGAAAATATTTCGCCACGCTGTCGTATTGAGGCATCAATGAAAAATCTGCCCATTCGTTCATCTTGGTTTTTTCCGCGGGCGTTTTCGGGCCGAGCGCCGGGTTTTTGAGCAAGTCGGAAAGCGTGGCGGACTCTTTCTTCAGCGCCGTCCAGGTTGCGCGCATTTCTTCCGAATGGTTGTTGAAGCCGAACAAGCCCAGTCCCGTCCCGCCTACTTTTTCGGCCGCTTCCTTGAACCCGGCCGTTTCGGACAGCGGCTTGGCTTTCGTTTCGCTGCTGCGCAAAAATTCCTCCAGAATCGGCGTGTCGGAGGAAAGGGCGACGTATCCGCCGCTGGCCGAGAAATCCAGTCCGCGCGCCGGCTCTTTGGAATCTCCCGCCAAAAGCGGGGAGCCGGCAATCGTGTAAATCTTTCTCCCCAGAAAATCCCGGTCCTTGAGCGGGGCGGGGGAAAGGAGCGACAGGCCGACCTTCAGCGCGTTGGCCAGCTTGTCGGGATTCGCTGAGCCCAGCAGGTAAATGGACGGAGGCGAGTTCAGATTCGCGCCGCTCGCCGGCTTTTTCTCGTAGTTGATCACGTCATCCGCGAGATTGCCGACCAGCTCCTTCCTCAAATCAAAATTCGGATCTTTCTCTTTTCCAGCCGTCTCGAAAATCAGTTTGAAAGCGCCGCCCACCGCTGGCGAAATGTCCGTCAGCATGTTTTCAAAACCGGTCCAGGCCTTCGGCAAATTGATCCGCCACCGCGTGAATTTTGTCACGTCAGCCGGAACGAACGCCGGCGCCGTGGATTCCTTGGGTTCAGCCGCGAGCATCTTGAAAAGGCCGGTGCGATTTGCTTCCGGGATGCTGAGGGAAACCTGCATCGACATTCCTTCGGCCCCGTTGCGGTAGCTGAAGGCGACGGTTTTCAGTCCGCCCAGGCCTGTGGCAGAAATGATTTTGTCCGGCTTGGGCATCAACGGATTGCTCGAAGTGGATTCGGAAGTGTCTCGACTAAACACGTCAAGCAACGGCTTCAGGTTGAACCACGCATAAAGCGGCGCATCGCGGAACATCGCGTTGTGATTGGCCTCGTAAGCCGCCTCATCGATCAAGGAAGGGGCTAGGCCGCCTGTCTGGTGCACCAGAACTTTTTCCATCACCTTGGCCGAATTCCCCACCAGCAACAGCGGGCCGCTTTGGCCCACCAGGATCTCGACTTTTGCTGAAGGCGACTTGGGTTCGTCCGCGGGCTCAGTCTTTGTGCGAGGGAAAATCTTTTCCATGATCTTGGAAATTTCGTCGGTGGACGTCATCAGGGTCGTGAACTCAACATCCCGAATCTTGTCGGCCTTGATTTGCTTGCCGGAATCGACCCATTTCTTTTTCAGTTCCGTGAGGTTGCTTTTCAGCAAACTGCTTTGTTCCTTCGTGTCGAGCAGGAGAATCCAGCCGGGCGTTTCATTGGTTTTTCCCTGCCAGCCATTCTGCGTGACGGCAAAGGTAAACTGCCCTTGGGCCATGGCGGTGTAGTCCGAGAAGTTGACCCCAAATTCCTTTTCCAGCGGCGACACCACGTCCGACATGAATTTGGTGGTAAATTTGTCTTTGAACGGCTTCATCGAAGGCTCATTCCAGAGCTGGCCGTAGCACGATGATTTGAAAACGGAACGGAACTTCGCCGCGTCGGGAACGCTGAAGAGCATCAACGTGTCGTTGGGCAACAGTTTCTCGGCCGGAGGCACTTGCGCTCGGGCGGAAATAGCCAGGGCAAAAACTGCGGCCGCAAAGATAAAATAGCGCTTCATAGTTGAAAGATTGAGTTCCTGAATTCCCTATTTCTTCGACTGCTGTTTGACGCGGCTGGGCGGTTCAAGGTAGCGAAATGGATTGCTTGGATTGTCGTTGTCGTAAGCGAAGGCGTCGCGGTGATTCAGGAAAAATTTCACCTGCTCAATCGGAATGGCAAACCCGAGTCCTTCGCCAAAGGTGATTTTCATATTGGTCACGCCGATGACTTCGCCGCGCAAGTTAAAGAGCGGCCCGCCGCTGTTGCCCGGATTGATTTGCGCTGTGGTCTGCAAATAGAGGTCGCCCTGCATTTCGCGCGTCTTGGTGCTGACGATGCCTTCCGTCACCGTGCGCTCCAGCCCGAGCGGGCTGCCGATCGCAAAAACACGCTCGCCGACGGAGAGCAATTCAGAATCGCCCAGGAAAACGCGGGCAAACTTCGGCGTGTCTTTGTCTTCGATGTGGAGCAGCGCGAGGTCCTGGAACTTATTGATGGCAATGATTCGAACCTGCTTGTAATTGCGCCGTTCCAGCTCCCCATTTTTCTGATGGTAAACCTCGATGGAAATCTGAGTCTCGCCCTCGATCACGTGGAAGTTCGTGATCAGAAAACCATCCTCGTTGATAATGAATCCCGAGCCCAATCCGCCGGGCGTCCGCACTTGCACGACCGATTCGCCCAGTTGTTGGACCAGGTCGCGCACGCTCCGCTCTGGCGGCGGTTTGGCCGAGGTGGAGAACATGCCTGACTTGGTTTCAACTGGCTTTTCCACCTGCGCCACGGAAGCTGCGGCAGGAGGCGCTTTGACCGAAGCCGCGTCGGTTTGCAAAACTTTGACGATTTGACTGCGTGGAATGACCAGGGTCGTGTAGCCGATGTCGACGACCAATTGGTCGCGTTTTTCCGCCAAAATCTTTCCCGAGACCGAGGCGCTGTCCTTCAATTGCACTGTGGCCGCCGGCAAAAGTTGCGTTCCGGAAAAAAGGAGGAGGCAAAAGAGACTCAGGAATAACATAGGCACAACCATAGCGTTTCGCGGCTAATTGACAAGCGGCCCTTGCCAAACATTCAGCTCTTTTTTGCGAATTCCTTGCGCAACCCAGCCCAGTCGTCCGGCGTGTTGGCATTGCGTAAATCATTCAGGAACGTTCGGCCCGGTCGAAACCGTTTTGCGCCGGATTTAAGCGCCAGGTTTTGCAGCGAAAATCTTTTCTCCAGGATCAATTGCTCCACCAGCGGCCCTGTTTCAGCACCCAGCACCAACGGAAAGCCAGCGACCGACTTTTGCGTAGTGAAAACGGCACGCCGACCGGCGGCATGGAATTCTTTCAGCAATCGAGCTAGCAGCGCCTCGCTCACGAATGGCATGTCGCACGCCAGAAAAAGAACGGCGTCCGCGCCGCTTGTTTTCAATGCGGTGTAGATTCCGCCCAGCGGTCCGCAGCGTGGAACCAGATCGCGCCGGATGACGCGAATGGGCAGCCCGAGCTTTCCGGCCGCCTGGCGAATGTGCGTCAGCAGGGTTTTCCCGCCGAGGCGCAGCAGGGCTTTATTCCGCCCCATCCGGGTGCTTAAACCGCCCGCCAGAATGCAAACCTCCATTCCGGCCCTCGGCCGGGCCGCGTTTTGCTGGGATGATGGGGGCGCTGGCTTCATCGAAAAATCAGTTGCTACATGGACGAACTTTGATATTTTGCAAAGCCCTTTCGTCAGGACCGCTGGGTTCTGGGAAGGGGTGAACGGCCTCAAATCTGTCTTCGTGTGAAGTCGGGCGGCCACCATAACATCAAAATTAATCCCGTTTTCCGCGGGATGGCTCAGGGTAAATCTCCGAGTCTTTAACAAAAGGAACTATGATCAGTATTGGAGTAAAAGAATTGTTGGACGCTGGCGTTCATTTCGGACATCAGACCAAGCGTTGGAACCCGAAGATGAAACCGTTCATCTTTGATGCGCGCAACGGCATTCACATCATCGACCTCAGCAAAACTCTCACGCAGCTCCAAACTGCTTGCGACTTTTTGAGCCAGACCGTCAGCAAAGGTGGCCACATTCTCTTCGTTGGCACCAAGAAACAAGCCCAGGAAGCGATCAAGGAATCAGCCAAGGGCTGCGGACAACTTTACATCACGGAACGCTGGCTGGGCGGAACGTTGACCAATTTCCAAACCGTCAAGAAATCCATCGCTCGCATGAAACAAATCGAGAAGATGGAAGCCGACGGCAGCATCAATCAGTACGGCAAACAGGAACAAGCCGTTTACCGCCGCGAAGCCGCGCGCCTCTTCAAAAATCTCGACGGTATCCGCGTCATGGACAAATTCCCGGCGGCCATGTTCGTCGTGGACATCAAGCGCGAGCACAACGCCATCGCCGAGGCGCGCCGCTTGAAAATCCCGATCGTCGCGATCGTTGACACCAACTGTAATCCTGACCTCACCGAGTATCCGATTCCAGCGAACGACGACGCCATCCGTTCCGTCCGTGTCATTCTGGCGACCGTCGTGCAAACCATCGTTCAGGCGAAAGCGGAGTTTGATTCCAAGCACGCTCGCCGCAAAACCGAAGCCGCCGCTGCCGAAGCTGCTCCAGCTGCCGAAGCACCTGCCGCTGCTCCGACTGAACCCGCCGTTGCTTAATTAACAATTCCTTGCGGAATGCCGGATAATCCCGGCATTCCGTTTTCATTTTCTTACCCAAAAAATATTATGGCTGAAATTACTGCTGCATCAGTTGGCAAGCTGCGCGAAATGACCAACGCAGGCTTGATGGATTGCAAAAAAGCGCTCACCGAAGCCCAGGGAGACCTGGAGGCTGCCGTTGATCTTTTGCGCAAACGTGGCGCTGCTTCCGCGGCGAAAAAAGCGACTCGCGAAGCCAATGAAGGCGTCATCGCCCAACACATTCAACCCGGCGCCAAAGTCGGCGTCATCGTCGAGATCAATTGCGAAACGGATTTCGTCGCCCGCAACGAAACCTTCCTGGCGTTCTGCGATGATATCGCCAAAAAATTGGCCGCAAATCCCGCCATCGATTTGGAAGCCGACCGCACCGCGCAAGTCGGCAAGATCGGCGAAAACATCAAGATTTCCCGCTTCCATCGCCTCGAAGTCACTGGCAACGGCTTGGTCGCCGCTTACATCCACACTGGCGCCAAGGTCGGCGTCCTGGTCGAAGTCGGCGCGGGTAAACAAGAAACCGTCGCCAACGATGACTTCAAGCAGGTGGTCCGCGACATCACCTTGCAAATCGCCGCTGCGCACCCCTCCGTGGTGTCCCGCGAGCAGTTGAATGCCGACGTCGTTGCCAAGGAAAAAGAAATCGCCATGGAACAAGTCAAAGGCAAGCCAGCCCAGGCCGTTGCGAAAATCGTCGAGGGCAAACTCGAGAAATTCTACCAGACCTATTGTCTGCTCGATCAAGGCTTCGTCAAAAAGAATTCCGAAATCACCGTTCGCGAGCACATCGCCAGCGTTTCCAAGCAACTCGGCGACGACATTGTCATCCGCAGCTTCGTCCGCTTTCAAGTCGGCGAAACGCCTGCCGCTTAATTCCACCTCCTCTTTCCGCAGCCGGACTTCCCCGCGAAGTCCGGCTTTTTTATTGGCGGCCGCCCTCGCGCCAATTCATTTTTCCCCTGCGCTTCAGCCCCCGCAGTTGACGATTGCGCCGTCCGCTGTTAGAACACCGCCCGCTCGATGACTAAATCTGCCAAACCGAAATATCGCCGTATTCTGCTCAAACTCAGTGGGGAAGCCCTCGGGGGCGAGGCGGGCCTCGGCATCAATCCCGAAGCCGTCCTCAGCATGGCCGAACAGATCGGCGAAGTGCGCAAACTCGGCGTCGAAGTCGTCATCGTCATCGGCGGCGGCAATATCTTTCGCGGCCTGGCGGGCAGCGAACGCGGCATCGAGCGCGCCACCGGCGACTACATGGGCATGCTCGCCACCGTCATCAACTCCCTGGCCTTGCAGGACGCCCTCGAAAAAGACGGCGTCGCCACCCGCGTGCAAACCGCGATCACCATGTGGCAGGTCGCCGAGCCCTTCATCCGCCGCCGCGCCGTCCGCCATCTCGAAAAAGGACGCGTCGTCATTTTCGGCGCGGGAACCGGCAACCCCTACTTCTCCACCGACACCGCCGCGGCCTTGCGCGCCAACGAAATGGGGGCGGAAGTCATCTTGAAAGCCACCAAAGTGGACGGCATCTACGACAAAGATCCCAAGAAACACCCCAAAGCCAAGCGCTTCACCCAGATTACCTACCTCGACGCCCTGCAAAAACAATTGAAGGTCATGGATTCCACCGCCTTCTCCCTCTGCATGGACAACAAGATGCCCATCATCGTTTTTGACCTCTTCAAGGCCCACAATTTACGGCGGGTCGTGCTCGGCGAAAAAGTCGGGACCTTGGTCACCGGGTAGCCGCCGGGCCCTTCTCCGCTGCGCTAGGCAGCCTTGCGCGCGAGTCTGTGTGAGAACTGTTTTGGGATAGGAAGTGAGGGTGAAGTAGCGGGGTGGTTTTGGAGCAGGTTGCAGTTTTTTCTTCCGAAGATTTCCTGAAGCTCCTGGAGTCAGACTGGTCCTGTCAAACCCATCTCACTGCTCTTCTCCGGGGCGGTTGCGCCGGCCATCGGTTCTTTGTGGACGGCCCAACCGATGTGATGCACTGTTTTGTTCATGGGCGCTTGTTTCCTTTCTGAGCTTGTGGATGATTCCTTGTTTCAACGGCGGAACTTTCACCTTCCGGCTCGGCCTGGCTCACGCCCGGCCACCCGCATTCTACCGGATCCAAACGCCCTCTTAAACCCTTCGTTAAGCCATACGGTCTAGGCCACGGAAGCCATGAAGCTTACAATATCTATTTTGCTTTTGCCGGTTGTGATGTTTTTAGGACTCCTGTTTATCCTTCGCATTGATCACACACTATGGCTGCCGTTTTTTATCATATGGATTTTCACTACACTAATCTGCTTTATCAGAGGGCTTTTTATCTTTCGACAGCACCGACGATTGGCCTGGTGCTGCTTTGGAGTTACGGTGCTGCACGTTGTGCTCATGATTTTACCTGCGTTTGCTAAAGCAAAAATCAGAGGGGATCCTATGCCAACCTCCAAGGCTAGCTTTGACCGACTGAGCGGAGCGAAGGAGCGTCGAAGCTAGCCGTTGTTGAACAAGCCCGGTCGAACGACCTGAAGTCTTCTCTGCGGTTTTCTTTTCCGGCCTGACCGGGGCGCTATATCCACCGCATCGAGCCTGATGCCGATCATGCCATATGGGCGGACCTTGGTGGACTGCTGCGGCGCGATGGCCGCGGAACCATTCTGCCGCAGGCGCGAGCCCCGCGAGCTTCCATCCCCGCACGAGGAGATCTGGATTTCATTTTGACCATGACCCGGCGCATCGCGGATGAAGCTCGGCTGCGCTCGCGCCTTCGGCAAAGTGCTCAACGGAGTGGAGGCATGAAACCCGGGTGTTCGCGGGCGCTCGACCCGAGGATATGGCCGGTCGTGCCGCTGGCACTTGGGAAAGCAGGTGTGCCCGAATTTGTTGCGCGATGCCTAGGCGGGGGCGAGCTCCAGTTTGATTTGCTGGCTGGCGTTTTGCGTTTCTTTTCTTATTGTTCTTACAAGTCTCCGATTTGGAGAGCGGTTTCAACTGAAGGAAATTTTATGGCACTGGACGACATTTTGTTGGAAGCGGAAGAGAAGATGATCAAGACCGAGGACGTTGTGCAAAACGAATTCTCCGGGGTGCGAACGGGAAAGGCGTCGCCGTCGCTGGTTGAGAATATTCTTGTGGAAGTTTATGGCTCGCACATGCGGATTCGCGAGCTGGCCGGAATCACGGCGCCGGAACCGCGCATGTTGATGATCCAACCCTGGGACACGACATCGGTGCAGCCGATTGAAAAGGCGATTCAAAAGGCGAACCTGGGCCTGAACCCCGCCGTGCAGGGGAAGTTTATCCGGATCGTTCTGCCGGAATTGAGCACGGAACGGCGCATTGAGTTCACGAAGATCGTGAAGAAGATGGCCGAGGACGGGCGGGTGGCGATCCGGCATGTGCGCCGGGACGCGCTGGAGCATTTAAAGAAGGAAAAGGACGGCGTCACGGAAGACCAGGTGGAAGCGGCGGAAAAAGAGATTCAAAAACTCACTGATCTCTACGTGTCGAAAATTGACGCGCACGTGATGGCCAAAGAAAAAGAAATCATGACCGTTTGACGGCGGTTGTCAGGGGCGTTCCGGCCGGCCGGAACTGTTGTTATTGTTGGTCGGCGGCGGGTCGAAAATGATGACGGTCTCGCCGGGTTTGGCGTAGCGCAGTTTTTCGCGCGCAAGCCGTTCGACCGTGCGCGGGTCCTGCATCGCCTTGATGGAGGAGTCAAATTTCTTGGAGAGTTCCAATTCCTTTTCAATCTTCTTGTCGAGTTCCAGGCGGTCTTTGCGCATCCCCTCGTTTTTCCGGATGACGGGCGCATACCAGAGCGCAATGCCGATGAGGGCGGCGCAAAGCAGCAGAAAAACAACGACTCGCGTCAACTTATCCCAGATGGTGAGGTTCGCTTTCAACGCGGCGAGTAAACCATGCGCCTTTGAAAAACGGAAGATGAGAAAGAGGTTATTTCAAAACTTTTTTCCAGCTCTCCAGCCGGCCGTCCGCGGAAAAGGTCAGGCGGATAAAACGGTCCGGAAAGCCCGGGTCGCTGTAAGACCAGAAGCCGCCGGGGCTCGGGGCGTAATGGTAGGAACTGCCGGCACGCCCCCGATAGAGCAGCCATTCGGAAACGGTTTTGCCGTCCGATAATTTCGCTGAGCGATCCGGCGGGCCGAGTTCAATCACCGCCTGATCGCAGGTGTAAGTCCCGACGCGGCCCTCCCAATTGATTTTCGAGGAGGCGCAGCCGAGCAGGAGCAGGGCGCTGGCAACCAGGATTGGGAGCAGAGATAATTGTTTGGAAAATCCCCGGGTCATATTTCTAAAATTGCTGATGGCGGCGCCGAAATCAAATTCACTCGGCGCCCGGTTTCACTTGAGCAGCTGGCAGGCGTCCTTGACCACCCAGCCGGTTTTCTCGAGGGCGGCGTGGGCCGTGGTGGCGTCCACGGATTTGAGTTCCTGCACGATGCGCACCGCGCGGTCGCGAAGCTTCACGTTGGAAGGATTAAGGTCGATCATCAAATTGCTCTTCACTTTGCCGATGCGCACCATCGCCAGCGTGGAAATGATGTTGAGCACCAGCTTCGTGGCCGTGCCGGCTTTCAAACGGGTGGAGCCGGTGAGAATTTCCGGGCCCACGTTGGGCGCGATGATGAGGTGCGGGCGGGTTCCGGCCAGTTGTTTGACGTGCGGGTTGAAGCAGAGCAGAACCGTTTTCGCCCCGCGCCGTTTCGCTTCGAGCAATGCGCCCCAGACAAAGGGCGTGCGCCCGCTGGCGGCAATTCCGATGACGACATCGCGCTCGGAAATGTTGTTCAACTGCATCGCTTCCGCGCCGGCATTGGCGTCGTCCTCCGCGCCTTCCACGGCTTTCCAGATCGCGCTCTGGCCGCCCGCGATGATTCCCTGGACCATTTCGGGTGGCGTGCGGAAAGTCGGCGGACATTCGCTCGCGTCCAGAATTCCAAGACGCCCGCTGGTCCCCGCGCCGATGTAAAATAATCTTCCGCCTCCTTTGAAGGCCTTGATCACAAAACCGATGGTCTTTTCAATGGCGCCCGCCTCCGCCGCAATGGCGTCCGGCAACCTGGCATCTTCCTTGAGCATCAAAGCGATCGCTTCGGAAATGGGCAGCCGATCGAGATCCATCGAGAGCGGGTTGCGTCCCTCGGTTGGCGACAGGGCAAAGGCCGCGGACATCGGGGAATGCGTCGCCTGTTTTTCGAGGAGCACGTACGGTTTTGCCGGAATTCGCTCTGCCGCGCGCGTCTCTGTTTTGGCCAGCTCCACCGCGCCCCAAACGCTTTCGCGTTTCAACGGTGCCACGACGGCGCCCGGCCATTGTTTTAAAATCTTTTGCCGAATCAGCGCAGCGAATTTCGGCTGCTTGAGCAAAACGCTTCCCGCCAGCACGAAATACATCGGCGATTTCGGCTTGGAAAGTTTGCGGGCGCAAGCCACCGCATCGTTGGCCAGGCTTTCGGCGGCGCCGGCCAAAATGTCCGCGGCGATTTTGTCCTTTTTCTTCCATGCTTCGAACACGGCGACGGCGAGGGCGGCGACATCGGTTTTCGGCGCGCTCAGAACCCAGCCGATCAAATCGTTCGGATGATTCAATTGCAGCGAGCGAAGGATTTTTTGCCCGAGCAACGGCCATTTGCCGTCGCGATCGTAATAATAAACCGAGGCTTTGAGCGCGCGCATCCCGATTTCGTAACCGGAACCTTTGTCGCCGAGGAGATGCCCCCAGCCGCCCAGTTTTGCGGTTTTGCCGAGCGCGTTTTTTCCAAAACAACAGGAGCCGGTGCCGCTGATGATCACCACGCGCGACGTGGCTTTCGCGTCTCCTTTGGTTTCCGCCGCAGCCAGGGCTGTTTCCAAATCATTGGTGACGTAGCACGGGACGTGCGGCCAGATCGTGGCGGCAGCAGCGCGAATGCGTTTGCGATCCTGCTCGGTGCGCGCGCCGGCCATGCCGATGGCCAGCCCGCTGATGTCCGGCAGCCCGTTGTGCGCGCTGCGAATCTCGGCAAAGTGTTTCGCCAGTTGCTGGTCGGTGAGCAACCGCAGGTTGGCCGGCCCGCCCGTGTAATGGAACAGCTTCTGGCCAGTGGCTCGCGCGGCGATGGCCGCGCTGTGAGTTCCGCCGCATTCGATTCCGAGGAAAATGGCGGAATCCGGCTGCGTGGATTTGGTTTTTGGATGCATCACTTTTTTCGAAGTTGCCGGACAATAATAATTATTGAGCTAAGCCGCTAGATTAAAGATGCCTTCCCCTGGCGGAGCGGAAGGAGCCGAGATTTTTCGAGCGGAAGCGCGCGGCTTGCGCTATTAATTCCAGATGACCGACACGGAACAAACGATTTTGCAGTCGCTGCTGGAGCTGGAGAAAACGATCCAGAATCTCGCCGCCACGAATCCGAAGCCGGATTTGCTGCCGCTCTTCACGCGGCTGGATGAATTGACCGCGCAACTGCCGCGCGGCACCGAACCGGATTTGCTGCACTACATGCACAAGCGCAGTTACGAAAAAGCGCGATTGCTGCTGCAGGGCCGCGCGGCGGAAAATGTTCGCGGCAAGTGTCACTGAATTATTCGCATGCTCGAAGATACCATTGCCGCCATCGCCACGCCGTTGGGAGAAGGCGGACTCGCCGTCGTGCGGCTTTCCGGCGCGGCGGCGCTCGCCATCGCTGACCAGTGCTTTGTTGCTTCCGGAAAGAATTCCGCCAAACCGTCGCAGGCCCTGACGCACACGATTCACTACGGCAAGGTCGTGCAGGGCGGGCGAACCATCGATGAAGTGATGGTTGCCGTGATGCGCGCTCCGCGCACGTTGACGCGCGAAGATGTCGTGGAGATCACCTGCCACGGCGGGCTGCTTCCCGCGAAGATGGTTTTGGATACCGTGCTGGAAAGCGGCGCGCGCATGGCCATGCCCGGTGAATTCACCAAGCGCGCGTTCCTCAACGGCCGCATCGATCTCGCGCAAGCCGAAGCCGTGGCTGACCTGATTCATGCGCGCACCGAACTCGCGCTCACCGCCGCCAACGAGCAGTTGGCCGGAAAACTTTCGCAGCGCATCAATGAGTTGCGCGACGACATGATCAAGATCCTGGCGCATGTCGAAGCGCACATTGATTTTCCCGACGAAGACATTGCCCCGGACACGAAGGCGCAATTGCTTCAGCGCCTCGACAATGCGGTGGCGTTCATGGACGAATTGCTGCGCACCGCCAACGAGGGGCAGATCTTGCGTCGAGGAATTCGCGCCGCGATTGTAGGCCGGCCCAACGCGGGCAAATCCAGTTTACTCAACCAGCTTCTCGGCCATGATCGCGCGATTGTTTCCGCCATACCCGGCACGACGCGCGACACCATTGAAGAGACGGCGAACATCCGCGGGTTGCCCGTTGTGTTTGTCGATACGGCTGGCCTGCGCGATTCCGGTGACGAAATTGAGATTGAGGGAATCCGTCGCAGTCGCGCCACCCTGGCCAAGGCCGAGCTGATTCTGCACGTGTTGGATAATTCGGATTCGCTCACGGCAGCGGATGAAACCTATTTGGCGGAATTCTCCGGAAAAAAAAGAATTCTCGTGCGCAACAAAATGGATCTGCCGAAAAAACTTCTGCTGCCGGACGAATTGAAAACAGTGGAGGTCTGTTGCCTGAGCGGGAAAGGGATCGAGGCTTTAAAAGACGCGGTCAAGGAAGTGGTGTGGGCCGGGGAAATTCGCGCGGAGATGTTGCAGGTGATGATCAATTCCCGGCATCAGGGCGCGCTCAAGCGGGCGAGAAGTTCCACTGCGGAAACGATCGGCGCGCTGCGCGAGAATCTCACGCTCGAACTTGCCGCGATGGATTTGCGCATCGCGGTGAATGCCGTCGGCGAAATCGTCGGCAAGACCACGAACGAAGATTTGCTCGATTCCATCTTCAGCCAATTTTGCATCGGGAAATAGCCGCGCGGAATGGGCCGGCTACTCGGGCTTCCAGATCTTCAGATCAACCAACTGCTTGGTGGCCGCTTCGGACCAGCCGCGATTGGCTGCGGGGCTGGCGGGGCTGGGGTGAAGAATCAATCCAACTTTCACGGGCAAGCCATGCGCGACCAACGCTGCCCGCTCCGCGGCGAAGGCGCCGACCCCGACCAGCCATTCGGGTTGCAGAATTTCCAGAACGCGATGCAGATGTTCATCGCAGATCCGGCAAAGGCGTTCGCCTTCAGCTCTGGGCAGTTTGTCGGGGGTAAGATTTGCGCCGCTTTCGGCAAGAAACGCGAGCGGGCAATAGTTGACGACGAAGTGGTTTTTAAAAAACTTTTCAGCCGAACCGAACCGGTCGGCAAATAATTTCCAGAGACGCGCCCCGCTGACCTCCGAGCGGGGGCAATCCAAACCAAGAATGGGGCGTTTGGCATGCTCCTTCTTTGGTTTCTCGACGGGGGCTTTAATCCGCATCCAATCGCGCACCGCGGCGATTTCGCCAAAGGGAATTCCTGTTTGCACCATGCCGAACGGACCGGGATTCATTCCGAGAAAAACAACCTTCTTGGGACCGAGGCCGAAGCGGCGCAGGTATTCCTCGTGGGCGGGCCAGGCGTAGGCGAGTGGATTGTAAACGTGATCGACCGGCGACTTGAATTTCAACCGATCCACTTTGGTGGACAATTCATGCGCGGCCTGGATCAAAAGATCGGAACTCGTTCCGTTCGACATCAAACAAATTTGTCGGTGGGGCGAGATTCCGTCGAGCCCCGAAATTTATTTTGCGGATGCAACTACCCGGTTGCTTCACGCACGGCGCGCGAGCTCGCTACTTGGGCAGCCACTTGGCCCAATTCTTGGCGAACTCCTCCACGTTTTCTTTTGTCACGGGCGTGAGCGGAGAATCGTCCATCACCTTTGCCGGATTTTTTTTGAAATGCACTTTATTGACGACGTGTTCGACAGCGCGATAGCCGTAGCCGTAAACGTCTTGCGACAAGAGCAAGGGAACGTGGCCGCTGCGCACATATCTCAGTTGCTGCGGCAAGGCATCGACGCAAACGCATTTCACCGTGCCGGGCTTCCATTTCAGCGCGTTGTCGGTGAACAGCGGCCAGCCGCCGAGCAAACCCCAGCCGGCGATGTCCGGATTTGCCTGCATCACTTGCTCAATTCTCGCAACCGCATCCTGAGGGGTTTCTTTGTGATAGAAAACGTCGAGCAGTTTTATTTCAGGAAATTTTTTCGCCGCCGCCCGAAAACCCGCCGCGCGTTTCTGCAAATTAGCCGCATTCGGGTTTCCATCGATGGCCGCGACGACACCTTTGCCGTTCAGCATTTTCGCCAGTTCTTCCATGGTCTGCTCGCCGCATTTGAAATCGTCGATGCCCAGCGCGACGAAACGTTTGCTCTGCGGCGCATCGCCAGAATAGGTCGCGACCGGAACGCCTTGCTTCGCCGCCTTGTTGATGGCGTCGGTCAGCTTATTCGCGTCCGAGCAACTGATGATGATTCCGTCCGTGCCGCTGAGCAAAAGTTGCTCGATCATTTCCGCCTGCTTTTGCGCGTCCTCATCGTTTGGAGTGCGCCAATCAATTTTAATTTTGATCCCGTGCTTTGCGCTGAGTTCGCGCGCCGCGTCATTGGCTCCCACGCGCGCCGCTTCAAAGAACGGATTGCCCTGCGACTTGGCGATCATCCCGATCGTGTAACTTTTCTGCGCTTGAGCCAACGGCGTGAAGAAACCAAGCGCCAGAAAAGCGAGCCGTGAAAATAATCTTGATGTGGTGGTCATTGGGTCGAGATTACAAATACCGGCGATCTATTCCAACGCCTCATTTTCCGATCCAAGCGGATCAATAGCCGGTTGAGGGATGCGCAATTGGCTCTCAATTCCGATTTTGGCAAAAAAAACGCGCGGACAAAAATGTCCGCGCGTCTCGGGGAACCGAATGAAATTACTGCGTGTTGGAGAAGAACGTTCCTGTGATCGCCGCCGTGCGGATTCCGTCCTGTTCGGAAGCGTTGAAAGTGAACGATCCTGAAAGCGATTTGGTCGCCGGGTTATAGTTTACGGTGGCAGTGCCGCCGGTGCTGTCGAAGGAGTGGCCGGTATAGGCGCCTACGCCGCTGAAGTTCACGTAAGTGTACTGATTTGCGCCTCCGGATGCGATCGGCAAGGTGTTGGCTCCAGCCACCAAACCGGTCAGCCCAAAGGAAAGGCTTTTCGTGCCGCTGGTGCTTCCTTGAACCGCGTTGATAAAGACGATTCCGTTAACAATCGAGGCGGCTACCGCGAGGGTCGATTTGAAGGAAGTCTTCGATCCGCTGATTGTGATCGTGGCATTGACCGTCGCCAAAGGGGCAGGCGCGGCTTCAGCTTTGATGGTCAATTTTTCTGTCACGACGAATTTCTTCAACGCCAATGCAAGGCTCTTGCTGGCTAACGTGGTGTTGAAGTTCGTGTCCGCAGAATTCAAGGCCGCAATCATCTGGTTGAGATTGTTCAATGCCGAGGTGTGCGGTCCCGACGGATAAGTTGCGACCAGGCGGTTGCTGAGGGAACTGCCGTTGGATTTGAGGATGTCGAAATAAATATCCACCACATTTTGCAACTCAGCATCGAAGATGTTCGAGATGCTGGTCTTGTTCAAACCCTTCGTCACCAGGCCGAGCGTCTTCACGCCGGGGGCCAACGTGTTCGTCGTGTTCTTGTCGATGACCTTCAAAGTGGCCTTGAGTTGGCCGATCAACGTTTTGTTCAACGGCAGCGTATTGCTGGCGATCGTCAATTGATTGGTCACTTCCGAGCGCACGAAGCTAAAGTAAGGCGCTTGGAGGTCGCTGGCGCTCAGGTGTTGAGCGGATGAGATGGCAAATAGGGCGAGGGCGAGGAGTATCTTTTTCATTATTTGAGACCTCTGAAAAACTCGGCGTGAATATAGCGCGTGAATAGAAGTCTGAAAGAGATGCAAACCACGACCAATCCACAGCTGGGACTTCTGGACAGCTTGATGCCTTCGACATTGACCAATGATTTCCTGGAAAAACTCGATCGAGCG
>CANJXF010000006.1 GCA_947478865.1 Verrucomicrobiales bacterium | reverse complement strand
TCAGCGTCAAGTACCGGACGCAAAACGCCCACTCTTCATCACTGACATCGCTCGGATAACTCTTTCGTTGTTTGCTCATCCACAGCTTATTGCCGGGATGTATTTACATTGTACAGACAATTTTTGCGAAAAGTTAAGTACAGGCTCTAAGCAGCGCTCTTCGGGCGGCTGGCGTGGAGAATGGCCGCCTCTAAAATATTCAGCGCGCGATCCATTTCCTCGCGGGTGATGGTCAGGGCGGGAGTCAGCGTCACGATGTTTCCCATCGTCAACTTGAAGTTCAGCCCATTCGCGAGGGAGTGATACATGACTTGTTCCGCCTCGTTCACCGCTCGTTCCATGGTGGTGCGATTGGTGACAAGTTCAACCCCGATCATCAAGCCGAGGCCGCGAACGTCGCCGATCAACGGATGCTTCTCCTTCATGGCGCGCAGCCGTTGCAGAGCGTATTCGCTTTGCGCGCGCACATTGGCCAGGACGCCCTCGGTTTCAATGACTTCGATGGTGGCAAGCGCGGCGGCGGCGGCCACCGGGTTTTTTTCGTGGGTGTAATGGCCCAGCGCGCGGTCTGCCATGATGTTCAACCCTTCGCGCGCAATCATCGCGGCGAACGGAATGATGCCTCCTCCCAAACCTTTCCCGATCACCAGAATGTCCGGGACGATATCGAAGTGTTCGCAAGCGAACATTTTTCCGGTGCGTCCGAGGCATTGTGGGATTTCGTCGAGAATCAACAGTGCGCCATGCTTGTCGCAGGCGGCTCGGACCTTTTTCCAATAGTCCAGCGGGGGGACAAACGGAGTGCTGCGAATCGGTTCGGCGATCACGGCGGCGACGTCTCCCTCTTTCGCCAGAACGTAATCAATGTAATCGGCGCACTTCAGGTTGCACGCAGCTCCGCAGGCAAACGGGCAATGGCGGTTGTCCGGCGGCGGCACATGTTCGCAGCCTGGCAGTAGCGGGCCGATGCCGCTGCGGAAAATGGATTCTCCGCCAACCGAGATCGCATCGAGCGACGCGCCGTGGAAGGAGTCCCACATCGAAATGGTCTTGAACCGGCCGGTGGCGACCCGGGCCAGTTTTAGGGCCATCCCGATCGCGCTGGTTCCGCCGGGCGCAAACAGTACGCGGTTCAAATCGCCCGGCGCGAGTTCAACGAGTTTTTTCGCCAGTTGGATCGCCGGAATATTGGTATAGCGCCGGGTGCAGAAAGAGAGTTCCTGCATCTGCTGGGTGATGGCTTCGACCACGCGCGGATGGCTGAATCCGACCTGATGCACATTGTTCCCGTGAAAGTCCAGCAGCCGCCGTCCTTTGAAATCAATGACTTCGGAACCTTCGCATCCCGCGAGCACATTCAGGCAGGGAGTGGAGAGCGATTGGTGGAGAAAATATTTTGCGTCTTCCTCCAGCCAATGTTTTGTCTCCGCATCGATATTCTCCGCCGCCCAGGCGCGCCGGTTTGGGGAAAGGTTGATGTCGCCTTCCGAGCGAAGGTGGTCCAGGGAACGGTCTGAGTGCGGGTCTGAATTCATTTTTACCAGGGCAACGAAAACGTTTTGATGGTGCTCATTAATTTCATCGCTTCGATGACCCCTTCCTTGGCACCGAGGCCTGAGTCTTTCACACCGCCAAAGGGCGAATTTTCAATTCGATAACCGGGAACCTCGTTGATGTTCACGGTGCCGACGCGAAGTTTCTTAATCGCCTTCGTTGCGAGCGCCAAATTATTGGTCACCACCCCGGCCGAGAGTCCGTAAGCCGTCGAGTTTGCCAGCGCGATCGCGTCATCCAGATCGGCGACGCCCATCACTGGAGCCAAAGGACCGAAGGATTCGCAGACCACCATTTCGGAATCGCGCGGGACTTCAGAAATGACAGTTGGCGCGAGGAGGGCGCCTCGGCGTTCGCCTCCGCACAAAACCTTGGCACCGGATGCGACTGCTTTCTTGACCAGATTCTCGAGGTGAATGGCCGAGGGCTCATCAATCACAGTTCCAACGTAGGTTTCCGGATCCGCCGGGTTGCCGCATTTGTAGGTCTGCGTCAGCTGAACCAACCTTTCAGTGAACTCGGCGCGAATGGATTCCTGCACCAGAATCCGCTTCACGGCGGTGCAACGTTGTCCGGAGTTGCGGAAGGAACCTTCGGCGGCCAATCGCACGGCCAGTTCCAGATCGGCGTCTTCCAAAACAATTAACGGATCGTTTCCGCCGAGTTCAAGGACCAGGCGTTTGTAGCCCGCTGTGACGGCTAAAAGTTTTCCGACGGCCACGCTGCCGGTGAACGTGACCAGCTCCACGCGAGGATCTTTCGCAAGTGGGATGGCGACTTCGTCGGTGGCCCCGAGCAGGACGCTGAGCATGGACGCGGGCAGGCCGGCTTCGAATAGCAGCTCGGCAAATTTCAGGGCGGTGAGCGGCGTTTTCTCGGACGGCTTGAGGATGACAGGAGAACCGGTGGCAATGGCCGGAGCCAGTTTGTGCGCGACCTGATTCAGCGGATGATTGAACGGCGTAATGGCGACAATCAACGAGAGCGGCTCGCGCTGGGTGAAAATTTTGCGCGCTTTTCCGTTCGGCGAAATGTCGCATGAGAAAATCTGGCCATCATCCCGCAAGGCTTCCATGGCCGCGAAGCGCAAAACATCGGAAGCTCGTTTCACTTCGTATCGAGTTTCGCGCACGCAAAGCCCGGATTCTGCGGTGATGAGCTGCGCGAAGGCTTCGCTTCGCTGATCCAGAAGTTGCCGGGTGCGATCAAGAATCTCGGAGCGTTGGAATCGGGTCAGCTCCGGCTCGGCGCGAGTTGAGGAGATGGCTTGTGCCGTGTCTTCGGCGCTGGCCATCGCGACTCGTCCCACTTCTCGCCCGTCGTAAGGGCTCCGGACGGTGAGGAAGCGGCTGGAATTAATTTTTTTTCCGGCGACGTAACACGGAAGATGAAGCGGTTCGGATGGCAAGTTCACGCGGTGGTTCCATTCATTAAAAAGTCGAACAGGTCGAAATTGCGCGGATCGCCCGAAGCCTTGGCTTTATAGGTGTCCTTCAGCGGATGCGAAATGATGAGCGGCACCATTTCTTCGTAACGGCCGCCATGCGAGCGGAGCCCGCCATGCAGCACCGTCAAGTCGTGGTAGGCGGGCGTTCGTCCAATCACGACATCGCGCCCGGAGAGAACCACCCAATCGCCGATGCGATCCGCTGGCAGCTCCAGGCGGCGAGCCGCGTCGGCACGATTGTAAACCTCGGTTATTCCAGGCTGCTGGGCCAACCATCGGCCTACCTCTTCGCGCTGTTGGCCGGCTCCGTCATGGACGCAGGCAAAGGAGCCCAAAGCGCCGTGGTGCGCGACATACGGATCGGTGATCGGCAGAATGACTCGGAACCCGGCGCCAAATTGTTTTTCCAGCATGGTTTCCAGATAAATGACATTGGGTTCGCCGTTCGCCTTTTGCTTGGCGTTCATTCCGTGGTCGGCGGTCAGGGCGACAATCGCGCCGAGGTTCAACAAGTTGCCTAGCTCGTGATCGATTTGATGGTAGAAAGCCAGCGACTCCGGCTGGTCGGGTGCATAGGCATGCTGCATGTAATCGGTCGTCGAGAGGTAGAGGAAATCGGCCGCGTTATTCCGCAGCAAGGCCACGCCGGCTTGAAAAACATAGAGGCTGATCTCGGCGCTGTAGATGGCGGGAGCGGGCCGGCCGACGAGGCTCTCCACGCCTTCAATGCCATGCGTTTCCTGCTTGGCTTCGGCCGCCTTTTCCGCCGAGAAAGCGATGCCTTTCAAGCCGTGCCCGAGGATTTCCCGCAACTTGTCCTTGGCGGTAATTACCGCCACCCGTCGCCCCGCCAGAGCCGCCGCGCTGGAGATGTTGTCGGCCCGGAGATATTTGGCCGAATTCATCATCACTTCCTTGCCGGTAGCGGTGTCGTAAAAGAAATTCCCGCTGATCCCGTGCACGGAAGGCGGAACGCCCGTGATGAGGGACGAGTTATTCACGTTGGTAAAGGAAGGCAACGCGCCGCGAACCAGGCCGCGGAATCCGTTCACGGCCATTTTTTGCAGGTTAGGCATCAAGCCCCGGGCAAGGGCGGCGTCAAAGTATTCGTCGGCGGATCCATCCAGGCAAATGCCAACCACAGGCCGGGCCGGAGGGGTGTAGGTCCGGTCATTGACCGTGAAAGGCTGCTGGGAAAAAACGGGTTTCATTTAGGAGAGTGGACTCGCGACGGGTTGGTTGAAATCGGATGAAAATTTATTGATACGTTGCTGCGTGACCGCGTTCATCGGCGCCATTGTTTTTGAATGCAACAAATTGCGCAACTAACTTTGATGCCAGGTGGGTTTTTATTGCGGGCAGCCCAAGATTGCTGGTTCAAAGTGAATTCCAGAATTTATCCGCCAGGCCGAAGCTCATGGTCATGCCAGAACCGCCTGGCGCGGTAAACACGTAAACCTTCGGCATCGGGTGGGCCTCAAACTGCATCTGGGTTGGATGTTTGGCGTAAATCCCTTGCCAGCGGCGCGAGATGGACCAGTCCGGAAAGGTGAGGAATTTTTGCAGCTCGCGGAGAATGAGGGCTTCGATCTCTTCGCGTTCGAAAGGTGAAATCGCGTCGTCGTACTCATGGGAATCTCCCAGAATCAGCTCGCCGGTGGCATGTTGCGCGGCCATGACATGGATCCCGAAACGATCGAGTTCGGGAGCTTCCTGGGTGACCCGTGCCCGAAGTGCCGGCAAGGAGGGGCATCTCGCAAATGCCTCGTAATGCCGCAGCGTCAGGCCGCTTGCGACCATCGGTCCAAGTTTCCATCCGCCCGGCTGGGGCTGGGTGGAAAGCATCTGCAGCTTGCAACGCCGGATGCCTGAATTGACGTAAACCTCTGGAAGGAGAGTTTCCAGGTCCTGTCCGCCGCAGATGATGACGAGGTCGGATTCGATCCTTGTCCGGTCTGCCGTGCGTGCCCAGCCATCGCCCACCTCCACCACCGTCTGTTTCCATTTGATCGTGACTCCCTGGGTTTCGGACAACCAGTTCGCCAACCCTTGCAGCGCATTTGGCGGATCGACTCCCACCTCCGTCGGGCTGAAAAATCCCCCGCAGACTTTATCTGCTTGAGCCGCCGGGGTGGACTCCGCTGCTTCCTTGCGCGTCAGCATCCGGCCGCAATACCCAAGCTCACGGGCCTGGGAGGCAAATTCTTCCAGCACCGCCATTTCATCCGGCTGCGTGACCAGGTGGACGGAACCCGTCGAGGTGTGGTAAATGCCTGAGCCGGCAATGAATTCCAGCCACAGCTCGCGTGAGCGCATGGCAATCGCCAGTTTTTCTCCGGGCGGTTGGCCGATGGGCCAGACCATGCCGAAATTGCGAATGGAAGCGCCTTCCGCCCGCGCCGTCCTTTCCAGCACGGTCACCTGATGTCCGTGCCGGGCCGCAGCCCAAGCGTGTCCTAATCCGAAAATGCCTGCGCCAACAATTGTGATTCTCATTGGGAATTAGTTTTCTGGGTGGTCGGTGAGCCGAAGCGAGAAATTATTCCGGGGAGTAAACTCTACTTTCGTCACCCCGATATACAAAAGGAGATATGGGAAACCTTCAAGCGGAAATCCGGCTAAATTTTCCCCAAAAAAAGGGTCCGGCTGCTTGCGCAACCGGACCCTATGAATCTTAACTGCGATTAGGGTTTATAGAGCCGATAGAACGTCGGCGCGCCCGTCATCGCTTCGCTGTGGCTGCTGTTGCCCAGGGTGCTCCCGATATCCGACCATATTCCGCCCAATGGGCTGGATTTCTGCAAGCGAATGCCGGTTCCGCCTGCCCAGGTGAAGTTCACGTTGTTGCCCGTGAACGAGACGCTGAGGGTGCTCAACAGCGCCGGAGCGACGACGAGCGAAAGGCTCTGGCCCGCTTGTCCGGCATTGTAGATGGCCAATGCTTCCTGCGGGCTGACGGCGCGCCGCCAGATGCCGAGGTCGTCCATCATTGCGTTGGTGAGCACACCAGCACTGTAATCTCCAGCACCGTCCTGACCGATGTTCACCACGTGAGGTCCGACATCCGAGCCTCCGAGGGAACTATTGTCTGTGTCAACTGATCCGGTTGAAATGTTCACCAGTGAACTGATGAGGCTTCCATCAATCATTGTGTTCATGACGCCGCCCTGTTGGTAGGTTACCAGCACATGGTGCCATGTGTTGTCGCGAAGGTTTGGCGTGGAGGAGGTATCTGTCCGGTTGCCGCTGCCGCGAGGTGTGCCGGTGAGTTTCACGCGGATATTGCCGCCATCTTGCATGAAGATACCCCAGCCAATGTTCGAGCTGCTGTCCCAATCGCTATTGGAGATGAACACCGGGTCGCTGGTCTGATCAATATACTTTGTCCAGAACGAGACAGAGAAGTCCACCGTGTTCCCGAACTTCAAGTCCGCCGGGTAACCCAAGGTGACATAATTGGGGTTGACCGAGCCTCCTGTGTTCGCATAGGTCAGCGCATTGCCGATTTTGCCGAGAGCGGCAAACGTGGGTGAACCGACTGGCGTGCCGTTGTTTCCATGACCCGATGAATCTAAAGCGTCTCCGTCAAACTTCAGATGGACGACCAGGTTGTTGGTAACGCCAACGCCGCCAGCCGATACGCTCAGACGGGCAACTTTGCTCGTCACCGAACCATAGCTGTTGGCAATAACGGCGGTGTAATTAGCCGAGTCAGATGTGCTTGTGCTGGGGAAGCTCAAGCTGGTGCCTGACCCCACAATGGATGCTCCCTTATACCAGGTGTAGGTAAGCGGCAATCCGCCAAATCCTGCCACACTGAATGAGGCGGAATATCCTTCACTGACGACCTTGGAAACCGGTTGGGTCGTGACGATAGGAACGGTAACTACGGTCACCGTGGCCAGGCTGCTGAATACGAAACCGCTGGTGTTGGTCACTTTCACTTTGTAAGCGCCGGCATCGTTCGGATCCGCGTTTGAAATGGTCAAGGTCGCGGTGGTAACCCCGGAGTAGTGTCCGCCATTGGAGATGTTGGTTCCGTCATGCTGCCATTGGTAGCTGAGAGCGGACGGGCTTGAGGCGGTGACCGTAAGGGTTCCTACCGTTGCGGCAGCGACTGAGGTGCTGGCGGGCTGGGCGGTGATCACCGGGGTGTTGATTTCGTAAAGGCCGAAGTCATCAATGCCCCAGAACCAGGCCGAGGTGCCGTTGGCATTGAGGCGGAAACGCACGCTAGCCTGTCCATCCGCTGCTGGCAGCCGAACCATTTCGATCCGCTTGCCATCCGTGTCGCTATCGTCAATCCGTCCTTTGACATAGGGAATCAGACTGTTGTTAATGGGAGCGCTGATGTAGATGCCGTAGTTGGTGGCATGGACGGGATCTGGTGCTGGATTCGGTGTCCAATTGCGGCTCGGAGAAACGGTTCCGAAGGTGGTTGCGATCGTATTTCCCGGAAGCGTGGGTGCGACTGCGTCAAGGAACGGGGTTTGGTTGAACATGTAGAGCACTGGAAGCCAGTTCGCGCCATTGTCCACAGTGTATTCCATGAAATTCATGTTGTCCTGGTTCTGCATGTAAATGCTTTTGAACGCGACGAAGACGTTTGACCTGCCGACGCACGAGATCGGGGCGGTGAACAAATCAGCGAATTGACCATAGCAACTGCCGCAGCGGGAGTCGGCTTCAGCCCAGAGCAGATTGCCGCTCGTCAGGGTTGTCAATTCCGTTCCGTTCACGATGATCGTCGGTATATTAGTGCGATTGCCATCCCAGCCGTTAAAACGGCTGTTGGAGACGAGAATCCAGTCCTTGTAGGAATCCGAATTACGATCATTGAGGTCGAAACCAGCGGTTCCGGGCGCGGTTTGGTTGCTCACAGACCAACCGGCGGGCAGTGCCACTCCGGGAGTGGCGTTTTCTGTGAGAGAATCGAAGTTCTCAAAGTAGAACGGCGCCGGGAGCGTGACTACTTGATAATCTTTTACGGTGAACGTCCAGGTATTGGTTTTTAATCCCGCTACGCTGTCGGAATAGATCAAGCTTAAGGTATGCACGGAGAGCGGGTCGAGCCGGGATGGCACCGTATAGGTAACGGTGTAGGTCGGCGAGCTGGGGGTGACGGTTGCGCCGACCACTGCTCCATCCAGCTTGAGCTGAATCGTTCCGCTGTTTACGACGGTGTCGCCCTGGTTGAGCACGACGTTAATTGCGGGAACCTGCGAGACGCCGGTTTGGCCCACGTCCGGGGTCCGGGAGTCAATGAAGGATGGGACGGGCGGGATTACCAGCGGGATGCCGGACGCAGAAGCGGAGCCGAGCGCAGCCACTTGGCCGGCGTTCAAGGCTGAATCACGAATCTGAATGCTGTTCACGAAACCGGCGGCGGCCGCTGCATTGGTGCTCGTATCCGCCAGCACCAGTGCGCTGGTTCCGGGGTCCAATGCGAAAAAGCCATCCGCGGCGCCGCCAGAGAAGGAGCCGACGGCCACGCCGTTCGTGTAAACCCGGATGGTTCCGCCCGCCGTGACAGAAATGGCGATGCGATACCAGGTATTAGGCGCGATCGTGCCGACGTAGGGTCCGTTCACTCCGCTCGGCCCGATGCTGCGAGGCCCGATGCCACCGGTGCTGTCGATGACGATGAATTGCTGGGAGCCCAAGTGGGTGCCGTCCTCCGTCTGGATCAGCGGACGAATCTTCCCGTCAGAAGCTGTGGGATAAAAAACGTCCAGGATGTAGGTGTATTGGTTGACCGTTGAACCGAAGTTTGCTGCCGGTGTTGGCATCCGATAGCCCAAACCGTTGGTGGCGGCCGGGAATCCCATGACGATGGCATTGGTGCCATTGATGTTGGTCGTTCCGAACGTGGTGGAGGCGGCGGTGGCGCCGACGTAGGTCATGTCGGCGAGCGTGGAGCCAACCGTGGCCGTGAGGTTACTGCTGTTAAAGTCCCACTGGCCAACTGCGGCCCGGAGCTTTGGAGCGGACAATGCCACAGCGCCGATAACGGCGAGGGCGAGGAGTCTGGGTATTCTCATAGGTTTACTAATACTGGTTTGGTTTTCTTTTGACTGATTCGGTTATGTTTTCGGGAAAATTACTTGGTCATCTGGTAGTGCTTGAGCGCGGCCGCAGAGACCGCCGCTTTTTCATCGTTTTTGCTCACCGCGGTTTTCAAGAGATCATTCAGGGTCAACATGGCTCGATTGACCACGCTGCCTTGTTCCTTGTTCAGCCCGGGAATGGCGGAGAGCTTTTGTAAGTCAAGGAATGCTTTGGAGTAGTCCTGGGCTTGCGTTGCGGAAACAATTTGGGCTGCGAGTTCCTTGGCGTCGCCTTTGGCCGTGCTGAAGGCTTTTTCCATGGCTGCGGGCAGTTGTTCAGCCGATAGCGGGGCGGGCGGGGCGCTTTCTTTGTTACAACCGAGGGACAACAGAGTGATTAACAGGAGTGCCACACAGACGGGGTATTGGATTTTCATGATAAATTTGAATTGCTGAAGATTTCGGGATTAATACGGACGTAAGATTGCGTCGCCCGTGTAATATCGGTAGTCGATACCAACGTTTAATCCCGTGGATCGGATTCGTGAAGCATGTCCATCGACCCACATGGTTTGGCAACCTTTGCCATGGCGATACCATTCCTGGTCGAAGTGGTAGCCGCCGTACAAGCCCGAAAGGCCGCCGTAGGGTTCGGGCGTGCCGATCCACTGGGTCAGGATGGGGCCATTAGAATCTGTAAAATTGCTGAGACTATCGCCGGAGCCCTCCATGTTTTGCTCAGCGGCGTCCTGGCAGAAAATCGTCGTGGCTGGATTTTTATAATAAGTGGTCTTCTTGATTGGGTTCTTGGAGTCGCCGACTAATGCTCCATACATTCCATAAGTCGAGTTCAGCCAGAATTCGGTTGGATAATACAAGCCGCCGTCATGCCATTCATCGGGGTGGACACAACTAGGGCAACGAAACACCTTTTTGTTTTTGGCGAAATAGTTCAAATAACCGAGTGCCCAGTAGGCAGCGTCGTCACTCGGTGAAAGAAGCACTTCGGAGCGCGGTCCCGCCGTCCATTGGCCGCTATTCGGGATGTGTGCAGGGTCCGCGGTCGTGCCGGCTCCAATGTGAAAGAAGCGGTCTTTGTTGTCATCCGCATACATGGTGAAGGTAATTCCAATCTGTTTGAGATTGCTCAAACATTGGGCGGCTTTGGCTTTGTCCTTGGCCTTTGAGAGCGCGGGAAGGAGCAGGCCGGCGAGGATTGCGATGATCGCAATGACCACCAGGAGTTCAATTAGGGTGAACGCGCTTGCGATCCGGGCTGATCTGTTTGGGTGCGTGGCTTTGTGGGTTTTCATCGTGAGCTGACAGGGCTATTTTTCAGGTTTTTATAACAATCGATCCACCCAAAAGTGCGCGGTAGTGCTTGGTAAAAGTGCAGATGGGAAATCAATTTCCTCTTTTATAATGCGGCCGTCGTTCAATGGGAAGAAAAATTATTGTAAGGAAGGCCTTTGTTGAAGAAACTTTTTGCAACAAATTGGCGACCGTAAAAGTCTTTCTTGCGTCGGATTTACAGGCTTCAAATCAGATTGGACTGCCTTGCTCAGGCGGTTTCGCGGCGTATTGCCATGGATATCCGAGCGGAAAACAGGAATTTACTTGGACGAAAATAGATTGAGAGCTACAACCAGCGATAGAAATTATAAAAATATATGGCTTCTACAAAATGTCCCGGTTGCGGCAGTGAAATCAGCGAGGGCGCTACCCAATGTCCCGGATGCGGGTCGCCGGTTCCGCGCGCCGGCAAGCCGATGCTTTTCAAACTGGTGGGCATCGTGGCGGCCTGCTCGGTCATCGGCTTGATTGCAGCGATCTATATTCAAACGCGGGAACCGGTCATCCCTGCTGTTACAAGCCCCGAGACCACTCCGGTCGCTAATTTTGACGAGACCAAGGCAAAGGCGGAGGGCGGGGATGCCGCGGCGCAGGCGCTTCTCGGGGATATGTATTCCAAGGGCACGGGCGCGCCGCAGGATTACAAGGAAGCGGCGAAATGGTATCGAAAGGCCGCTGACCAGGGCCACGCCGGGGCGCAGAATTATCTGGCTCAGCTCTATGAGGCAGGTCAGGGCGTGCCGCGTGATGGAGCCGAAGCCGCCAAGTGGTTCCAGAAAGCGGCGGAACAGGGCAACGTGAGCGCCCAATACAGTCTTGCTGTGACGTATGCCTCCGGCCGCGGCGTGAAGTTGAATGATGCCGAAGCGGTAAAATGGTACCGGATGGCCGCGGAAGCCGGCGATAGCCTGGCTCAATACAACCTGGGAAGACGCTCCATGGCTGGCCAGGGCGTCCCACGCGATCCGGTTGAGGCTTACAAATGGCTCAGCCTCGCTGCGGCGCAAGGCGAGCCTGACGCCGTCAAGGCGCGGGACGAGCTCAAGCGGACTTTGACCAGCAAACAGCTCGGAGAAGGCCAGCAGCGGGTTGATACGTTCGTCGTCAAGAAGCCGAATTGATGGGCCCGGCCCCGCTTCGCGCCCCATTTCGGGCGCGCGGCGATGACGCTGCTGCAACGGCCAATGGTCGTAAGGCTCTGACTGTCCGGGTAGGCTGGTCGCACCACTTGATCCAAAATGCGCGCAACAATTATCATCTGCACCTGCCTGGTGAATTTCACTTGGGCGTTCCCCATTTCCGCCGCCGAGTCCAAGGACTGGCCGGCCTATCTCGGCGACAAGGGAAACAGTCATTACTCACCGCTCAAACAAATTAACACCCGGAATGTCAGCCGCCTGAAAGTCGCTTGGACTTACCACGCCGGTGACCTGCAACCTGACAAGAGCACGCAGATCCAGTGCAATCCGCTGATCGTCGGCGGTGTCCTTTACGGCACGTCGCCGGGATTAAACCTCCTGGCCGTGGACGCGGCCACGGGCAGGGAACTTTGGCGGTTTGACCCGGCCAGCAGCGGTGGCAAGGCCTCCGGCGTGAATCGCGGGGTGGTCTATTGGTCGGACGGCGAGGATCTCCGCATCCTTTACACCGCTGGCCACTACCTTTACGCGGTCAATGCCCGGAATGGCCGGCTCATTTCCGCGTTCGGCGACGGCGGTCGGGTGGACCTCAAGCAAGGCCTCGACCGCGACACCAGCCGGCTTCACCTCGTGGCGTCCACGCCGGGGATCATCTTTCGCAACCTGCTGATTCTCGGCTCGACGGTGGGCGAAGGTCCGGCGCCGTCCGCGCCGGGACACATCCGCGCCTACGACGTGCGCACCGGAAAAATGGCATGGATGTTTCACACCATCCCACATCCGGGCGAACCGGGTTACGAGACGTGGCCCGCCGAGGCCTGGAAATACGCGGGCGGCGCGAATTGCTGGGCGGGCATGGCGGTGGATGAACAGCGCGGCATCGTCTTCGTGCCGACCGGCTCGGCGGCCTTCGATTTTTGGGGCGGCAATCGCATCGGCCAGAATCTTTACGCCAACTGCCTGCTCGCCCTGGACGCCGCCACCGGCCAGCGGCGCTGGCATTTCCAAATGGTCCACCACGATTTATGGGACCGCGACCCGCCCGCGCCGCCGACGCTGCTTCGCGTAAAACGTGGCGGCAAAACCATTGATGCCGTCGCTCAGGTCACCAAATCCGGCCATGTCTTTGTGTTCAACCGCGAAACGGGCGAATCGTTGTTCCCCATCGAGGAACGCCTCGTTCCCATGTCCGATCTGCCGGGCGAATCTGCCTGGCCCACGCAACCGTTCCCGGTGAAGCCCGCGCCGTTCGCGCGGCAACTTTTTTCAGCGGACCAAATCACCGATCTCTCGCCGGAATCGCGCCGGGCCGTGCTCGAACGATTCACCAGGCTGCGTCCGCATGCGCCGTTCATGCCGCCCAGCCGCGAGGGGACGATTATTTTTCCCGGCTTCGACGGCGGCGCGGAATGGGGCGGGGCGGCGGTGGACCCGCGTGCGGGCATTCTCTACGTCAACGCCAGCGACTCTCCCTGCACCATCACGATGGTCGAAACGAAGCCAAAGGGCGGACCGCCGCTCTCCAGTGGCGAACAGATTTACGGACAGATTTGCGCCGCATGCCACGGGCTCAATCGCTCCGGCGATCCCGTCCGCGCGTATCCATCGTTGGAAAAGATCGCCGAGAAACTCAAGAAGACGGACATCGTTCAACTGCTCGGCACCGGCCGCGGCAACATGCCGAGCTTTGCGTTCCTTTCGGAAGCGCAAAAGGCGGCGGCCGCTGGTTTCCTGCTGGGCGAAAAGCCGGCCGAACGCGCTCCCGATCAACCGGCTGCCGCTGACGATCTCCTGCTGGATGTTCCTTACACGCACACCGGCTACGTCCGCTGGACGGACAGCAATGGCTACCCGGCGGTCAAGCCGCCCTGGGGCACGCTCAACGCCATCGACATCAACACCGGCGAATACGTCTGGCGCGCTACCTTGGGCGAGCTGCCGGAACTGACGGCGCGCGGGATTTCGCCCACCGGCACGGAGAATTACGGCGGGCCGGTGGCGACGGCGGGCGGCGTGGTCTTTATCGCGGCGACCAAAGACGAGATGATCCGCGCGTTCGATCAGAAAACCGGCAAGGTCCTCTGGCAATCGAAACTGCCCGCTGCCGGCTTTGCGACGCCAGCCACCTACCTGATCAACGGAAAACAATTCCTCGTCATCGCCTGTGGTGGCGGCAAGCTCGGCACGAAAAGCGGGGATGCCTACGTGGCGTTTGCGCTCTCCAAAGAGTAGCGCCCTCCGACAGAATTCCGCGCGTCTAACACCTTCGCTCTGGGTTCAGGCAGGTCCGCAAACCGGTTTTCCCCTTGTTTTCGTCCCGCCGAGCGGCTGGCCAATTCAAAAAAGGTTTTTTACGGCGTCATTCGCTGTAGGCCGTGCGGTTGCTGAAAAAACATCATTCATCTTGATACGGGGATGGACAAATTCGACGCCCCATGTAAAACGTTCTCCGCTTGATGTTTCACCACGTCTAACCAATTACTCCTCATGAAAAAACGTTGCCTCCCCTGGAATGCATTGCCCCTGGTCGCCTTGCTGGTCTGGCTCGAATCTCCGGTGACCGCCGCGCCGTCCGGCGTCGAGCATGTCGTCATTGTTGGCTGCGACGGGATGAGTCCCAATGGCATTCTGAAAGCAAAAACGCCGGTCATGAATCAGCTCATGAAAGAGGGGGCTTACACACTGCACGCCCGTGGGGTGATGCCGACCACCAGCAGTCCGAACTGGGCATCGATGATCATGGGCGCAGGCCCGGAGCAGCATGGAGTCACGTCCAACGATTGGGAGACGAATAAGTTTGAAATCACGCCAGTGGCAATTGGTTCAGGCGGCATGTTTCCCACCATCTTCGGTGTCTTGCGCGAGCAGCGGCCAAAGTCGGTCATTGCCTGCTTCCACGATTGGAATGGGTTTGGCCGGCTTTTAGAAAAAAAGGCGTTGGACATGCTTGAAGACAGCGACGGTCCGACGAACGCCGTGCAGCATGCGGTTGCCTATATTCACCAGAAGAAGCCAGCGTTTACTTTCATTCACCTCGATCACGTGGATCACGCCGGGCACAAGATCGGGCATGGCACGCCCGAATATTTTGAATCCGTTGAAGTGGCGGACAAACTCATCGGCGACGTCATTCAAGGGTTGAAAGCCGCCGGCATTTGGAAGAGCACCATCCTCATTGTCACGGCCGATCATGGCGGGGTGAACAAAGGTCACGGCGGAGCAACCATGGCTGAAATTGAAATTCCCTGGATCATCTCCGGCCCCGGCGTGGCGGTTGGCAAAGAAATCAAGAAACCGGTCAACACCTACGACACCGCTGCCACCGTCGCCTATGTTCTAGGTCTGCAAGCGCCGGAAAGCTGGATCGCCAAACCGGTGGTCGAGGCCTTCAAGAATCGTTAGAACCCACCGCGTAAACCGGAAGCGGAAAGAAACCCCTTTGCAATAAATCATCACTGCGCGGCGGGTCGGGGACGACACAGGCGCGCTCCGGGATTTAGGAGGTGAATTCTAGTTTTCGGGCGAGCGAAGAATCGCTCGAATCTTCGCCGCCAACGTTATTTCGATCTTGAGCTCTTATTTTACCAGGCGCGCTCAATGGAGCGCCGCTTGTAGAGAAACTCGAACATGTTGCCTTCGTGCGGCTGGTCCCAGGAAATTTTCATCGTTGAAATCGGTCCGATGTTCAGGCGTTCGATGTGGGGAAATTCCGTGAGCTGCTCAATAAAGTTTTTGTCCCGCGTGATGGCCGTCACCGCGAGTGAATAGCCAATCTGTTTTAGCATCTCCGCTTGCGGAACTTCGACGACGCTGGCGTAGGGACAAAGGAATTCCTTGTTCGCCAGCGGGTGGGCAAACGAGTCGCACTGAACAATGGTGGGGCGGAGGTAGGTGCCGCCATTGAACTCAACCTTGCGCGGACCGTTCCGGTACTTCGCCGTCACATCGGTCGCGCCCGATGCTTTCAATCCGTCTTCAATCTGCGCTTCGATGAATTCCGCCATTTTCAGATTCGCAAAACCGGAGAGCTTCGCGTTTTCGTCATCTGGATTGGTCGGCTGAATCGGACCCAGTTTTTGCGCCAGCGCGTCCGCGATTTCCGCCGCATATTTCGGAACGACGATGGCCGACGCATTGATGCAGCTGCGCCCGCCATTGTCGGCAATTGAGGAAACCATCACGTCGATGTAGTCGCGCCAGTTTTCAATGGCATCGTCGCCAATGAGAATCTTGCTCCAGCCCGGACCGTGAACCTGAATGGCCGGATTGCTCGCATATTGCGCCGTCGTGTTTTTGTCGCCGAAAATGAGCGCCCGCCCGCAGCTTTTCAAAATCTCACCCGCCCCTTCGTGATCCGTTGGATAAAATCCAAACGCTTCCGCTGGACAACCCGCGGCGATGAACGCCTGGATCAAACGATACGGAGTCCACGGCTCTTCTTTTCCCGGCTTGATGATCACCGGGATTTTCAGCGCGATCGCCGGAAGCCAAAGCGAGTTCACCGCGGGCGAATTGCTTGGCATCACGAGACCGAGCGCCTGGGTCGTTGGGAAAAAACTGAGCTTGGTTCCGAACTGTTCGCCGAAACCGCTATCGAGAATCGAGAGATCCAACCCGCGCGTCAGACCGTTCAGGACGGTTTCCAGGTTGGTTAATGCGTGGTGAATTTTCTGCATGTTCCGTCGCACCATGACGTGCGGCAGACCGCTCGTGGATGAAAGCGTCTCGATATATTCCTGCGGCGATTGCGTGTGGCCTTTGTCGCCGAAGGGCAGGGTGCCATTGAGAAAATGCTCGCCCGTTTTCGCGGAAATTTCGATGAGTTGGGCGACCGAAAATTTCTTCAACGCAGCGCGTGATTCGCCGATCCGCTGCATATCTTTGCGAATAATTCCCGCGTTAACGGTGCTGACCTGAGCGAGCGTCTCGCCGGTGCGATGATTGGTGATATTGATTTTGTCGAGGCTGTCGTAAGCCTTGCCGCGACGGAGCACGGGGATATGAGGCATTGTATTCATTACTCGCCGATAGTTTCCATGCTTTCAAAAAGCGCGCCAGTACCTTTTCGCGAATGTTATCAGGAGCACCTTGTTTTATTTTCAGAACTCGTTAACGTCGGATCATTCGCAGAATGTTGATTGCCTGATCAGCCCGTCGTTTTGAATGAAGCTTTGGCCCGTAATCATCACAACATTGTTTTCGGCGGTGGCCGTTTTTGCCACCCCTCCCGCACTCATTCCGCTCCCGCAACAGATGCAGTTGCAATCAGGCACTTTTACGCTCTGTCCGGCGCAGTTGATTTCTGGCGCGCAGTCCGTGGCGCCTATGAAGATTTTGGTGGATAACGGGGCGCGTGAAACTGGCGAGTACCTTGCCGGATTGCTATTCAAATCGACTGGCTACCGGTTCCAGATCGCAAGCAATCCTGGAGGCGGCGACTTCCCCAATGCAATTTCCCTCACGACCAATAGCGCTCTCGCCGTCCTGGGTTCCGAGGGTTACGAACTGACGGTCGCGACCAATTCCGTCGTGATCCGTGCGCCAACTTCAGCGGGGCTTTTTTACGGGGTGCAAACCCTTCTTCAATTGTTGCCGCCCGAAATTTATTCGGCGCACCCGGCTCTGGCTGCGCCGGTGGCTTGGTCTGCTCCTTGCGTTTACATCCAGGACTCCCCGCGGTTCCCCTGGCGCGGCTGGATGCTCGACAGCGTTCGGCATTTTTTCAACAAAGACGAAGTGAAGCAAATGCTCGACACGATGGCGTTCCATAAGCTGAACATGTTTCACTGGCATCTGGATGATGATTCGGGTTGGCGGATCGAAATATTGAAGTGGCCGTTGCTGACGCAGGTGGGCGCATGGCGCACGAACCTCCTCTTCAATCTCAATCCCCGCTCGACCACGGCCTACAACGATCTCGGAGAGTACGGCGGTTTCTACACGCAGGCCGATGTTCGCGAAATTGTCGCCTACGCGGCGCAACGGCACATCACCATTATTCCGGAGATTGAGATGCCGGGACATTCTTCCGCGCCCTTGGCTGCTTATCCGCAATTCTCATGCAATGGCGGCGTCGGCGACTGCACGAACTGCTTGAACGGCCCCTACAGTCTGAACGTAACGAGTTATTCCGGCGGCGTCTTCTGCGCGGCCCGACCGGAGACAAAGGATTTTTTGCACGACATTTTAACGGAAGTGATCGGGCTTTTTCCTGGACCCTATATTCACATTGGCGGCGACGAAGTGAGGTTCAACAATTGGACCAACCACTCGCTTGATCTGGCGCTGATCACCAGCCTGGGGTTCACCAACAGCACGGGGGTTACCGCTATCCAAAAATATCAGAGCTATTTTACTCAGCAAATCGCCAATTGGATCAAAAGCCAGGGACGCACGATGATTGGGTGGAGCGAAATCATGAATGGCGGCCTGGTCACCAATGCTGTGCTGATGGATTGGCTCGCCACCAAAGCAACGTTCACTGCAACCAACGGCCAATACGCGGTCATGTCGCCGTCCGCTTCGTGTTACATCAACAAATGGGAAACCGGCAGCACCAGCGGCAATGGCGCTGGCGTCATCTGGTCCAACGAACCACCGGCGCAATCGGGATTTGTCTCGTTGAACACGGCCTATAGTTTCGAGCCGATTCCAGCGGGTTTGGCAGCCGGATACACAAATTTTATTCTCGGGTCACAGGGTAACTCATGGTCTGAGTGGATCCCATCTCTCTTAAACATGCAGTTTAGAGTTTTCCCGCGCTTGTGCGCATTGGCCGAAGGCAACTGGACTCCTGCTGCGCTGAAAAATTATTCCGACTTCACCAACCGTCTCGTGGTTCACAAGCAACGGCTCACGCAAATGGGGGTGAATTACAATCCGAGCGCAACTCCGCCGGCAATTGCGTCGTGGATACCGGCTCAGGTTTCAACGAACTACAACACGCTGAGTTGGAACCTCACTTCCAGCGTCACCGCCGCCGGTGAAATTGACCTTAGCTTTTGCTGGCAATCTGGGGCGAACGGATTGGATATCGCCTGGGTCGCATTGTTAGAGAATGGAGTTGAAATTGACCGCGACACCCATGCCGGATTCACCGGCGTTACACCTGTCAAGCCGACCTACATTTTGCGATTACCCGCGCGCCGAAACGGCTCGATTTACACGATTCAGGCTTCTGTGGCCGGACGCGGCGGATCCGATTCCACCGGAACGGTCTATCGTCCAAACTGGAACTGAAATGCGAACCCGAATGTCATTTTCCATCTTTGCGAGCGCGGGCGCTTTCCTGATGTCAGTCGCACTCCTGTCTGCCCAAACTGTATCCATCAACACGTTCGCCGGCCACGACGTCATCGGCATCGCGGATGGAGTGAGCAGCAGCGCGCGATTTAGCCATCCGAACAGCATTGCGGCCGACAGCACCGGGAATATTTATGTCGCTGACACCGAGAACAGTACGATTCGAAAGATTACTCCGAACGGAATTGTGACGACATTTGCAGGCTCTCCCGGAATTACCGGCAGCACCAACGGGATGGGAACGAGCGCGCGCTTTTTTGCTCCGCAAGGAATTGCCGTGGACAGCGCCGGATCGATTTACGTCGCCGACACGGGTAATGCAATGATTCGAAAAATCACCTCGGAAGGCTTGGTGAGCACCCTGGCCGGTTCTGCCGGTTATGCGAACAGCTTCGACGGTCAGGGAACGAATGCGCAGTTTTTCCAGCCACAAGCATTGACCGTGGACAGGGCTGGCAATGTTTTTGTGGCGGACACATGGAACCACACCATTCGCAAAATTTCGATGGGCGGAGCCGTCACCACGCGGGCGGGCTTGGCCGGAAACCCTGGTTCGCTGGATGGTTCCGTGACCAAAGCACGATTCAATTCGCCCACAGGAATCGCCGTGGATAGCGCAACGAATCTTTACGTCGCCGATTTTTCGAACCACACCATTCGAAGGATTACGGCTAGTGGCTCGGTCAGCACCATTGCCGGGTCACCTGGTCTTTGGGGAAATGTGGACGGAACGAACAAAGAATCTCGATTTTTTCAACCGCAGGGAATCGTGGCCGACAACGCGGGAAACATTTTTGTTTCTGATTCAGGCAATCAAACCATCCGAAAAATTTCTGCCATCGGAACGAATTGGGTGGTGACCACGGTCGCAGGTTTGCCGGGGACGGCCGGAAACGCGGATGGAAACGGCAGCAGTGCGCGTTTTTCTTTTCCCGGTGGCCTGGCGAAGGACGGGGCCGGTTATCTCTATATCGCAGACCTCGGTAACAACACGGTTAGAACTGAGCGCATTGTGCCGCCGACTCTGCGCTTCTCAGTTTCGGGAAACCAACTCATGTTCTCATGGCCGGTTTCGGCAAGCGCCTTTGTCTTCGAAAGCACCACGGCTCTTTTCCCTGGCGAAGTCTGGATCGCCCAGACCAACGGCGTCATTGCATCAGGAGACGAATTCGTGACGATAAAGAATCGCCAAAACGGATCGGAATTCTACCGGTTGCGCCGGCCTTAGGTCGTTCGCGTATCCCGCTTTAAATAAACGGTTGTTCCGCGAAAAATCAGTAAACGCCTTCGACAATATTCTTTTCCATCGCGCCGAATGGACGCACTTCGGCCACGCCGTCCCAGGCGTAGGGGGCGCGCGGCGTGCGGCGGATCGCTTCGTCGCGCTCCAGAAAACGCGGCATGAAAAATTCTTTCGTCAATGTCGTGAGTTCGACGCGGCCCCATTCGCCGTAAGCTTTCAATTGAGTCGTGTTGTTTGGATCGACGACTCGCAAGACGGCGCGCGGTTGCGGGGCGTAGTAGGTGATGGAGAAATTGTCCTCGGGTTTCAGCGGAACGCTCGCCGCGAGTCCCATCAGCGTGTTGCCGTAGGTCGGATAAAAACCAATGCGCCCTTCCAAAACTTCTTCGACGATGAATCGGACATATTGCGGAGCCATCGTGGTGCCGCCGCAGAAGACGCCGCGGATGCCAGCGTCCCAGATATTTATTTTCTCGGAGAGCGCTTCGAGCAGTTTCGGCGTGGTGAACAGGCCGGAAACTTTGCGGTTTTTCAGAATTGTCACGGCTTGATCGACCACGTGATCCATGTAGGCGCGGGCTTGATCAAACTGTTTGCCGCTGATCAGTTTTTTCACCCAACGCGGATCGAGGTCGATGAAGTAGCACGAGCTGCCGCGCACATTGGCGAGATGTTCAATGGCGAGGCGGAGTCGGCGCGGGCCGGTTGGCCCCATCATCAGCCAGTAGTGATTGCGCGGAAAATGTTCGTCGGAAATTTTTTCGCTGAACTCAGAATAATCCACGCGAAAATCATTCCAGCCAATGCGCTGCTTGGGCATGCCGGTGGTGCCGCCCGTTTCGAAAATGCTGAACGGTTTTCCTTTGAACTGCGCGGGGACCCAGACTTCCGGTTGCAGATCGCGCAGCCATTCATCCTGGAAATGGGGGAATTTCGACATGTCCGCGAACGATTTGATTTCTTGGCGCGGATCGAAATTCTTCTTCGCCCAATCAAGCCAGAACGGGCAGCCGGTTTCCGGCGAAAAATGCCATTGGATGATTTCGCTAAGATGCGTTTCGAGTTGTTGCTGGGCTTGCTCGGGAGTGAGTTGGATCATGTTAATTTACTGCTCTGAAGGTTCAACTTTGGGTTCAGGTAAAAAGAAACTTAAAATCAGCGCGAGGACGAAAACGCTTGTTCCCACGATTCCTGCGGCCATCGCGACCTGGTCGAACGTCAGGGCCGCATTCATTTTCGGGGCGAGCAGATTCGTGGTCAGGAATGCGGCGGACGTTCCAATCATTCGGCCGCCTACGTTAGTTGCAAAACTTCCGCCGGTGCCGCGCAAATGAAGCGGGAAAACTTTGGGCAGATATTCGCCAAAATAACTGAATTGCGCGACGACGAGCAGGCCGCAGAAGAAGATTCCCCACTGCATCGCCGGCGTGGAGGTGTGATAGAGCATCCAATAGGTCACCGGCAACATCAGCAGGCCGGGCACAACAAAAATGCGCAGCAGCGTGCGATGGGAAACGACGATGAGCAACAAGATAGCCAGCAGAATTCGCCCGATCAGCCCGCCGGTTTCCTGGAAGCCTTGCATTTTATTCCCGACCTCTTTGATTTTGCGATCGAGCGGCTCCTGAAATTCTCGGTTGTCACCGAGTTGTTTCAAAATTTTCTCGCGATCGATGATCGCCTTTTTTGCGTCCGGTTTTTCCACAGTAAGTTGCGTCAGATTGGTGTCGAGCTGGCTGATGCGAGCCGATAGCGACGCAAGCTGCGTTTTCGCAGCCGCTTTCGCCGGGTCAGACGCTGCGGGGTCGTCGACAATCTTTTTCGGCGTGCGCATCGCGATCCGGGTTTTGGCTCTTTGCGCGGCGACTTCAGCCAGTCCGGGAATTTCTTTCGTCGCTTGCTCGAAAGCGGGCATCGCCGCAGTCAGTTGCTGATTCAGATTCTTCGCTTCATCCTGCAACGGTTTCAGCGCTTTGCGTTGGTCGGCCAGTTCGGGCAGGCCGGGCGCGATCCGCAACGGTGTTAACTGCAACGCGCCAAAGGCCGCAGCATAGGCGCAGGCGGAGAGCAACGCGGTGACAATGGTGGTGCGACGCAGCGCGGGCGAAAACAATTCGCCAAAACTGGGGCGCTTCAGAGTTCCTGCGTCACGTTTCTCGCGCCAGACTTGCGATTCCGGCACAAAGGGCAAGAGCAACGCAATTGGAAGTGCCGGAAGCAATCCAGTGAAAAGCGTGTAGCGCCAGGTCGAGTGCGCGTTGAAGATTTCAGGCAGATGCAGAGCCGGGAGCGAGTTGGCGTGTGCCACAATCCACGCGCTCACCAGGGTGACGAGAATGCCGCCGAGCGAGGCGAATGCCTGGGTGGTTCCGAGAACGATTTTCTTGCGGCGCGGATCGGGGAATAATTCCGCAAGCCAGGTGATCGCCGCGACGAACTCCACGCAAACGCCGATGAACGTGGTGCAACGGAAGAAAATAAACATGGGCAACGTCGTGCTCAACGCCGCCGCGACTGGCGAAAGTGAATAGACAAAAATACTCGCCGCCATGATGCGTTTGCGACCGAACCGATCGATCAACCAGCCCCCGAGTAAACCAAAAACGCCCCCGCACAACGCGCTCATCCAAAGCATTTTCCCCATCCATTCGGTGACGAGCGGATTGTTCGGCGGAACCTGAAGCAGTTCAGCAATTGCGGGAACCCCAACGAGCGGCGTCATCAGTAGTTCGTAGGTGTCGAACAGGAAGCCGATTGCCGCGATGGCACAAATCAGCCACTGCGTGAGCGTCAGGCGAGAGGATGAGGGCATGGATTTATTTTGATGAGCCGCTTTAAGGTTTCTTCAATTCGATTTTCGGTGCTTCGTCGGTATTGACCGGCTTTGCCGAATTTCCCAGCGCATAGAGATGCGTGTTGCTGGCGATGTAGATATTTCCATTCGCCACCACCGGGGTGGAATAAACCGGCGCGCCCATGTTCGTTTCGCTGAGGATTTTCTTCTCCTTCGTGGCGGCGAGCACGACGAAATCGCCGTCCTCGTCGCCGGCGTAGACTTTTCCATCCGCCACCAATGTGGAGCCCCACATGTGCGCTTTCATGTCGTGGGTCCAGTAAACGTTTCCGGTCTCCGCGTCGAGACAGTGGAGGAATCCTGAAAAATCGCCAACAAACAGCAGGCCGGTTTCGGGATCAATCGAGACCGTCGAGATCGTTCGATGAATTTTTTTGTAATCCCAAATGATTCCGGTCTTGGTGATGTCGCCGGTCTTGGTTGCATCCAGGCAGAGCAAACGGCCGACGCCTTCGCCGTGTTCCGGGTCCTGTCCCGTTGCGACATAAACACGATCTTTATAAAACACCGGAGTCGCATTGACTTCGCTCGGGCCTTCCGCCGCGGGATATTTGATCGGTTCGCCCTCTTTGTTTTTCTTGTACTCCGGCGGGTTGCAATCGACCCACCAAACTTTTTTCAAATAGCTCGAATCGCCTTCCTTGACTGGCTTCGCGTCGAACGCATAACAGAATCCGTCGCCGCCGCCGAAGAAGACGAGCTGTTTGCCGTTGATCTTTCCTGTCGAAGGGGAACTCCATTGGCCATGGAAAATGCGTGGACCGATCTTGGCGTTGTCTTCGCCAAGAAATTCGCCGGTCTTTTTGTTCAGGGCGATGAAGCTGGGCGAATTGGGCGAAGGAATATTGGAGTGCGTCCAGTCCTGTCCGTTCGAGGTGCAGGCATAAGCGATGTCATCGACGATCAGCACCGAGCAATTCGACGCGTTGTGCGGGAACACGCCCAGCTCATCCATCATGTCGTATTTCCAGATGATGTCCGCGTCCTTCGGGCCGCTTTCCACTTTCGGTTTGCCTGGGCCGACGACGTATTGGCCTTCTTCTTTGAATGGGCCGTCGTTGCCGTTTTTCATTCCATCGACGTCGAGACACATGACCTCGCAACGGCTGGTCACGATGTAAACGCGATTTCCCTCGACTGTCGGGGAGGAGAGCAGTCCGAGGTTTTCCCAGTCGTTGACTTTGCCGGAAGCAAGCTTCGGCACAACCAGTTGCCAGAGAAATTCACCGGTCTTTTCGTCGAAGCACATGAGGATACTGCGGTCGCCCTGGTGCTTTGGGTCACGCGGATTCTCGTTGTTGGTGCCGATGAAAATCTTGCCGCCAGCGACCGTGACGTTGCCGTAGCTTTGCGAACCGAGTTTGGTGGCCCACTTCACGTTCTTGGTTGTGGCCAGATCGATTTCTTCAGTGCCGGATTTGGGTTTTCCCGGATCAAACTGGCTGGGCAGACCTTTGGTGGGCGAATACATGTTGCGCTCCTGCTTGCCGCCCCATTGCGGCCAATCCACGGCCGAACCAACAATCGGCGCAGCAACGAGTGCGGTTAAAATCAACGAAGTTCTTTTCATAAATTTTTTTTAGAAAATAAAGAGATTAATTTGGAGTTACCGTAACATTGTCGATAAACACGCGCATTCGCTGCGGGGAAAATCCAAACAGGCCGGGCGAACCATTCTGGTGCGCGGTCTTGTGCGCCACTTCGGCTGACCACTTTTCCGGCTCCGGTTCGCCGCGTTTCCACGCCTTCGCTCGAACCACGCCGGAACCATCTTTGGCTGTGTCCACGCGCGCTTTCAAGTGATACCAGACGTTGGCTGACCACGGAAAATTCGGTGCCTCGTCGGCGGCGGGGACCCGCAATCGTTCCAGGTTGGAATTGATTTCGAGCTTCTGCTCGTTGCCTTTCATCACGATCAGGTAACGCTGGCAGATGATGCCGACATCCGACATTTTGCGTTTGTTGCCCTCGCTCATCACGTCGGCTTCGATCGTGTAATTCTTCGTATTTGGTTCGCCCAGGAAAACCGTTCCGCGTTGGAAAAATGTGTTGTCGATCGTTTTGGTTAACGCTTTGGTTCCATCCTTGTCGCGGATTTCAAATTTGAATCGCGCGCCAATCCAAGGCAGCGGCGGGTAGGAGAACTTGGTCGGTTCCTCGACTTCGTTGGTCGTGGTCTCAGAAAGGTTCGCCCACTCGAAATCCTGCTTGATCGGGAGGTAGGGCAAAACGCGTCCGCGAATGTAGCCTTTCAGGTTGCCGACGGTCGCTTCGAATGCGCCGGCGGACGGAGTGGAGTTGGTCGCCGCGACAAGTTCGCCGTTCGCGTCAAAGGCGGCGTTCATCGTCGATTTCACCTTCGCCGTGGGAGGAATGAACGAAGCCCATTTGACCGACTTCACGTCCTTGATTTCCTGGACCAGAAATCCATTGGCGTCGAGCGAACGGACCCGAAACGACTCGGTCTGGGAGGGGCGCATCAAGACTTCGGATGGAATGATTTGAAGCTGTTGGGCGGGTCCCGCGACGGGCCATTTTGGGGCGACTGGTTCTGAGGGCAACCCGCTGTTGTTCCCTTTGGTTCCAAACGCATACAGATGCCGCGTGGTCTGCACGTAAATTTTTCCGTTGTAAGCCGTCGGGGTTCCGAAGCAGCGTCCGTCCAGCGCGACGTGCGATAAAATTTTTCCCTCCGTGTCGGTCGGTTGAATGATGTAAAACGCTCCGGTGCTGCCCGCTTCGCCACCCTCGGTTTTCGTGGCGGGATCGTCCAGCATCGGCACGTAAAGTTTGCCATCGGCAAAGGTCAATGCGGCGTTGCGCTGCTCAATGCCCAGTTTCATGTGCCAGAGAATTTTTCCGGTGTTCGCATCCACCGCGTTGAGGTCGCCTTTTTCCGTCACGACATAAATCTTGTCACCCACCAGAATCGGCGAACTCGCCGAAGTCGAAAGGTCGTTTGCCCAGATCTGCGCGGATGCGCGGTCCACCACGACCGGCGCGCTGGCCGCATTCGTCGGCGTGACGTGGGGAATTTTCAATGCGACCATCTGGCCGGGTTCATAGGGTGTTCCGTAGATGGCGATGATCTTGTCGTCGTTATGAACCAATACGGTGGCGTTGATCCCGGCCTTGAAGAGCGGGATGCGCCAGAGCGGGTCGCCGGTCCGGGCGTTCGCGCAAACGACGCTACCATCGCCGGTGGCGGAGAAGAAAACACGTTTACCGCCGAGAAAGGTCAAGTAGGGATGCGAAAACGAATTGTCTTTGGGCGGTCCGCCGGGCGTGGAGGACCAGACGAGTTGGCCGGTCTTTTTGTCGAAGGCATAGAAGCGGTCGCCCGCCGGTCCTTGCGCGCCCCAGTTGGCGGTGATCCCGCGCGTGATGACCAGATCTCCATCGATGATCGGCGACGCAGTGCGGCTGTTCGGGAAGGTGAGCCGGCCAAATTCTTCCATCATCGAGTGCTGCCAGAGCAGTTTTCCGTTGCTGTCGAGGGTGGCCAGGATTCCCTGCGTGCCTTGCATGTAAACATTGCCTGTCTCCGGATCGACAGCCGGACTGGAGGTCGCATAGCGCAGGTAAATCGTGTCGCTCAGGAAATCGTTGTAGCGCTTTTCCCAGAGTTTTTTGCCGGTCTCGGCATCGAAGCAGGCGACCCCTTCCTGCAAATCCGGGCCGCTCCCGAGATAACCCATGATGTAAACTTTCCCGTTGGCGATGACCGGCGTCGATTGGCCGGGGAAATCGGCGACCCACAGCGGTTTATTGACATCGATTTTGTCGGGGAGATTCTTTTCCAGCGACATCCCGTTCTGTTGCGGACCGCGCCAACTGAGCCAGCCGTGCGCTGGGGCGCTGATCAATGAAGTGACGGAGAAGAAGAGAGCCAACGGCGCCGCGATCAACAAACCTTTAGTTTTCATAATTGTCTTTTGTTGCCCGCTCCAGAAAAGCGTGGACAACTTATATCTTCCAAACGCTAGGGCACTATTCTACAAGCGCCCATGGGTTGCAATGCATTTGCTACTTACACGTATGATTTGCCTTTCGGTCCAAATATTCAAAGACTATTTTGGCTTGAGCGGAAATTGTTATTCACAAGGCCAACCGAAGTGGTCCGAAAAACTGTGCGAAAATCAGAGATTAAATCCAAACCATTGCCGGTGGACGCGCCGGAGCGTAAGCGTTTGCCGATCCTGCTGCGCCGGGCCTGGTACGGTTTGAACCAGGCCTTTCGACGGAGAATCGCCCATACTGGAGTGACGCCAGACCAGTTCACCGCCATGCGAACGATCCTGGAAAACGGCCAAACTGGACTCACTCAAAGTCAATTGACCAAACACATGGCGAGCGACCCGAACACCATCGCGTCGCTCGTGGAGCGAATGGAGAAAAGTGGCTTGATCGAACGCAAGGCTCACGAAACCGACCGGCGTGCCTACCGGATTAGCCTCAAGCCGGAAGGCCAGCGCAAATATGAAAAGGTGAGGGAAATCGCGGTGGCGCTCCAAACGGAAATCCTATCCGCGCTGCCGCTGGAAAAGCAGGAAAGTTTCCTCGAAGACCTTGCCAACGTGGCCGACAGTTGTAGTGGCGCGGCTGGCGCAATTTCCAAGAAAACCTGATTTATCGGACGTGAAGTTCTGAACATTATTCCTTCTTCAAATCCAAACAGACCAGGTCGCCTTTGGCGTTGCGGCAATAGATTTTGCTGTGGGAGAGGACGGGGACGGTCCAGTTTTTTCCACCGGTCACCTGCGCGCGCGAGATGGGTTTGAAGGCGGCGGGCGAAGCCTCCGCGATGATCAATTCGCCTTTGTCCGTCAGCACAATCAGTTTCCCGTCAGCTGCCATCAAGGCGCCCGCGCCGAGTTTTTCCTGATTCCACTTTACGTTGCCGGTGGCAAATTCCACGCACTTCAAATCAGCTTTCGGTCCGGTATTGCCATCAAAGCCATAGAGGAAACCGTCGAGCAGCACGCTGCTGTTGAACTGATTGCGCATATTCTTGTTTTCCCAGAGAACGGTGGCTTTGCCGTCTTGGATTTGCAGAAGCGATCCACCGTGGTTGTAGCCGGAGGAAATAAAAACCTTGTCGCCGGCAATAATTGGCTCTGACGCATTGACGTCGTATTCGGTTTTCCAGTCGTGTTCCCAAACTTTTTTTCCATTACTCGCATTCAGGGCGAATACTGTTTTGGCTCCGAAAAGTGTGACGCAGCGCTGGCCGTTGAACTCGCACCCAACTGGAGTCGAGTAACCGCCGGCTTCTTTGCCGCTGCTCCAAACGACTTTCCCTGTCGCTTTGTCCAACGCAGTTCCGGCGCTCCCGACATTAAGGATCAGTAGATTCTTTTCCACCAGCGGCGAGCCCGCGAGGCCCCAGGTCGGAATCTCGGCGCCAACTTCTTTTGCAATATTTTTTGACCAAATCACTTTGCCGGTCGCCGCGTCGAGACAGAACAAATCACCTTTGCGGCTGAGCGTGAAGACCTGGTCGCCATCGACCGTCGGCGTGACGCTTGGTCCGCCTTCATAATATTTTGGATCGAGCGGACAATCATAGGTATGTTTCCAGATTTGTTTTCCGGAGCCTGCGTCGAGGCAGACGACGCTGTCCTGATTGTTTTCATTGCCCATCGTGTAGACGCGCCCTTGGCTGACGGACACGGATGAAAAACCGGTTCCGACGCTGGCTTTCCAAAGTTGTTTCGGGCCTTCGGCGGGCCACTTGGCTTGCCAGTTTTTTTCGGTGGAAATGCCGTTGAGGTCCGGGCCGCGTCAGCGATACCAGTCTGCGGCCTGAACGGCTGCGATGGAAAAGAAAGCCCAGGTTCCGAGCAGAACCGACGCGGCAAGAGTTGTCCGTTTCATGAGCGCACCTTTGCAGTAAAATTTTGGACTGTCAATTTAGCCGGTGAGTAAAACCGAAAAACTTTGTGTAACATTCGGTGTTTTGCTATCAAACAAAGCTCTTGAAATCAGTTCTAAACAAAATATGTGGGCGGGTTGGCGCTGGTTTCCTGGCAGTCCTCCTGATGCTTTCGATGCCGACCGCAACCAGGGCCTCGGTCATCACCAACTTCACTCAAACCGTTTTTCAGAACGCGCTCGCTGCTGGAGGCGAAATCACTTTTCATGGCAGTTCCAGTTTGACGCTGACGAGCGTTCTTGAGGTCGCCACGGATGTTTTTATTAACGCCTCCAACGTTTCGATCACGATCAGCGGCAACAACGCCGTGCGTCTTTTCAACGTGGCCAGCAACGTCACTTTGAGCATGGCAAATCTGAGTCTTGTCGATGGACTGAGTACGAATGGCGGCGGAATCTATAATTCGGGCGGCAATCTGTTTCTCACCAACTGCGTTTTCTCCGGCAACCAGGCCAGCGGCACAAACGGCGTGAACGGAAGGAACGGCTCAACGGGCAATGACGGCGGCAACGGCACCGCTGGAACGACGGGAATTGGTGGCGCGATTTATAACCTGGGCGGAACCAACGTGCTGGTCAATTGCACGATTTCCAGCAACACGGCGGTCGGCGGCGATGGTGGGACGGGAGGCAATGGCGGAAATGCGACCTTGTTTGGCGGCAACGGCGGTAACGGCGGCAACGGCGCAGCGGCCCGCGGCGGGGCCATTTACAACAGCGGCACCGTTGTGATTCTCAACAGTTCTGTCGTCAATAATCATGCGTTCGCTGGAGACGGCAGTTCCGCCGGAAGTGGTGGCACGGCATCGTTTCCGGGCGTGCCGGGTTCGGGCGGCAGCGGGTCGAGTGCATTGGGCGGAGCGATTTACAACCTTGGAACGGTGCTGATTACGAATTCAACTTTCTTTACGAACACGACTGTCGGCGGGATTTCACAACACGCTGGCGTTGATAAAAGCGGGGACAGCGGCGGCGCGGGGCACGGTGGCGGCATTTACAATCTTGGGGAGGTGGCGATTGATACCAGCACGTTCCATCAAAATGCGTCGCAAGGCGGCAAAGGTGGTGACGTTTATAGCGGCAATTTCCTGATCGGCGGCAACGGCGGAAGCGGCAACGGCGGGGCGATTTACAGTTCCAACAACGTCACGATTGTCAGCAGCACCTTCGCCACAAATAACGCGACGGGCGGAGTCGGCGGGACAAATCCAAATTTCTCGGACAATAATGGCTCTACCGGCTCTGCGCTCGGCGGAAATACCTATCGGCTCAGCGGCATCGTTTATCTTCAAAATACGATTTTGGCCAAGGGGGTTTCCGGGCCGAGTTGTTCCGGCGGCGTCACCGACGGCGGCTATAATATTTGTTCGGACAGCAGCTGCAATTTTACTACGACGTTCAAGAGTCGCAACAGCTTGGACCTGCGGCTTGCCGCCATCGCGAGCAACGGCGGGTTGACTCAGACCATGGCCTTGTTGACGAACAGTCCAGCCGTCGATACGGGCGATCCCGGGATTTGCGGCGGCCTTGACCAACGCGGCATTCCCCGCCCGCAGGGGACCAATTGCGATGCGGGCGCCTTTGAATTGATTCCCACCTACAGCATCAGCGGACGGATCACGGAAGGAACCAATGGGGTTGCGGGAATCACGGTGAAGGCGGGGACACAATCCGGGGTCTCGGCGACTAACGGGTATTATACAATTTTTGGTCTTGGCACCGGGAATTTCGTGGTCACGCCCACGGGGGTTGGTGCCGGTTTCAGCCCGACGAACCAGACGGTCACAGTGGGGACGAACGCGGAAAATCCAGTAGTCGGATTGAGTGTGAGCAATATCAATTTTTCGGCAAACCCGGTCGCGATCAATTCTTCATTAGGCTTTTCGTCGACGAATCAAGTCGCCTCCAACCGGGTCATTGTCCTGCAGTTTTCCGCGATGCCGCAGCGGACCTACCGAATTCAATCGTCCACGAACCTGACGAACTGGATCAACATTTCCACGAATGTCGCCACATCGAACGCGTCGTTTCAATTCACGACCAACCTGAATCTGTCCAGGCGTTTCTTTCGCGCGGTCGCGCCATAATTGCGAGACGTCGAGCTTGTTAGTTTGGCCAGCTCGCGAAAACCAGGTTGGAGCGAAAAAATTATCGCCCGGCCCGCCTCCTTTGATAAATTGCGCGGGATGAATTCAGAAACATATCGCGTGCGCCGGGCCACGACCGATGATCTGGATCAATTGGTTCTGCTCTGGCAATCCGCGCTGTTGCCTGCGCACGAACTGGAAAAGCGGTTCACGGAATTCCAGGTCGCCGAAGGAATGGGTGGTAAAATTTTTGGCGCGATCGGAATGCAGATCGCCGGATCTTCAGGGAAAATTCACAGCGAGGCTTACACCGATTTTGCGCTGACCGATGAATTGCGCCCGCTGCTCTGGCAACGGCTGGGCAGCGTCGCCGCCAATCACGGATTGTTTCGGCTTTGGACCGATGAGAGAGCGCCCTTTTGGCGGAAGGATTGCGGGTTCGCCGAAGCTACGGCTGAAGTCCGCGCGAAAGCGCCGGCTGATTTCGGCGAGATCAAACCGAACTGGGTGACGTTGCAATTGCGAGAAGACCTCGCTGAGCCGACCGTGCTCGAAGCGCAGTTCGCGCAGTTCAAAGCGGAGGAGCAGCAGCGCACCCAAAAAATGTTTGAACAGGCGCGGCTCTTCAAAGGAATCGCGTGGGGCATGGCCGTCTTACTCTTCGTCCTCGTGGCAATTGGTGTCGTATTTTTGATGAAGCACAGAGCCAGCCTGCAGCCCTGACCTTGTGACGATTCTCCAATCTTCAATTGATCAGAGAAAATTTCTGGTGTTTCCCGTGATCGGTTCCGTCTAATCTCGCGGAAAATGAAAAACCTTCTGCGCGCCTTCGCTTATTTTCGACCGGATGCGCCGCGCCTTGCCCTGGTTTTTTTCATCATGTTGGCCAGTACAGTCCTGAATGTTCTTAAGCCTTGGCCGCTGGCTCTGATCGTCGATTCCGTTCTGGGAACGAAATCCGTTCCTTCGGCGATCGAGAATTTTGCCGCAAACAAAACAGGGCTGCTGGCCATTTTGTGCGGCATGGTTTTCGTTCTCCACTTTGCGCAAGGCGGATTTTCGGCGCTGCAAAATTTTCTTTCCATCAAAATCGGCTTGCGCGGTCTGACGCGGGTTCGCAATGAACTTTTTGCGCGGTTGCAACGCCTCTCGCTTCGGTTTTACCAAGGCGCGAATTCCGGGGATTTGATCTATCGCGCATCGTGGGACACCTACGCGTTTCAATCCTTGTTCCAGCAAGGGATGATCACGTTCGCCACCGCATTCTTGTCCCTGCTGCTGATGGTTTTCGTCATGGCAAAATTGAACGGACGATTGACCCTCGCAGCGCTGGCGCTGGTTCCTCTTCTAGTTGTGTTCATAAAATTTTTTGGAGCACGGATGAGTCGGCGGGCCACCGCAGCGCAACAGGCGGACAGCAAGGTGACTTCGCTTGTGCAACAAAGCATTGCCTCGATGCAGTTGATCCAGAGCTACACGCACGAGGATCTCGAAATGAAACGCTTCAACGAAAAGGTTTTTGCAGCCGAGGAACGTCGCATTTCCCAGCATGGATTTGAACTGCTCTACTGGTTTTCGCTGGCGATTCTGTTCGGTCTGGGCGGAACAACGATTACGTGGCTTGGCGCAAATGAAGTTTTGGCGGGCCGTCTGACGGTGGGTGAACTTTTGATTTTTATCGCATATCTGGCCCAGCTCTACGAACCGCTGAACCAGCTTTCGCACGTTGGAACGACGGTGTCTGGCGCGGGCGCAGGCACTCGCCGTGTATTTGAAATCTTGGACGCGCCGGAGGAAATCCAAGAAAATCTTTCGCCAAAGCAGAACCTCGCGGTGCGAGGCAGCATTGAATTCAAGAACGTTTGCTTCGGCTACGAAACGGGTGTCGAGATCCTTCATCAAGTCAGCTTCGCGGTGAAAGCAGGCGAGCGCATCGCCATCGTCGGTCCGAGCGGCGCCGGGAAGACGACCTTGCTGAATTTGCTGCCGCGCTTTTTCGACCCGACCAGCGGCGCGATCGAGTTGGACGGAGCGGCTCTGCGCGAATTTACGTTGAAAGATTTACGTTCGCAAATCGCCTTGGTTTTGCAGCAACCGATCCTCTTGGCGGGCAGCATTGCGGAAAATATTTCGTTTGGAAAACCGGGCGCGTCGCTTCGAGAAATCGAGGACGCCGCGCGCTTGGCCAATGCGGATGAGTTCATCCAGCGGACGCCGCGCAGATACGAAACGCTCATTGGCGAAGGCGCCGCGCGCTTGAGCATCGGCGAACAACAGCGGATCAATTTGGCGCGCGCATTTTTGAAAAATGCGCCCATTCTTTTACTCGATGAACCGACGAGCGCCTTGGATGCGGAAAGCGAATCGCTCGTGTTGTCCGGCATGGAGCGATTGACCCAGGGGCGGACCACTTTGATTGTGGCCCATCGCTTGAACATGGTTCTGCGCGCCGACAAGATTCTCGTGCTGGACGGCGGACGGGTTGTTGAGTTCGGCACGCATGACGCATTGATTCGACGCAGCGGTTACTACAGCCGGGTTTTGCGGGAACTTGACGCGTTGCCGGCAGTCACGACGGATTAGAAAGCAAACTCGCTTGATTTCCCATGCCTGATGCCCGCATCGTGGCCCAATGGTGACCCCAAAAACTCCTGTTACGTTCAGCCCGCAGCAGATCGAAGAATTGGCGCAAAAACTTTCAAAGATGCGCCACGACATAAACAACCACCTTTCCATGGTGGTTATTTCAGTCGAAATATTGCGGACGAAACCGGAGTTGGCAGGAAGCATGTCCGCCAGTCTCAGCGAACAACCGGCAAAAATATCGAGCGACATTGCGCAATTCTCGGCCGAGTTCGAGCGCGCCTTTGGCATCATCCGCAATTGATCGGACTCGCGGCCGGGAAGGATTTATTATCGTGTAACTTCGAAAGTTGTTGCCTCGTCTCTCCTTATGCCGAGCAAAACAACAATTAATAGAACAAAATGAAAAACGTAAAACTTATCTGCGCGATGGCCGGGCTAATGGCCATGACGGCGCCACAATGGGTTCAAGCCGAAGATGCCAAACCGGAAGAGCGTCCGAATCGCGAGGAGCTTCGTGAAAAATTGAAAAATCTTACGCCTGAAGAACGTCAGGCGAAGCTAAAGGAACTTCGCGAAAAGCATCCCGAGGGCGCCGCCAATCTCGAAAGACGTGGTGAAGAAATGAAGAAAATGGCCAAGGATCTAGGGCTTGATCCGGAAGAGCTGAAGAAACTTCCCGAAGATGAACGCCGGGCCAAAGTCAAAGCTGCGGCAGAAAAGAAACTGACGGAGCTGCAGAAAAAGAAAACGGACGGAAGCATTACTGACTCGGAAAAGGAAACTTTGGAGAAACTGGAGATGCGCAAAAAATTCATGGAACAGCGCCGTGGTGAGGGTGGACCGGGACGCCGTGAAAAACCAGGAGCGGAAAAGCCGGCCGACAAATAGCCAGAATTCTTAGCATAGGAAAGCCACTGCCACCCGCAGTGGCTTTCTAGTTTTGACAGAACCATTGATCTGCCCCTAATTGGACACGATGGAACCAACCGACTCTGAGCTGATTGCCGCCGTGCTCAACGGCGATGCCAGCAGTTTTGAGCCGTTGATCAAAAAGTATCAGCCTCGGGTGTTTGCAACCGCCCGGCGTTATGCCCGGCGGGAGAGTGAAGTTGAAGACATCGTTCAAGAGATTTTTTCAAAGTCGTTTCAAAAGCTGAACAGTTTTCGCGGGGAAGCGCCATTCGAACACTGGTTGATGCGGCTGGCGGTGCGGACCTGTTACGATTTTTTGCGAGGGCATCAGCGGAATCGTGAAACCGCCTTCAGCGAATTAACTGAGCCTGAATCCGAGTGGCTCGATCGGTTTGTGGTTCAGCCCGATACTGCCAGCGAAAGCGCCACCGCCGCCAAAGAACTCGTGGACAGAATATTGACCCAGCTTTCGCCCGCCGCGCAATTGGTGATCACCCTTTTGGAAATTGAAGAGCGTTCAGTCAAGGAGATCGCCGAATTGACGGGTTGGTCGGTACCGCTGGTCAAGGTGCGGGCGTTTCGTGCCCGGGCCGAAATGCGAAAAATCGTCGCAAAAATAAGTCGTGATAAGTACCTGTAACCGCAAAATGAAAGCGCCCGTCTAAAACATTGTGAGTATGAATTTACAGCAGCTTCAGGAAAAATTGATTCTGGCCGCGCGGAAAAATCCGCCGAGCGACCATGTTCCGTTCGCATTTGAAAAACGGATCATGGCCAACTTGGCCAGGCCGGTCGCCAATGCCCTTGAGATGTGGAGTGGCGCGCTTTGGCGTGCGGCTGCAGCGTGCGTCGTTGCGATGGTTCTGCTGGGCGGTTGGTCGTATCAAACGATGTCCAGCGACAACGTCGAGTTGTCACAGGAACTGAAGGAAACGGTTTACGCTGCGCTGGGAGAACATTCAGCCCTGGCCATCGGTGAGGATGTTTGGTGAGCACTTGGAAAATCATTCTAGCTACCTTGGTGATCTTCTGCTCCGGCCTCGTGGTTGGCGTCTTGATCACGAAAAAAACTTCCCGCAGCTTCGAAAATCGCCACCCGTTTCCGGGCATGTCCAGTAATGCGCCGCCCTCCGCGTCTCGCCTGGTTCAGCGGGAATTTCTCCGCCGTATGGATCATGACCTGAACCTTACCCCCGAACAGCGCGTGAACATCGAGAAAATCCTGAAGGAAAGCCAGGAACACACGAAAGAGATCCGGGAAAAAATCGCTCCGGAAATGAGTGAGGAAGTGAAAAAAGTTCGCGACCAGATTCGAGCCCAACTCACCCCGGAGCAGCAGAAAAAGTTTGAGGAAAAACTGAAGGCCCAACGCAAGCCAGAAGAGGCCATCGAGGATTTTCGCCGCAAATATCCAAAGGATGGCTCTCGCCGCCAACGCACGAACGGGCCGGGAAATGATCTGGTCGCGCCAACTAATCGTTGATATGGCTCACGCCCGGCAACCCTCGTTCTACCGGATCCAAACGCCCTCTTAAACCCTTCGTTAAGCCATACGGTCAAGAACCTTTGTTCGTGCGGCCCGCCCGAAGTTTTGATTAAGTTTGTTCCGTGCAGAGCCTTATCGAAAATTTTTTGGTTTACCTCAGGCACGAGCGGGGACAATCCGAGCACACCCAAAAAACCTACGCCAGCTTGCTTGGACGATTTTTGGCTTGGGCGGAAAAAGAGAAGATTGCCGATTGGAAATCCGTTGAGCTGTCTCATCTGATGTCATTTATCGAAAATGAGCGACAGCGCTCGCTGGAAAATCAGCCCGAGGACTCCACTCGCAAATTGAGTTCTGAAAGTGTTTACCTCGAGATCGCCGCTCTGCGTGCCTTCTATCGATTTGCGGAGCAGGAGAAACTTTTGCCGCTGAACATCGCTGAGAATCTTTCCTTGCCGCGCCGTTGGAAGCGATTGCCCAAGGCGCTCACCAATGCTGAAATTGAACAGCTTTTCACTCCTCAAATGCCGGAAACGGAGAGTCATCTGTGTGATCAGGCCATCCTGGAATTGGCTTATGCGTCTGGCTTGCGCCTCTCGGAATTGAAAAACATCCGGCTCGAACAACTGCATCTGGAGGCCGGTTTCATCAACGTCATTGGAAAGGGAAACAAGGAGCGCGTCGTGCCGGTCGGTAAAAAAGCAATTGAGGCGATTGAGCGCTACTTGCGAACCGCTCGCCCGGCGCTCGTCAATAGAAGGTCCCCCGGGAATGTTTTTCTCACGCGACGAGGAACTCCTTTTGCCTCGGTGACTCTATGGTGGCGCATCAAGCGGCGGGCGCGACTCTCTGGAATCGCCCGCAACATCACACCCCACATGCTCCGCCATAGTTTTGCGACGCACCTCTTGGAACACGGCGCGGACTTGCGCGTAATTCAGGAATTGCTGGGGCACGCGACGATCAATACGACGGAAGTTTACACCCACGTCGCGGGATCACGATTGCGGGAAGTTCATCAAAAGTTTCATCCCCGCGCCAAACTTCAGCGCGGACCAGATTACGCGAAGTCGTAAATCAGCGCTTTTTTGCAAACCTTCTTGAAAACCGTCTCGACGAATTCCACGTGCAACGGATGGGTCTGATAATCGTCCTGCGCCTGCTTATCAGGGAAAACTAAATTGAGCGCGACCTGATAGGTTTGATCGACCACGGGGCGAGGGCTCCCAACCATTCGCCCAACATGAAAGTGAACTACGCCGGGAATCGGGCGCAGGAATTTCTCCATGCCCGCGACCAATTCATCAGCGGCGGTTGGGTTGCTCGGATCGGTCCAAAAAATGACAATGTGCGAAAACATGCGCGGATTAAATTACTTCTTCTCCCAATGGCCAAGACGGTTTTTTGGAATTTTTGCTGATGTCGGGTAAATCAGGTAAACCGTGTTGTTCGATTTTTTCCACGCATTGATCACGTTCTCACGTTTGTAAATATGGCGAACTTTCTGGCCTTGGTTCAAATTCGTCGCGGGATCGTTAATCACGACATCTCCGGTTTCCGTGAAGCCGATGCAGGTGATCACATGACCGCTGCCAGTGTCTTTTCGTCCCGACTCCAGCAAATGGAATGGTGCGGAAATGATCACGGGGATCCCGGCAGAAATCCAGTCTTCCAGCTCGGCAATATCCGTGAAACGCGTCACATAGCCGCGAAGTCCCGGAAATTTTCCCGCGTATGCGGTGTTAAAAGGCCAGTTGCCCGTGCCATAATTTTTGTCGAACACCCCTGCGGCGCATTCGCGGACATCCACGTTCAAGTCGGGGCGTTGCAACGCCGCCGACCAGCGCATCAGCACCATGGCGAGCGACGTGGGGCTGCACCAACCTTCCTCCTCCGGATAGGAATTCTGCGAGCGTTCCGGTGTCTCAATGATTTTTCCCCAAGCCTTTTTGTTGGGCGGAAGCGAAGTCGTTTTCGCCTTGCTGTTCAAGAAAGAGAGTCCGATGAAATTCAGCTTCGGTTTAATTTTTTCCTCCGAGTTGCCGAGAGTGATTCGGAGTTGCAACTCGGCTCCCGTTTCCTTGAGCATTAAGGTGTCGGTGCTGACATTTCCGTCTGAATCCTTTTGACCTTTGACGCTCTCGCGCGGAAATTTTGCGGTATCCTCCGACCAAAGCCCCAGGGTGTAGAACTTCGTCGCACGGTCTGGATATAGCCCTCGTGCTTCAATTTTCAGGAAGGTGCCGGTAGGGGCGGTCGCATTCCAGGATGGAACCATTTCGTCCCAGGCAATGGGCGCTTTAAGTTCCGGCGAAGTCAACACGACTTCATGGCTGACGATCGTTTGCTTGAACTTGGAAAAATCCTCGATGCCGATGAAATGACTCGCGTTGGTGCTGGGTGGATTTGCGCCGAATGAGGAACTGCCGGCCACAGTTGCGGTCAGAAGAAAGAGGGTTGCTGTGCTAATTCGCATAACGGGTGCATAATTTAACATCGACGACATGGGCTGGAAATGATTAACACGTGGCGCATTTATGAAACTTTATCGCCTTAATCGACTCTTCAACGCCAAGTCAAATCGCTGCTTCGACGTGGCGGTGGATCATGGATTTTTTAATGAACGCGGATTTTTGCAGGGAATTGAAAACCTCGAGAAATGTGTTCGCACGCTCGTCGAAGCCGCGCCCGATGCCATTCAACTCACGGTCGGTCAGGCGCATTATTTGCAATCCCTTCCCGGCAGACAAAAGCCGTCACTCGTTTTGCGCACGGACGTCGCGAATGTTTATGGCAATCAGCTTCCGCGAACCCTGTTCAGTCGCATGATCGAGCAACCGGTGGAACAAGCGCTTCGCCTCGACGCTACATGTGTCGTCGTAAATCTGTTTCGCATTCCAGAACAACCCGAAGTCACCGATCAATGCATTCAAAATATTTTAAGGATTAAACCGGAATGCGATCGCATCGGAATGCCGCTGATGATTGAGCCGCTGGTATTTCAATCGAACCAAAAAGCTGGCGGATACATGGTCGATGGCGATCTGGAAAAAATTCTTCCGCTCGTGCGTCAAGCCGTCGAACTCGGAGCCGACATCATTAAGGCTGATCCGACCGACGACGTAAGCCTTTATCACAAAGTGGTGGAAATCTCGGGACGAATTCCAGTGCTGGTGCGCGGTGGCGGCAAGGCACCTGACAAAGAGATTTTGGAACGCACGGAGAATTTAATTAAACAAGGCGCCGCAGGAATCGTTTATGGACGAAACATCATTCAACACAGCGATCCCGCTGGAATGACCCGTGCGCTGATGTCAATTGTTCACGATGGCGCGAATGCAAAAGACGCGGCGAAATTCATCCAGGCCTAAATCAAAATGAGTGCGAATCAAAAAATGCGGTTGGGAATCATCGGCGGCGGATTGATGGGACGCGAAGCGGCGAGTGCGTTTGCGCGCTGGTTTGTGCTGGAAGATTTTCCGGTGCAGGTCGAACTCGTGGCAGTCTGCGACCTGCAGGACAAACTTCTCGATTGGTTTAAGAAAGTTCCGACGGTCAAGTTGCTGACGAAAGATCACAACGAACTTTTGAGATCGCCGGATGTCGACGTGGTTTACGTGGCCGTTCCCCACAACCTGCACGAGAAGCTTTATCTCGATGTGCTCAACGCCGGCAAAGATCTGCTCGCGGAAAAACCGTTCGGCATTGATTTGGCAGCGGCGAAAACCATTCGTGATGCAGCGAAGAAGTCTGGCCGCTTTGTTCGTTGCAGTTCTGAATTTCCTTTTCTGCCCGGTGCACAACGCGTTTTTCAGGCTGCGCAATCGGGCCAGTTCGGGAAGCTCTTGGAAATTCATTCCTGCTTCTGGCATGCCAGCGATCTAGATCCGACCAAGCCGATTAACTGGAAACGGCAAAATAAATTTTGCGGCGAAATCGGCGTGATGGGCGATTTGGGAATGCATGTTGTGCATGTTCCCTTTCGTCTCGGCTGGAATCCGAAACGCGTTTATGCGCAACTCCAAAAAATCTATACCGAACGTCCGGATGGCAAAGGCGGCATGGCGGCGTGCGATACCTGGGACAACGCGCTTTTGCACACTGACGTCGTGGTGAACGGGCAGGAAGTTCCGATGCGATTGGAAATGAAACGCATGGCTCCCGGCGAAACGAATACCTGGTGGATTGAAGTTCTCGGGACGGATGGCGGGTTGCGTTACAGCACGAAAGAACCAAAGACGCTTTGGACATTTCAGCGCGGCAAAGAACAGATCTGGCAGAAAACAGATCTCGGCCATCAAATGGCGTTTCCGACGATCACTGGCGGAATTTTTGAAGCCGGCTTCCCCGATTGCTTTCTCCAAATGTGGGCTGCGTATGCTGCAGAGCGGGCAGGCGCTTTGGGCAACCGCATGGGTTGCGTCACGCCGGACGAAGCCGTGGCAAGTCATGAACTCTTCGCAGCCGCGTTGGAATCACACAAAAAGAAACTGGTTGTGACTATTTAGCTTGATTGGCGCGAGGATCATTTTTGGGTGTGGACTGATTTGTGAGATTTTCGTCCGGGCAAAATGTGACAGGCTTCTTTGCATCCAAAAATACGGCTGAGATAATGGCGATTGCGGCTGATGAGATTATAAATTTTTTCGGCAACCCAAATTACTCCGGGAAGCCAGAGAAACAGCGCCAGCGGAACCATTAATGGCATTCGCATTCCAACGAATCTGATGCAGCGAGCGCCGCGGTGAATTTCTCCTTGCGGCGTAATACAGTGGATCGCCTCCAGCAGAGCCTCGCGACTGAGATCGGGTGCGATTTCGGCAACACGCGGACTTGAAAGCGGCAAAAGGCTGGTTGTGTTGAACCAATCCAGCCAGGTCAACAGCCGCATCTGGAAGGTGCAAAGCGGGCATTGATCGTCATAGAGCACGATGTTTGCTGCTATGTTTCGTTTCATAACCGCAGTATCGGTGGCCCTTTGTCCAAATTCAAAGCTCATTGTGCTAAACCGCCGCTGACCTAAATTAATTTGTTATGACTAAAGAACCCTTGGGCACGCACCAAAAGGCGTTGCAGATCAATCTCGACCCGAGCAAATACGGAACATTCTCAGAAGTTGGCGCCGGACAGGAAGTGGCGCGCTGGTTTTTTCGCGTCGGCGGCGCTTCTGGAACGATTGCCAAATCGATGTCGGCTTATGACATGGTGATCAGCGATGCGATCTACGGCCCGGCTGAACGTTATGTCAGCCGCGAACGACTCGAAACGATGTTGGAGCGCGAATACGATTTGTTGCTCGAGCGTTTGAACATAAAGCGAGGCGCCACCACTAGGTTTTTTGTTTTTGCGGACACGGTGGTCGCGCGAAGTTATACGCAGCAAAACGAGGCGCACGGCTGGCTGGGGATCCGTTTTCAGACGGAGCCGTGCGGCGAGCCCTCGGAGATCATCATCCACGTTCGTCTTTGGGACAAAGAAAACCTCCAGGAACAGGAGGCCCTTGGAATTCTTGGGGTCAATCTTCTCTACGGCGCGATGTATCTGCACGACGAACCCGAAGCGCTGATCGTTTCCCTCGTGGATAATGTCGGCAACGAACGCGTCGAAGTGGACATGATCCGCTTTGCCGGTCCTGCTTTCGAGAAACTCGATAACCGTTTCATGGCGCTCAAGCTCGTTCAAAACGGGCTGACCAACGCCGCCCTCTTCACCGCCAACGGCGAAGTGGTGCAACCCGCTGACGCCTTTTATAAAAAATGCATTCTTGTCGAACGCGGCAGCTTTCGCCCGATCACCAAGGTGACACTTGATATGCTGCGTTGTGCTCAGGCGCAATTTGTGCAGGAGCCAAAAGTTCGCGGCGAGGAGGTTTTAACGCTGATGGAAATGACGCTAAAGAATCTGACGGAGGGGAATAAAATCGACCCGCAGGATTTTCTGGATCGCGTGGATATATTGGGCGCGCTTGGGAAAACAGTTTTGATTTCTGATTTCGGAGAATATTACCGGCTCGCTGGATATTTTTTCCGCTACACCAAGAAAATGATCGGTATTGCGATGGGCGTCCCGAGCTTGCAGGAGATTTTCGACGAAAAATATTACACGGATTTGTCCGGCGGCATTTTGGAATCGTTTGGGCGAATGTTCAAAAACGATTTAAAACTTTACGTTTATCCATTGCTCGAGGAAAAAACCGGCTCGCTGATCACGGCGACGAATTTGCGCGTTGCTCCCAACCTGCGGCACCTGCACGCATACCTTGCGGAAAACCGTTTCATCGAAAGCCTGCGCGATTACGATGAAAAATGTTTGCCGATCTTTTCGCGCGACGTTGTGGCCAAAATTCGGACGAACGACGATTCGTGGGAGGAAATGGTCCCTCCGCAGGTCGCGCAAATGATTCGCGCGCGAAATCTTTTCGGGTGCAAAGGGGTTTGCTGATTCAATTCGCTCTTTCTTCCAAAGCGAAATTCGTGTTTATTCGCCGCCAATTATGAGCAAGACCGCACTGTTGTTTGCCGGGCAAGGCGCCCAGGTCGTCGGAATGGGGCGCGATTTGGCTGAGAAGTTTCCCAGCGCAAAACGCTACTTTGATCGTGCCAATGAAATTCTCGGCTACGATTTGGCTTCCATTTGTTTCAATGGCCCGGAAACGGAATTGACCAAAACAGAAAACGCCCAGCCGGGAATTTTTCTGGTGAGCTGGATCGCCTTCCAACTGTTGCGCGAGAAGATTCCCAATCTTGAGTTTCATGTGACGGCAGGTTTGTCGCTTGGCGAATTTACGGCGCTGACCGCCGCGGGCGTGACGAGTTTTGAAGATGGCTTACGCATCGTTCGCGAGCGCGGTCGATTCATGCAGGAAGCGTGTGAAGTCACGCAAGGCAGCATGGCGGCCATCATTGGATTAGACGAGGCCCCGACGCGAGAAGTTTGCGTTGAAGCCGGAGTCGAATTGGCAAATTTGAATTGTCCCGGGCAAATTGTGATTTCGGGTGAAGCGGAAAAAATCACCAAGGCGTGCGACCTCGCGAAAGCAAAGGGCGCAAAACGCGCATTGCCGCTTCCGGTCGCTGGCGCGTATCACTCACACTTAATGGCCAGCGCCCAGCCGAAATTGAAATCCGTTTTGGAGGGAGTCGTTTTCAACGAGTCCTCCGTTCCAGTGATTTCAAACGTCACCGCGGAACCTCATGGCGCGATCGAGGCAATTCGCGAAAAGCTCGTGGCCCAAGTCACTTCGTCTGTGCGATGGGAAGCGTCGATGCGATATCTTTTGGCGCAGGGCTTCACGCGATTCATCGAGCTTGGACCTGGCACCGCGCTCAGTGGATTCATGAAGCGGATCGACAAAACTGTCCAGATGCAAAACGTGACCGACGTCGCGAGTCTTGAAGGCATTTCCTGATGAAACCAATGACCGTTCCATTTTTGAATCTCGCTGCGCAACACGCCGCGCTGAAGAACGAAATTTCTGACGCTGTCGAAAAGGTTCTCAACGGTGGCCATTACATTCTTGGACCAAACGTTACGGAATTCGAAAAAGAGGTTGCCGCTTTCACGGAAACGAAATTCGGCGTGGGGGTAAATTCCGGCTCTGACGCATTGACGCTGGCGTTGCGTGCTCTGGAAATCGGAGCAGGGGACGAGGTCATCACGTCACCGTTTACCTACATCGCTCCGGCGGAATCAATCCATCAGGTCGGCGCCAAGATTGTTTTTGCTGACATCGATCCGCGCACGTTTTGTTTGGATCCGAATGAGGTGGCAAAAAAGATTTCTCCGCGCACGAAGGCGATTATTCCCGTTCACCTTTTTGGGCAAGCCGCGCCGCTCAATGAAATTCGCGCCCTCGCGGATTCGCGCGGCATCGCGATCATCGAAGATTGCGCGCAGGCGATTGGCGCGAAATACAGCGAGCAAAGCGTCGGCAGTTTTGGCCGTCTCGGATGCTTCAGTTTTTATCCCACCAAGAATCTCGGTGCAGATGGCGACGGTGGAATGGTGGTGACGAATGATGAGTCGCTCGCAAAAAAATTGCGAATGCTGCGGGTGCATGGAATTGAGAAACGTTATTACCACGACCTGCACGGCTTCAATTCGCGCCTCGATGAAATCCAAGCGGCGATTTTGCGCGTCAAACTTCCGCATCTAAATCGTTGGAACGCGCGCCGTGCGGAAATTGCGGCACGTTACACAAACGCATTTGCAACTTTGCCGTTGCAGCTTCCAGTCGCGGCTCCGGGCAACACGCACATCTTTCACGTCTATGCGGTGCTCAGCGAGCAACGAGATGCGCTGCAAAGGTTTCTAGGCGATAACGGTGTGCCGGTTCTGATTTACTATCCGCTCGCGCTACACCTACAGAAGGTTTATGCAGACCTGAATTTTCAACGTGGCGACTTCCTCGTGGCAGAGCAGATTTCTGAAAAAATCCTTCCCCTTCCGATGTATCCTGAATTGACCAATGAGCAGGTTGACTATGTTTGCGAGTTGGTTGGAAAGTTTTTCGCCAAGCACGCGTAGGATTCGTCAGAAAATTTTACATGAAAAAGGCCGGACTGTTTCCAGTCCGGCCTGAATTGTTTCGGAGAAAAATTACGCTGCTTCCTGCGCTTGCAAGAAGCCCTGTAAATGGCGGATACGCGTTGGGTGACGGAGTTTACGAAGCGCTTTGGCTTCGATTTGGCGAATACGTTCGCGAGTCACTTTGTATTGCTGCCCGATTTCTTCAAGCGTGTGTTCGTTGCCATCAGCCAAACCAAAACGCATTTCGACGATGTGCCGTTCGCGTTCGGTCAATGTGGCTAGGACATCGGTCAATTTTTCTTTCAACAAATGCGCGCTGGTCGTTTCCCACGGATTTTCGGCGGACTTGTCTTCGATCAAATCGCCGAAGCTCACGTCGCCTTCTTCGCCAATGGGGGTTTGCAACGAAATCGGCTGCTGCGCCATTTTCAGCAGGGCCTGAATGCGCTGCGCGGACATGTGCATTTCGTCCGCGAGTTCTTCAGGCGTGGCTTCGCGGCCGAACTCTTGGAGGAGTTGTTTTTCCGTGCGCCAAAGCTTGTTCAGGATTTCGATCATGTGCACCGGAATACGAATGGTGCGGGCCTGGTCGGCAATGGAGCGAGTGATCGCCTGACGAATCCACCAGATGGCGTAAGTGGAAAACTTATAACCGCGTTGATACTCAAACTTCTCGACGCCCTTCATCAGGCCGATGTTGCCTTCCTGAATCAAATCGAGCAGCGACTGACCGCGGTTCATGTATTTTTTTGCCACTGAAACGACGAGGCGCAAATTCGCTTCAGCCATATGGGTCTTGGCTTTTTGCGCGTCCTGCTCCGCCTTTTTCAATTTTGTGTAAGCCAGGAGGAATTCCTCGTGTGGCATGCGCAACAGTTTTTCCAGATTGGCAATCTTCAGCTCCTCAGCCGCGATCATCGTCTGTTGGCTTGCGCACTTGCGCTGCTTTCGCAGCGCGGTCAGATGCGTCAGGCTCGTGTGAATGAGTTCGTGAATGTTGCCAGCTACTGACGTCAAATCTTCCACAAACTTCGGTCGATAATGGAAGGCCGGGAAGATCAACGCCATTTTTGCGCTGAGCTTTTCAATTTCGGTTACCAGCTTTTGTCCTTTGCCCTTGGCATTGGCTTTGGCCCATTCCGCATATTTGTCGTCGAGACGAGCATCGAGCGTGCGAACCTTTTTAATCAGCTTCTTGAGATCTTTTAAATGATTTTCGCGAAAGCCCAACTTCTTATCGGCGACGACGCGATCAAACCGTTCCTGAGGCGGGTCGGAAAGGAGTTTGCCGGCAAGGGTAATGTGTTCCTTGGCGGTAAAGCCAAATCGGAACATCAAACGCCGGGCTTCGTCCTCGGCGGCTTCGATGCGCTTGCAAATTTCCACTTCCTGCTCGCGGCTGAGCAGGGGGGTTTTGCCCATTTGGTTCATGTACATCTGAACCGGGTCATCGAGAATATCCAGGCGCCCTGTTTCTTCCTCGGCTTCTTCAGCCTCGGCAGCAGGTTGCGGTTTGGTGCGTCGGGCTTCCGCGCTTTCGACGATCTCGATGTCGCGTTCGCGAAGCTTGCTGTAGATTGCGTCCAGGTCGTCGGCCGCAATTAATTCATCAGGCAAGGCGTCGTTGATATCATCGTAGGTTAGAAAACCTTGCTCGTGCGCCAAATGGATGAGTTCCTTGAGCTTGGTTGCGACGTCAACGTCTGGATGCAACCGCGCGCCATTTGCGGATAGATCAACTGGAGGTTGTGTTTTTGGCGAGGCCGCTTCTGCGCGAGCAGATGCTTTGGCGCTCGACCGAGCCGATGACTTTTGAGCCGTCCGTTTCAACATATTTTATATCTTTTCCGTCGCTACTAAATCAAGATGAGCGACCCTTGTTTAAGGGTGGCTTCTTCGCCAACCAATTTTCTCTGGGAACCCATGCTCGCTCCATGCTGAGCTATCGAAAACCGCAATCTCAGAAGAATGACGCGTCACACCATACATCAATTCCGCTTTTGCACAAATTTTCAGTTAATCTTTTCCACTAGGCCTCTCATCGAGGCAAAAAAACCGTTTTTAACCGGTTTTTTCAGGATTTTGCAGCGTGTGCGGTTTACAATCCGGTTTCGCTGCTTCGATTTGACGAAATGCCGCAGCGCTTATCGACGAAAAGACGAAGATGCGCCAGCAAAATTCACAAAAAAATTGTTTTATTTCCAATCGCTGTCGTTTTTGGGCCCTTTTGCTTGGAAATTCGCCAGGAAGCGGCGAATGCACAGCCACTGGCCCTTTGTCCGGATAGAACGTCCCTTTGCCGGGGCGCAGTCGGATTATTGCCAAAACTTGAACTTGTTTTCAACCCCCTTAAAAACAATCATCTCCGTGATAAACATGAACGAATGGAACATCCAATCCCGCGCCCACGCCTGCCAGAGCTGCGAGAAACATTTTGCCGATAAGCAGGTTTATCACACCTTGCTTTTTGACGAAAAAGAACAGCTGCGCCGCCTCGATGTTTGCGATCCCTGCTGGAAATCTCAGTTTTCTGAGGGTGGCACCGATAAAAAGGATGTCATTTCACGCTGGCACGGCGTTTATGAGGCGCCCCCCGCTGCTCCTCCTGAAGCCATTGAGAAGGGAAATGCCGAACTGCTCTTGCGCAAGCTAATGGAATTGAATGATCCGAAGTATGGCGCCGTGTGTTACATTCTCGCAGTGATGCTCGAACGGAAACGCCTGCTAAAAATCAAAGAGCAACTCAAGCGAGACGGAGCGCGCATCTTCATTTACGAGCAACCCAAGACTGGGGACTTCTTCACCATCACCGACCCGAATCTCCAGTTGAACCAGCTCGAACAAGTACAACGTGATGTTGCTTACCTGCTGGAGCATGGATTGAATCCTCCTGCGGCAGAAAATCCTCCTGCGCCGGTCGCAGAGGAAGTGGTTGTTTCCGAATCGGCTCCCGTCGAAAACGTTGAGCTGGTCGAAACCGTTCTGCCCTCCGCCATCGTGCAATAATTTGTGGACTGTGGCTGACTTTGACCAACTCCAGGCGCAGCTCGGCTACACGTTTAAGGATGCGGAGTTGCTGCGGCTCGCCCTGACTCATCCGTCTGTCACCCACGAACTGGGGGCAGAGGTGCAAACCAACCAGCGCCTTGAATTTTTGGGCGATTCCGTTCTTGGGCTTGTTCTCACGCGCGAGCTTTACCTGAGATTTCCGCGATATCAGGAAGGCCCTCTTTCCGCTGCTCGCGCGCAGTTGGTCAACGGCCGCACATTGGCCCAGCAGGCGAGGCGGCTTGGTTTAGATCAGCATTTAATTTTTAGCCGGGGTGAGAAAGCAAACCAGGGCCGAGGGCGAACTTCTGCCATGGCTGATGCCTTCGAGGCGGTGATTGGCGCCATTTTTCTCGACGGCGGATTTGATGCCGCGACGGAATTTGTCCTGCGCTCGTTTGCGGATGCGTTTGGCGAGTTGAATGCGATTCCGAGCCTTGAAAATCCAAAGGGTACCTTGCAGGAGCTGCTTCAGAAAAATTCACTGGAAGCGCCGCAATACGAAACGATCTCGGTGCGAGGCCCTGAACACGACCGCGATTTTGAATGCGTGGTGCGGCATGGCGGCATCGAGTTGGGCCGAGGCAAAGGCAAAAGTAAAAAGCTGGCCGAAATCGACGCCGCTTCTGCTGCGTTAATCAGCTTCACCCCAAAAAACACGAACGAAAACCCGCAATCCAGCCCGGTCAGGGAAGCGCCCTAATGAAGTTATCCGCCTGCCGGATTGATTGATTCATTTCCGCGAGCAGTTTCGAAATGTCATCCTGAATATTCAGCGCCTCTTTTTGCAGGGACGACAGAGCCTGCGCATTCAGATTATGTTTTAAGAAAAGAACCTGATCGCGAAACTGGGTCAGCACCGGTTCCATGCTGTTTTCTGCGCGCTTGAGCGCTTCGTGCAAAGTTTCATAACGCCGTCGCGTCTCGCGAAGTTGCTCCCGGTCACGGCTCCGCAAGCTTTCGGATGAGAGTTGCTTGAGTTCTTTTTCCCATTCATCGAAAAGGTCGCTGGCGAAGGTTTCGACCTCCCTGACTCGTTTGCGAACCGCTTCTGCCCGGGCGCTTGATTTATCAAAATCACGTTTCAACCCGTCGTAAACTTTTTCGAGTTCCCCACCTTGGAATCCATAAAGCTCTTTCAACCGGGTCAACGCGTCCTTGAATTGTTGCCCGGCTTCCTTTTGTTCATCCCGCGCGGCGATGACCCGCTTTTTTAACAAGTCACGTTTATGCACGCCGAATTTTTCCATGGTTGAATAATAAGCGCTGCTGCAGCCCGCCATCAGCACGGCGAAAACCATTAGTCCGAAAGCGGCTCGACTTATTTTCATGGCGGAAAATTACGCAGAGTTTTTAAGGGTGCAAAGGCAGAATAAATTTTTCGCCGCTCAACATCGCCGGAGAGCGCGGCTTATTTTCTGCGGCAAATAATTCTGGTTGGCGGATCGCTGAATTCACTGGTCCCGACGAACGGCTTGTTTTTTTCTTTGGAACTGAAATTGTAACGAGGTGAAAACCGTGTTGCTAATCGATGACGACAAGTCATTTCGCGAAGCCCTATCGCATTGGTTGATCGATAACGGTTGGCGTGTTTTGCAGGCAGAAGATGGCGAACTCGGTTTGCAGCTTGCCATGGAACATCAGCCTGATGTTGTCCTTTGTGATTTGCTCATGCCGCGCTGCAACGGGTTTCAGGTTTGCCGTTCGTTGCGCGCTCAAAAGGAACGCCTGCCCAAAATAAAAATCTTTGTGACGACCGGAAGCGCTTATTCCACCGATCGGCTCAATGCGCTGGAATCCGGCGCGGACGACTACCTGGTAAAGCCAATTAGGCCCAATGATCTTGTTGCTCTCCTCGATCTGGCGGTTGGGAGTGGCAGCGGCAAGGTGTCAGTTAAAGCCGACCCTTCCAATGTTTCCACCGCACCAACCCGGCTCAAGTTCTGGGGCGTGCGCGGTTCCATTCCCACTCCGGGTCCGGACACGGTTTTTTATGGGGGCAATACGTCGTGCGTCGAGGTGCGTGCGGATCGTGAAATAATAGTGTTCGATGCCGGCAGCGGTATTCGCCCGCTGGGTGTCGCCTTGAACGAGGAATTTAAGGATACTCCGGTCAACGTCACGTTGCTCATTTCACATACGCACTGGGATCATATTCAGGGCTTCCCTTTCTTTAGCCCTGCTTACAACCCAAAGAATCAAATCAAGATTCTTGGTTTTGAAGGTGCGCGAAAAGGTCTGGAAAACATTCTTTCATCGCAAATGGAGAGTTCCTATTTCCCGGTCAGCATGGGCGAGATGCCCGGCAATATCTCGATTCAGGAACTCAAAGATTCCAGCTTCAACATCGGTCAGGTCGGGGTTCAAGCCGTGTTTTTGAATCACCCCGGCATTTGCACCGGCTACCGGATTTTTACATCAGAGGGGTCGATCTGCTACATGACCGATTTCGAACTTTTTCAACGAATGCGTTCGGGAAAAGCCGAGCGCATCTCCGATGAGGAGGAGAGGTTCGCTCGCTTGCAAGATGAGCGCTTGGCGCTGTTCGCGGAGGGTGCCGATGTCTTGATTATGGATGCGCAATACGACGCAGCCGAATACAATACCCATATTGGTTGGGGCCACAATTGCGTGGATGATTCCGTTGCGTTCGCAATCGATGCCAAAGTGAAACGCCTTTTTCTTTTCCACCATGACCCCGATCACAATGACGAAAAAATATCCCGTCTTGTGGCTAGTGCCCGCGGGCAAGTCGCCGCCAAAGGCAGCGACTTGATCGTCGAAGCCGCTCGCGAAGGTTTGGAAATTATTCTGGATGCGAAGCCCGCCATTCTTCCCGGCAAAGGCTAGAAAAAATTCTCAATCGATGTGGTTCGACCGCGCATCGACTCAGAGGGAAGCGAAAAGCTGCTCCAGAAACTCGCGATTTTTCTTCGCGTTCGCGGCGATGATTGCCGCCGTGCCGCCCAGTTCGCAACATTCGACCATCACCGGCCCGTTGAAGCCTGCTTTCTTCAGTTCGGTAAATACCGCGCGGAAATCGACTTTGCCCGTGCCGAAATTCCTCATCACCGTTCCCTTTTGCTTGTCGCAATCCTTGGCGCAAAAGCCCGTTACGTGTTGTGCAATCGGTTTCAATTGTTCCACCGGATTTTTGCCTGTGTAAAAAATGATATTGCCCGCGTCGTACCAGACTTTGAGGTTGGGATGTTTCACTTTTTCCATGCAGCGAAGAATTTCCTCAGATGCGCCGCTGCCGCCGCCATGCGGTTTCAGCACTAGCTTGAGATCGTGCTCTTGCGCATAAGCCGCGCCGTCGGCGATGAGCTTGTAATAATTTTCGTAATGCTCTGCCTTATCCACGCCGAACGTGAGAAGGAATTCCACGCCAACGGTTTTCCCGTTGTCGATTTGTTTGCGTAAATCCTTAATTTGCTCGGGAAGCGGCAAATCATTATTCGTGCGAAGCGCGCCCATGTTCGCTTTGAGCCCACGCTCGGCGATTTTCTTTTTCAACTCCGCCAGATATTCCGGCGTTGCATCCGAGCCGATGAGCGGCTCGGTTTTTGTGCGGGTGAGCAATCCAGCGAGCTTGTAGCCCGCCGCTTGGATCGAATCCAGAGCGACGTCAAGGTTCGAGCCTTTCGCGTCGCTAAACCATGGCCGGTTGAGACAGCCGATCGGCCAATTCATCTTTTTAGGTTGAGCAATCGCAGGGAAAATTCCGGAGGCGGTTGCAGCCGTCGCGACTGCGCTCGTCTGTAAAAATTTCCGGCGGCTCATCGAGGCAATTTTCATGGAACGGTGTTAGCTGGCTGAGAGATATCTGGCAAGTCTGGAAGAATTATTGTGCACGATCGAATTCAGGCAGAGCGCAAATCTCGCAGGAAGCGAAAGTCGATTAGCGCAACAGCTTGAAAACATTGAGAGCCCAAATGACGGCGCCAATCCCTATGGCTGCCAGGAGGATTCCTGAATAAATTTGCCAGCCTAATTTCACCCCCGGCTTCGGCTGAAAATCCCAGACATCCGGCGTCGTGCTCTGCTCGAACGGGAGGCCCGACAGAACTTCTTTCGCTTCCGTGAGATGGGATTTCGGCACGATAACCGCCCACCAGGTTCCCGGCCCTGTCATTGGCGCCGTTGGCATGGCTAGCCAGAGTCCGCCCGATATTTCCTCGCGCCGTTGAAAGGGAATCCCGGCCTCTTGCAGCGCATTGGATGCCCAATCCATTTGAACGAGTTGTCCCGTTCTAAACACCGTGACAAAATCGGTTAGCTCGACATTCATAAAAAGACTTGGAGGTGACAATTTAGATATCTGCCCACTGGATGGGAATGTCAAACCCGGTCCACAAAAGCATTTTTCCTAAAGACGCAGAAAAAGTTTTCTTCGATGCAGAAAAAACACAAACCAAAAAACCAAGGCCAGGGCGACGATCGATTTTACGAAATCAGCGGACGATCCGAGTGCGTGGGCGATGTCCCCGCCCACGAATCGTCCCGCGAGTTTCTGGAAGCCGACGATGGCTGAAACGAGATAAATCGTGATCGCGTTCATGCCAATCCAGACAAACGGCTGCGCCCATTTTTGAAATCTCCAGACGTCGATGATTTGATGAAACGCGCCGAGCAGAATGGCGCTGATGCCGCACGCGACCAGCACGTAAGAGGAAGTCCACAGCAGCTTAATGATTGGAAAATGTTGCGCCCAGATTAAACCAAGGATCAGGCTGGCCAACCCGCCGCCGAGCAGCCAGCCCACTTTCTGCCGTTCGGAAAGATCTGTGGTTTTTAAAAGCAGCCCGGCGAAAATTCCGAGCAAACAATTCGCCACGGCGGGCAACGTGCTCAGCAAGGTTCCTTCAAATTTCCGGCCTGGCAGAAAATTCTGGTCAATCCAGAACGCAAGATTTTTGCCTTGTTCGTAGGAAGCCGCACCGATTCCGGGAACCGGCACAAATGTCAGCAACGCCCAGTAGCCAAGAAGAAACAGAATGGTGATCGCAATCAACATCCGCGGTTTGAAGAGGCAGAAAAGTAGTGCCGCAAAAAAGTAAGCGACGGCGATGCGGTGCAAAACGCCCGCGAGATAGACATTCTTAAAACCGTTCGCCATGCCGCCCATATAAAAAATGCCGAGCAGAAATAAAATGACAGAGCGAAAGGCGATTCGTTTGATCGCCGCCGGTTTCCCGTCGCGCTCAATGATTTTTGGAATCGAAAATGGAATCGCCACGCCGACAATGAAAACGAACAGCGGAAAGATCAGGTCGTAAAAATGGAACCCCGCCCAGTCGCAATGCTCCATTTGCTCGGCCAGTCCGCGGGTCAACGGTGAGTCATGGAGTTTCGGGAGCGCGCGAATCAAAACATCGCCGCCGACAATCCAGAACATATCGAATCCGCGCAGCGCATCGACTGCCGTGAATCTTGCCGGCGCGATCGGCTTTGCTCTCTCTGAATCCAGCATAGCCAAACGCTCGCGCATTTTGTGAATCAGCCGTGGTGCGGGTGAAGGCTGATCATTTTGCAGTCAGCGTCGCGCGTTTTGCGGGCGTGAGTGCGCCTTCTTGCGGCGGGTTCAGGATAAACCAGATCAAGTCCCGGAAATCGTCATCGGGCATCTGCTCCAAGCCCTCCGGCATCACGGAGAGTTCGCTGACCTTCATCGAAGCGATGTCCGATTTCGCCACGACAGTTTCCACGGGGCCGATCGCCAGAAGCTTTATTTGCGAATCTGAATTCTCGATCATTCGACCGCTGATGGAGCGTCCATCTTTGGTTTCCACCATGACATTTTCGTAGCCTTTGCCGATGACCTGGTTGGGATCGATCACGTTGGCGAGCAGCGCATCGAGGGTGGATCGGCCCACGCCCGTGAGGTCAGGGCCAACTTCCGCGCCTTCATTGTAAAGTTTGTGGCAAACGAAGCAGGTCTTTTTGGCCAGCTCGTGGCCGTGCTCGATGTTCGGTGTGCCGCTCAGAACCTCTCTGCGCTTTTCCTTGATCAGTTTGACCTTGTCGGCGGTGGCTTCACGGAATTTGCCGAGGACCACGTCAGCTTCGTCGCGCACGACTTCATCGCGGCTCTGGTGCAGCGTGCGAATGACGGACGCCGAAATGTCATTCCGTGAAATGGTGCCTCTCGCCACGGCTTCGAGCAGCGCCTTGGCCCAGGAGGAGCGAGAAGCCATGACATCCACTGCGACTTTGCGGGTTTGAACCGGGAATTCCTTCCAAAGATCGAGCGCGAGTTTTGGTAAATTATAATCCGAAAAAATAACGAACGCCCGGAGTGCTTCCTGTCGAACCGCCTGGTCAGGATCACTTTTGACTGTGACGATCAGCGCGTCCAGGAGGTCTTGGGTTTTCGTTTGTTTCGCGGCCTGAATGGCCTGGATTCGTTCCGGGGCGCTGAGCTGTTGCTGGGATATTTTGGCCACGGTGGCGCGAATGGCGGTGGCGTCGCCCCAAAGCGCGCCGAGTTGTTGCGTGCGTTTTTTCACATCGGCGTTGGGGCTTTCATTCAACTTCGCCAGAACCGCTTTGGTGTCGCCGACCGGAAGGATGGGTTTCGCTTTTTGCCCTTCAATCAAGCCGTCCAGCGCAGCGATGGTGAGCGCGCTGTTTTTGTCGGCAACCGCCATGAGAAATTCGACCGCCGCATCCATCTTGGCCGCTTCGCCGGTGTCACAGATGCGGTGCATCGCTTTGCGCGTGAGAATTCCGGACAGCGGCAAGGTATCCGCGCCATTTTGCGCGAGCCATTGCAAACCGGGCTTTGGATTCGCGGCCACGAGGGGCTCGCTCGCCATCCAGATCATGAACGGAATCAATGGGTCTTTCGCGTCGGCGGAAGATTTGATGAGTGCGGTTAGAATTTTTCCAGCAGGAACGCTGGTGTCGATGTCGGTATCAATGGTGAGAGAACTGGAGACGAGTTGGCGGCACGCGGTGGCAACGGCGAGGCGAACGGAAGAGTCCGAATTGGAGGCAAGCCTTTCTAAAGTCAGTAGAGCGTCGGAAGATGAATCTCGCCGTTCGCCAATACGCCGGGCAAAAATCCAATCGCGGAAGGGGTCTTTCTGCGGAGGAGCAACACTTGGCTCCCAGAACAATGGGAACATATCCCCACGTTGTTGTAATACCCAGAAAGCGGCTAAGCGTGTTTCGATTGGTTGACTGTGCTTCAAAAGACGTATTGCATTATTTATGTCACCCAATCCGCTTCCCCGTTCCTGCAACAAACGTTGCGCTGTTCTCCTTTGCCACACATTCGGATGCTCCAATAACTTCACGAGATCTTCGCTTTTGGATTTTGTTAAATCCATCTTCGTATCCGGCCGCGAACCCATTTTCTTCCCCGCATCTTTGCCAGTGTAAACCACGCGCCAGATTCTTCCGCGCTCGCGGTCCACGCCTTCCGGATCGGCTTTCGCGTTTTGGTAGCACGGATATTTGTCGTACCAATCGGCGACCCAGAGTGCGCCATCCGGTCCAACCTGTTCGCTCACCGCGCGGAACCAGCCATCGGTCGTCGTAAGAAAATCTTTTTCCGCCACGGCGTTGAAGCTGGAGCCATTGGGAATCAGGCGATCTTGATTGATCGCGTTTTGATGGATGTTGCCCATGAAAACGCGACCGCGATACTCCTCGGGAAAATTGTCCCCCTGATAAATGCAGATGCCGCAATACGCCGCGCGATGGTGGTTGTGTTTGACGATCGAGGGCAGAAGTTCGTAGGCGTAAGGATTGCCGGGGATGCCGCCTTGCCGCTCGTAAATTCCGCCGGGTGCCAAGTGAAATAAATGGTCGATGACGCACGCGCTGACGAACGCGTTGCCGTATTTATCAAAATCAACCCCCCACGGATTGCTCGTGCCGTCGGCGTAGATCTCGAATTTTTTCGTGATGGGATGAAATCGCGCCACGGCCGCATTCATTTCGATGCCGGGCTCGGTGGCTTCGGGAATTTTGACTTTGGAATGCGTGAAAACGCCGTGCGTCATATAAAGCTGGCCGTCCGGTCCCCAGGTGAAACCGTTGAGCAATTCGTGGCGGTCGTGCAGGCCGAAACCGGTCATCAAAACTTTGCGCGTATCGGCGACGTCGTCGTGATTTGTGTCCTGCAGGAAGAGCAGATCGGGAGCTTGTCCGACGTAAACGCCGCCGTTACCGATCAAAATACCAGTCGCGAGATTCAATCCATCGGCGAAGACGGTTACCTTGTCGGCACGGCCGTCGTTGTTCGTGTCTTCCAAAATTTTGATGCGATCGCGGCCTTTTGTTCCAGCAGGAGCGCCTTCGGGATATTCGTAAAGCTCCACCACCCACAAACGCCCGCGCTCATCCCAGGTCATGGCGACGGGATTGATCACGTCCGGCTCGGAAGCGAACAAACGCACTTCAAACCCGGGCGGAACGACAAATTGCTTTTGCGCATCGGCGGGCGAGAGCGCAGGGGAATGGGCGGGCTCATGCTCGCCCGTGAGTTGCTTGCCGACGGCGAAAGCATTCCCGGCGAGCATTGAGCAAAAGGCGAAAGAAAGAAGAAGTTTCATGTGATTTTCTATATTTTGTTTACAGTGATTCGCCGACGCGAGGAAAAATTTCTTTTGAATTCAAATTATCCATGTTCCTTTGTGAGTAGATGAAAGCTGTCATTTTAGCTGCGGGAAAAGGAACGCGGATGCGCGAACTCACCAACGAAGTTCCCAAGCCGATGTTGAAAGTGCAGGGGAAACCCATTCTCGAACACATCATCGAAGGGCTGATGACGGCCGGAGTGCGCGAGTTTTTTATCGTGACCGGGTTCAAGGCGGAAACGATCGAAACCTATTTTGGCGATGGCCAAAAACTCGGCGTGAAAATTTCCTATGGGCGGCAAGTGGTTCTGGACGGAACCGGCAAAGCGCCTGAACTCGCCAAAGATTTTGTGGGTGACGATAATTTTGTTCTCACCTACGGCGACATTTTGGTGAAGCCCGAAACCTACGGGCAAATGATCGAGCGTTTTGGCGAGGGAACCTTCTCCGGATTGGTCACCGCGACCGGCAGCCAGGATGTGACGAAGGGCGGCTTGAACTTTTTCGATCACGAATTCTGTCTCACGCGGTTGGTGGAAAAGCCAAGCGCCGCGCAACTCGACGAACTTCATCGCGAAGGTTTGCTGAAAGAAGGCGATACCGCCTGGTACAACGCCGGGATTTACATTTTCAAACCGACGCTTTTCGAATTCACGGCCAAGCTGCAAAAGTCGCCGCGCGGCGAATACGAATTAACCGACGCGATCATCGCGATGCTCGCCGCTGGGGAAAAAATTGCCGGCCTGGAAATTCAAGGTCGCTGGGTGGATGTGCGCGACCCGGAGGTGCTGGCTTCGCTGGAGATGGATTAAGTGAGCCGTGTCTTGAGACTTTGTGGAATCAACTCTTCTTCGCCACGACATCGATCTCCACTTTGATGCCGCCCCACAGGACCGATTGGACGGTAGTTCGCGCAGGCAGGACGGAGACGTCCTTGAAAAAGTTTTTGTAAACGGCGTTGAAACGGTCGAAGTCCTTGATGTCTGAGAGATGCACGGTGCTTTTGACGACGTCGTGCAACGTGCAACCGGCGGCGCGCAGGATTTTTTCGATATGCGACAGCGCGAGCAATGTTTCTTCCTCGATGCTGCCGCGAATCACCTCAGCTGTTTTCGAATCGAGCGGGCCTTGTCCGCTGACAAAGACCCAGCCATCGATTTCCACGCCGGCGGAATAGGCGCCGGTGCTTTTCTCTTTTTCCGGATGTTTGATTTCTTTTTTGGCCATGATTATTGCGGCGGGCGGTTCATCGGCCGTTTTTCAAGATTGTCCAGGCGGCGTTCGATTGAATCGAGTTTGCGCATGATGGCGTCGTTGTTGTTGGCGGATTCTTTATGCTCCACCTGAACCAACGGCGGAAAGGCGATGCAGCCTTGGAGAACGATCGCCACCACGGCGAGCAGGAGAACGGGAATGATTTTTGTTTTCATGCAATTTGTTGAAACGGGAACGACGCGAGCCTGCTAATTTTTTTCTGGAAAGTCAACGCGCTCTCGTGAGTTCGATTCAGTGAAGAAACAAGTAGTAAAGTCCCGCCAGGCCGATGAACGCAAAAATCCCTTTCCGCATATGCCTGGGATGAATGCGGCTCATGACGTAGTTGCCGAAAAACATCGAGGCGAACAGCGGCACCGCGACGATCGCGCCGAAGCTCCAGGAAAACTCCTTGAGATAGCCAATTTTGCCGTAGAGAAAAAGGCGCAGCGTGCAACTGAGGATCAACATGGTTTGCAAAAACGCCATGATTTGTCCGCGCGTCCAGGGGTGCGCGTAGGCGTAGGTCGCGGTGGGAATTCCGCCGAGATTAAACGCACCGCTCAAGCAGCCGCTGAACAGACCGAACGGAATAGACGTGGGAGTGCTGATGCTTTCCAGGCGTTTTTTGAAAACGAATTCCCGCACGGCAAAATAGACCATCACCACGCCGAGCACTTTGAGCAGAAGTCCTTCATTCAGATTTTCCAGAAAATAAACACCCACAGGCACGCCGATGCAGGAGCTGATCAGGAAGGGGATTCCGAGGCGCCAATTGTAATCGCGGTAGTGCCGAATGAAGGTCCCAATGATCACGAGCAATCCATAAAAGGTGCCGATCGCCGCGGCTTGCTTCAGGCCGAGAATCGCGGGCAAGAGGGACATCGAAACGAGTCCGAAGCCAAAGCCGGTCATGCCTTGCACGAAGCCAGCGCAGGACAGGATGGCGATGATGAGAGGCCAATTCATTGCGGCGCAGCGTAATTAGTTTCGGATGAAACTCCAGCAGGGTTTACGAGACAAAGCTTGCGGGAGTGCTGAGTTCATGCCCCTTGATCAATGCGTCAAGCCTCGCGCAAATAAAGTCCGGACCGCTTCTCTTGTTGCCATCTTGAAGCGGCATAAATGCCGCGCTCCTTCGTTCGTGGCAGAATCAATATTGTGGCGTGCCGGGGACCAGGTTGGCGCGATGCTTTGCGACTTCGCGCTGGATGTCGGCGAGCACATCGGCGTGGGCGCTGGCGATGTTGAATCGCTCCCCGGGGTCCTGCACGAGGTTGAACAACAGCGGTGTTTCGTGCTTTTCAAATTTGTCCTGCGCTCGATTTCCCGGGTAGCCCGGCGCGGTTTGGAAGTGCGCTTTAAAATCCCCTTTGCGCACCGCGAACAGTTCGTTTCCGCGATAATAAAACATCAGGTCACGTTCGCTTTTTCCGTTTCCAAAAAGAATCGGCGCGAGGTTGACGCCATCCATCGTTCGGTCTTTGGGCAGCGTCGCGCCGGCCAGCGCGGCGCAGGTGTTAATCAAATCCAGCGAGGAAGCGAGCGCGCTGGTGACGCCGCCAGCCTTGATCTTTTTCGGCCACCAGGCGATGGCCGGTTCGCGCATGCCGCCTTCCCACGTGCTGCCTTTGCCTTCGCGGAGCGGGCCGGCCGAGCCGCCGGCAAGTTCCTTGATCAGCCAGGGGCCATTGTCGCTGGTGAAAAACACCAAGGTATTTTCCGCCAAGTTCTCTTTGCGCAACGTTTCCAGAATTTGTCCGACGCTCCAGTCTAGCTCCTGCACGACGTCTCCATATAAACCGCGAGCCGAGGTTCCCTTGAAATTTTTTGAAGCAAACAGCGGCATGTGCGGGTAGGTGTGAGGGAGATAGAGGAAGAACGGCTTCTTTTTATGGTCGCGAATAAATTGTGTTGCCTCGGCGGTGTAACGTTTTGTTAACAACGACAAGTCGGTCGGCTGCTCGATGACCTTATCATTCCGGTAGAGCGAAGGTTTCCACCAGGACTGATCGGCATCGAGGTCTTGCGAGGCGCGTTTGGCATTTTTCCCATTCGGCTCCATGTCGTTGGACCAGAGCAAGCCGAAGTAGGAGTCAAAACCGTGCGAGGTCGGCAGGAATTGTGGCAGGTGGCCAAGATGCCATTTGCCGATGCAGGCGGTGGCGTAATTCTTCGATTTGAGCGCAGTGGCAATCGTGACTTCGTTCGTCGGCAGACCGCCGGTTGAAACTCCGTAAAGCACGCGACGCGATTCGCTTCCCGCCATGCCGGTGCGGATGGGCAAACGGCCAGTGAGCAATGCCGCGCGGCTCGGTGTGCAGACGGTGGCGGCAACGTAAAAATCAGTGAAGCGCATTCCTTCGGCAGCCATGCGGTCGAGGTTCGGCGTGCGAATGCTCGGATGACCGTAGCAACCGAGGTCGCCGTAACCGAGGTCGTCAGCGAGAATGATGATGATGTTCGGCGGACGCGCGACTGCTTGAGCCAGCGGAAGCAGACTGCCAAGAAAACAGCAGAGGATGAAAAGCAAATTGGGGCGGGATTTCATCCGCGAAATTTAACCGGGAGCCAGTCGGCAAGGCAAAGAATTTGGAAAAGATTCGTCAGGGAATCCAGCGGAGATTCGGATTGTTTGTGCGCGCTGTGTTGCTGGCGAAATCCCAGTAATCCGCGCTTCTAAATCGCGCCGCGTGGCCGTCGAGAAAAGTGAACTGCGCGCCTTTGCTGTGGAGATTGGTGTGAACGAAGGTCCATCCGCCAACGGCGGGGAGGTTTTTCGAATCAAAGATCCAGACCATCTGGGTTGGGTTGTTGATCGAGCCAATTTTCGTTGGCTTGTCGTTGACGCCGGTTCCATCGACGTTTTCGTTGAGACAGTAATGGAAAAGATTGTTGCCATTGCTGAGCCGCGGATTGGACGGACAAACGAAGAGGGAAAGCGCTGGTTTGATCGCATTCGTGCGCCATGGCATCGTGTCGTAAGCCGGAAGGCCCAGCATTTTCGGCAAATCAACATACCAGGCGCTGCTCGTGATGGGGCCTGCTCCTGGGCTGCCAAAACCTTCTGGCGGCAAATAGTCGTTGTTGTCGGTGGCGTAAAGCTGCGTGGCCAAGCCCCATTGCTTCAGGTTGTTCAGGCACTGCGTGGCATTGGCTTTTTCTTTTGCCTTGGCGAGTGCGGGCAACAACAACCCCGCGAGAATCGCGATGATCGCGATGACGACCAAGAGCTCGATCAACGTGAAGGCAATTTTGTTTTTCACTGAATTCTTCGGCCTCACCACTTTTTTGAGATGAAAGATTGACGGCTAGCCTACCATTGTCGCCGAAATGATTAAACTGGTTTTATTTGATATCGACGGGACGCTCGTGCGCACCGGCGGGGCGGGGGTCAAGGCGTTCACGCGCGCGTTTGAAACGGAATTCGGTCTCGCCAACGGCGCGGAGAAATTAAAATTCGCCGGACGCACCGATGTCTCGCTCGTGCGCGAGTTCTTTTCCCATCACGGCATCACCCCGGACGCGACCCATTTCGAACGTTTCTTTGAAACCTACTTGTCGCATCTGGAGCAAATGATTTTGCAGTGCGAAGGCGGTATCTGTCCCGGAGTGAATCCGCTTTTGAATGAACTGCGCCTGCAATCCAATCCGCCAGCGATCGGTTTGCTCACCGGAAATATCCGGCGCGGCGCGGAAATCAAATTGCGCCATTACAACTTGTGGAAATCGTTCGCGTTCGGCGGGTTCGCCGACGACCACGAGGAGCGCGACCAGATCGCAGCCATCGCCAAGCAACGCGGCGAAGAAGTTTTGAAAACGAAATTGCGCGGCGAAGAAGTCCTGGTGATTGGCGACACGCCGCTGGACATCCGCTGCGCGCGCGCGATCGGCGCCAAGGTTCTTGCTGTGGCGACCGGCGGTTCCAAGCTCGACGAACTGCACGCCCACAAGCCCGATTGGGCGGTGGAGGATTTGCGCGCATTCAAGGCGGAGCAGCTACGATGAGTTTTCAATTCGGAAAGCCACTTATCCACTCAACCTATCTCCGGGACATGTCGACCGCTTTCATTCGTCGTCGTCTTCTTCGGGCTCCTCGTCCTCGTCTTGCTCTTCTTGTTCTTCCATCCAGACCTGCTGAATCCAGGTGGCGAGATTGGGCCAGCTCTCGTTGATGCTGCCCTCATCCGACCAATAAAGAACGCGCCCATTCGTTTTCAGGCAATAGTAGTCGCCGTCTGATTCGCAAAACGGCAGCAATTCGGCCGGCACGCCCACCTCCCACGCCTCGGTGGCTAGCTCAACCAAATCCAAATGGCCCGCATCGGGCGTAACCATGGCCGGCTCGACCGCTCCATAAATGATGTCGCTGCCGTGCAGCAGAAAATAACGGTAGTCAGTTTGGAAACGGATTCCAAGACGCTTCTCCACCGCGGCCACTTCGGTTTCGGTCGGCAGTCGCGCCGGCTTTGGCGCAGGTTCGTTGAGAGTTCGTAATTCGGCGATGACTTCGGATAGTTTCATAACAGCAGGCTATAGGTGATTCTTAACACGATGGGTTGTCGCTGGGTTGATTTTCAGTGCGAGTGAGGCACGCCGGTGCCGCAGCGGCCGCACGAGCTGGGCACACCTGAGCACGATGGGCCGCTATCCTGTCCGCTGACTGAGGAAGCGAAGGTGGAAAACTTTTTCGTCAGCCGGGTCGAACCGCATTTGGGACAGGGCGTGCCTTGCCAGTCGCTGGAGCGCACGAGCAGTTCGTTGTCCGCGCCGCATTTGTCACAATGAAATTCGTAGATTGGCATGAAGAAAATTATGCGAAATCGCAAGGCAAAGACAAGGACGAGGAAATTTCTACAGGGATAGGCAGAATTTCAGGGAAGGCGTTGGGCCGATATCCTGTTTACCCTGCGCCTCCCTATTCATGAAAACCTACTTCTTGATCCCGCGCAGGTGTTCGTCGAACCAGTCGGCGAAGACGCGCATGTCCACGTCCATGCCGGGCCAGCCGTGATCTTTGCCTTCGCGCACGATCAGCTTGAACGGCGCCTCAACTTCGCGACAGCGTTTCTCAAAGGCTTGCGCCTGGTATAGCGGTACCAACTTGTCTGAGTCACCATGGACGATCAAGGTGGGCGGCATTTTGGCCGTGACGTAATGGATGGGAGAAATCTCTTTGCTCAAGGCCTGTCGGCTTTCGGCTGTTTCACTGCGCGAACCGAAGGCGGGCTGGAATTTGACCAGAGTGCCAACGCCCACGGCGTCATCGCCTGGCTTGCCCCAGTTCGCGAAATCAGTTGGCGGAAAAAAGCAGGCCACGCATTGGACCGCGCTGCTCTCGCGATCGATCGGATCCTTGGCGTCGGGATTGCCGCTTGTTCCCTGCGTGCCCATGGTCAGCGAGAGATGTCCCCCCGCGCTGCCGCCGGTGATGCCGAGATGGTTCGGATCGATTTTGTATTTGGCCGCATTGTGCCGAACAAACCGCACCGCGCGATGGATGTCCTGCTCGATTTCCGTGATGGTAAATTTCGGCTGCGACCCATGCACGATGGCGAAGATGGTGTAGCCGCGCTCCAGATAGGGCTGATACGATTTCGGGTTGATCGCTTCGTGACTGGAAAAAAATCCGCCGCTGACCATGAAGATGATGCCGAGTCCGTTCGGTTTGTCCGGTTGGATCACGTCGAGCGTCAGGGCGGTGCCGAATTTTCGTGCGTAAAGGATATCTTCGGTGCGAGTAAAATGAACGTTGTTTTGCGACTGCGATGTGAGCGCCGCGAAAGCAACCAGCAGGGTGAATAGGATTTTGCGCATGGCCAATTCGTATCAAATGCCAAGGCGTTTGTCGTGAAAAACATTGAATGAGGCGAAGGATTTCCTTGTCTCTTCGAAGATTGATTACAGATTTGCCGAATCAAATGAAGGCAAAGGCCGTGAGGCCAGACTTTACATGATGCGAAACCTATTTAAACTTTTCAGTGTCTCGATGAATTTAGTCACCTCGGAAACGGAAGGGGCCAAGGGCTCGGGGTTGAGTGGCTAGCCGCTCCTCCCCAGATTCGTGTCATGATGAAACCAAAACTAATCGTGCTGGAATTGTGGGGGATTGGCGACTTGGCGATTGCCACGCCTTTCCTAAAGGCAGCCAGTAAAAAATATGAGGTGACTCTCCTCGCAAAACCGTTCGCTCTGGAACTGCAAAAGCGGTTTTGGCCCGAAGTATCCGTGATTCCCTTCTCGGCACCCTGGACGGAGTTCACTGGGAAATATCGGTTTCTTTCCTGGCCGTGGTTGAGGATTTTCCGGCTGTGGCGGGATCTTTCATCGCAACGTTTTCAAGTGGGTGTCTCGGGCAGATGGGATCCGCGCGATCATTTCCTTTTGTGGTCTTTTGGTGCGGAACGGCGCTTTGGATTTTCGCGCTTGCACAGCCAGAGCTTTTTAACCCAGCCGCTGCCATTGCCGGAACGCACCGCGCACCGTTATCAGAGTTGGCGTGAACTCGGCAAGGCGTTGGGCCTGGAACTCCCTCCAAAAGAAGATCTGAACTTTGAGCGGCTCAGGGAAGGGGAGAAAATTTTAGTCCATAGCGGGGCAGGGCAAGCGGTGAGAGTCTGGCCTCTGGTTCGTTTCAAAAAGATCGTGGAACGCCTGCGTGCCTCTGGACACCCGGTGCAGGTGGCTTGCGACGCCGACCAGAAGCAATCATGGCTGGACCTTGGCGAAAAAACGGTTGTTGCGCCGAAAACGATCGCCGAGCTATTGCAGATAATTGACGACTCAACACTCTTCATTGGCAACGATTCCGGCCCCGGCCATCTTGCCGCAAAATGCGGGTGCCCGACATTTACCATCATGGGAGCACAGTTACCCGAGTGGTTTGCGCCCCTGCATCCGCGCGGTGATTTTATTGAGGGAAAGGCCTGTCCGTACAAACCGTGCTTTGATTATTGCCGTTTCCCCGCGCCCCATTGCCTGCTGAACGTGAGTGAGGCGGAGGTGTGGGTGAGAGTAAAAGCGTTTGTCGAAAGCCGCTTGGTCGAATCCAAATTGTTGGCCGCAACGTGATCATCGGAACAGGCCGATCATAAAGCCCATGATGAAGACGCCGACGAGAAATACCGCCACGAATAACTGCGTGTAGGTGCAGACATCCATGATGGTTTCACCCCGGCTTCGTCCCTCTTGCATATTGTAATCCAAAAGGACATCGCCCGCTTCCTTGTAGTCAAGATAGGCCGGTAAAAGTGACTTTTTGCACAGGATTGTTGCCTCTTTTTTTTGATTCTTTCCCACCAGCTCAACGACCTGGTTCCTGACCAGAATATAGGCCTCGCGTTTATGCAGAAGTCGTTCGAAGTTTCTTTTATCGAAATCGGAATCCACTGAATTCTTGTAACCCTCCAAACACTTGGTGGTGATTTCGCTGAAGGTCTCGATGTCGCGCTGAAATTCCGCGATTTTATCGGCGTCTTCGGTGGTCAGCAGCAGCAGGGTTCGATTAAAGGCCTGGGAGAGATTCGCGTTGGCCGCACCCGCGTAGGAAAGCCTGGGCAAACTCTTGGTGACGATGAGCTCCGCTTTGTTCTTCAGAGCGCTCACGCTTAAAAAACCCAAAACGCCGAGCATGAACAAGATGGATGTGCTGAGGAGAAATTGTTTAATCGAGAAAAACTTCCAGGCAGTCTGAAAGACATTTCTCGTCTGCCTCGGCGCTTTAACAGAGGCAACGGTTTCTTGATAAATCTCGTTCATTTGCTCGCCCTTTCTCCCCCAACCGTAGCGTTCCGAAACGGACTTAAGGGCCTCGTCTCCATGTTCAATGAAAAGGTTTCGATTCTGGTTGTAGTCGCAAATGGCGCTTGCGAGGTGCTCGATGACTTTCGCTCGTGAGCCCAACGGGATTCTTCGCCCGCAGTTTGCTTGCACGGCCACTGCTGGCCCTCCGCAATCCAGACAGATTACCGGCAAACCGGCGGACATCGCTTCGATCACAGCATAGCCGCCGGTATCATGAAGGCTTGGAAAAATAAAAACATCGAAGTCGGAATAAAGCCGCAAGACCTCCGCCCGCGGTAATCGCCCGCGAAATTCGACGCGCGCCTGCAAGCCGAGTTTCTCCGCGAGCCGCCGGGCAGCGGTGAGGAAATTCCCGTCGCCGACCAACGTGAATGTCGCGTCCGTATTGGACTTCTTTAACGCCTGCAGCGCCAAATCCACTCCCTTCAGAGTAATGATATTGCCCACAAAAAGTAGCCGCATTGGCCCCGGCTTTCGTTCTTTCCTTGGTGCAGGCGAACTTTCCAGATGCAACCCGATTGTGGGAACCAACTTCGCATCAGTTCCGAGGTGAGACAGGATTTGCTGCATCTCATGGGTGGAGGCGAGAACGGTGGTGGACTGGTGCGCTCGCTTTGGGAGGATGTTGAACGGAAGCGATTGAAGAGAATTATGAATGTTGCGCAGCGACTCATGGATCAGCGAAGTTGGATGCGTCCACGGCAGCAATCGCATCGGGATTGATTCAATTCCACCGATGGGTCCCCACACGCAAGGCACTCCCTGATCCCAGATGACGGTCGGATAGCGATAGCCGGCGAATGTGACGTGGTGGAGCAGGTGAAATGGCTTCACTTTGTGAAGTTGCGCGACCAGCTCGTGAGCGGATTTTTGCCAAAGGACGTAATACGATTTTACCGCCCGGAAACGCGCCTTCATGAGCAGAAACACCGGCTCTTCATCATGATACAGAAACGTGGGCAGTGGAACTTTTCCGCGAAGAACCTCAAGCTCCTTCTCAATCTCCAGGCGATTGTTGCGCCGGGTAAGCACCGTCACGTCATGGAAACGGGCCATCTGCAAGGCCCACTGCCAACCGACCTCCGGTTCGGAGCCTTTATTCGGTTCGCAGGCATAGGCTGAAAGAAGAACTCTAAGACGGTGAGGCATCTGGAAAAACACGCTAAAGAATCAGAATTGCCAATGCAAGCCCGCCGCCTTTTTGGATTCATTCTTCACATTTGTGAATCGTCTTGGCACAATTTGCGAATGCCCAATTGGCTGATCAAATCTGCAATTCAGCGGACCATTTCGCTCCTGCCCCAAAGTCAGCGATGGAATGAACTCTTTCAGCGCTACGTCACAAAATCATTGGAACTCAGTCCAAATCGGTTTGAGGGCAAGCTGAACGATTGCCGGATGCACCTGGAGAATTACTTGGAACTTTACCCGGAACGCGCGGAAAATTTCAGCGCGCTGGAACTCGGGACAGGTTGGTTTCCCACCGTGCCGGTCGGGCTTTTTCTCTGCGGAGCGTCACACGTTTGGACGTTTGACATCGATCCGTTGCTCAAGCGGGCGCGCGTGAAGCAGATGCTGCAATTTTTCTTTGAGCACGATGCCAACGGCACCTTGAAAAAACACCTGCCCCGCCTGCGCCCGGATCGAATGGCCAAGCTAAGGGAACTCAATAGCCGGGTCGACACCGATGAGCCGATCGATTTTCTCGAAAGGCTGAATATCCATGTGCGGGTTCAAGATGCGCAAAAAACCGGGTTGCCCGACGGTTCCGTTGATTTGTTTTTTTCAACCGGCGTGCTCGAATATATTCCACGACCGGTGCTGGCGAATATCTTCGCAGAATTCCGCAGGATCGCTTCCTCCCAGGCCGCGCAGAGTCATTACCTTAATATGATCGATCAGTTTTGGTACTTCGACCGTTCCATTACGCCCATCAATTTTTTGAAATTCTCGCCCAAACAATGGGGGTATTTGAACAGCCCGCTGATCTGGCAGAACCGACTTCGAATTTCTGATTACCGCGAGTTGCTGAAGGATGCGCAGTTCCAAATCGCCAAGGAATCGAACACCGCCGGCTCAGCGGATGACTTGAATAAAATCCAGCTCGCACCGGAATTTCAGCATTACTCGAAAGAGGATTTGCTTGTCTTAATTTCCTGGCTGGTCGCGAAACCAGTGGCCCGCTAGCTCTGGCCGAGGCCCGCACAACATGATTACGCCGTCAGACTTTTTCCTGTCGTCGTCGCAGCAAAGGCTGTTCGCGCTGGGCTTGCCGGTCTTGATGTATCACAAAGTCGCCCAGCCTCCAGCACGGACGCTCGATCCATTCCTCTACCATTCGCCCGAACGGTTTGCCTCACAGCTGGCAGAATTGCGTCAGGCTGGTTTCACTTCGGGAACTCTTGCAGACGTAGAACGCGCGAACGGCAACGTTTCCAAAAAAATTGTCATCACGTTTGATGACGGTTGCGAAAACGTTTTCCGCAATGCGCTCGAAATTCTGGCGCGGCACCAATTCAGCGCAATTCAATTCTTAGTTTCGGATTTTCTCGGTCGGCGCAATGAATGGGATGTTGCCAAAGGGGACGTTTCCGAAAGGTTGATGGATGCGTCACAAATCAAAGAATGGCTTGCGGCCGGGCACGAAATTGGTTCGCACACCGCCACCCACCCAAACCTGCGGAAGGTGGGGCCGGATCAGTTGCGCGAAGAAATTTCAGGAAGTAGAAAAAGCTTGGAAGACGCTTTTGGAATTTCCATTCGTCATTTTTGTTATCCGTTCGGCTCGTGGAATCCGGCGGTTCGCGATGCCGTGGAAGCCGCGGGTTATTCCACGGCTTGCACCACGCAATCCGGGGTGAATACGCAGGCTACTCCGCGCTTTGCTTTGCACCGAATCACCCCCCTTTCCGGTGGTGAATGGCTGGCCAAGGCCGCCCACCGCATCCGGCGCAAATTAAGCGGCGGCTAGCCAGCGACAGGCGAGGGCGTTGAAGAGGTTCTGCGTCGCGACCATTCCCTCGCTCGGTTTGATGACGTCGATTTGTTGCAGCAAATACGAGAGAACCAGCTCCCGCTCTGCTCCCGCGATTTGCGCTCGCTTTGCGTAACTCCTAAAATCATCCCGATGTAGAAACGTTTCAATCTCTTCCACCAGAGATGCTGTGCTCGTTCGTGTGACCAGAATCGCGGGTTGGATGAGAAAATGGAAACAATCCCAACCCGGGATTCCGGCAAGTTCGCCGCGTTCCCAATCCAATGCTGTCCAGGAATCATGATTCACCTTGATATTCCAGGGCGCGAAATCGCCGTGGTAGATTGTGGAGTAAATTTTTTTCTCGGCTATGCGCGGCTCCAATTTTGAAAAGTGCGGCGAAGTTACGGCGAGTTTGAGTTGGCGCCAGAGAGCGAATTCCTGCAGCGGCATCGGCTGGGCTTCTTCCAGCCATGAGTTCACCAGCGAAAACATGGGCGTGTAATCGGTGAATCGCGGTGATTGACCTCGCATGTAGTCTAAGCTCAACGTGCGAATCTGCTCGGATTCAAACGATTCACGAACTCGGGGAATGCCCAACTTCGCCGGCACGTTTTTTAGGAATTGATCTTCTTTTGCAATCAACGATCGAGCGATCTCGCTGAGCCCGGCTTTCACAATCACGCTGGGTTGCCCGGCGGGATCGAAGATCAAAATGATAAATCGCTGTCCTTCGGTCCTCGGATTCCCGCAGGCAATGGCCAGCGGCGGAATCGTGGAACGGTTGCCCAGCTTCAAAAGAAATTGGACAAACCGCGCATCCGTTGCGATGCGCAGCTCTGCGGTTTCAAATCCGAGCGGAATCCGGCACGTCATGACAAATCGAAGAAATGCCTTGAACAGCCGTGCGGCGGGAGTTTGAGCCGAATAAAGCGAGAGTGCCTCGACCGCGGGCTGCGCATCCATCGGCAGCACCAGAAATGAACAACCTCGTTTTTGAACGACGCGCAGCTGCAGCAAATGCGAATTCGCTTGCCCTCGATCCGCGGAAAACAAGTCCGTCCATTTGGGGTTTTTAGCCATGAGTGTCCTTGGCCAAGCGCTTTTGCGTTCGTTTGATGAGAAATTCCAAAATGGCTTTCGTGGCTTGATGTGCGACGGCTTCGGCCGGTTGGGCGGCATCGAGCAGAATGGAATTTTCCATGCTGGCAGCGAGTGTTCGATACGCCAATTGTTGGCGCGCGGTTTCCTGAATCGAGACTTCCTGTTTTCGCGCTTGAAGAATTTCAGCGGGCGCATCCAGCATCAAAATGAGATCCGGTTTTTTCAGGAAGACATAGGCAAAGCGGATCATGATTTGAGGCACCTGCAACCGGTATCTCTTTTGATCGACAAACAAATCCAGATAGTAACGATCGACGAGAACAATTCCTCCGCGGAAAAGAACCGGACGAAGCTGTCGCCATCCACCAAAGAAAAATTCCAGCCAATGGAAGGCGAAATAAGCGAGTGAGGCAATTTTCCCGCGCGTCGTCTGGCCGTGGGGATTGGTGTGTGCAGAGGTTTCTTTCGCAGCGGAAAACAGCCGAGGTTTCCAGTGGAGGTAAACGTTTTTCAGCGGGCTGAACGTGTTTTGCAGGTTGTCCAGAATTGCCGCCCCCACGGTGGATTTTCCACTCCCATCCGCTCCGAGCAAGACAACCATTACTCCCGGTGGATGCAGAAAGCGTTTGAGGACTCGAACAAAATTCTGCGTGAGCGAGCGCAGGGTTTTGCACGAATGAAATCCAAATTGACGGGAGAGCAATGCGCGGCGCAGGGCGGCGAAATTCCCTTCGATGACGCGCCAGCATTCTCCAACCGCATTGGTTACTAAAAAGCGGGCCAGGCTTGGGCCGTAAGTGTTGGACAAAAGACGGATCGCACCTTCCTCATCAGCACGGAAACCGGAGCAAATCGACGGTTTGTATCTCTCCTTAATTCGGCCGGTGTAAATGAAAAGCCCGAGCAGATTGGCGGCTGCCTCGTGCATCGGCGATGGAATGGGAAACGAGCCGCGATTGACTTTTGCGGCGAGAAAATCAGTTGTGTCGAGATATTCAAATCCGCGCCATTGCAAATTGCTGAACAGGTCGAAGTGAATTTGCTTCAGGTCTTCCGGATGGGAAAAATAAAGGGCGAGCGTGGAATATTCCGCGCGGTTGTGAAGGCGGAATTGATGCGCTGCCGCCGTGGAAATCAGCAACTGCTCGGCGCGGGGGAGTTGGGCTTTGTCGACGAGAACGTCGATATCGTTGGTCGTGAAATCGGGGAGAGTTTCATAGTTCCGCAACACCAGAAAATCGATCCCTGCGGTTTTCCAGGTTTGAAAAATTGCCGTGACCAACGTGCCGATGTTTTGGGCTTGAGCCATGACGGGAGGCAATCGGCTATTTCAATGCAATGGCATCTTCAGCGATCAAAACCGGGATGCCGTTCAGTTCGGGAAATGCGTGTTGGCCGTTGGCTTCCACCCAATGCTTTTTGTCGGCGTCGCGCCGCAAATCGTTTCGATTTTTTGGGCTGCAAAAGAGTTGGGCAAGCTCGGGTTTGCCATTCTCAGCGATGGTTCCGGCTTTTTTGGCTTCAAGTCGCAGCGTGCCGAAAACCGAGGGTGCATTCACGGAAAGCCAGGCGTGAAGCCGCGTAATCGGACGCCGGTAGGCCGGAACTTCCTCCAGCTTCCAACTGGAGCGTCCCGTAGGAACGGATGCGACATTCACGTTGACGAACCCGGCGTCCTGGCAGAGGCGCGTGAGTTGTGAAATGTAGAAACTTTTCTCAATTGTGGCGCGCAAACGGTCGCGAACCTCCGATGCGCGCCGAAGCGGATTGAGCGCGTAGGGTTCGAGCGAGAAAAGCTTCCCGCCGGGTTTGAGCACGCGATGGATTTCTTTGAGCGCCTGGTCGTAATTGACGAAATGATGCAGCGCTTCGATCACGGTGACCGCGCTGAAGGATTGGTCTTTGAAAGGCAATTGGTGGACGTCAAGTGCGACGTATCCCGGCGCTTTCAAACCGAATTTTTCCACGCGTTCACGGGAAATATCGAGCGCGGTTTCGTTGATGTCTCCAACGATGATGTCGTAACCAAGTTGTTTCAGCAGCGTGGCTTCGCCGGCGGTGTTGCCGCCAATGTCCAGGACAAGTCCGTTGGGTTCGCCAATTCCTGCTTTGATCCGATCCACTTTTTCCCGATAAACCAGATCGCGCTCGTAGCGGGCGAGGGGATTGGTTTCAAGATAGCGACCGCGCTTATTCTCTACGTTGGCGCGCTCGAATTCGCGTTCCTGTTGGGCATCGGCCGGTTTAAAAATGTGGCGAAGCTTAAACATTTTGCCGCCGAAAATAGCGGGAAACTAAGCGGAGAACCAGCCTCTTTATGGTGATCAAACGCCACAGCGCAAAAATAGTTTTTTCGCCAGCGATCCAGTTTTTTCCATGTCGGCGAAGGTATTCCTGCTGCACGCGAAGTCGTTCCTGATAACGCCGTTTCGATTGAGTCGTGCTCGTGTTGGTGGGATGCCAGCGGAAACAAGCCAGCGCATCGGGAAGGAACTTGAATTTATAACCGTGCTCGGACAAGCGCACGTAAAGCTCGAAGTCCATGCAGACCCGGTATTCGATGTTCAGCAATTCTCCGGCGGCAATCACTTTCCGCTGAATGAATGTCGAGGTGGATGGAATAAAGCAGCCGTAAAAGAGCAGGATCGAAAAATCAAAGCCATGTTCCCATCGGCGCCGAATGACTTTTTTCGATTCATCGACGAAAATACATTCGCCGTAAATCACGTCCGCGTCGGCATTCTTTTTTGCGAACTCAGCGACTTTCGCGAGCGAGCCGGGAACAAGGTAATCATCCGCGTTGAGCCACATCAGCCATTCGCCTTGCGCCTTGAGAAATCCTTTATTGATGCCGTCGCTCATGCCTTTGTCCGGCTCTGAAATCCATTTCAGGTGCGGATATTCTTTCACGATAGAAATCGTTTCATCGGTCGATCCGGCGTCAATGACGATGTGTTCCCAATCGACCCCGGTCTGGGCGCGGACGCTTTCGATGCAATCGCGGATGAATCCGCCCTGATTCAGGCTGGGTGTGACGATGGAGAACTTCATTCGATGCTGTGAAACGCGGCGGCGAGTTTTTCCAGATGCCGTTCGATTTTGAAGTTGTTCAGGAAATGTTGGCGGAAGGCGTCGCCGTAACTTTGCGCCATCAGATGCACGAGCGCATCGGCAATCTGATCGGGATTCCGCGGGCTCACAATGCCGGTGTCGTCGGGCAGAGTTTCAGGCACGGAACGCCAGCGGGTGGTAATCACCGGCAAACCATAGGCCAGCGCTTCAATTAAGTTTACGGGCTGATTTTCATTGCGGTAATACGTCGGAAAACAGAACAGGTCCGCGGCTCGCAGGGCGGCATCCTTTTGCTCGCCCGAGACAAAGCCCATGTAGTGGATATTTTTGGCGGCCCCAGGCTGCTTCAGGATTTCAAAAAACTCCGATTCTTCGTTCTGGTTGAAGAATCCTCCGGCAATATTCAGCTTGATCGTGATCGGGGAGTTTTCCCGCGCCAGTTTTTCATTCGCTTTCAGCACGCCGGCAATTGCGTCGAAGACGCCTTTGTCGCGCGTGCAATGGGCCAGGTAAAGAACTTGAAACACGTTCGACGCGCTGCCGGTGGTCAGCGGTGAAGCATTTTCACCGGCGCGAATTCTCCTGCGCGCTTCTTGCCTGGCCAATCGGTAAGGCAGGATGGCCATTTCAAAATCCGGGCAAGGATCCGGAATGCCATTTGGGACAAGCTCGATCCTTTGCGGCAGCAGCTTCTCGGCATCGGCGCGATTGTGCCGCGAGAGGATGATGCTGAGGTCGGCTTGTTTCAGACATTTGTAAGTAAAGGAACGGGCGCGAATCTGCAGCGCCGTCTCGAGCCATTTGGACAACCCGGCGGCGTGCCAGTGCAGAATGATTTTCGGAAAAAACGGGCGGCAAAGCATCATCACCATCCAATCGCGGAACAGGGCCGAACGCTTTCCCGGAGCGGGAATGTAGTAGAGCGCTTTGGCTCCGTAGCGAAAGCGACACCAGATGGCCTTGAGGCAATAGCCAAACAGCAGCAGGATTTTCTTCGGACGAAGTTCGCCGATCTGTTCCAGGTCCCGCGAGAGCCGCGCGTTGACGTGGTAACAGGTGATGTCGTAACTGTTGCTCGCTTCAGGAATTGACTGCGGATGCTTCCCTCTTTGATCGCCGCCGAAACCGTTCAGCATCAGGTGCACCATGTAGCTTTGGCCATGGTGCGGAGGCGGAACGTGTGCAAATACAACCAATTTCATTTACGACTTCAGCGGAGCCAAACAATTAATGCAGAACGCAGCCAAACACCAGAAGAGAGTTGAATCCGGCCAAATTCTCCCGATATTCACTGCGCGAATGCAGATTGATCGAGTTAATGTGTTAGGTGTCGGCGTCAGCGCCATCAATATGGAGTTGGCGAAAAGCGCCTTTGTTTATGCCGTGAAAAACCAGCGGAAAGGCTACGTCTGCGTCACCGGAGTTCATGGCATCATGGAATCGCAGGACGACCCGAAGATTCGTGTCATTCACAATCGCGCCTTTCTTGTCACGCCCGACGGCATGCCGATGACCTGGATGGGCCGCTTGCAGGGATTCAGCCAGATGAACCGCGTTTACGGCCCCGACCTGATGCTGGAGATCATGGAGATTTCCCGCGCGTCCGGTTTTCGACATTTTTTTTATGGCGGAGCAAACGGGGTTGCGCGGGAATTGAAAAACAAGATGGAAGCGCGATTTCCCGGAATTGAAATCGTCGGCACTTATGAACCGCCGTTCCGCCCCTTGAGCGCAGAGGAGGAAATTGACCTTGAACGTCTCGTGACTGAAACCCGGCCGGACATCTTTTGGGTTGGTTTGAGCACGCCAAAACAGGAAAAATTCATGGCGCAATACCTGCCAAAACTCGACGTCACGCTGATGGTCGGCGTCGGCGCGGCGTTTGATTTTCACAGCGGGCGAATTGTTCAGGCACCCCGCTGGATGCAACGGTCCGGCCTGGAATGGTTCTTCCGTTTGTGCGTCGAACCGAAGCGACTTTGGCGGCGTTATTTCAAAAACAATCCGCGCTTCGTGTTCCAAGCGGCCTGTCAGCTTTTGCGAATAAAAAAATTTGCACTCGAATAAGGCCGCCTTTAGAGTGCCGCACTTTTTACCTATGAAATCAGATAAAATTGTGGTTTGCGGCGGCGGTGGTTTTATCGGCGGTCATCTTATTGCCGACCTTCTGCGCCAGGGCCACACCAATGTTCGCTCCGTCGATATCAAACCGTTCAGCGAATGGTATCAAACCTTTCCGGAAGTGGAGAACTTGCAGCTCGATCTTCAGGAAAAGGAAGCCTGCGAAACGGCATTGAAAGATGCGCGCGTCGTTTACAATCTGGCGGCGGACATGGGCGGCATGGGTTTCATCGAACTTAACAAGGGCCTCTGCATGCTGACGGTTTTGATCAACACGCATTTGCTCCTAGCCGCCAAGAAGTACGGTGCGCAACGATTTTTCTACGCGTCATCGGCTTGCGTTTACAATGCCGACAAACAGCGCGATCCAAACGTCACCGCGTTGAAGGAATCCGATGCGTATCCCGCGATGCCCGAAGACGGCTACGGCTGGGAAAAACTTTTCAGCGAACGCATGTGCCGCCATTTCCGCGAAGATTTTGGCGTGCAAAGCCGCGTCGCTCGCTACCACAATGTTTACGGGCCGCTCGGAACCTATGAAGGCGGTCGCGAAAAAGCGCCTGCCGCGATTTGCCGGAAAGTCATTGCCGCAAAACTTTCCGGCAAACACGAAATCGAAATCTGGGGAGATGGCCATCAGACCCGCAGTTTCATGTATATCGACGATTGCTTGAAAGGAACCCAAACCATTCTGGCCAGCGATATTTTAGAGCCAATCAATCTTGGCAGCAGCGAACTGGTTTCTATTAACCAACTGGTGGACATCGTCGAGGACATCGCCGGAATCAAGCTCAAGCGCAGCTACAATTTGTCCGCGCCCAAAGGGGTGAACGGACGCAACAGCGACAACACGTTGATCAAAAAATATCTCGGCTGGGAGCCCAACGTGCGGCTGCGCGATGGCCTGGAAAAAACTTACGCCTGGATTTACGGCGAAATGACTCAGCGCAAATAATCCTGTGGCGATCCCGAGCGCTTACCCGTTTCCGGCGATGCGGCAAACAGCGCGTCAGCCATGAAAGTTTGGCCGCTTATTTTCCTTTTTTGTGCGGCTGCTCTTGCCGCCATTTCCAATCAAAGCTTGTGGATTGATGAGGCCACCACGGCGTGGCAGGCCGGCTTGCCCACCTTAAAAGCGTGCTGGAACCAGATGATTCACGATCGAGGCTCGGAATTGCAGATGCCGCTTTTCATGGCGTATCTGTGGGCCTGGGAAAAATGGATTGGATCGAGCGAATGGCTCCTTCGCCTCAGTAATTTGCCGTGGCTTCTCCTTGGCTTCGGCGCTTTGCTCAATGCGCTCTCCGAGCTTAAAAAGCTGCGATTCGGAATTTTCGTCGTCGCCGCACTTTCCCCGTTCCTCTGGTTCTATTTGAACGAGGCGCGCCCCTACATCATGCAACTGGGCGGCACATTTTTGATTTTAGCCGCGCTCTGCCGCCTCAATTCCGGCCTGGAACTTTCGCACGCCTCCCAACGCCTTTGGTCCGCTGGTCTGGGAGCTGGGATGTTCCTCGTTTGCGGCAGCAATCTTTTGGGAGTGATCTGGCTGAGTGCCGCGCTGGCGAGTTCCTTATTCATCCTTGGTCCAAAACGAATTTGGAAATGGGTCAAGCCCTTTCCCGTCCTCTGGTCGGTGACGTTCCTGGCTATGCTCGGGTTGGGAGTTTATTTCGCGTGGACGCTCAGCCTCGGGGCGCGCGCATCGGGTGCGGCTGGAACAGATTTCAAAAACTTGTTGTTCGTTGGCTACGAGTTTCTCGGTTTCAGCGGACTCGGGCCCGGCCGTCTGGAAATCCGGGACAACGGACTCATCGCACTTCGACCCTACGCCGGAATCCTGGGAATTTACGCCGTGGTTCTCGGTGGCGTTTTGTGGATGGCGTGGCGCGAGCGCGGCAAATTCGCATCGCAAAAAATTCTTTTCTGGTCCGCCTTTTTTTTAGCCGGTGCCGCCGCAAGCCTTCTGGCGCTTGGGTTCCTGGCTCATTTTCGGGTGTTGGGCCGGCATTTCTCCCCGTTGATCGTGGCTGTGCTGGTCTGGCTTGGATTCGGCCTGGCTCAACTCTTGAACCGCCCCGGCGCCATCCCCAGAATCTTGGCTGCCTTGTTCATCGGATTTAATCTGGTCTCCTGTTTGTCGCTGCGTTTGGCTGACCGACATCGAAAGGACGATTACCGCGGCGCGGCTGAAATCGCGAAAGCCGCGTCATCGAGCGGAAAAACCGTGTGGTGGAATGCCGATCGTTTCAGCGCCCTATTTTACAAAGTGCCGATCCGCAGCGAAATCTCCCAGGGCAATGTCATATTGATCAACAACGTGGCGGCAAATTCCCTGCCTGACGCCCCACCCGACGTGGTTCTCGTGTCCAAACCCGATGTTTACGATTCTCAAAATGCCGTTGGTCAATTCTTGAAAAATGCAAAATACCTACAGCGATCCACGTTGCCGGCATTCTCGGTTTGGGAAAGGCCGACGCACTGAGGATCAATATTCCTGCTGTTGAAGTTGACCGGTTTGGTTGTATGATTCTGCCTGACTGACCGATCCGGAAATTGAGCACGCGACACTAATGAAAACCATTCCGGTTCGTCCGGGAAAATAATGAGCACCGAAATCGCAACCCCAACCAGCCCGACGGAAGAGAGCCCGGGATTTCGCGATGAATTCCGCGCCTGCTGGCAGGCGCTCTCCAACAAACGGCTCTTCTTCGGCCTGCTCGCCGCGTGGTTCGCCCTGTTTCATTTCATTGGCAATTCCACTTTCGGCTACATCGACACGACGTCGCTGATGAACTGGATGTATGACCTCTACAACGCTAAGAACACCGAGGACGGCCACGGCATGTTGATTCCATTTGCGGTGCTCGCCTTATTTTGGTGGAAGCGAAAAGAACTGCTGGCCACGCCCCAAAAAACCTGGTGGCCGGGCTTGATCATGGTTGGTTTCGCCTTGCTGCTGCATGCGTTCGGTTTTCTTGTGCAACAACCCCGCGTTTCCATTTGCGGCCTCTTTTTGGGCATCTACGGTTTGATTGGGCTGGCCTGGGGTGTGGGTTGGTTGAAAGCAACTTTTTTCCCGTTCGTGCTGTTTGTCTTTTGTGTTCCGGTGGGCGGTTATGTGGAGACGGTCACATTTCCACTGCGGCTTTTTGCGACGAATATCACTTATGGCATCACGCACGGCGTTTTTGGCCTGACCGTGATAAAAAAAGGAACCCAGCTTTTCGATGCGAACGGCGCCTACAATTACGACGTCGCGGCCGCTTGCAGCGGAATTCGCAGTTTGATTTCGCTTCTGGCCCTGACCACGATTTATGGGCTGATGACGTTTAAAAAAACCTGGAAACAGCTTCTTGTCATCTTCATGGCTGTGCCATTGGCCGTGGCGAGCAATGTCCTGCGCCTCACCAGCATTGTGGTTGCCGCGGAAGCGTTCGGCCAAAAAACCGGCGACTTCGTCCACGAATGGTCCGGGTTCCTGACTTACATCGTCGCGATTGTGGCGATGCTGCTCATGGGCGTGTGGCTGCGCGAACCTGAAGCTCCCACGCCCGCCGAGAAGCAAACCGCATGAAAAAAACGCAATGGATTTTATTTTTGGCCGGGCTTGCGATGATCGGATCGACAGCGGGCTTTTTGTTCCACGTCAAAGGCAATCAACGTTTGGGGGCACCCGGTGTTTTGCTTGGCAACACGCCGTTGTTCGATGAGAACACGAATCGCGTTGCCGAGGTGACGGTGATTTTGCCTGAGGACGTGTTGGGCTACGAATCGGGCATATTGCCGGTTAGCACGATTGAGCTAACGATGCTGCCCAAGGACACGACCTTCGGCAAACGTCGCTACTGGGTTCCCAACACGATGAAAAATGTGGATGTCGGCGTGGTGTTAATGGGCCAGGACCGCACGAGTTTGCACAAACCGCAATTTTGCCTCGAAGGGCAGGGGTGGACGATTGAGCAGAGCGAATTGGTGACCGTCAAAATGGAAAAGCCCTTTCCCTACGAATTGCCCCTCATGAAATTGACGGCGAGCATTCGCCACAAAGACGAATCCGGAGCGATGCAAACCATTCGCGGCATCTATGCGTATTGGTTCGTCGCCGACCAGAAACTTACCGCCAGCCACAACGAGCGAATGATTTCGATGGCGAAAAACCTGTTGCGCACCGGCACGTTGGAACGGTGGGCCTACATCAGCTATTTCTCGCGCTGTTATCCTGGAAACGAAGAGGCAACGTTTAACGAGATGAAAAAGTTCATCGCAAAATCCGCCCCTCAATTTCAGCTCGCCGCGGGGACGCCGAAACCCAGCGCAGCGCTTACAAATGTGCAAACCGCTTTTAAATGAACCGCTTCTCTGCTTAGGATGACGGTGGAAGAATAAATATGTTGCGCCGCGATCGACAAATGAGAACGCAAATCCATCAATTGATGGACGCTGCTCTGATCACGGTTGCCTTTTGGCTGGCGCACTGGGTCCGCGCCCAAACCAACGGCGGTGGAATTAATATTTTCGGTTTCAATCTGCTCGGCGATCCCACCACCGCGTTTCCGGATTACAACTGGATGTATCTGGTGATCGGTTTCTTTTCCCCGCTGGTGCTGGAACTCCAGGGTTTTTATCAACGGCCCTCGCTGGCCTCCCGGCGCATGACGGCTTGGATTCTTTTCAAAGCCTGCTGCTTGATTACCATTGGCGTTATCCTGGTTATTTTTATGTCGCGGTTGGTGGCGCCACGCGCGGTCATTATTTTATTCGGCCCGCTCAGTTTTGTTTTGCTCTTCATCAAGGAAGAATTGGTCTACATCGGCTACAAAAGTCAGTTCGGGCAGGCGCAATTGAAGAAGCGATTGATTCTCATCGGGTCAAAGGAAGACACGATGCGCTTGCGCAGGGAGATTGCGGTCAAGGCGGAACAGGAAGTGGAGATACTCGCGGAATTTGACCTGAACGAAACCTCAACGGAACAACTGCTGCATTTTCTGCACGAGCATTCAGTCAACGGAGTGATCGTCAACGCCAAGCACAGCTATTTCGGCCAGGTGGAAAAAGCCATTCTCGCCTGCGAATTGGAAGGCGTGGAAACATGGTTGGTCGCTGATTTTTTCAAAACGCAGATTTCGCGGACGAGCTTCGATGATTTCTATGGCCGTCCGATGCTCGTTTTTCATTCTGGCCCAGAAAATTCCTGGCAGGCGGTCGTCAAGCAATTGGTTGATCTGGTTGGAGCAACCGTTCTGCTGATTCTCGCTTCACCCCTATTTTTGTTTGCTGCGATTGCGATCAAATTCATGTCGCCGGGGCCGATTTTTTTCAAACAGAAACGCAGCGGGCTAAACGGCCAGCCGTTCACGATGTACAAATTTCGTTCGATGGTCACGAATGCCGAGCAGCGTCAGCACGAAATCCTCTCGATGAACGAGATGACCGGACCGGTTTTCAAAGTAACAAAAGACCCGCGCATTACGCCGATCGGTCGATGGCTGCGGAAGTTAAGCATCGATGAGCTGCCGCAACTGCTCAACATTTTGCGAGGCGAAATGAGCCTGGTCGGCCCGCGCCCGTTGCCCGTGGAAGAAGTCAAACGCTTCGATGACCTGGCCCATCGCCGTCGCCTCAGCGTCAAGCCGGGATTGACCTGCCTCTGGCAAGTGAAAGGGCGAAACGACGTGACCAACTTCAAAGATTGGGTCCGGCTGGATTTGGAATACATCGACAATTGGTCGCTCTGGCTCGATTTCAAAATCCTCTGGTGGACCGTTCCCGTCGTGCTCTTCGCCAAGGGAGCGAAGTAAGCGGTTCACCATATAATTCAGAGGAAACGTAATTGGTTTTTCTGCTTTTGATGTGTCAGATTCAGGTCCGTGGATAACGGCACATCGAACAAAACCCGCGAAAGGCTCCGAATTATGGCAATGAAAACCAAGGCGAAAACCAGGCGAACCAAAACCAAACAACCCATCTCCGTCATCACCGGTGGCGCTGGCTTTTTGGGTTCGCATCTGACCGATCTGCTGATCGCCCGGGGACACAAGGTCATTGCGATCGATAACTTTGTCACGGGCAGCGTGGATAACATTTCTCACCTCGCAGGAAATCCGAATTTTAAATTCATACAGCAGGACGTCACCGAGTTTCTGTTTTTACAAGAGGCGGTTGATTACGTCTGGCATTTCGCTTCCCCGGCCAGCCCGATTGATTATTTGGAATTGCCGATTCAAACCTTGAAAGTCGGATCGCTCGGCACGCACAAAGCCCTCGGCCTCGCCAAACATAAAGGCGCAAAGTTTCTTCTCGCATCGACCTCGGAAATCTACGGCGATCCACTGGTGCACCCGCAACGAGAAGATTACTGGGGCAATGTAAACACCATCGGCCCCCGCGGATGTTACGATGAATCCAAACGCTTCGGCGAAGCGCTTGTAATGGCCTACCATCGCGAGCATCGCATTGACACGAAAATTGTCCGTATCTTCAACACCTACGGACCCCGGATGCGACTCAACGACGGAAGGGTCGTTCCCGCGTTCATCAGTCAGGCTCTGCGCAATAAACCGGTGACGATTTTTGGCGAAGGTACGCAAACGCGAAGCTTCTGTTACTGCTCGGATTTGATTGAGGGCATTTTCCGACTGATGATGAGCGAAACGAACGAGCCGGTGAACATCGGAAATCCGAACGAAATGACCATGCTGCAGTTCGCCCGGGAAATCATCAACGCGACCGGTTCGCGCAGCCGAATCGTTCACAAGCCACTGCCGCAGGATGATCCCAAGCAGCGCAAGCCGGACATCGGGCGAGCAAAGCAAATATTGAAATGGGAACCGAAGGTCCAGCTCGCCGAAGGTCTGGTGAACACGATCGAATATTTCCGCCAAAAAATTTAAAAAAAGAAAATCGCTGCTCGGAAAAACAGATTTCTTTCGAAAAAAACGCTTTTCAGTTTGACCGCTATGTTTATTTCCATTACTCAACACAGACTTTTCTGAATGCGCTCAAATTACAGAAGAATTTTTGAGATGAATCAGGAAAAGTTAACTGTGTTTTAATGTTAAATTCGAAGTCATTTCTAGCAGTAGACTTTGGGGCAGGTAGTCTGAAGATGGCAGAGTTCGAACCGAACGAAGCCGGCGGACTCAGTCTCAAACAATACGGAATTAAGCCATTAGGCATCGAGGGTGCGCAAGAAGCCACTCGCGAGGCCGCCATTCTCCGCGCCATTCAGGAACTGTTTTCGGAAAAGAATTTTGGCTCGAAGCAAATCAACGTTTGCGCGCCCGGTTTTCACGTCTTCTCCAAATTCGTCAAACTTCCGCCGGTCGATACGGCAAAGGTCGGTCAGATCATCGAGTACGAAGCTCGTCAAAACGTTCCGTTCCCGCTCGAAGAGGTGGTTTGGGACTATCAGATTTTAGGAACGACGGCGACCGGCGAGCTCGAAGTTCTGCTCGTTGCGATCAAGACGGAAGTGGTTGAAGGGCTTTTCCGTGTGGCCGAAGGAGCCGGTTTGCATTTGAAATTGGTGGACGTTTCGCCCGCTGCTCTCTGCAATGCATTCCGCTATAACTACGGTGATCTCGAAGGCTGCACGATGCTGCTCGATATTGGGGCCAAGACCAGCAACCTTTTGTTTTTCGAAAAAGGCAAAGTTTATTCCCGAAGCATCAACATCGGCGCAAATTCAATCACCCAGGACTTTGCCAACGAATCCAAGCTTGCGTTTAGCGAGGCGGAACGGACGAAAATCGAGCAAGGTTTTGTAAGCTTGGGTGGCGCCTACGAAGAGCCGGAGAATCCCCAGCAGGCGGCCATTTCAAAAATTGCTCGTCAGGTCATGACTCGCCTGCACATTCAGGTCAACCAGACCGTGCAGTTTTTCCGCGGCCAGCAGGGTGGTTCCGCTCCGCAGCGGTTGTTCCTCTCCGGTGGCGCGTCGATCATGCCCTACACGGCGCAGTTCTTCTCGGAAAAACTGAACGTGCCCGTTGAATATTTTAATCCATTCCGCAATATCCAAATTGATCCGGCGATTGATTTGGAGGATTTGTCCAAGACGGCGCATTCCTTCGGTGAAGTTGTTGGTCTTGGGTTGCGTGATTTGGCTCATTGCCCCGTGGAATTGAACTTGATGCCCAAGAGTTCAATTCAGCGTCAGCAATTCGGCCACAAGAAACCCTACATTCTTGCCTCTGTTTTCAGTTTGGTTCTCATTGTATTTGCGATTGGCTGGCTCGAAAACCGCGTTTCCCTCATCAAGCAAACCGAACTGGAAAAAATCAAAGCGCAAGTGGATCCTTTGCGGGTAAAAGAGGAAGCTTTGAAAAAAGCCCTCGCCGAGCGTGATCGCCTAAAAAAAGAGGCGGATCAGATGATGGGTTTAGTCGATGCACGTTTTTATTGGGCGGGCGTTTTAACCGAGCTTCGCCGCGTTCTGATCCAGACGGAAACGAATGTTAAAGAGAAGTTGAACACGGATGTTGGCCTTTGGGTGGAGACGTTTTCGCCGCAAATGCCGGCTGGCTTGCAAGTGTCCGCAGGGGCGGGCGGAACAGGTGTTCCGGGTGGTTCACCGGGCGGAGACATGCGTGCTGATCCTGCTTTTCAAGCCCGCTACGGAATGCGAGTGCCTACGGCGCCATCGCCCGTTCAGGCGGCTACTGCTGCAGCTCCTTCAGCCGAAAATGAAATCAACACCATTACAATGGTTTGCCGGGGAATTAATTTGGAGAAAATCTCGCCCACTGCCGACAAGGATCTAGCCTACGCTTTGGAAGAAGAGATCAAGAAGAGTCCCCTTTTTACCGATGGCACTGCATTGGGGGATATCACGGTTGATCCAACCAGTCCTCTGACTTTCACTTTCAATCTGACCCTCAAACTGAAACGGCCTTTCAAACTGTAGTATGCCTTGGATTAAACGAAATCTATTGTTTGTTGCAGTTGGAGTGGTCGCCTTGCTGTTAATGGGCTTTGCTGGCTTCTTCCTCTTCAAAAACATGAGTCAGGACTCAGCGGTCACCGAAGAATTGAATCAGCAGATTGCTGAATTGCGCCGGATGTATGAGCAATCCGTTCATCCCGGAACAGACACGGTGGATAACCTTGGTGCAGCAAAAAAAGAGCAGAAACGCCTGAACGAATTCCTGGCTGACGCTCGAAAGCTTTTCGTTCCAGTGCCGACCTACGCCAAGACGAATGATAAGGGGTTCAATAATCTGCTTCTCAACACTATTTTCGAATTGCAAACCAGCGCGAGCAATTCTGGAGTCATTTTGCCTCCGCAATACGCCTTCACGTTTTCTGCGCAGAGCGGAAAGCTCACCTTTACCGCGGGAAGTATCGAGCCTTGGACGGCGCAGCTCAGCGAGATTAAGGCCATTTGCCAAATCCTCTATAATTCGAAGATAAACGCTTTGGAGGGTTTACGCCGTGTGCCTGTCTCCGTGGACGATCCGGCAGGAAGTCCTGACTATCTTACTACGGCCATTGTCACCAATGATGTTTCCATCGTAACGCCTTACGAGATTACATTCCGTTGTTTCAGTCGCGACTTGGGTAATGTAATGGACGGCATTCTTCATTCAACGAACTGCTTCATTGTTAAAACGATCATGGTTGAACAATCGAAAATGCCACTCGGTGGGTCAAATCCAGCGATGGGCGCTCCTGCTCAATACACTCCTGCTTACACCCCGCCTCCGCTTTCTGCTCCCGGCGGATTGGATGCCCGCTATGGCGGACGTTATGGTGGTGGTCGTAGTGAAGGGGGATTACGGGGCATGACTCCCCCTCCAACCGCTGCGCCGGCCCCCGTGGCAAGGCCTGCGGCGCCAACCGGGCCGACTCTTTTCCAAAGTGAAAAACCACTGCGCGTCACCCTTATGATTGATGTGGTTAAACTTAAACCTCAGCATTAGTCATGGAGTTTCTGAAAAAACATTACGAAAAGATCCTGCTGAGCTTTGTCTTGCTTTGCCTGGCAGTCACAGCGGCGTGGTTTCAAATCAAAATCAACGCCGAAAAGGAAAGATCTCAGCAATACATCATTACTCTTACAAAGCCAAAGGAGTTAAAGCCATTGGACCTGACCACCAATCAGGCCACGCTTCAGCGGTTGCAGAATCCGCCCTCTATCGAGCTTTACGGGGTGCACAATCTTTTTAACCCGGTTTCATGGAAGGTTAAGAGCGATGGATCGTTTCTGAAGATTGTCAAAGAAGGGGTCGATGCTCTAACCGCGACAAAGATTCAACCGCTTTTCATGGAGCTAAATTACGAACGAGCCAGCGGCGCAGGATATTGGATTGGCGTGAAAAGCAAATCCGTGAAGAAGCCTTCGGTCTACGCCAAGCTAAACGAGAAAAAAGACTTGTTCAAAATCACAGAAGTCAAAGGACCGGCTGAAGATCCTGATGAACTTGTATTGGAGCTGACGGAAAATCAGCAGGCGGTTTCAATCTCCAAAGGCAAGCCGTTTCAAAAGGTTGAAGCCTACTCGGCCGACCTTCGTTACGAGCCGGATAATAAGAATTTTCCAAACCAACAGGTCAACAGCATCATCACATTTGGTGGCGAATCATACAAAATTATTGCCATCAACGAAAGGGACGTTAGAGTCTCGGCCATCTCGACTGACAAACGAACAACAATTTTGTTGAAGGGCGCTAAGTAAGCCTGATATCAATCTCAAAACAGCCAAAAAAAACCATGATCAAAGCAGTTAAACTTACACTCGGCTTGGTGTTATTAGTCGCCCCATTCTCCGTGCGTGCGCAAACCAATCCCACCCAACTTGCAGAAGAAGAAGCCGTCCGGCGCCAGGAAGCGGTCATTATTCTTCACAAGAAATTACTCGCCGCGCAAGACGCCCAGCGCAAAGGATTTCTTGCCGACGCCGGGAAGTTTTATCAGGAAGCGGTTTCTCTTTTCGGGAAGGTGGGACCTGGTTCGCCCGCCGTTGAAACCGAGAAGCGACAAGCATTAGCCGGATTGGTTGATGTCCGCTTGCAGCTGGCTCGGGATGCGCAGCGCCGTGGCAATTTGACGGAAGCCGGCGAGCAAGTCGCCAGCGCGCTGAAAGCCGATCCAAGAAATGAGGCGTTGCTCAGCTTTAAAAGCGAGAATGACAAGATGATTTTGGCCAAGCGCGGAACCGTTCCCAGTGCCGAGGTTCTAGCCACAGTCCCCGACATTAAAAATGAAAAGATTGCCGCGGCAACTTTAGTTCAAGACGGAAAGCTTCTTTGGGAGATGGGCAAATATGACGAGGCTGCTGTTAAATTGCGTTTGGCTTTGCAAAAAGATCCTGACAATAGAGGGGCCAACTACTATTTGAGTTTGATAAAAGAATCCAACTACAAGATCAGCGCAGATAAACGCGAGCAGAATGCCAAGCAGGCTCTCGTCACGGTCCAGGATGCGTGGGTTCCCCCGGTCAAGCGTGATTCCCTCCAAGTTCCGAATCCGGCAGCCCGGACCAATTTGGTTTATACCAGCAAAGGTCGGCAGCTCATCAAATCAAAATTGGATCGAATTCGCCTGCCTGAGGTTGTGTTTGAAGGCCTGCCGCTGGGCGAAGTTTTAAAATCGTTGCGCGATGAATCCAAGCGTCGCGACCCAGATCAGGTTGGTATCAATTTCCTTTTTAATCCCCATGTGAACGCTCCGGCAGCGGCACCGGTCGTGAATCCAGCAGATCCTAATGCAGCTGTATTTGCCCCAGCTGCAGCCCCGGCGGTTGACCTCAACTCAGTTACGGTTCATTTGAACCCGGCCTTGAACAATGTTCGCCTGGCGGATGTGCTGGATGCCATCGTTCAAGTTTCCGATCAGGCGATTCAGTATGAAATTCAAGACTACGCGATTATTTTTTCGCCAAAAGCTCCGGAAGCCGTCGCGTTGTATGTGCGGACCTTTAAGGTCAATCCAAATACCTTCCAACAAGGATTGGAAAGTGTCGGTGCTCTAAGCCTTAGCATTTCAACCGGTGGCAGCGGCGGCGGCGGTGGTGGTCAAGGTGGCGGCGGCGGTGGTGGTCAAGGTGGTCAGGGCGGCGGTCAAGGTGGCCAGGGCGGTCAAGGTGGCGACACTGGTTTTTCGATTCCCCGCGTTAATGTGGCTGGATTGTCAGGTGGTCAGGGCGGCGGTCAAGGCGGACAGGGTGGTGGTCAAGGCGGTGGGTCTGGCTTGAACAACGTTACCAGGACGAACGCTCTGTCTAATGTTAATCTATTGGTTCGCGAGTATTTCACAGCAGCAGGGGTTGATTTTGGTCCAGTTGGAATTCCGAATGGCAAGTCGGTTTTCTTCAATGATCGAACCGGCCTCTTGATGGTGAGAGCATCCCTTCAGGATCTCGAAATCATCCAGAGTGCAATCGAAACATTGAATGCGGATCCGCCACAGGTGACCATTGAGGCGAAATTTGCTGAAATCAGCCAAGGCGACAGCAAGGCGCTCGGTTTTGATTGGTATTTAGGAAACACAACCTTGGGCGGGGGCAAAGTTGGAATGCAAGCGGGCACGGCTCCCTCCTTTCAGGGGAAACCTAGTTCGGCTAATCCAAGTGGATTCTTCCCAGGGCCGGCGATCCCAACCGGCGATCCGTTTACTCCCTTTGTTGGCGGCATTGCGCCCTCAGCAACGGACACCCTCTTAACATCAGGATTGACCGGCAATGGAACAATTCCTGCGCTCGGAACGATCACTGGTATTCTGACCGATCCGCAATTCCGCGTTGTGATTCGCGCTCTGGAATCGCGCAACGGCAGTGATCTGCTAGCGGCTCCAAAAGTCACCACGCTCAGTGGTCGCCAAACCCAAATCTCCGTTATCGATGTGCAAACGATCGTGACTGGAGTTGATCTATCTCAGAATGGCAGTGGTGGAACATCCGATACGACGGGCGCCAATAGTTCTCCTGGCGTTATCGGTTCGCAGATTGAATACACCACGCAGATTCTTCCTTTCGGTCCGGTCTTGGACGTTCTTCCGTCAGTTTCATCGGACGGCTATTCCATCCAAATGACCATCATTCCGACTATCACCGAATTCCTCGGCTATGATGATCCCGGTGACTTCGTTCCGCAGGCCCAGTCGGTCGGTGGCGCGAACGTTGGTCTTCCTTTGAGCGCGCAGTTGCCCCTTCCGCATATGCGTATGCGCCAGGTCACGACCAGTTGCAATGTCTGGGATGGCCAAACCGTCATGCTCGGCGGCTTGATCAGTGATAATGTCACCAAGCTGAAAGAAAAAATTCCAATGTTGGGCGACTTGCCCTTCTTCGGACGTTTCTTCCGGAGCGAATCTTCTTCGTCTGTCAAAAGAAACCTGATGATCTTTGTTACCCCGACGATTATTGATCCAGCGGGTAATCGGGTTCATACCGATGAGGAAATGCCCTTCTCGCGTGTGTCGGTTCCGACACAGCCCGCGACAACGATTGTTCCGAAATGATCTATTTGGAACCCTGCTTAATCAAGCAGGGTTCCACTTTATCATTGCATCGTGACTCAATCTAAATGGTACCAACAGGTGCAAGTCCGCAACCCAGATTTCTTTTGGTCGATGGACACGCCTACGCTTACCGCGCATTCTACGCCATCCGCCAGTTGAATTCGCCCAGCGGCAAAGCGACCAATGCGATTTACGGATTCATCAAGATGCTGGCGAAGATGCAAGCGCAACTCCAGCCCTCTCATCTCATGATTGTTTGGGATGGAGGACTGGCCGAGGAGCGGATGACCTTGCTCCCGGAATACAAGGCGCAGAGGCCTGAAATGCCATCCGGGCTGGAGCAGCAGCTGGATGAGATTATCGAATACCTGCGTGCTGCCAGTATCACGTCGTGGTGCGAAGAAGGCGTTGAGGCAGACGATTTGATTGCCACAGCCGCAAAGCGGTCGGTTGATGCAGGAGTCCCGGTCGTGGTTGCGAGTGCGGATAAAGATTTCATGCAGTTGGTATCGCCCGGGGTGTCGTTGTTCAACCCGAACGATAAAACTGAATCGCTCTGGACTGCCGCCCAGGTCAGGGCCAAGACTGGTGTCGAGCCCGAGCAGATCGTGGATTGGCTCAGTCTGGTTGGAGACAGCGCGGATAACATCCCAGGGGTGACCGGGGTGGGACCGAAGACCGCCACGGATCTGCTGAAACAGTTTGGTTCGCTGGAAGGGATTTATCAGCGTCTGGATGAAGTTAAATCGGATCGGGTGCGGAACAATCTCGAGGCGGCTAGAGATTTGGTTTTGCGCAACCAAAGGTTGATCCGGTTGCGGGATGATTTGCCGTTTGAATTTGAATTGGAAAAATTTTCCGCCCGGCCCGCCGCGAATGAAGAGTTGCGGCGATTGTTCACGGGTTGGGGGTTTAAGACATTGCTGCACGACTTGGAAAGGGCGCAGGTCAGGCAATCCAACTTGTTTGGCGATTAAAGAAAAATGTTTTTATAAAGAAAAGTTCGTTTCACGCTGAAGAACTCTTCGGAAAACGGAAAATGGCCGAGAAGAAAGCGTGGACAAAAAATTGTGCTCTTGTTAATAGTTTAAACATCATTATGTCATTACCGCTGTGTGTCTGCAAACGGCTGCTCGTGCCCGCCATGCTTATGGCTCTCCCGGTCTTTTTAATGGGGGAAACTGTGGTCGCTCCGCAAGGAAGCGAGCTCTTGATTCCCGGGTCATTGCCAGGTGATCAGGTTGGTTCGAGTATTTCCCTCAATCAGAGTGGTGGATTCGTGGTCTGGGAAGAAAGTGGATCCGTGAAATCCGGCACCGAAATTAGCGCTGCTCGATTGGATTCTAATTTGAACAAGATTGCGGTGATCAAAGTCAACAAGATCGCCAAGGGTGATCAGCGGAATCCGCAAGTAAGTTTACTGAACACTGGTGATGCGCTTTTTGTCTGGCAGGGATATGGATTGGGTAATGCTGACATTTACGCTCGCTTATTGAAAGCGGACGGGACGTTTGCAACAGGAGACGTTCGCGTTAATTCATTCATTAAAGACCAGCAAAGTCATCCGGTTGTTTCCGCTCTCAATGGGGGAGGCGCCTTGGTTGCCTGGCAGAGTTTGAAGCAGGACGGCAGTATGTTTGGGATCTATGCCCGCCGACTCTCCGCGACCGGTGCTCCGGTGGGCGCTGAATTTTTAGTTAATCAAGCCACGAGCTACAATCAGCGGAATCCGGCTTTGGCGACATTAACGAATGGGAATGTGATTCTTGTTTGGGTTTCTGAGCAAGAGCGATTCTTCGCAAGCGTGGACATCTACGGCCGTTTGTTCAGTGAATCGGGAGCTCCTCTCTCTGATGAGATTCTATTGAACTCCGGCAATAACCTTTGTGCGAATCCCTCGGTCGCCGCCCTTGCCAGCGGAGGTTTTACGGTGGTGTGGAGCGAGAAAGATGCTTTGAGCAGCTCGAACAGTTGGGATGTTGTGGGGCGTTCCTTTGCAGCGGATGGTGTTGCTGTCGGTGGTGACTATAAAGTCAATACGACCACCTTCGGTGATCAATATCGGCCCAAAATTAGCGCCGTTGGAAATGACTGCGCGGTGGTCTGGACCAGCCTTGGTCAGGACGGATCACGCGAAGGAGTTTATGGTCGCGTCATTCAAGGCGGCACTCAGCCTTCTGGCGATGAATTTCAAGTGAACAACACAACGGTGAGCCGGCAAATTCTGCCTGCAATCGCCTCAGGCGGTCCGGGACGCATTTTCGTGAGTTGGTCGAGTTTCGTGGCAGTCTACGGGTTTGACCTCTTTGGTCGTAAATTTAATTTAAACCAGCAGCCATAATTTTTTAATCTGAATCCTATGTTGCGACACATCACCAAAGTTTGCTGTTTGATTCTGCTGGCAGCGGGAGCTCAACGTGCATCAGCCTTTTCCCTGCTTGGCGATTACGAAGCCTGGCAGCAGCCTTCTGTTTCCTTTAGAATCGTCAGCTCCACACGGGCGCAATTGGGCGGGTCTCGAAATATCGGGGAAGAATACCGAATTAACACTCCCGTAATTACTTATGGATTCGAGTCATCGTTCCTCGACTATTTCGGGTCAAACGGTGTTCGGGCGGTAGACCAGGCATTCGCGATTTTGAACAAACTCCCGGCCGCGTCCAAGGCCAGTAAAGACCTTAGCGAATTTTTGACAGATGATGCGCAACGGAGCGTTGAATCGGCAATAGCGCTAAATCTTCTTGATCTGAAATCTGAAGTCCTTGGCTTTATGATGGAGCAGATGGGGTTGTGCGGCGAAGAACATGTGTTTGACCTGCGATCGCGGGGAGCACCCTCTGGGGCACCGGCTTGCACCTTTAATTACACCGTTATCGTTCGGAATTTCGACCCGTTCACTTATGAGCCAAGCCATTACGTGAACGGCGTTCTGTATACTTATCAGATTTTTGATGGTTGTCCTGCTATCGATCGAGGCGATGCAGTAGAAACCTTGGTTGATCCAACAGATGTGTATTTCAACGCGGTTGCATCGTTTGGACAAAACATTGGTGGTTATTTTATTGGCCTCACGCGGGATGATTTCGGAGGGCTTCGCTATCTCTACCGCAAGAATAACTATAACAACGAGGTGTTGCCTCCAAATACCTTTCCGCAGACATCATCGAGTCCATGGACGCCGGTCGATTTCTTCACCACGAATAGCGTTACTGCCACGAATACTGCAGCGCTGAGAGGCGGGATCGAAAAAATCACCTTTAAGAAGGTTAAATTTGACTCGCTCTTAGGAACGAGCTTTACGCCATTTGTTCAGACTTATTCTCTTCCATACGTTACAGGTTCTGCTGTCGTGAAACAGACGGTTAAGCGTTTGGTATCGAGCCCGGATATTCTATTTACTGCGGCGGATCTGGCGGATCCTAATCCTGCCGCCATACCGTTTGTCATTAATCGCTCAACGAGATCGATCAGCTTTGCAACAAATGCGGTTAATGTGAGTGCCGGTCCGGGAACGATTCTCCCGCAGAAGGTGATTACGTTCAACAAAATCGGACCCTATTTCCGTAATTCGACTAGCTTTTTCATCGAGGATACCGGATTTAAAGGCTTCCTGTGGGCTTCGTTCGATGGCACCACGAATGACCCAATTGTCTATCCGCAAGGCTCGAGCATTCGCGACCTTGAAGCGCAAGTCCTAAGCCACTAATTAAAAAATATGAAGCGCATTTCCGCAATTTCCATCAGCTTGTTCGCCTGCATTTCTTTGCATGCCGGGACGAGTCCACTGTTTTTTAACCCGGGCTCCATTACCTCCGCCATACCGATTGACGCCACGTCCTTCTTTAACCTGGGAACGTTCGATCTTTCGACGCCTACTCCTTACGACACTCAGAACACGCTGAATTTTACGAACCGCGGCACGATGCTCGGCTCGGTTGGTTTTCGATTTGATAATACAACAGAGAATTTTCGCAGGCCAGCTGCGAATTTCGTAAACTCTGGGAATATAACGGCATCTGATTTCAATTTCTTTTTTGGCTCCGGATTTCTTAACGGCGGGGGTTTAGGTTTTTTCAATTCTTCGCAGGGGTCATTTGTTCTCGTTGCTGCTACGAACATCGATAACCGGAATGGCACCATTGCAGTGGGGCAAACCGGATTGGTGCGGTTGAAGGGGCAAAACGTGAATCTATCGCGTTCCTCGATCACGGCCGGTGATCCTTTCACAGGTAATAGCAGCGCCGGTTTTCTTTTCGGCACAAACTTCTATTCAAATCCTAGCGATGTGTCTGATACCTATTGGGGCGCTGGGATTCAAACCAATAACGTCGATACCCAGATTGGCAAGACGCCGCCAAACGGAGTTCTTTCACCGTTTCACTTGGTGGCTTCCGCGACCTCTGGGACCAACCAATTCAACGTTTCTGTTCCGCAGAACTTCAACGCAAAATTCAAGGCGTTTGCCAACAAGGCCCAGGATGGAACCAACAAACTGGTTCAAGTGGTTTTCCTCAACACTAATTTCAGCCTCGAGAACATAAAAGCTTCGGTCACATTTAGTGACCGGGTGCGGAGCCAGAATCCGAATGTGGACACAAATCCTGCCAAACCGGTCGGCAGAGTTGCCATCGTCCAATTTAGCGCTCCTTCCTTCGATCCAGTTTCCGGAAAAATTGCGACGAACAACGTTTTCTTCGTCGATAGTTTGGCTCAGCAGACGAACTCCCTTCTGTTCACGAACTTTACCGCTACGGGGGCACGACCCTCCAGTTATGAGATTATTACCAGCTCCAATTTGGTTGGTAACATCGGAACCAACGGCAACGCTGTCTATGCTCCCTCGATGCTTTATGATGCCGCCTCCCACCAAACCAATGTTGTGGCAGGAAATTACGCAGGTTACAGTGCCAGCATAGGACCCATCCTCTCCGTTCCGAGCGGAGTCAACATCACAAACCAGGCTCCCCGAATTGAGGTGCAGGCAGACACTTTGGATATCTCGCTGGCCCGGATTCGTTCCGAGGGCCCAGTTATTATTACTGCCACCAATTTAATTGGGCAGAGTCCCGTGGCCATCAACGCCGGCCTGCTCAGTGCCGATCTCGGAAGCACCAGTGGTTCAATGGTCGTTTCCAACATTTTCCCCTCCAACTTTCAACGTCTGCGCGGTGATCTCTACGCCTGGAGCTACACCTGGCAAAACACTGAAGTGACCGGAACCGAGACCAACCTCATCAAATTCCACGTTTTGATCTTGGACCAAAGTCTCGCGGCAAGTTTAACGCCGATTGTTGAGCGGCTTACCTTGCGTTCGGAAAACCTGGTAATCGAAGATGATCTCTTCGTCAGCAATTCCGTTCGAATCGCCTCCGAGAATTTGACCATCAATTCATCGCTGCAATTGAGTGGGATCCCGAATCTCACGCTGAATAATTTCGTTGGCGTAAAGAACTTAACTCTCGGAACCAACGGATTGATTTCTGTGGCCAATAACGCTTTCTTTGGATTCGACACCGAGAACGGCTACGATAGCATCAATAACAACGGTTTGATTCTTGCAACTGCGCCGCAATTTAAATCGGGTTCGTTCCTGAACAGCGGTTCGATTCAAGCGAACAATGGAGGTTCAATTATCATTCAAGCGAATGATACGGTGATCAGCAACAGTGTAGCTTCGGCAAAAGTGCGCGCCTCGCATGATGTTTATTTAACCTCGCAGAATCTGTTCGTCACCAATTCAGTCATCGCGGCGGGAATCGACGTGTTTACCATCACAAACACCGCTTCCAACACGGTTCAGGAATTCACCCAGGATAGCTTGGGACAACTGGTGTTTGATGTCAGCGGATCAATGTCCGACGGCACGACCACGATTGGCTCGGCTATCCATAATTCTTGGAGAGTTACGGACGGGTTTTCGCTGCTTTCCAAGCCATTCAGCGGCGATTTGTATGGAACGAAGATCGAAACCGTCGCTCCAGCTGCTTCGTTCGCGGAGATCCGGCATTTCTGGGCTGGAGAAGACTTGGGCGCTGATGGGGCCGGATTCCTGAATAATTCAGTTCTCGGAGAATTGGATCTAACAATTCGGAGCGACGCTGCTCTTCTGAGATTCTCAGGAACAGGCTCCGGAAACGCTCTTTACGTCAACACCTTGGTAATTACCAACCCGCTGGCCTTTTCAACCAATGTTCTCGCCAAGGTCATTGTCATTGATCCCAATTTCAAAATTTACTATCGCAATTCGAGTCAGAGCAACCTCCTTTCCGCTCTGTTCCCCGGACAAGTTGTTCAATTCAGCGGTGAAGTTCCACAGGGACTGGGAAAAAAGCTGGTGGTGATCGTCAATGGTTTGGGCGTTGTTCAGCCTAACTTGGATGGAAAGCAGCTTGCCGTTGGGAGTAAGTATTCCATGACGGCGAAGGCCGGCCCCGGACAGATGTTCGAGGGATGGTCCGGTGCTGCGGTCTCGCCGAGTTCAAAGCTGGAATTTGTCATGAAACCGAACAACGTCATCAAGGCGAATTTCGGTCCGAATCCGTTTAACTCCGTCAGTGGCGTTTACAATGGCTTGTTCTCGGAGAACCTGACCAATGTTCAACACCAGAGTTCCGGCCTGGTTACTTTCAAGACGACTGGCAAGGGATTATTTACCGGAAAATTATTCATCGGAAAAGGCTACCCATTCCACGGCCGTTTCAATTCCACTGGCACTGCCAACAACATCTCGGTTCGTCGCGGTAAAGATACCTCCCTTAGCCTCAATCTCCAGTTGGATATGGTAAATGGGACCGATCAAGTGCAAGGCGTCGTCAGCAGTAGTTCCTGGACCGCAAGCTTCGTCGGCGATCGGGCACGTGCCATCGAATCGTTCGCGCAAGCCGGTGTTTACACAATGGTTATTCCGGGAGATACCAATGCCACGGTTGGTCCTAAAGGAAACAGTTTCGGCACCGTCAAAGTTGGCCGCAATGGGGATATCCGATTAAAGGGAACCTTGGCCGACGGCACGGAAATCAACCAGAACGTAAACCTCTCGAAGAATGGCCAGTGGCCGCTTTATGTTCCTCTCTATCATGGCAAAGGTTCAATCCTGAGCTGGGTCACCTTCACGAATCGCGAGACGAGCAGCTTTGAAGGCAATCTAAACTGGATCAAAACCCCGGTTCCTGGCCGCAATTATCAAGGCGGCTTCACCAATCACTCCACCGTTCTCGGTTCCAGCTATTTGGTTCCGACCAATGGGGTTCGAGTTCTTGACCTGACCAATGGCGTTGTCACCCTGAGCAGCGACAACCTGAGTTCCGCGATTACGAATGATGTTACTTTGACCGATGCCAATCTGATTACAGTCACGTCTGGAACGAATCTGTTGAAGCTCAATGTCAGCTTGCCCACTGGGCTGGTAACCGGAACGTTTGTCCATCCTGAGACCAAGGCCACTTCGCCGATCAAAGGTGTGGTCTTGCAGCAGCAGAATACCGCGATGGGCTTCTTCATCAGCGATAAGCAGAGCGGTTCGATGGTTTTGGAAGGCAACTAGTCCCGTCGATCATTGCAGACCTTGCCTTCCAGCCTGACGGATTGGTCCGGAGGTTGGATTTGGCTGTTATGAAACTCTATGGTCTAACCGGCGGGATCGGTATGGGGAAATCCACCTTGGGCCGGTTGCTTTCAGAACGATCCATACCGGTTATCGATACCGATATTCTGGCTCGCAATCTGGTTGAGCCGGGGCTTCCTGCGTTTCAAGAGATCATCCACCTTTTTGGCCCGTCCATTGTTGCGGCTGACGGCCGGCTTCGGCGCGACGAATTGGCCCGCAGGGTTTTTAATGATCCGGCCGCTCTGCGCAGCCTGGAAAAAATCCTTCATCCCCGCATCCGCGAACTCTGGAAAGCGCAAGTGGATAAGTGGAAAGAAGAAGGCTGCGCGATTGGGGCTGTGACCATTCCGTTGCTATTTGAAACCGAGGTTCAAAACGAGTTCGATGCGGTAATCTGCGTCGCCTGTTCCCAGAACACCCAGCAGGAACGCCTCCGCGCCCGGGGATGGAGTGATGAACAAATTGAGCAGCGACGTGCCTCGCAGTGGCCGATTGAGCGCAAGATGACCGCTTCGAATTTCGTGGTCTGGACGGACACCACGCTGGAAGTGCATGGGGCGCAATTGGACCGAATCCTCCTTACCTAAAGCTTGCGGCTGCAATTGCAGCCCGCATTATTTTCCGATGCGAATCCATTTTCTCGGCGCCACCCGCACCACCACCGGGTCGATGTATCTGTTTGAACTCAATGGGAAAAGGCTTCTTCTGGAATGCGGGTTGTTCCAGGGCAGGCGCGACGAATCCATTGAGCGCAATCGCCATTTTCCTTTTGATCCCAGGACCATTGATGTCGTGGTGCTGAGCCACGCCCACATCGATCACTGTGGGAATCTGCCCAATCTTTGCCGACAGGGTTTTGACGGGAATATTTTCTGCACCTTTGCCACGCGAGATCTGGCGAGCATCATGTTGGAGGATTCGGCCAACATTCAGCAGTCGGATGCTGAATTTGTTTCGCGCCAGCGCGCCAAGAAAAATCTTCCACCGGTGGAACCGCTTTATTCTGCGATGGATGCCGAAAAGGCAATTCGCCAATTCGTCTCCGTTGGTTACGACCGGGCCATTCCCGTGATCGATGGCGTGACGGTTACCTTTCGGGATGCGGGTCACATTCTGGGTTCGGCGCAGGTCGTTCTCGATATTCAGGAGGGCGCGAAGAAGTTTCGTTATTTATTCAGCGGCGATGTCGGCCGCGGTGGCGACGATATTTTGCGCGACCCGCAACCGGTGGCCGACGTGGATTATCTCCAGGTCGAAAGCACCTATGGCGGGCGGGAACATCTTTCGCCGCACGGTGCGATGGAAGATGTGGCGCGGCTTGTAAAAGAGACCTTCGCAAAAAGCGGCAAGGTGATCATTCCCGCGTTTTCGGTCGGCCGAACCCAGTCGATTGTCTACACGCTGCATCAGTTGATTGAGAGCGGGCAACTTTCGCCGCTGCCCATTTACGTGGACAGCCCGCTCAGCGTGAATGCGACGGAGGTTTACCGGTTGCACCCGGAATGTTTCAACCAGACGATCTATGCCTTCCTCCGGGAAAAAGCGAACCCGTTCGGCATGTCCAATTTGACCTACATCCGCGAAGTCGCCCATTCGATGAAGCTCAACGAATTGAAAGATCCCGCCATCATCATCAGCGCTTCAGGAATGGCGGAAGCGGGACGGATTCGCCATCACCTGAAGAACAATATCGGTGACCCGAAAAATTTAATTCTATTCATCGGCTATTGCGCGGAACACACCTTGGGCGCCCAGATTGTCTCGGGTCGGCCGGTCGTAAATATCTTCGGCGAACCCAATTCCGTTCGAGCAAAGGTGGCTTCGCTGGATTCCTTCTCGGGGCACGCTGGGAAAAGCGAGTTAAAGCGCTACGTCGAAAAGATTTCCGGCAACATTAAAAAAGTTTTTGTCATTCATGGCGAGGAATCGCAATCGCTTGCGTTCGCCGAAACTTTGCGCGAAATGAAACCCGCCGCTGAAGTTGTCGTTCCTCAACCCAAACAGATCGTTGATTTGTGATCGGCGCTTGCTGCGGAAAATAGTTTCTAATCCGATTTGCAAAAATTCGATTCAGCGGGAGATTGGCCGGTGCTCAATCGAGCCGCTGAGGAGGTGGGGGTGGAATAAACCTCTGGTTTGTTCCACCCTTTTCTAAGCCGATAGATTCAATCGCAACTGCCGGACAATCGATTCTCCCAGGCCGCTGACACCCAGGCCCAGCAATCGCACCGGTCGATCCGCCAGTTTCTCCCGCGCCAAAAGAAAACAGCCCAGCCGAAAAATTTCTTCAGCTTCAGTCATCGGCTCTTCGAGGGAAATCTGCCGCGTCAACGTGGTGAAATCGCTGTAGCGGATTTTGACCTGAACCGTGTGTGCGCCGAGATTAGTCTCTTTCAACTCCGCCGAGATTTCCGCAGCCTGATCTCGCAGGCAGTCTCGCATCCGGCGCTTGTCGCTCGTATCGGATCGGAAGGTTTCCTCGCTGCTGATGCTTTTCGTCTCCGTGTCTGTTTCCAGGGCGCGGCGATCTTCGCCCATGGAATATTGTTTCAGCGTCGGCCCGAACGAGCCGATTATTTTTCGAAGGTCGCCGGAATAATCCTGCAAGTCGCCCACCGTCCGGATTCCGGCATGGTTTAAAATCTGTTCCGTGACTTTGCCCACCCCATGGATGGCGCGCACCGACATCGGGCGGAGAAACAGGACTTTGTCGCGCTCGGGAACCAGCGTCAGTCCGTCCGGCTTATTGAAATCGCTGGCAAGTTTCGCGATCAGTTTGTTCGATGCGATCCCAATGGTCGCGGTCAATTGACGCTCGCGCAGAATGGTTTCTTTGATTTCGCGGGCGAGTTTTATGGAAGGCGGAATGAGTTCATCGTCTGAAGTCGCTCCGGGCAAAATGCCCGAAACATCCAGATACGCTTCGTCGATGGACATCTTTTCAATTACGGCTCCGGTGCGCGCCAGAATTTCCATGATGCGCTCGGATTCATGCCGGTATTGGGACATCCGTGGCGCGACGAAAATGCCTTTCGGGCAGAGCCGTCCGGCCGTCACGCTCGGCATGGCGGAACGCACCCCGAACTTTCGCGCTTCGTAACTGGAGGCGCACACCACGCCCCGTTGCGTCGGCGGACTTCCGACAATCACCGGTTGGCCGCGCCACTCTGGATGATCCCGCTGCACCTACGCCGGCATGGTCACCTGCCTCGATGACGAAATCGGCCGCGTGGTCGCCGCGATTGACAAGAAGGGATTACGCGACAACACGCTCATCATTTTCCACAGCGACAACGGCGGCACCCGCAACGCGATGTTCGCCGGCCAGATGGCTGACTTGTCCAAGACCAAGCTTCCGTGCGACAACGGCCCCTACCGCGACGGCAAGGGCGCGCTCTTCGAAGGCGGCTGCCGCGTCGCTGCCTGCGCCAACTGGCCGGGCCATATCAAGGCTCAGACCGTGGATGGCATGATCCACGCCGTGGACCTCTATCCCACGCTGGCCGCGCTGGCCGGTGCTTCCACCGCCAAGTGCAAGCCGCTCGATGGCGTGAACGTCTGGGGCACGATCGCCGAGGGCAAAGCCTCGCCGCGCCATGAAGTCATCTACAACGTCGAGCCGTTCCGCGGCGGAGTGCGGCAGGGCGATTGGAAACTGATCTGGCGCACGCTCATCCCCACGAGTGTGGACCTCTACAACCTTGCCGAAGATCCCTACGAGCAGAAGAACGTCGCCGGCTTGCATCCCGACAAAGTGGCCGCGATGCAGGAGCGCCTCAACGCGCTGGGCCGGGAATCCGCCAAGCCGCTGGCGCTCATTTACGTAGGCAGCGTGGGGCTGGCGCACGGCAAGCCGCTCATGGCTTCGGAAGGCGGTAAAGGCACGCCGCTGGCCGAGCATGACGGGCCTGCCATCACCGACGAAGGCGTGGGCGACAACGATATTCATCATTGAAGCACTTTGTGTTTCCAACCCTGAATCAACTCATGAAAAACTCCAGTCACTTGGCAGCACTTGCGGCGGCGGCAATGTGTGTGGCGCCCTGTTTGATCCACGCCGAGGAAGGGGCGGGCGGGCACTACATGCCCGGTGCAACGGCGACATTTATTGACACCTTGCCAGGCAAACCCGCGCTCGTTTTCGCCAATGCGTTCACCTATTACGACGGCAGTGCGAGCCTGAGCCGGCCGATTCAATTCGGCGGACAACTGACGTTGGATGCGCACGCGACCTGTTATGCCGACACCTTTTTCGGTATCTATCAAACGCCGTTGGAACTGCTGGGCGGCAACTATGCAGTTGTCGCCGCAGTTCCGTTTATCTGGCTGGATGTCAAAGGCACGGTGGCTCCGCCCATCGGCCCTTCGGTGAAGAGAACCGACTCGGCCAACGGACTGGGCGACATTACGCTGTATCCGTTCATGCTGGGCTGGACGAACGGGCCGGACCTCAAATACGACGTGCGCCTCGGCATCTACGCGCCGAGTGGCGACTACGAAGTGGGCAAGCTGGCCAACACAGGGCGCAACTACTGGACGTTCGAGCCCGCGGTTTCGGCGAGCTGGCTAAGCACCCGGATCGGCACGGAGGTCACGGTGTTTGCCGGTCTCGATTTCAACACGGAAAATCCGGACACGCACTACACCAGCGGCACATCATTCCATCTCGAAGGCACGCTCGCGCAGCATTTGCCGCTGGGAAAACTGGGAATCATCGGTGTGGGCGCAAACGCGTTTCTTTACGAGCAAATCACCGGCGACAGCGGCTCCGGCGCGGCGCTCGGTGATTTTGAAGGCAGGACGGCAGGTGTCGGACCAGTGATTTCATTTGCGACGAAAATCGCCAAAGCCGATCTGGCCGCCGAAGTGAAATGGCTCCCGGAATTGAACGTGGAAAAACGCCTCAAGGGTGACACCATCTGGTTCAAGGTCGGCGTTGTATTCTAAGATCAAACCCATCTGCGAACCAGCCAACCCGAGTAAAATAAGTAATCTCAAAACCCTTTCACCGCTATGAACCGCAAAAGCTCGGCGAAAAAAAGAAACCCAGACCGCAACAGCGGCGACCTTTCCCGTCGTGATTTGTTGAAGGGCATTGCTGGCATCGGCGCGGCGGCCGCGCTTTCCGGATGCTCGACGGTTCCTGCATTCACCGGCCGGAAAGATGCCGTGGTGCGTGAGAATGAGCGGCCGGGCACGACCGACTGGGTTTTGAAAAACACGCGAATTGATCCGGCCACGAAATATCGCTGTCCGTGGATTGAAGGTTACTGCTCCCACACCAGCGTGCGCGCCGGCGAAACCCTGGAAATTTTTGTCAGCACCAATCCAGCTTCGGCCTTCACCATCGATCTCTATCGGCTTGGCTATTACGGCGGGACCGGCGGAAGACTGGTCCGCTCCTTCGAGCCGTTTCCGGGGCGCGTTCAGCCCGAGCCCGCCGTGGGAGAACGGCGCCTGCGCGAGTGCCAATGGGAGCCGTGCGTCAGCATCAAGGTCCCTGAAGACTGGCTCAGCGGAGTTTACGTCGGCAAACTCACCGAATCGCGCGAGGGGCTGCAAAGCTATGTGATTTTCATCGTGCGCGACGCCCGCCGCGCCGAGTTGATTTTTCAATGTTCCGACACCACCTGGCAGGCCTACAACCGCTGGCCCAGCCAGTTTTCACTCTACGACGATGGCAAGTCCCAATGGTATTGGGGGCCGGGCGTGGACATCAGTTTCGATCGGCCTTACGGAAAATATTGCCAGATCATGGATGCGCCGCTCTCGATCGGTTCCGGCGAATTCTTCCTCTGGGAATTTCCCTTTGTCTATTGGATGGAAGAGCAGGGTTACGACGTGACGTACATTTCCAACCTCGACACGCACACCGATGCCGAAGGTCTGGCGCGCGCGAAGGGATTCATTTCCATCGGGCACGACGAATATTATTCGATCGAGATGTTCAACCACTTGAAAGGGGCGATCGCGACCGGGCTGAACGTCGGCTTCTTTTCTGGAAATACCTGCTGCGGAAGAATCGATCTGCGTTCCAGCTCGCGCGGCGTTCCGAATCGCATTCTGACGCGAACCGATTTTTATGGCCCGCTCGACGAGGCGGAAACCAAACGCTTTCCGGCGATGGCCCTGTTGCCGCACCAAAGCCCGAATGCCAACGAACTGATCGGCGCGCGCAGCATTGCCCCCGTCACCGGCGGAGCCGATTGGATTTGCCATCTTCCGGAGCATTGGATTTTTGCGAACACCGGCATGAAAAAGGGCGACGGAATCCCCGGCCTCGTCGGGTGGGAATGGCATGGCGATCCCGCGGGCATTCCTGGATTGCAGATTGTGGCGACCGGCCCCACGCAGGATAAGCCGGGCAGCTTGAATGGCGGCGTTTACACCGCGACCACCTATCCGGGCCCGAGAGGCAACGTCGTTTTCAATGCCTCCACCTGTTGGTGGGCGGATGCCCTCAGCGCGCCGCCCGGATACGTCCGCCCCTCGGTTTACACCTCGCCGATGGGACCGGATAAACGCGCCCAGCAAATCACCAGGAATATTCTGGATCGCCTCTGCTCATAGCACTTGGATGGCGCAGGTTTCATTTTGAATATTGGTCGCGCTGGGAGAGTCCTCTTTCCTTGACGCCTCTCCGTGACGGCGAATAACCTTTTTACTCAACAAATAAATTATGAATCCGCTTTCAGATAAACAGACCTCGCGCCGTGATTTTATTAAAACCTCCAGCACCGCTGTCATCGGCGGAGCGGTGACTTCCTCGCTCCTTTTCCCAGGCAGAACCCTGGGTGAAGAAACCAAAGTCCTGAAGATCGGCCTGATCGGTTGCGGCGGACGCGGTTCGGGCGCCGCCAAGGACGCGCTCATGGCAGAGCCGAACGTGCAGCTCGTCGCCATGGGCGATGCGTTTGAAGACCGCCTTCAAGCTGGCCTCGATAATCTGAAAAAAGATCCTGAGGTGGGTTCCAAAGTCAAAGTGGATGCCGCAAAATGTTTCGTCGGCCTCGATGCCTACAAGAAGGTGATCGACAGCGGAATTGACGTGGTGCTGCTGGCTTCGCCTCCGGGATTCCGCTCGTTCCACCTCAAATACGCGGTGGAAAAGAACAAGCACATTTTCTCGGAAAAACCGATCTGCACCGACGCCTTCGGCTATCGCTCCGTGATGGAAACCGTCGCGGAATCCAAAAAGAAGAACCTGGCCCTGACCGCGGGTTTTTGCTGGCGCTCCCATCTGGCGCAGCGGGCGGTTTACGAAAAAATTCTCGGCGGAGAAATTGGCGACATCCGCTCCATTTACGGAACCTACAACACGGGCGAGGCTCGCGGCGTTCTGGTCAATCCAGCATGGGGACCGCTGGAGCAGCAGATGCGCAACTGGATGCATTTCACCTGGCTTTCGGGCGACCATATCGTCGAGCAGGCGATCCACAACGTCGATCTGATGAACTGGGCCATGGGCAACAAGATGCCGACAAAATGCATCGCCCACGGCGGACGCCAGATTCGCCCGGAATCGATGGTTGGCCATATCTTCGATCATTTCTCGGTGGTTTACGAATGGGACAACGGCGTGAAAGGCTTCCTTTTCTGCCGCCAGCAGGCCGGTTGCGCGAGCGACAATACGGAAACCGTTTTCGGCTCAAAAGGAACCGCGCACGTTCGCTTGTTCAAGGGCAATCCCTACATCATCGGCGCAAAGAACGAGCGCTCATGGACCTATGACGGGCCGACGCCGAACATGTATCGCGTCGAGCACCAGGAATTGTTCGCATCGATTCGTGCCGGCAAGCCGCGCAATGACGGCGAATGGCTGGCCAACAGTTCGATGATGGGCGTGATGGGCCGCATGGCGGGCTACACCGGGGAAGAAATCAGCTGGGATCAGGCGGTGAACTCACAGGAAAAACTGGTGCCGGATGATTTCGATTGGAAAACCGCTCCGCCGGTTCCGCCGCTGGCCATCCCGGGCAAAACTAAATTCATTTAGTTTCAGTCAAAAATCTAAAGCGGCGAGAGATCGCCGCTTCTTTGTTTCAAAATGAAATCAAACCAGAGCCGCCGGGAATTCTTGAAAGTCAGCAGCAGCGCGTTGGCCATGGCCGCGCTGGCGCCGAGCGGTTTCGCGGAGGGAATCGTTCCGGCAAAAAAGCGTTCGCTGAAAAAAGGGTTCATGATGAGCACCTTTCCAAAAGGCGGAGGCAAATTGAGCTGGCTGGACAAATTTCAGATGCTGAAAGCGGCGGGCTTTGACGGGGCGGAACCTCCGAGCCATTTAAACCCAAAAGAAATTCTAAAGGCGCGTGAAGCCACGGGGCTTGCCATTCCCAGCGTCGTTGCCGGGCAGCACACCCGGTCGATGTCCTCCGCCGCCCCTTCGATCCGCGCCAAGGGCTCCGAGGGACTCAATCAAGCGCTGCGGGACGCGAAGGCTTATGGCGCGAGTTCCGTTTTGTGCGTCGCCGGCCACGTGGATGAGAACGCAAGTTACGCGGAGACCTGGGATCGGACGCGGGAAGAGATTGCCAAATGCGTGCCCCTGGCCGAGTCGCTCGGCGTGAAGATTGCCGTGGAAAATGTTTGGAACAACTTTCTGCTCAGCCCGCTGGAAGCCGCGCGATTCGTGGATGAATTCAAAAGCGCGTCCGTCGGTTGGCATTTTGACGTGGGCAACGTCATTGCCACGGGCTGGCCGGAGCAATGGATCCAGATCCTCGGCCAGCGCATTCAGAAGGTGCACATCAAGGAATTCAGTCGCAAAAGAATGAACGAAGAGGGTTTGCGAATGGGATTCGGAGTTGAATACCTCGAAGGCGACAACGACTGGCCGGCTGTGATGAAGGCGTTCGACGCCATTGGCTACAGCGGCTGGTGCATCGTGGAGCCGGCCTGCGGGCCGTGTCAGGAAAAGCTTTCCACTGAAGAATTTTTGAAAAAAGTTTCCGCCGATCTCGATAAAATTCTGGCGAGCTGATCATGAACACGCCCCTCTCAAATGTTTTCAAGATAGCCGCTTCGGCGGGCGCTGCCACCGTCGCCGCGCAAACCATCCGCGCCGAAGATCAGCCGAAGAAAACGCAGATCAAAAAGGCGATCATGCTCGGGACGGTGGGAGTCAAAGGCTCCATCCTTGAAAAATTCAAAGCGATCAAGGAAGCAGGATTTGCCGGTGTGGAACCGTCGAGCCACATGGACGTCAATGAGCTGCTCAAGGCGCGGGACGAAACGGGCCTGGAGATCCCCAGCGTCTGCTGCGGCACGCATTGGAAAGAAAATCTCGCCTCGCCGAACCCCGCCGAGCGGGCGCGCGGCCTGGACGGCCTGCGGCAATCGTTGCAGGATGCCAGGAAATACGGCGCCAGTTCGGTTCTGTTTATTTCCGCCGTGGTGACCAAAGAGGTTTCCTACGGCGATGCCTACACGCGTTCCCAGGCGGAAGTCCGCAAGGCGATTCCGCTGGCCGAAGAGCTGGGCGTAAAAATTGCCATTGAAAACGTCTGGAACAACTTTCTCCTGAGCCCGATGGAAGCCGCTCGCTACGTGGATGAATTCAAAAGTCCGATGGTCGGCTGGCACTTTGATATCGGCAACGTGCTTCGCTACGGCTGGCCCGAGCAATGGATTCCGGTGCTCGGCTCGCGCATCCAGAAATTGCACATTAAAGAATACAGCCGCGACAAGATGCTCAGCGGCGGCTTGTGGAAAGGGTTTGATGCGCCCTTGCTCGAGGGAAGCAACAACTGGCCGGCGATCGTGAAGGCGCTGCGCCAAATTAATTACACCGGGTGGGCCATTGCGGAGCAGGGCGGGGGCGGTTCGCTGGAAGGATTGAAAAATCTTTCCGAACGCATGGACAAAATCCTGGCGGGCTGAAGGGCCAAGGGGGAGCGGGTTGGGGCTAACCAGCTTGGAGATGGCCCAACATGCTTTCGCATTGAGTCACGCCGATTGCTCGCGTAGAACTTCGCCGTGCCGAATCCCGAACAACTTTCCACCTTCGTAGGCTGGTACCAGAAACACATCACCGGCGACGAAAAAGGCCAGGCGCAAATCTTCCTCGACCGGCTTTTTCAAGGCTTCGGTCTCAATGGCACCTTGGATGTCGGCGGCTCGCCGGAATTTCGCGTGTTGAAATCCGCCGAGGATGGCGGCGGCACGTCCTTCGCCGATTACGTGTGGAAACCGGTCGTGCTCATCGAAATGAAAAAGCGCGGCGAAAATCTCCAGAAACATTATCGCCAGGCGTTCGATTACTGGACGCGCCTCGTTCCCAACCGCCCGCGCTACGTCGTCATCTGCAACTTCGACGAATTCTGGATCTACGATTTCGACACCGACCTCGACACGCCCAAAGACAAGCTCGCCACCAAAGATTTGCCGCAACGCTGGGGGCCGCTCGCCTTCCTGGCGAACGAGAAACCGACCTTCAACAACGACCGCGAAGCCGTCACCCGCGAAGCCGCCGATAAACTGGCCGAATGTTTCAAGCGCATCACCAATCGCGGCGTGGATCGCGCCATGGCGCAGAAATTCATCCTGCAAATGCTGGTGGCGCTTTTCGCCGAGGACATCGGTTTGCTGCCAAAATATTTTGTCACGCAGGTCCTCAACGACGCCCATTCGCCCGCCGAAGCCTACGATCTCATCGGCGGTTTGTTCGAGGCGATGAACGATCCGCAGCCGAAAAGCGGCGGGCGTTTCAAAGGCGTTTCCTATTTCAACGGCGGCCTCTTCGCGCAACCGGCCAAGCTCGAACTGCACGACCAGGAACTTGTTCTCCTCCGCGACGCCGCGAAAAAAGATTGGGCCAAAGTTCAGCCCGAAATCTTCGGCACGCTCTTCCAGCATTCGATGGACGACGACGAGCGCCACGCGTTCGGCGCGCATTACACCAGCCCGGCGGACATCATGAAAATCGTCAAGCCGACGATCACCGACCCGTGGAAGGAACAGATTGAAAGCGCAAAGACGCTCGACCGCCTCCATCAACTCCGCACCCGCCTGAATGATTTTCGCGTGCTCGATCCCGCCTGCGGTTCCGGCAACTTCCTTTACATCGCCTATCGCGAGTTGAAACGAATCGAAGCGCGCCTCTACGAACGGATGGACGAATTCAAAACGCAGAGCCAGCCCGGCCAGATGCGTTTGAGTTTTCTCAGCGCGCAAAATTTTTACGGCATGGACATTTTGCCGTTCGCCGTCGAGATCGCTAAAGTCACGATGATGATTGCGCGCAAGCTGGCGATCGACGAACTGCACATCACCGAACAAGCGTTGCCGCTGGATAATCTTGATAAAAATTTCATCGCCGGAGATGCGTTGATCAAATCTGAATCAATGGGTTTAGCGGGTAAGCAAGTTAATTGGCGACGTGCGTTTCTTGAAAACGGCAAACCGATCCTTGTGAATTGGCCGAAGGCCGACGTGATAATTGGCAATCCACCTTTCAACGGCGCAAAGAAGCTCAAACCCGATCTCGGCCCGGAATACATCAATGCGATTCGGCAAGCTTATCCCGGTGTACCCGGCATGGCGGATTATTGCGTGCATTGGATTCGCAAATCGCACGATCACTTGTCTGCTTGCACCGCTGCTGATCCGCTCGCGGGCCGCGCCGGACTCGTCGGGACGCAAAACATTCGCAACAACCAATCGCGTGTTGGCGGACTCGATCACGTCGTGAAAACCGGAACGATTGTGGAAGCCGTGGAAAACCAGCCGTGGTCCGGGGAAGCCAACGTTCACGTCTCAATCGCGAATTGGGCGAAAACGCAGGATGCAAAACTGTTGCCGAAAACGCGCAAGCTCTGGTTCAAAGTTGAACCGTCTGCTGGCGTAAAAAAATCCGCAAACGTGGAACCGGTTCGGCTGCGAAGGAATACGAACTCGATGTTCGGGAATGTGATTTCATCAACTCGGCTCTTTCGGATGAAGTGGATGTAAGCAGCGCTCGGAAGTTGAATTATCAGAACGCCACGCCTGAATACATGGTGTGCCAAGGAATTACCCCGGGACACGATGGATTTGTTTTGGAACCGGAAGCGAGACAGCGGCTGGTCTCGAAAGACCCCGAGTCGGCAAAAGTAATTTTCCCATATTTGATCGGGCGCGAGCTGCTTGCCGAAGATGGAGGACCAACTAGGTATCTTATAAACTTTGCGCAAATGAGTGTGTTGGATGCTCAAGGATTTCCTGCTGTGTTTGAACATGTAAGGGCAACTGTTTTGGCGGATATGCAGCAAAAGGCGGATGATGAGCACGCGAGCGAATCTGCCCATTCTGATCATTTGGAACGGTGGTGGATGCACTGGCGATCGAGGCGAGAATTGATGCAGAGAATCTCGAAGTTGCCGCGTTATCTGGTTTGCTCCCGAGTTACGAAGCGGCCAATTTTTACGTTCGTCGAAAACACAATTATTCCCGGTGATGCGCTTCAAGCGTTTTCGTTCCCCGATGATTATAGTTTCGGGATTCTCCAATCGAATACTCATTGGCAATGGTTCCTGACGAAATGTTCGAAGATGAAATCGGATTTTCGTTACACACCAGAATCCGTTTTCGACACCTTCCCGTGGCCGCAATTTTCAACTTCGGGTAGGAGACGAGGTGACGAGACTCTAACTTCCTCCGAAAAGAAAAAATCAGAGTCTCCTGACGTCGTCTCCTACGAAGATATTAAAAAAATCGAAGCCGTCGCGGCAGCCGGGCGCGAAGTCCGCCGCGTCCGCGCCGAGGCGCTGCCCAAAATGAAAGGCGGCCTGCGCGCCCTCTATCGCACCCTCGAACTCCCCGGCGCAAATCCGCTCAAAGACGCCCACGCCGCCCTTGACACCGCCGTCCTGAACGCCTACGGCTTCAACGCCAAACGCGATCTCCTCGCCCAACTCCTCGCCCTGAACCAACAAGTCGCCGCCCGAATCGAAAAAGGCGAACCCGTCACCGCCCCCGGCGTGCCAAAGGATTATCCTGACCCAAAGAAATTGGTGACGGAGGATTGTGTTCGGCCGTCATAACGTGAACACAAAACGAGAGATAAAAAGTTTTTGGTGGTCGCCGAATCATCCTGAGAGAAAATGGTTCGGCACGCTTACTTACGGGCCAGAGCAATCACCCGAATTGGAATTGATCATTGAACGACAGAATCCTGTTGATGATCGAACCTTGCCACTCGGCAACGTAATCCACGGCAAGGATGAGCACGGCAAACCAATAACCCTCTTATTTGCTGGTTCGTCAGGCGATCATGTCAGTGGCGCCGTTCTCAAACGGCGGTTTGATGCCGGATATGCGTTAATTGGAATCGACGTTCCGAACGCCGAAAGTTTCCTTGCCAATACTTTGCGATTCCAACTTCAGCATCTTTACGGCTGGTTAGGCAGGTCAGGATTTGAGCGGAATGTAGATGAAAAACATCGCGCGTTCGTCGTAAAATTTCAGCAACAAGAAGCTGAGTGGTTCTCAATTTCTCCAGATCTGGAACTGGCGATACATAACACATTTGAAACAAGCAACGGATTTCAAAAAAGATGTATCAGCGAGGACGCAGCTCTAACCTTTCGATCAAAAGCTGGTTTTCCGCTCTCGCGATGCAACGAATTAATTAGTTCTGTACGCATGTTGCTTCATTTTGCGGTGATTAAGCGGGTCTACCCAGTTTGGGTTACAACTTACAAGGATGGTTACGGGAGTTACATTGGAGCCCAAGTGGCTTGATCAGGACATAGATATTCAGAGTTGGATTCTGCGTGAACCGGAATGCGAAATTCCGATTTCTCATTATTGGATCTTTCGATTCGAGGATGTGCGTGGAGATTTCGCCGATTTCATTGGTGAATGGCTGAAGTATGTCCAAAAGTTTGCGGAGCCGCTTAATTGTTATTCATCTACCATTTATCATTCGCTCACTGGCGAGTTAGCGCATTTGAGTCTGACACAAGCGCTGGAGGCCTATCATGGAATTCAATTCTCTTCCCATCACAAACACGAATTTAAAGCGAAGATCGAAGAACTGTGCAGCCTGCATGCAGATTCTTTGAAAGGTTTGGTTGACGACATCCCTGATTTCTCGGAACGAGTTTTATGTACGAGAAATTATTATACGCACCATAACCCAAAATGGCTTTTAACAGGTAAAGTGGCAAAAAAGGCAGAGTTGGTCCGCCTGAATGAAAAATTGCGGCTCCTATTTCAAATGTGTGTTCTTACCGATTTGAAAATTCCTGCAGATCGGTTTTCTCGTTTGCGCCGCCGTCTGGCCACAGAAATAATTGATTATATTTGAGTTCAGCCGCAGAGGTTTCCCGAATTAAATTTTATTATTCTCGCTATGGAGCCGAAACATTTAGACGAACTTTCCTCCGGATTTCTTGCTTTGGTTGATCTAATTCAACGTCTGGTGAGTGAAAGCCAAAGCAAAAATGAGTTTTCTCCCAGCTACAATCAGATGCAAAGGTGGAAAGTTCTGGAGCACCAGAAAACCGAAACGGGTATCAATATTTCTCGTTATCAAATCGAATATTTTAACAAACCAGATTGGCATCGAGGAATCTTTTCACTTGAGAAGAATTAGAGACTCACCTCAATACAGATCCTTCATAGACCAGTTGAGAAAAGAATCAGCGGGAAAAAATGGAAAGGAAATTGCATCTCCTGATTTTTCTCAGCCAATTTTCAGAATCATCAGTCGTGAATTAATTGGGGAGTCCTATGATCATTCCGAATTGCTGAATTTCTTCCTGAAATTTCGGGCGAATCAACCGGTGCCTGGCTGGTCTGAAATCGAGCTCCATGGCGTTTCGATTAAGGGAACAGAAAAAATCATGTTTTCCCTCTCGGGCCGGGAATTTGTTATTCGTCAGTTGGATGTGCCGTTTTTTGAAAGAGAATTTTTTAACGAATATGGAGGAAAGCATTCGGGGCACCGGGTAATTCAACCTGATTCTATTCTTAGAATTGAAATGGCTGCGCGCAGTTCTATGGAAATTCAATTTGAGGTTGCTTCGAATTGACGGACGGAGGATTGGGTGAACAATGAATCATTAAGCCCATGACCCAAACATCTGTTAAGACCCGCCGTAAATTCGATGAAACGTTCAAACGTGAAGCCGTCCAGAACTGGCTTGCCAGCGGCAAATCC
>CANJXF010000005.1 GCA_947478865.1 Verrucomicrobiales bacterium | reverse complement strand
CGCTCTTGGAAATCATGCGCATCACTTCCGGCGAAGCGCGGCTTTATCCGCTCGTCAATTTCAAAGCCGAGCGCTCGCGCATTTTTGCGGAATTGAAAAACGATCCCGACTTCGCTGATTTCATTTTTGAAGAGGTCCAGACCGATTTCGAATTCTTGAAAAACTCCAACGCCTTTGTGCGGATCCGACGCAAGCCGGGTTCGTAAAATCGTCAGCGTTTCCCGTGGTAATCGGGCTGCGAATATTTTTTCTCCACCAACGCGGAAGCCGCGAATTCCAAATCCTGACCCGGAGTCATTTCCGCCCACGCGACTCCGAATTGTTGCTGCGCCACGGCGCGCATCGCTTGTTCCCAGTCGGCTCGCGCCAGGCGAATCGGCGGAGGTTGCACCGAGCCTTGCACCAGCAAGCCCGCCTTGGTCCGGCGTTGCGCGGCGCCGGCGATTTTTCGGCCTTGCCAGAGCAGGTCGAATTTTTCCGCGCCCACAAAGCATTGGCCGGGAATCTCTTTCTTGCAGCACGGCGAAAGTTCGCTGGCCACGCCGATCGCCGCAAACGCATCGCGAATCCATTCATGGACGCGCTGATAGCTTTCCGTTGCCCGCAATTTGAACCACGCATGATTCGGCGGAACGGCCAGGCTGTAAGTCCAATCGGCGTCGTGCGGGACGAGCCCGCCGCCCGTGGGACGCCGAATCAGCGGACGCAAAAGGGTTACTCGTTCCAGGTCGGCGAAATGTTGCGAGTAACCGAAGGAAGCCGCGGGCTCGGTCCAGCCGTAGAAGCGCAGGACCGGCCTGGCCAACTGCGGCGCGTTTTCCAGGAGCGCTTCGTCCAGAGCCATGTTCCATGCTGGATTACCCGGGCCGGACTGCAAAAGAAACCACGTCTCAGGCATACGTCAGGAAACTTTGAGTTTCCGCGCTTTGCGGCCGGCGCGAACGCTTTTTCCCTCAACCTCGGACGACAGGTTCTTCTGCCCCGTCGGGCAATCGCCGCTGATTTCGCAATTCAAACAGTCGGGATTCCGGGCGTAACAACGGCGGCGTCCATGCCAGATCAATAAATGGCTGAAGAGACACCAATCGTTTTGCGGATTCAGTTTTTGCAGGTCTGCCTCGATTTTTTCCGGCGAACTTTGCCGCGAAAAATCCAGCCGCTCCGAGAGCCGCGCCACATGGGTGTCCACGACCACGCCGACGTTGATGTTGAACGCGTTGCCGAGAACCACGTTCGCGGTTTTGCGTCCCACTCCGGGCAAATGGGTCAGCTCCTCCATCGTTCGCGGAACCTGGCCCGCGTGCTTTTCCAGGAGCAGCCGGCAGCAGGCCTGGATGTTCCTGGCCTTGTTGCGAAAGAAGCCAATGCGCCTCACGTCCTCTTCCAGCTGGGGCAAGGCGGCGTTGGCGAAGTCGGCCGCGCTTCGATATTTCCGGAACAAATCCGCGGTGACGATGTTGACCTGCTTGTCGGTGCATTGGGCGGAAAGAATCGTCGCGATCAAGAGCTCCAGCGGATTGATGTGATTCAATTCGCAGTGCGCATTCGGGTAAGCCCGCTTCAATTGCGCGATGATTTTCGTCACGCGCGCTTCTTTCGCCGAAAGAGATTCTTTCATCGCCTCATTGTGCGACGCCGCAATTTGTTCCGCCAAGAGTTTTCGGTTTCCAGAGCAATTCTCCGGGTTTCAGATCCATTGAATATTTTCTCAAAATAAAATTTGCGCTCTCAATTTTTCGGCGGATATTTCGCGCGTTCCATGAGGAAAAACCTGATGTCCCGGACGGAAAAACCATGGGGGCTGTCGCAGTCAAAGGCTGACGGGATTTGCAGCGCGGAGGAGGAGGTCAACGTTCGGTTCAACGAAAGTCACGAGCAATGAGACAACAAACTAATTTCCGGGACAACCCATTCGCCCGCCTCGCCTGCGGGATGGCGGCCCTCTGCGCGGGACTGTTTTTGCAGTCCGCTGCTTCCGCGGAAACGCCCGAACATTTCCTCAAGAGCTTCGCGAACTTCAAATTCGCCTATCACGAAAAGGTCCAGGATCCCGAAGTGTTTCTGGCGACCCAGTCAGGGGATTGCGACGACTTTGCCACGCTCGCCGCTGGAGTCCTGCAACAAAGCGGTTACGACACCGAGCTCTATGCCGTGCGAATGGCTGGCGAAACGCACGTGGTTTGTTACGTGCCGGCCATCAAAGGTTACCTCGATTACAACAATCGGGCGGACGCCGATCCCGTGGTCCCGTGCGACGGCTCGCTCAGCGACATCGCGCGAAAGGTCGCAAACTCTTTCGGGCGCGAGTGGCGTTCCGCTTATCAATTCTCTTATCGGCAGAAAATCAAATGGCTGGTGAACAGCATCGTGGTCAATCCGCTCGTGAAAGAGACGCTGGTGGCCGGGAAATAATTTTCGGCCGCTCGGCCCGCGTCATTCCCTGGCCGCTTTTTTTCCGAACTGCGGGTCCACCTTGATCAGGAACGCCACGAGAAACCCGGGGATCGTCGAGAGCATGATCCAGGCGAAGAAGTTCTTGTAACCGACCAGGTCTTGCAGCCAGCCACTCCACATTCCCGGCAGCATGATGCCGAGCGCCATGAATCCGGTGCAGATCGCGTAGTGCGCCGTTTTATTGGGGCCATCTGCAAAATACAGCAGGTAAAGCATGTAGGCGGAAAAGCCGAAGCCGTAGCCGAATTGCTCAATGGCAATGCAGCCGCTGATCACCGCAAAATTCTCCGGCTGCACGAATGCGAGGTAAAGAAACGCCGCGTTCGGCAAATGAATGGCGCAGACCATGATCGGCAACATTTTTTTCAATCCATACCTGGAGGCGAGAATGGCGCCGAAAATTCCGCCGAAGGTCAGCGCGAGAATTCCGAAGGTGCCGTAAGCCAGGCCCAACTGGCTCGTACTCAGGCCCAGTCCGCCGACTTCGCGCGCATCGAGCAAAAACGGGCTGACCAGCTTCAGCGCCTGCGCCTCGGCCAGCCGATAAAACAAAATAAACGAGAGGGCGACCAGGATGCCGGGCTTCTTGAAAAAAGCGCCAAAGGTCCCAAAGAAATCGCCCCAGAGATTCTTGCCGGAACCCACCGGCACATCCGCCGCCGGCCGGGGCAGGGCGAATTGATGGTAGAAGCAGGCGAGCAAAAATAATCCGCCCAGCAGAAAAAGCGTGATCGACCACGCCAGCGCGATGTTCCCCGCGCGCGAAGCGAAGATGACCGAGGAGCTCTGTTTCAACTTGGGATCCAGCTGCACCACCGCCGCGAACGGCTGGTTCCAGTTCGTGGAATTGAAAACAAACCGTTCGCCCTCCACGAGTTTGAATCCGCGATCGCCCGCGCTGAACCCGAGGTATTCCCGCCCGCTTTTCTTCCGCTCAAAATTGACCACGATCTCCTTTTGCGCCGGCGGTTCCTTGGACAGCGTGAAATAAATCAGGCCCACGTTGCCGGCCGCGTTCGGCCTGGCTTTTAATTCTTTCGGGAACGTCGCCCGCAAAAAATCGCCCAGCGGTTTGGAAATATGTTTCGTCCACCAGGAGCTGTCCCCGGCCGTTTTCACCATCGGTTTTTCCACCGCGATGAATCCATGGGCTCGATTCCATTTCCTGGCGGCATCGATGACCGCCCCGGCTTCATCGGCCGTTTTTTCCGTGATGCCGACCGCCAGCGTCGCGGGATGGGCCACCAGCCGCAGCTCGCCTGCTGGCGCGACGGCCGGAATGGAAGCGGGATCGAATCGCGACGCGCTTTCCAGTCCCGGCTGCGCCTGCAATGGAATTTCCAGCGGCGGCAAACCGTTTTTACTCTCCAAAACTCCCGCCAGCACGATGAGCAGCCCGCTCCCGACGATCATGGCAATGCGATAAAAGGTGCTGCGAATCCCGTTCCACCACGTCTGGTCGTGCTTGTTCAAGCTCAGCATGTAAAAACCGTCGGCGGCGATGTCGTGCGTCGCGGAGATGAAGGCCATGCCCCAGAAAATGGAGAGCGACATGAAAAAGAACGCGGCCGTCTGGATCGAAGCGCCCGCGCCCATCAGCCCGAGCGCGAGCAGGAATTGCGTGGCGACAATCCAGAGCCGTTTCGTTTTGAAAATATCGACGAACGGACTCCAGAGCGGTTTCAGGACCCACGGCAGGTTCAGCAGGCTTGTGTAGAGCGCGATGTCGGTGTTGGAAATGCCGAGTCGCTTGAACATGACCACAGACATCGTGTTTACCGCGATGTAGGGAATGCCTTGCGCGAAATAGAGGCTTGGAACCCAGGCCCAGGCGCTGCGCGGCTTGGCTTGAAGGTCCGCGGGAGCCATCTCAGGCGCGACAAGCTTGGTGGGGTTTGACATCGGAATCAGGATAGGGTCGCGCCGATCTTTTTCGAGTGAATTCCAGAACGGCGGGAGCGGTTCGCGCACGGAACGAAAAGCCGTTCGCCCTCGTCCCGTTCACGGCGGCAAGTCAAGGCAACCCACCCGGCTTGAGCGTTCCAGTTCCCGCGCAATCTTTCGCCAATGCGTTCCGTGCCAGAAGAGTTGATGGCATTGTGCGCAAACGAAATAGTCCTTGAGCCACAGCGCCGTGCGCGGCGGGATGCGCGAGGCAATCGTTTCTCTCGGCACCGGACGCAGCTCCCCTCCGCAGGCCATGCAGCGCGGTGGTCGCAGCTCCAAACCGGCTTCGCGCAACACCACCGCCAATTGCTCGCCGCGCTTCAGTGACGACGGCACGCAGATCGCCGGCAGCCACCCGTCGCGCAGGACGCCGCGCTCCATCATCATCGTGTCGGTCGTGAGCAAGGTCGCGCCCGCCTGTTTCGCCTCGGCAATGATCCCAGCATCGTCCAGCTCCGGGTTCCAAGCCGATTCATAACCCGCGGCGCGCAGCCACCGCGCCAGACCGCCCAGCCCGCCATCGCAGAGAAATCGTTGCGGAAAACCGGCGGTCTCACCCGTGGCCCGGCGCAAATCGGCGTGAACCAATGCCAGCGCCAGGTCGGGATGAAGATGCTCCCGCTGGCGGAGCGCGGCGGCCCGGTCCAGGCTCGCGTGCGCCACTTCTTCCGACGTCTTCCCGAGCTTGACCGCGAGCCGCCGAAACCGGTTCTCGTAGAATTTCCGAATGCGGCTCACGCTTCACCCTGCCGCATCTTCGCCCAATTCACAAAGCCGATGAGGCGAGACTTCCTTTCACCCGTAATGCATCCCGGGATAAAGCAGGTTGATGGCAAATAAATGGAGCGGGGGATAAATCGCGCCAAAAATTTTCCAGGCGATGAAAATCCCAAACATATTCATCCCGGGATGGCGGAGCAGTTGCCAGTAGGAATTGGCTCTTTCGTGCGATAGAAACAGGAACGGAAGACTGCTCCCGTCCAGCGGCGGAAACGGCAGCAGATTGAACAGGAACAGCAGCAGGTTCAACGAGAAGGCTATGCTCGCGAAGGTCGCCAGCAGGTATGGAATGCCGCCGCTGGTCGCAGAGGTGACATGGTCGAAGTTGACCGATTCTGGCGGGACAAAAATTCCGGCCGCCATGCCCAGCCGGATCAGCAGGGCCGCGACCAGGAGCAGCGCGAGATTTGACGCCGGCCCGGCGAGCGCCATCAGGCCGGCCCTCTTCGGGTAACGATGCGCCCAGACTGGATCATAAGGCGCACTGGCCCAGCCGATCATCCACCCGCCGAGGAAATAGGAAAGCAACGGCGCCGCCACCATGCCGATCGGTTCACGCCTGATGTGGGGTACCGGATCGAGCGTCACTTGTCCGCCCCGGTGCGCCGTGTCATCGCCCAGTTTCAGCGCGGCCAACGCATGGCTTGCCTCGTGCACCGTCGTGGAAAATAAAAAAACGACGTACCACGCCAGCCCATCGAACAACGAAATATCAGCAGACATGAAGTGCTCTTATCGGGTTAACGCGACAGTTGAAACATTAAAACGCGGGTCTCAATGTTTTCTTTTCGGCCGATGGGACAAGATTCCTCCTGCGGGCATGACTGAAACCGGGATCTGGCGCAATCACTTCATCGCCCGTGAAGCATGGGCGGGGAAAGGATAGAGGAGGGGGGGGGTTCGGACTTTAGACTAAGCCGCAGCCGTGGGTTTACGCTTCATCCACTTGATGCAATGGCCAATGATGAAGCAGCCGCAGAGAATCATCAGCGCCACATTCACGGGCTCGGGCACGCCGCTGACTTCCAGGTCCCAACTGCTCAAAGTCGATACAGCGCCGCCGCTCAGGTCCGCCACAAACAGGGTCCAGGTGCCAAAGGCCTGCTGCCCATTGAAGCCACTCAACGTCCGGGTCGCAGAAGCGTTGTTCACGGCCGTTAAATCTGTCGGGCTGGCGTAGCGTCCATCGGATCCGTAGGTCGAGCCCACACCCAGGTTTCCTACGTTAGTATGTACGTTCGCGGCACCAACTCCGTCCTGAAACCAAACGTTCATTCCATCTTGTGAGGAACCGAACGTGCCGCTGCCGGTGGTGCCAATCCGGTTGAGCAGAATAGCCGTCGCTCCCTCGTGGGTCAGATACGCGTAAAGGTCGCCATTGAATCCTCCGGTCATCGTGATGTTCACCCGGACATTGGTGATCGAAGAAATAGAGGTGCTTGAATTGAAAAAAGTGCTGACAATACCGCTGGCGTTGTTATCCGTGACGGTTTGACCGACGGAGGTGTGAGTGGAGATTAAAGTGGCGCCAGCCTGATGCAATCCGACAGCCAATCCTCCGAGAACCAAGAGAGTCTTTAAAATTTTCATAAATAGGTGTTCAGAATTGATTCTTTACGGATAAACGGTTCGATAAAATGCAGTGCCGCCGTGACCATCTGGGTCGATGTAACTGCCCTGACCGGTTGTGGAATCAGCGGTGGCGGTGCCTAGCGTAGTCCAAGTCCCCGTGACGGTGGGAGCCCATTGGACGGTATAGGTAAACCCGAGAATCCCGGCGAAATGAATCGTGAAATCACCAGTGCCAGGAGTTCCGGTGGAGGGAAGCATGTTCAAAGATTGAGCCGTGGTGCCGGGATCGATATTCACGTTCACCGTGCCGGTTGCTCCACTGGCGGTATAAGTGAACGTGTCATTCGCATTTATGGCCTCGGTGGGCGCGTAGAACACCCATGTTCCGTCATTGCTGATCGTTGCACCGGCTGCGCTTGTGCTTGCGAAGGAACTGATCGTCGCTCCTACGGCCAAGTCGGCCAAAACACTTTTAAGCACTTTCGTTGAATTCAAACCAGTCTGGCGCAAAATCGTCAAAGACTGTGGATTGATCGTTCCGGTGTTCACCGTGGCAGTGGAAATCGTATAGTTGGCCGTTTCAACCACGGTCTGCGCGCTGTTCTTGATCACCACCGTCGCCGGGGTCAAAACGTGCGCCGCCCCCACGTTTGCATTGTCGTAGCTCTCACCCGAGGTAATAACATCGCCGTTTTGCAAAGCGTTGCCGGACGGGATCGCCGCCGCGCTGGTCGTTCCGTCGTAAGGCTTGGTGTTGCTTGCGGCCGTCACGGTGATCGGACGTGCCGTGATCGTTTCCGAGAAGGTCGGTGCGGTGAGCGTGTAATTTCCATTGCCGGTTCCCGTCAGCGACAAACCGCTCGCGGTCACAGTCGTGGCGGTGGCGACATCCTTCGTGTTGAAACTGTAACTGGCCGTCCCGGTCAGACTCACCACGTCCCCATTGCCAGTGTAGGGCTTGCCATCCGACGTGTTGCCGCTGCCCGTGGTTTCCGCCGTCTGCAACGCCGCCGAACCCGACGTGGGTGTCGCGGTCGTCGTGCCGTCGTAAACCTTGCTCGCCGGAAACACCAAGGTTCCAACCGCCGTCAGCGCTTTTTGTGTGATGGCCTGCGTCAATCCCGTTTGCTGCGTCACCGTGTAATTACCAAAGCCCGCTCCCGCGCCTGTCGTCACACCGGTGATCGTCACTGCTTGCGTCCCCACATCCTTCGCCGCCAACGTGCCCGCTGCCGTCCCGCCTGCTGTCACCGAGTCCACATTGTAAGGCTTGCCGTCGCTGGTGGTGCCAGCCCCTGCTGCTTCCGTCGCCTGGAACGCCGCCGTCCCGCCCAGCTTCGCCGTTGTCGTTCCGTCATAAATCGTGCTTGCCGCTGTGATGCCAGAAACCGTCAGCGCCTTTTGCGTGACGGCCTGCGTCAATCCCGTTTGTTGCGTCACCGTGTAATTGCCACTGCCCGTGCCCGTCGCCGTCACGCCGGTGATCGTCACTGCTTGCGTCCCCACATCTTTCGCCGCCAACGTGCCCACTGCCGTTCCGCCAATTGAAATGACATCGCCATTGCCCGTGTAAGGCTTGCCGTCTCCGCCAGTCCCGACCGCCGCCGCTTCCGCCGTTTGGAACGCCGCCGTTCCGCCCAGCTTCGCCGTCGTCGTACCGTCATAAATCGTGCTCGCCGCCGTGCTGCCCGAAACCGTCAGCGCCTTAGCCGTGATGCTGGCGCTGGGCGTGACCGATGTGGTCGAAAGTACGTAGTTGCCCGCAGTCGTTCCGCTCAGGCTGAGGCCGCTGACGGTGGGGGTGTAAGCCGCGACATTTTTGCTGCTGAATACGCCCACTGTGCCACTGGTGCCGAGGTTGACATCATCGCTGTTGATAATCCCGCTTAGAGACCGGGTGGCTACCGTTGTGGCAGCAGTCGTTCCGTCATAGACTTTGTTGTTGAGCGTAACAGTTGGCGTCAACGTTTTCTGACCCACGGTCAACGTGCCTGCACCTGTTGTTACAGTTTGGTTGTTTGTTACCGTGAACGAAAATCCTCCAGCCGGAGTGGAACCCGTAGTGGTCACCGTTAATGTCGAGCTCCATGATCCGTTGCCGGGGCTGGGATTGGGCGAAAATGACGTCGAAACCCCAGCCGGAGTTCCCCCTGTGAATAACACGCTCCAATTTACATTAAGATTGCCGTTTCCAGATGCGTTGATAGTGAAGGTTGGGCTGCCGCCGGTTCCATAGGTGAGCGCAACAGACTGAGATCCTACAGTGACTGAAGTCGGTCCATTAGCGGCGAGCGCGCCAAATCCATCCATCAAAATCCAGAGAAAAAGCAGTCCGGCGAAAACGCGTCCGCTCGATTTAGCCGCCATGATTCCGTTCCGGTGGTTCTTTAAAATTTGTTTCATAAAAAATTTCGTTCCGCCCTAATTCCGTGGCCGATCGGTGATTTCTCCCCCGTTGCAGCATCGGCCATCACAGGCACAAACGCTTGATCGTTAGCATGGTTAAAAATCTCATCCAGAATACCTGAGTTTTTGCCCCGCCCGATTCCAAAGTCTCGCGATGAGAGCATAGATGTCCGCTTTTTGTCAAGCAAAGTAACTTTGGCGACAGGTGTTTTGCCCACTTTTTGGACGCTGGCTGGAATCGCAAAAATGAAATCCGGTTCACGGTCGCGCATTCAGCAGATCCAAGGCCAAGGGCGTGGATGCGAAACTCCCGCGGGTTTGAAGACCGATCGGGCCGACCAGCCCGCTCTCCAGGGACCAGGGCGGGGCATCCATTCCCGTGGCGGGGCGATGACGGTTCTCGCGCAATCCGGGATGCAAAACACATTCCGCTTGCGCGCCTCTTCTGAGATCGCATACTTCGCGCTCGAAATTATGAACTCTACTCCAATTCGTGTGGCAGTAACGGGCGCAGCGGGCGCGATCGGTTATTCACTCTTGTTCCGCATCGCTTCCGGTGAAGTGTTCGGACCGAACCAGCCGGTGATCATTCACCTCGTCGATATCGAACCCGCCCTGCCCGTGCTGCAAGGCGTGGTCATGGAATTGGAGGATTGCGCTTCGCCCCTGCTCAAGGGCCTCGTCGCCACGGCCAGCCTCGAAGAAGGTTTCAAAGATATCAATTGGGCGTTGCTGGTCGGCAGCGTGTCGCGCAAACCGGGCATGGAACGCAAGGATTTGCTCGGGATCAACGGCAAGATTTTCACCGGCCAAGGCCAGGCCATCCAGAAATATGCGGCCAAAGATGTGCGCATTCTGGTGGTGGGCAACCCGTGCAACACCAATTGCCTGATCGCGATGAACGCCGCCCCGGAAGTGCCGCGCGATCGCTGGTTCGCCATGACGCGCCTGGACGAAAACCGCGCGAAAACCCAGCTCGCCAAGAAGGCAGGCGTCGATATTTCTGCGATTTCAAACCTCGCCATCTGGGGCAATCACAGCCCGACGATGTTCCCTGATTTCTACAACGCCAGGATCAACGGCAAGCCGGTGACCGAAGTCATTACGGACGAAAGCTGGTTGAAAACTGATTTCGTCACGACCGTGGCGCAGCGCGGCACCTCCGTTTTGAAAGCCCGCGGAGCCGGCAGTGCGGCCAGCGCGGCGAATGCCGCCATTGACAGCGTCAAATCCATCGCAAACCCAACCAAAGCTGGCGACTGGCACAGTGTCTGTGTCTGTTCGGACGGCAGCTACGGAATCGAGAAAGGGATCATTTGCTCGTTCCCAATTCGCAGCAACGGCAAGACCTTGGAAATCGTGCAGGGCGTGGCGATCAATGAGTTCAGTCAATCGAAAATCGATGCGACGGTGAACGAGCTGAAGGACGAAAAAGCGATGGCGACCGAGCTTGGCTTGTTGCCGGCTTAACGCGGGCAACGCCTGCTCCGGCGGGCGCAGATGCCAACCCACCGGAGGCTGGTGCCACCCAAACTAGCGGAATAGCTCGACGAAGAACTGCTCCATGGCTTGCCAGGAGCGTTTGTCGGCTTTCTCGTTGTAAGCGGCTCCCTTGGAATTGTCGGTCCCGGCATTCCAATCGCTGAAGCTGTGGACCGCGTTGCCGTAGGAAACCAATTGCCAATCCACCTTGGCGCTGCGCATTTCCTCTTCGAAACCGGGCACCTCGGGTCGGACGTTCGGGTCGTCGGCTCCATGCAATACCAGAACTTTCCCTTTGATATTTTTCGCGTCGGCCGGGTTGGGCGTGCTCAATCCGCCATGGAAACTCACGACGCCCGCGACATCCGCTCCGCTGCGGGCCAATTCCAAAACGGTCGTTCCGCCGAAACAATAGCCGATCGCGGCAACCTTCTTCGCGTCGGTCAGTTCGCTTTTGCGAAGGGCATCGAGTCCGGCTTTGACGCGTTCCCGCAGCAACGCGCGGTCGGCTTTGTATTTACCGGCGAGCCCGCCGGCTTCTTTCGGCGTGGCTGGGCGAATTCCTTTTCCATAAATATCCGCCGCGAACACGTTGTAGCCAAGTTTGGCCAACATCTCGGCGCGCTTTTTCTCATAATTGCCCAGACCTTTCCATTGATGAACAATCAGGACGCCCGGCCGCTTTCCGGCGATGGAATCGTCGTAGGCGTGGAAGCCTTCGAGCGTCGCATCCCCTTGTTTGTATTCGACGGTTTCCGTCCGGATTTCCGCCCGCGCGGACCCGGCCAGCGCCAGCGCGATGAAAAATAAGCCGATTCGTTTCATAGTTTCGTTTTGAATTTGATGAATTTAAGCGCGCACGATTCTGACTTCACGGTGCGTCCGCGGTTTTACATTTAATTATTGTTCGCGAATTGTATTTTACCCAAAGGATAATTTCAAATGAGCATTCAACCTCCAACCTTGCGGCAAAAAATCGGGCAGATGGTGCTGGTCGGTTTTCGCGGATTTGAAGTCAAGGCGAGCGATCCGGTGGCGCGCGATGCAGCGGAACGCAATCTCGGCGGCGTCGTTTTCTTCGACCAGGAGATGGCCGACACCCAACTGCAGGGAAGGAATGTCAAATCTCCGGCGCAGTTGAAGGCGCTGGTGGATTCTTTGAAAGGTTTCGCGCAAAGCCCATTGCTCATTTCCATCGACCAGGAAGGCGGCCGCGTCAATCGGCTCAAGGCGGCCTACGGTTTTCCGGAAACGCTTTCGCATGAAGAGCTCGGCCTCAAAAACGATCTCGCCTTCACTTTTCAACACGCGGAAGTGATCGCGAAAACCCTGGCCGATTCAGGAATCAATTTAAACCTCGCGCCGGTCGTCGATCTCGATGCGAATCCGGACAACCCGATCATCAAGGGAAAAAAACGCAGCTTCCATTCCGACCCGGAAATTGTCGCGCAGCACGCCATCGAGTTCGCCAGGGCGCATCGCAAGCATGGCGTCCTGATTTGCGCCAAACATTTTCCCGGCCACGGCAGCGCGATGGGCGACACGCACCTCGGTCTCGTGGACGTGACCCAGACCTGGCACGAGCGCGAATTGATTCCCTTCCAACGCTTGATTGAATCCGGCCTTTGCGACGTGATCATGACCGCGCATGTGTTCAACGCCCATCTCGACGCGGAACGGCCCGCCACTCTGTCGCAGAAAATCCTGAAGGGACTTCTGCGCGACAAGCTGGGCTTCGACGGATTGATCATCAGCGATGACATGGAAATGCGAGCGATCTCGGGCCATTATGGATTGGAAAACGCGATCGAGTTCGGCATCGAAGCAGGGCTCGATTTGCTCTGCTTTGGCAACAACATGAATTACGACGCGCATATCGGCGAAAAGGCGATGGAGCTGATTTTGCGTCTCGTCCAATCCGGAAAAATTTCCGAAGCGCGCATCGATGAATCGTTTCAACGCATCCAGCGCCTGAAGAAAAAACTATCGTCCGCCGGATAGCATGCCGGGCGCAGCTGTTATATTTCATTGCGACCTGAAGGAAAAAACCATTGATGCACAAACCGGAAATGACACCAGCCACGGGCGAACGCGTCTTGCGTTTTGTGGGCGACCAAATCCAGTTCACCCTGCGCGCCGCAGATGCCCCGAAAAACTTTCGCGCATTGTTGCGCACCAACCTCGGCAAAGCGGCGGCCACTCGCGAAGAAATTATTTCGTCGTATGCCGGCAAGCGTCCGATGTCGATTGCGTTCTGGCGCGACATTCCGATGCAGCATGTGGGCGAGGGCCGATGGCAAATCGATTTACCACTCACGGAGCCTGGATATTTTCGGGCGAAAGCCTATCTCGTCGATGCGCAAGGCCGGCAAACCTGGCCGGAGGGCGCCGACCTCGGCATCTCGGTTCATCCCGACAGCTATCGAACCGGCAATACGATTTACTGCGCCTTCACCCGGCTGTTTGGCGCGTCGAAAGAGTTGCGAACCACCCGCGACGAGAAACTTGAAAATGATTTCGCCAAACTCGATGCGCGGGGCTACACCGTCATCCCGCCCTCCGGAAAATTGCGCGATCTGACCCTGCAGCTCCCGCACATTGTCGACACGCTGGGCTGCCGCATTTTGCATTTGCTCCCGGTCAACCCCACGCCCACCACCTTTGCGCGCTTCGGCCGGTTCGGCAGCCCGTACGCCGCGCAAGATCTGACTGCGATCGATCCCGCACTCGTTGAGTTCGACCAACGCACGACTGGCGTCGAACAATTTTGTGAACTGACCACCGCGGCGCATCGGCGGGGCGCGCGGGTGATTTTGGATCTCGTGATCAATCACACCGGCTGGGGCTCGACACTCTGGGAAAGCCATCCCGAATGGTTCCTGCGCGATCACAAAGGACTCTTCGTGAGCCCCGGTGCCTGGGGAAACATCTGGGCTGACCTCGTTGAGCTGGACCCGAATTTCACCGGCTTGTGGGAACATTTTGCCGAATCTTTTTTGACCTGGTGCCGTCGCGGCGTGGATGGCTTTCGCTGCGACGCCGGCTACAAAGTTCCGTTGCCGGTCTGGCAATACATCGAAGCGCGCGTCCGCCAGGAATTTCCGGACACACTCTTTCTCCTCGAAGGGCTGGGCGGGGCGTGGTCGGCGACGGAATCGTTGCTCACCGAAGGCGGAATGCAATGGGCTTATTCCGAGCTGTTTCAAAATTATTCCGGCGCCGAAGTCGCCTGGTATCTCGATTACGCGCTGCACCAAACCGAACGAGTCGGCGTTTATGTCCATTATAGCGAGACGCACGACAATGATCGTCTCGCGAAAAAAGGCCGTGCCTGGGCGCTGCTGAGAAATCGGTTGTGCGGGTTGACGAGCGTCTGCGGCGGATTTGGTTTCACGTGCGGTGTCGAATGGCTCGCCGAGGAAAAGATTGAAGTGCACCAAAGTCGCGGACTCGCGTGGGGCAGCCATGATAATATTATTTCCGAACTCGCGCAGCTGAACGAATTATTGACCGAGCACCCTTGCTTTTTCGACGGCGCAACACTGACCCGACTCAGCTCAGCAGACTCGCCGATTTATGCGTTGCGCCGCAATTCCGCCGAGGGAAAAGACTCGGTCCTCGTCCTGATCAACAACGACATCGAACACCAAAAAACGTTTTCGCTCGACGCAAAAACCTACCGGGAATTGAACGAGCCGTGCGTCGAGCTGCTCGACCACGCGCCGGTTCAATTCAGCGAAGCAGCCGATGGAACAATTCTCTTCACCCTCGCTCCCGCCGCCACGCATTGCCTGAGCAGCAGGGCCACATCGAAGGGGCTGTCCGGCGAAAAATATCGCCGGGCCAAAGCGCAGGCCGCGTGGACAATCACCGCGCTCAGTCACCGATTGAGCCCGGATCAAATCGGCTCGGTGGACTGGAAGGCGCTGGCAAAAATGGTCGATGAAAACTCCCGAAAATTTCTCGGCTCGATTGCCCATCTGCAACGGCGATCGCGCACTGGCAATTTGCTGGCCGACCTCGAGACGGCCGCCGGGGAATTTCCGCAAGTGGTCATCTGGACCTTGCTGGATCGCAAGCGCATCACCCCTGTTCCGCCAAAACATTGGCTTTGCCTGCACGACTCCGCGCCCTTCCGCGTCACATTGAAACGCGCCAACAGCCACAGCCTGCAACACGCGCAATCCATTCCCGTCCACGACGGACACGTCGCCTTTTTTCCGCCGCAAGACGTGGAGGCAGCCTCCTCCGCTGAGCTGAAAATTGAGCGATACGCCCTGGCCGAATCGCACGTTGCCGCAGCGGTTCGTTTCCTTTCCTCTCACCCGCAATTTCCTGAAAAGCTGATCTCCAATCCAGCACCAGAATCTCTGGTGTTACTGACCAATGAGATCGGCGGGATGGCGCGCATCTGCACTGATCTCGGTCAGATCAATTCCAAATACGACTGCGCGCTCGGTGCTAATTTGCATCCAACCTTGCCGACCGATCGCCACATTTTTGTGAAGCGCATCCGTGTCTGGCTGAACGCGGATGGCTTCATTACGCCGTTGAACGCGCATAATCTGCGCTCTATTCATCCCGGTCCGCCGGCGATTTGGAATTTTTTAGCCAAGGTCGGAGACCAGCGAACCGTCGAAATCGAGCTCACCGCCGACCTGCTCAATGGAAAAAACACCTCGGTGTTTCGTTTTAAGAATTGCAGCGCGCAACCCGGGCCAGCCCTGAAGCCTGCCGATCCGAGTGAAAAGACTTTGCTTTTCACGCCAGAGATAAACGTCAGCCTGATCGTTCGGGTGGATATTGAAGATCGCAATTTCCACACCGAAACCCATCGCAACCCGGGAGCGGAACATCACTTCAGCAGCAACACCCGCTCGATGCCGGACAGGGCCGGATTCACTTTTACCCCCGCCACAGAGCGGCAGCTGCGCGTTTACAGCACAAGCGGGTTTTATCATCACGAAGCCGAGTGGTCGGAAAATATTCCGCATCCCGTCGAGCTAAATCGCGGTCAGGTCGGCGCGGGCGATGCCTACAGCCCCGGCTGGTTTGAACTGCCGCCGGCCAAAGGCGCGGCTTCGCTCGTGCTCTGCGCCGATCCGGTGGATCCCACTGCGGAAATGGTCGATGAAATTTCGGCCAATCGCCTCGTTGAAAACAAACTCGCCCTGAACCGCGCCAAATTCCCTGAAGACGATTCGTTCGCCCGACAATTGGTTTTGGCCGCCCGCGCTTTTGTCGTTCGCCGGGATGGCGGGAAAACGGTGATCGCCGGTTACCCCTGGTTTCTCGATTGGGGACGCGATTCCTTGATCGCTGCGCGCGGGCTGCTTGCCGCTGGTTTGATCGGCGATGTCACCGAACTGCTCATGACCTTTGGCCGATTTGTCGAAAACGGCACGATGCCCAACACGATTCATGGCGGCGACGCCTCGAATCGCGATACGAGCGACGCGCCGCTTTGGTTCGGCGTGGTCTGCGAGGAAACTGCGGCGTTTCTGACCGAAGATTTATACACGCTCATCGTCGATCAGCGCGGGCGAACGATCGCCGATGTGTTGCGGGAAATCGCGCTCGGCTACATTCGCGGGACGCAGAACGGGATCAAAATGGACGCGGCCTCGGGCTTGATCTGGAGCCCAAGCCACTTCACCTGGATGGATACCAATCATCCCGCCGGGACGCCGCGCGAAGGGTTCCCCATCGAGATTCAAGTCTTGTGGATTCGTCTGCTGCGCCAACTTGCCAACCTGAACGCCCCGCCCGTGGACGGACCGTGGAAAGATTTGGCCGAGCGGACCGAGAGTTCGCTGCAAAAATATTTCTGGCTGGAAGAGCGAGGCTATTTCTCAGACCTCTTGATCGCAAAAGCGGGCCAATCCGCCGCCGCCGCCGTGATCGATAATGCGCTGCGCAGTAATTATCTGCTCGCCGTTGCGTTCGGATTTGTCACCGGCGAACGCGCGCAACGCTGCGTGGATGCAGCGCTGCGGTTTCTCGTTGTGCCCGGCGCGTTGCGAAGCCTTGCGCCGCTGCCTGTCTCGCCGCCGCTTCCGATTCACGCGCATGGTCATCTCGTGAATCATCCTGAGGAACCGTATTGCGGCCAATACGTCGGAGTCGAAGATACTCAACGCAAGCCTGCTTATCACAATGGCACGGCATGGACCTGGACCTTCCCGATCTTCTGCGAAGCGCTGGCGCGCGCTTGGGATTTTTCTCCAGCTGCCGTCGCCGCCGCGAAATCCTATCTCGGCAGCATGGATCAATTGATGAAAGAAAACTGCCTGGGCCAAATTCCCGAAATCCTCGACGGCGATGCGCCGCACCCACAACGTGGCTGCGATGCGCAGGCGTGGGGAGTGACGGAGGCGTTGCGCGTTTGGAAATTGTTGAATCAAAAACTTTGAGCCGGCCTCCTCGGCGAGGCAACTATTGCGTCCTTGCCGCCAACTCAGCCAGCATCGCGGCGATTTCATCTATTTGCGCTCGGCCATCGCTTCCGTTGTAGGCATTGAGCATGATGGAAAAAACCAGATGTTCTCCCGCCTTCGACGTGACGTAACCCGAGATGGAATTCACGTAACGAATCGTTCCCGTTTTCGCGCGAAGATTTTTTTCGGCAGCCGTTCCTTTGAAGCGGCTCTTCAAGGTTCCGTCCACTCCGGCAATCGGGAACGAATCATAAAAGGTTTCGGCGTAGCGATGTCTCCGCATGTATTTCAAAAGTTGAACGGACGCAGCCGGTTTCACGAGGCAACCGCGTGACAGGCCCGAGCCTTCTTCCATGAGCACCGCGCCTTTTTCGGTGCCCGCTTCCGCGCAAAACTTTTTCAATTCCGCGAGCCCGAGATCGTCGGAATTCATCTTCCGGGTTTCTGCGGTACGAACTTTTTCGGCGACCTGCAGCAGCAGTAAGTGCGCATACAAATTCTGCGACGGCTTCATCATGTGTTTCTCGATTTCGGAGATCGGCCTGGATTCGATCGCCGCAACCTCAGTCAGCTTGGAAAAATCAATCGGGTTCACTTCGCGGTCGAGCCAGTTGACCGTTTTCAATTTCCCGGAAATTGTCACGCCACGCCGCAGCAAGGCGTCTCGCAACGTGGAAATAAACCAAAGCGGCGCGTTGTAAACGGCCACGGCGTCGTCCGCGCCAGCATCGTCCAAAGGCAGCGTTCCATGGAGGTAAACAACGTTGCTATCGATCGGCCGATAGACATCAATGCCGCGTTTGCCGCCCTTTTCGACGGTTCGCGTGCGGTTTTCGAACGTGAGATAACCGGTCTCCGGTTTCATGAGAATCTTCACCGGTTGACCCACGGCGGAGCCCGGTTTGAAAACGAGATCAACGGTGTTCTCCTGCAACGTCAGGGCGGAAACTTCTGCTCCATAATAATACTGCAAATCGTCCGCGCTCCATCCGACGCCGAATCGGGTTCCGCGGAAAAAACTTTCGTCGCCGACCAAATCGCCCTGCACGCTTTTGATTCCGGCCGCCACGACCGCGTTGGCGAGTTGTTCGATGGCGGTTTTGTAATTTCCGTCGTGAAATCGATGCGAAAACGAAGGATCTCCCCGCCCATAAATAATCAGATCGCACGTCAATTTTCCCGCGACGTCCGGCTTTGATGACGCATAAAAAGATGTTCTAATTTTGAAGTTGGGACCCAGCCGATCCAAGGCAAGCGCGCCGGTGTACATCTTTCCGTTTGAAGCGGGCTTCAACAGCTTCTCCGCGTTTTTTTCGAAAATAACTTTCCCCGTGTCCAGGGATTCGATTTTCACGCCGAGCATCGCCGCCGAAAAACGCGGGTGGGTTGCCACTTTTTCGAGCCGAGCCTGAAATTCCGAGAACGTTTCCGGCGCTTGGTTGGTGGTGACCGGCGCCGCGAAAATGCAGAGCGCTGTGAACGCGAAAGCGAAGATCAGCCCGCGAAGACGCAAAGTATAGTTCATGCTTTTTTCCACGCCGTTTTTATAGCGCAGCCGTTCGAAGAAAGAAATTTAATCCCTTAATCGGGTCGAATCATCCGGAATGTCCCGTGGTCGTACTTGCACTGGTAAGTCGAAAAAAAGTTCGTCCCACTCGCCTTTCCCTCGTAGCGATAGAGTCCACCCGCCCACCACGGCAATTTGGCTTCGCCGCTGAAACGAACGCCGCCCGGGTCATTCGTCCCGCTCAAGATTACGGTCGATTTGAAGTGCAAAACCTTTTTGTAAGTGGAATCGAATCGCGCCCTGTAACTCTCCTCCGAAACCTTTTCCAAAAGGCAGCGCAATTCTCCGGAATGTCCGTTGACGTCGCTCAGCCAAGTTCCTTGCCACCGCCCTTCAATGCCGTTTGGCTCTGCCGCTGCACCCGCTTTTTTCCAATCGTGGTTAAAGCTGGAGCAACCGGAGGAAGCGAGGCAGAGAACCGCCAAAACTATGGCGACGCTAGTTGTCGTTACTCCTGAAAAATTCCGTGCCTTTTTGCGGGTCAATTTCATGGCATCTTCTTCTTTTCGTTTTTCTCTACAGGTTCGGTGTCGGCGGTTGGAGCCGCGTGGTCTTGCGCGCGAACTCCAGCAGGATTGCGCACGGTTCGAGGCATGGAATCAAACTTTTTTCTCCGCTGGAATCCGGCGCCAGGCCATCCACGCTCCAGAGCCGTTGCTTCAAACAAAGTTTCCGCGAGCAACAGGCGCCAATTACGAAGGCCACCTGTTCGTCGGACAACTTCGCGGTGACTCGGTACATTCCGGATTGCCGTTGGGCAAATTCGCGGTAGCTCGTCACCGGCGGTCGGGGTGCCCGCGCCGCAAACCAGTCCGCAATCGCACCGGGATAAAACGTGTTGAGCGCGAACTCCAAGGCGTTTTCAGTCAGCGCTTCATAACGCCAGCCGTCACGCAAATCCGGCGCCGATTTCAGCGGGCGAAAGCTGCCGGTTTCTGTGAATTGCGATATGGCTCGCAGCTCTGTCTCCAGCACAGGCCGCAGAATTTCGGCTGGTTTCGTGGCGTCGCTGGCGTGTCGTAATTCAAAGCCTTTTCCGCTCCTGCGAACTAGAATCTGGGCGAAGAGCAACTCGGTTTTAATTTCGGCGACAAACGCTTTCAGAGCCGGATTTTCAAATGGCAGCACGGCAATAAACTAATTCATTACTGGATTTAAAAAACGCGAATTCCATCGCGATCGCGTGGAAAAAAACAGTTGTCCGATTGGCCCGCCCCCGGCAATAACCAGCCATGAATCTTTTGATCGCCGGTCTGATCGGCTTGGTTAGTGGAATCGCCAGCGGCCTGTTTGGCGTCGGCGGCGGAATCGTCATGGTTCCAGCCATGATGTTTTTCATGAACGTACCGATCAAAACGGCGGTGGGCACTTCGTTGGCCGTGATCATCCCGACCGCGCTGATGGGAACCTACAAACATTTTTCGCAGGGCAACGTCGATTGGAAGATCGCCTTTTCGCTGGCACCGATGGCCATCGCAGGCGGATTTGGCGGCGCATGGCTGACCACGATCATCTCAGCGGATAATTTGAAAAAGTCGTTCGGCGGATTTCTCGTATTGGTCGGTTTGCGACTGCTGTTTTTTAAATGAGATATCGGGCTAACGCGTGCGAAGCCGGCCAAACCTGATCACAACCCTCCCGATTATCGCTTCGGATTTTTCATCCGTTCCGCTTTTCATGGTCCGCGATTCGCCAATCGGAATCTTGTTTCAAATAGACGGTTTGGCTTGGGAAGGCGAAGGTGATGCCTTCTTCGTCGAAACGTTTCTTCACAGCGAGATTCAACTCCTGCATCCCGAGAAGTTGCTCCCGCGGATTCGTCGATTTCCACCAGTGCACAACCTGGATGTTCAGCGCGGAGTCAGCGAACTTGTTGAACGCGATCAAAACATCGTGGGTCATCGGATGGGCTTTGTAGATTTCTTCCAGCAAAACCAGGGCCCGGCTTAATTTCTCCGAGGTGGTGTCGTAGGTCAGGCCGATGTTGGTTTGCGATTTGATATTGGGTCGGCTCGTGATGTTCGTAATCGTCGCGTTGCCCATGGTTTTATTCGGGACCGTGATGAGGTGACCGTCGAGATTGCGAACGCGCGTGCTGCGCAGGCCAATCATTTCCACCACGCCTTCGACGTCGGTTAATTTGATCGTGTCGCCAATGCGGAACGGCTTATCAACGAAGACAACGACCGCGCCGAAGAAATTGGCAATCGTATCTTGCGCGGCCAGGCCAATGGCCAGGCCGCCGATGGACAATGAAGCGAGAATGGCTGTGATTGGTTTCTCGGAAAGGTTTTGCCACGTCACCAGAATCGCGATCACGACGATAAATACCTTCAGAGTCTTGCTGACAATCGGGAACAAATGCGCGTCGAGGTGAACGTCGGCCGTTCCCGCCGAACGTTCCTTCCAATAGTTCATCATCATGTCCACGGCTTTGAGCGCCGTGTATGTAACGGAAAAGGCGAAGATGATGCGGAAGCCCTTGTCGAGAATGCCCTCGAGAAGCGGCGGCCAATCGTAAAGATCCAGCCCGATGAATAGAAAGATGACAAATACGATGACTTTGACCGGCCCGTGGAGCAACTCGAGCAGCAGGTCGTCAAATTGTGTCTCCGTTTTCGCGGCCCACTTTTTCAGCCAGAAACGAAACGCGTAGTCGATCGCTTTGGAAATGTAAAAAGCCAGGAATATGTAAATGAACGACGCGCAGTATTGCCACAGCGGAATGCGGAGCACCGAGGTCGTCAGAAAATCCAGCTTGTCCAATCCGAAGGTCAATGCCGCGTTGTTGACGCGAAGGCTGACAGGGGTGGAGTTTTCGGTCCGGCGATCCGGATAGATCAGCTTGGCCATGACCGCATGGCTGCCGCGCGGCGCATTTTGCCAGACAAACGCGCGCGGACCGTTGCTCACCACCGACAAAGGTTTGTTGTCCTCAAAGAACTGGATGCTTTGGTAATTCGTTTGTGCAGGGGAAATTTCCAGAGCGAATTCAATCTCGGCGCCTTCCCGGAATTTGGAATGATTCTCCGGACTTTTAATAACAATCGCCGGCGAAGCGCTGTTCGTCTGCGCCTCGGCTAGAAACGACCAGCAAAACAAAACCAGGATTACGAACACACCTGTGCGTATAAAAATCTCGAATCTCAATTTCTTCATATGGGAAAATTTCTTTTAACGGCCCGGCCTTTTCGGCCCATGAAAGTTCTCTTGGTATTTATCGGAAAACGCGAAATCGTCAACCGCCCGCCACAATTTTGACAATTTCCAGTTTGTCTCCCGCGCGCAACTCCCGGCGCGCAAACTCGGACGGCGCCACGGCTTCGCCATTGTGCTCAATGACGACGCTGCGCGGCAGAAGATTCTGCGCCAGTAAAAATTCTTCAACGGTGCAGGGCAACTGCGCCGCAATTTCCTGGCCGTTGGCGATGATTGAATTCGTCATGCATGGAATCAAACCAGCGTGAGCAGGCTGACTTCCGGACGGCAATTTATACGAAGGCCGTAAAGGTTTCCCACACCTTTTGTGATATGAATCCAGCGGTTGTCCCAACGATGCAATCCCTGGACGAACCGCTTGTCTCGCACGGGAGAAATCGGCGCGCCGACCAATGGCAAACGCACCTGCCCGCCGTGCGTGTGGCCACACAACATCAGGTCCCAAGGATGATTCTTGAGCGCGTCCTTGGTGTCGGGATTGTGCGAGAGAACGACGGTATGGCGGCCGCTGGTTGCCGAGACGTTTTTAAATGTTTTCTCGGGCGAAAATTCTTTCGCCCAAACATCGCCGAGGCCGGCCAGATTAATTTTCCAGTCGCGCAAATCAACTTGCTCCACGCTGTTGTCCAGCAGCTTGATTTGGCTTTTCTCCAAAAGCTTCCGCACCTCTTCGGTGTCGTTGTAGCCGTCCAGATGTTGCCTGCACCATCTGCCCCCGTCGTGGTTCCCGAGCGTGGCGTAAGTGGGCGCGGCCGCGGCGAGCGGAGCCAGGATATCGGCATAACGCTCCCACTGATCGTATTTGCGCGTGATGTAATCGCCGGTGAGACAAATCAAATCGGGCCTGGACTCCAGCCCGAGATTCACTGCGCGCTGAATGAAATCGAGGCTGACCGTTTCGGAGGCGTGAAGATCGGAAAGCTGCAAGATCTTGAGCGGTTTTTGCCCGGGGACGTTGCTGATCAAGATGCGGTGTTCGCCGAGCTCCAGCGCTTCAGCCCCAATCACTTTTCCATACGCACCCGTGGCGGCGGTGCCGATTCCCAGAATGCCGAGGCTGGACAAAAATTTCCTGCGATTAAATTTCTTTTGGGTCACTGACATAGCTCCTTGAGCGCAGAATTTAGCACATCAGGGAAAAAAGGAAAAAAATTTGAGCTTTTTCCGCGAAAAAGTTCAGGGCTTTTCCTCTAATTTTGCTAGTGAGCGCGGAGCTGTTCCCGCCACAGTTGGAAGTTCCAGATACCAATCCGTCGAAAAAACCTGCTTTGCTTGGGCCATTTTCCCAAAGACAGATCCAGGTCAAAAGTAATGCGATGAGACCGAACAGGACTGATTTGGCTGGCCGATTCATTTGGTCGAAAGTTCCAGATCATCTTTGTCACCGAAGATGCGATTCGGTCCGGCCGAACGAATGATGTAGTTGGTTTGCCCGAGAATCTGAATTTCGTAAGGCGTGTTCCAAGGATCCATTAGCTCGCCCGACGCTCCAACTCGCTTTGGGTTTGCAGTAAAAAATACGAGCTTGGCAGGATTTTCACCATAGAGAACCCTACAAATCTCCGCAGTGGTTCCAAATGGGTAATTTTCCGTCTCTGCGTGGTATTGGTCCAGCGCCGCAATCAGATTATTTATTTCCATTCTAGCCTGCGGAACCTTTGGCCTCTTTTTACGGACCAGCGGCGGCAGGATGAAATTCGAGAAAATCCAGGCGACCAGAAAAAGAAACAACAGCCGAGACAACAGCTTCGGCCAGATTCCCATTTCTGAATCATCCATAACTCCACCCTACCCTCTTGCGATCAACGCCGCATCCCAATCTTTCCAGACAGGTTCGTAACCGAGTTGGCGCAGGCGCGCGGCGACTTCGTCCGGCGAGCGCTGGTCGGCGATTTCAAATTGGCCGGTGGCATTGGTCGCATTGCCGACGGTGGTGGCCCATTCGCTGGAACCAACGGCGAGCTCGACGATTCGGCCGCGCACGGTTTGATGAATTTTCTCTTTGCCAGCGCCGGTGTAGCCGCCCGGTTCGGTGTGACTTCCCGCGCTGATCATCGTGACGCCGAGCGGAAATAACGAGTCGCGCAGCTTGGCCGGTTCGCGCGTCGATAACACCAGGCCAACATCCGGAAACATCAGGCGAAAGGCGCAAAGCAATTGCACCAATTCGCGGTCGTTCAACGTGGTCAGCGGCTGAAATTCTCCCGCGCACGGGCGCAATCGCGGGAGCGAAATGGTGACCTGCGCCTTCCAACAATTGCGCAGCAGATAATCGGCGTGCGCGGCGACACTCAGCGCTTCCAGGCGCCAATCGCTCAGGCCAAACAGGGCGCCGATGCCGAGTCGGCGGAAGCCGGCGGCGTAGGCGCGTTCGGGCGTTTCGACGCGCCAATCAAAATTTCGCTTCGGACCGGCAGTGTGCATTTCGCCGTAAACTTTACGATCGTAGGTTTCCTGGTAAACGACGAGTCCATCCGCGCCCGCCTCGACCAGCGGACGATATTCCTCGGTTTCCATCGGGCCGACTTCGAGCGAAATGCTGGGAATTTCTTCGTGCAACGCGGCGACGCATTCGGCCATGTAACCGCTGGAAACAAATTTCGGATGCTCGCCCGCGACGAGGAGAATGTTGCGGAAACCTTGCGCCTTCAGCGAGCGGGCTTCGCGCAGCACCTCATCGATTGAAAGCGTGACGCGAAGAATCGCGTTGTCGCGGGAAAATCCGCAATAAGAACAGTTATTGATGCACTCATTGCTCAAGTAAAGCGGCGCGAAAAGACGAATGACTTTGCCGAAACGCTGCTGCGTAATTTGTTGCGAGCGGCGGCAGAGCGGCTCGAGTAATTCGGATGCAGCAGGCGAAATGAGCTGCGCGAAATCGGCGAGCGATGGATTTGCTTTGGCAAAACTCACCCGCGCGGCTTGCGTCGTGGCGGAACGCGATCGATCCAGCAGGCCAGGTAAGGGAAGGGCATTGAACTCAGCAACAAAACTCATTCGTAAAAAAGGGTAGCACCCGCGTCCGGCGGGTCAATTCGTGCCGCGACCGATCATTGATAATGCGGCGGTTTGGAATCGACGGATTTGATGCGCTCCATTTCCGCGTTCTCGATCGATTGCGAAACGCGGCCAAGTTGTTTTTTGAAGCGATCGATTTCCTGCGCCTGCTGGACAGCGACCTGGTTTAATTCGTCAATCTGCCGCTCCAGATGGGCAACATGGGATTCCAGCTTATCGATGCGTTGGGCAAGCTCGTCGTTCATGGTCGATCAGCGTAACACGAGTTTTCGATGGCGCGTGAAAACTGGGCGCAAAGCTCGCGCGGTATCGTCCTGGATCGTCTGCAATTCGCGGTAAATCTCGACGCTCTTCGGATCGGGGCGCGCGGTTTCGGCGCTGTTTAGTTTCACGAATTCATCGGTGATATCGCTGATGGATATCTTTTCACCTTGCTGCAAACGCCAATTCCAAAGCGCCTGGAGCGCCGCGCCATACGCCGCGCCTTCGCTGACTTTTAGGGTGACAACTTCGGCGTTGAAAATATCCGCCATGATTTGCCGCCACAGTTTTGATTTTGCGCCGCCGCCCGTTGCGCGAATTTGCTTTGCACTCACGCCGAGTTGCGAAAGGCGACGCAGGCCGTAATTCATGCCGAGCGTGACTCCCTCCATCGAGGCGCGAGCAAAGTGCGCGGCGTCAAACGTCTTCGCGTTCACGCCAAACCAGACGCCGGTGCCGTCGGGAATGTTGGGAGTTCGCTCCCCTTCGTAATAGGGCAGGAGCAGCAGGCCGTTGGCCCCGGCGGAAATTTTGCGCGACTCACGCTCGTAACGTTCGTGCGTCCATTTGAAATCGGCGCGCAACATCTCGGTCGCGACCGTGACATTCATCGTGCAAAGCAGCGGCAGCCAGCGATTGGTCGAATCGCAAAACGCGGCGATCTCGCCTTGCGGATCGATGATCGGCTTCCCCGAGCTGGCGTAAATCGTTCCGCTGGTGCCGAAACTTGCCGTCACTACGCCGTCTCGCGTGTTGCCGGTGCCGATGGCGCCCATCATGTTGTCACCGCCCCCGGCGCTGACGAGAACGTCGGTGCTCAAACCGAGCGCGCGAGCGGTGCTTGCCTGCAAGAACCCGGCGGGTTGATCGCTGGAGCCGAGCGCAGGCAATTTTTCGGCAAGCGATGGATCAATCGCGTTCAGCACCGCTTCGGACCACTTGCGCTTTTTCACATCGAGCAAGGCCGTTCCGCTCGCGTCGCCGTATTCCATTTTCTTTTCGCCCGTAAGCCAGAAATTCAAATAGTCGTGCGGCAGAAGAACCGTGGCGAGTTTCGCGAAATTTTTTGGCTCGTGATTTTTCAGCCAAAAAATCTTGGGCGCCGTGAAGCCCGGTAGAATGGAATTGCCCACCGCCCGGATCGCGGCTTTTTGCCCGCCGAGCTTCGTTGTGATTTCCTCGCATTCCGCCGCTGTGGAAGTGTCGCACCAGAGTTTGGCCGGACGGATGACCTCGCCGGTTTTATCGAGCGGAACAAACCCATGTTGCTGGCCGCTGATGCCGATGGCTTTGACTTCGCTGGCTTTGGCCTTGGCCTTTTTCAGCGCTTCGCGAATTGCTTTTGCCGCAGCATCGCGCCAGGTGTGCGGATGTTGTTCTTTGGCACCTGTCGCAAGACCGGCGATGAGCCCGTATTTCTGCGAGGCCTCTGCGACGACTCGCCCATTCCGCGCATCGACAACCAGGACTTTGGTGGATTGCGTTCCGCTATCAATGCCGATCAAAAGAGTTCTCATAATATCAATGGCCGGATGGTTTACCACAGAGACACAAAGGGCACAGAGAAATTTCTCTGTGCCCGTTGAAACTAAAAACCCGATTGCAGGTCAGTGGCAGCCGCAGCCGCTTCCGCAGGATCCGGATTCCATATCTTCCGGAGCGGGAACGCGACCGAGCTCGAGCGTTTTGCTGACGTATTTGGTCACCGTTTGCTGCATTTCGTGCATCTGCTGCTGCGCATCGACGAAGCCTTTGGCCACAGGATTGGCGAAAAACTGTTCGCGATGCGTTTCGAATTCGGCGATTTCGGCGTCGGTCAGCTGCGAACCTTGCTGTTGCTTGTGTTGAAGATATTCGCCGCGTTCCGAGAGCGTCTCGTATTGTTTTTGAGCGGCGCTGTCAGCGTTGAACGCATCCACGCGCTGACGAATCGATTGTACTTCCGGTTGCTTCAGGAGCGCTTCGCAAAGCTCCTCGATTTTGGCGGTGAGCAAGTCGCCGCTGCTTTGAGTTGGTCTGTCTAATGTTGTTGTTTGCATAAAATATTAATTGTTCAGTCGTTTCTAGGTTTGCTGGGCAACCGGTCGGGTTACTTTAGCCGCAAAGCGGGAGGCTGCAACTTGTTTCACAACGGCGCAATCCGGACCAAAGTTTGCGCAGAAGTGTCGATCCGAACCGGGTTGCGCAACGGCCGGCCAAAACCGCGCAGCTCGATTTCCATGATGTCGCCGCCGCACAACGTGACGCCTTCACCAAAGCTGAACGCGTCCGCGCCGAAGAAATAGAGGTGCGCATCACCCGCCCGACGGTGCGCCGGATATTTGAAGTGGTGATGCTCGAGGTTCGCAACCGTGTGCGACATGTTTTTCTCGCCGGTTTGAAATGATCGCGTCCAAAAGAGTTTTCCGCCGCGATAAATTTTGATGTTTCCCCGCGCATCGGCGAAGTCAGCGTCCACGATCAATTCAGGGCCGATCGAGCAGGTGCGCAGTTTTGAGGGCGCGAGCCAGAGATAATTCTTCTGCTCCATGACGTGATCGGAAAACTCGTTGCCGACCAGCAAGCCAACGCGATGGGGAACACCGGCTGAATCGACAATGTAAGCTCCTGCAACTTCGGCTTCCTCGCCGCCGTCACCTGCGAAGTTCGGAACCTCCAGCGGCTCGCCGGATGCGCGCAGGATTGTGCCGCACCCTTTGTAAAACCATTCCGGCGCGATGCCAATCTGCCCGTCTGCGGGGCGCCCCCCTTCTAATCCCCATTGATACATCCGCATGCTGTCGGTCGGCGCGGTTTGAGCGGCGCCATCGACGTGCATGGCCTGGCGATTTTCCGCACTTTTTCTGTGGGTCAGGCCGGTGCCGGTGACGAGGCATCGCGCAGGTTCATCGGGATGATCAAATGCAGGCAGTAAACGCCATTCGGATCTGCCTTCGTAAACAGCGGTGTAATCCAAATCATCGCTGGAGAGGCGAGAGGCAACGAGTTGTTCGAGCGGAGTTTTCTGAGCGGCCGCGTCTTGAGCGAGAACGTAAATCGAAGCGGTCGCCCTCAACAAACGAAGCGCATTTTCATCCGCAACCATCGCCACACGACGGCCGTGTTGCGGGTGGATTAATTGTACCAGGCGTAGCATCTGAAAAATCTAGTTTGCCCGGCTCGTCACGTCGATAAAATGTCAGCGCTCAGGCGTTTTGCTCGGCTCGATATGCACCAGCACGTCATAAACGGTGGGTAGCTGCTCTCGGATCGCGTCTTTGACTCGATGCGCAATTTCATGCGCGTCGCGGACCGTCATGCGAGGGTCCACTTGCACGTGCATATCGACGAAGTAATGAAAACCCATTTTGCGCACGATGCATTTTTCGACCGTATTCACGCGATCTATTTTCCCCGCGATCTCCTTGATTTCAGCATTGAAACTCTGGCTCGGCGCGGCGTCCATCAGCTCGTCAAGCGCTGGGCGCAACAAGCGCCAGCCGTTCCAGGCTATTATCACGGCGCCGACGATCGCCGCGATTGAATCCGCTGATTCGAAACCTTTGCCGCCCAGCAGCGCGATCGTAATGCCGACTGCCGCGGTCAGCGAAGTGATCGCGTCACTGCGATGATGCCATGCATCGGTTCGCACGACAGAGCTTTCGATTTGGGCGCCCTCGCGCAAGACGAAACGGAAGAGACCTTCTTTGATTACAATGGTAAGCAACAACACCAGAAGAGTGAATGGCGCGGGGCCTTCGTGCGGAGTAAAAATCTGGCGAATGGCTTGCGTCCCGATTCCAAGGGCGGCGATCAGCAGCATTGTGGCAACAATGGCAGCGGCAATTGGCTCCGCTTTGCCATGACCGTATGGATGATTCTCATCAGCGGGCTCCGCGGCCAAAACGACTCCACGCCAAACGATGACCGAGCTGAAAATGTCCGCGAGTGACTCGACCGAATCGGCAATCAGCGCGTAGGAATGACCGAGAATGCCCGCCGCGAGTTTCGCGCTCGCGAGGAAAACATTGACCGCCATCCCGATGAAGGTGACGCGCAAACTGCGTTGGAGGCGATCTTTGGACACAGGCAAAATAAATCACGAACTTCGCTAACCTAAAATACGAATCGAGCCGATTCCAAACGCGGCGAGCCCGCTCTTCCGTCCTCCGCGCCGGCGCTCTTCTAGATCATATGGCAGAACATCGCATCGCGCAGCTTGGGTTCAAACCAGGTGCTTTTCGGCGGCATGATTCCGCCGCCATCTGCAATGTTCATCAGATCTTCGATGCTGGTCGGAAACATGGAAAACGCGCAGGCAAAATCGCCGCTGTTCACGAGCTTCTCCAGTTCGCCCGTTCCCCGGATTCCCCCAACGAATTGTATATCCACACTCGTGCGCGGGTCATCGACGCCGAAGATCGGTGAAAGCACATATCTTTGCAAAAGCGTGACGTCCAGTTTCTCAACGGGATCGCTGGCCGCGGCGAAGGTCGGGCGAAAATTGAGCGCATACCATTGGCCCGCGAGGTAGAGTCCGAGCTCGTGCTTCCGCGTCGGCCGGGGCGCGCCATCCTTTTTGATGATGAAAACGGCGTCGAGCTTTTCGAGCAACGCTTCGGGAGTCAGGCCGTTCAGGGTTTTTAGAACACGGTTGTAGGGCAGAATCTGCATTTGATTGTGCGGAAAAATCACCGTTAAAAACCAGGCGCTTCCTCCTGCTCCGTTTCGCGATTTGTAAACCCGCGCCGCCGCGGCGCTGCGGTGGTGTCCATCGGCGATGTAAAGCGCCGGGATGCGTTGGAAATGTCCTTCGAGACTGTTGATGCTCGCGGCATCCGAAATCACCCAAGCCGAGTGGCGCACCCCGTCTTTGGCGACGAAATCAATTTCGGGTTTCTCAACAATCTTGCTGGCAATAAACTGATCCACATCGGCGGTGGCCCGGTAGGTGAGAAAGACCGGGCCGGTTTGCGAATTCAACGTCTCAATGTGCCGAACGCGATCATCTTCTTTGTCGGGGCGGGTGAATTCATGTTTTTTGATGATGCCCTGCAAATATTCTTCGCAGCTTGCCACTGCCACAATTCCGACCTGGCTGTGATTGCCCATGATTTGCCGGTAAAGATAAAAGCAGGGCTGCGCGTCCTGTTTCAGCGCGCCCTGGGCCATGAGCCGGTCGAAATTTTCTTTGCCCTTCGCGTAAACCGAATCGGCGTGAACATCCGTCGCGCTCGGCAGATCGATCTCCGGCTTGCTCACATGCAAAAAGCTGAGCGGATTTCCCTGCGCCATTTGCCGGGCCTCATTGGAGGACATGACGTCATAGGGCAGCTCACAAATCTGGGCAGCCAGGGCGGGTTGGGGTCGCAGGGCGGAAAACGGTTTAATTTGAGCCATAAAAAATTGGTGGCACCATACTGGAGGAAAATCAGAACGCACGTTCAAAGTTCGCGGAGAATTCAGCAGCGAACTCAGCTTCGCCATTATTCGAAAATGCGGCCGCTCCTCTCCGCTTTTGGCTTGCAGCAAATTGTCTATAGTCGTATGTAAACGGCTGTTTATGGGCGTATGCCCAAGTCTGTTTTGAATACTGCATGAACAAATTTCAACTGGTGAGGGCATCTTGAGTCGCCCTTATTCTCCTCGTCCGGCTCCGTCCCCTGCTTCGTTCATTCGCGTCAACGGGAAAATTCGCGCCCGCGAAGTCCGAGTCATCGGCGTAAACGCCGAACAGGTTGGTGTTTTGTCTCTTGGCGACGCCATCAACATGGCCCGCGCCAACGGGGTGGACCTTGTCGAAATCGCTCCCAACGCCACGCCGCCGGTCTGCCGCCTGGTTGACTTTGGAAAATATCGTTACGAACTGGCCAAGCGCGATAAAGATGCCAAGAAGCATCAGCACGCCAACAAAGTTAAAGAAATTCAGCTCACGGCCAACATTGATCCGCACGATTTCGGAGTGAAATTGAGCCACGCCATCAACTTCCTTTGCGAAGATATGAAGGTAAAAGTGACGCTTCGTTTTCGCGGACGCGAAATGGCCCACAAAGAATTCGGGTTCCAGCAGATTCAGAAATTCATCGCGGAAGTGACCCCTTACGGTCACCCGGATGCGCCGCCAAAGCTGATTGGCAAAGGGTTGAACGTCATGCTCAGCCCGCTGCCGCGAAACAAACGCGCCAAGAACCCCCGTCAGGCAGAGCGCGATATTGAATTGGCAGCAGAGCGTGCTGAAGAAGAACGGCAGGCCAAAGCGGGCGGAGGCAAGCCCAAGAAGCAGGTGGCGGTCGAAGATGATTCCGCCGATGAAGAATCTTTGGATAACGAAGTGCTCGCCGAAGCCGATACCGAGACGGATCAGGAATAGCTTAAGACAGCCCTCGAACACCAAGAGCGGCGTCAGAAATATTACAAGCCAGGCGTGACGGAACCGCTGGCTTTTGGTTCGACCCCTCCCAAATTCCAACTCCGGACCAGGTCCGGAAACTGGCATTCGGCGCAAATCGCGTTTGAATGATTGCAAAAATCTCTCACGATTTGCAGCAATCCCTGTTGGGCGGCCGCCGTTTTGAACCTTCGCGGTGATGCCCCAGCCAGCAATCGTTGCCGCGCCAGACGCAAGACCGAATTGTCTTCCGCCGCGGGCCATTCAAAAAAGAATTTCTCCGCGCGCCGTTGCAGCAGCTCGTTTTTCCCAACCACAGCCCTCATCCAGAGCCACGGCAGAATCACATTCACCGCCAGATCCGAAACGCGCGCCACTCCGATCAGCGGTTGCGTTCCCGGTAGACCCGCCGAGCGAAAGCTCCAGTGTCGGCACCAGAATTCGTCATTGTCGACCTGAAGTAATGCAAGCAGGTCCGAGAGCGGCGCGACGCTAATCGAGCCGGTGAACCATTTTTCCAATCTCGGGAAAAACTTTTTATCTGCAACCCAATGCGCGGCGAGCGCCAGCCTTCTCTGCGGAAAATTGGCCGGACGCAATCCATTGAAACGCCACAAACTTCTCGGAAATATCAGGTCGCTGGAGGCGTCACGTTCGCGCCACCAGATTTCCCAAATTCCTCGAAGATATTCGTCGCTGTCAGATTCTTCGGGCTGTGTGGGAAGCAATCCGCCCATGCCAAAGAGCCATGCTTGCCAGAAGTGCGCCGATCGTTTTTCCCCGGCGACCCTTGGCAACAACTCTGCCAGCCGCTGCATCGGCCACACGTTGTTCTTGTAACCGAGCGCGCGAAATAATCCCTCCCACAGTGCCTGCTCCCAGCCGGCCTCGCGCGCCCGCGCTTGAAATTCATTCGCCTTCCTACGCAGCCTCACGAAGGCCGCCTGACGCAAAAGGCCGTCCAGCTTTTCCTCTGATAATTCACCGAGTGGCGCGCTACATTGTCCCTTGATCGGGGCCGGATAATTCTGCGCAGATTCGCTGCCCAGCCATAAAGCGAGTTCCTCGATCGGCGAATCCAAAAATGGTTTCAACGCCAAGGCTGGTGCAGGCGCGATGGAATCTGTCTCGGCTTCCCAAACCACATGCAGAATTACATTCTCGAAATTCGGATTGCGATCATGGCCGTGATCGCGCCAGCCCTCGGGTCGCAAATCTATTTCCACATCGCCACTTCGGGCGGGCTCGCCACCAATTTGAACCACGGCTCCGCGAAAATCCGGGCCGGCCTCGTGATTCCAAAAACCGGGATGAAGAATGCGGATCGGTCGCCCGTCCAACGTGCTTAATTGATCGCGAAGGAGACGTTGATGATACCAAACAATTTGCAACAGCCGCTCGGGCACGCGCCCGCCAGAATCCCGCAGGAGGTTGGCCCGTCCCTCTCGGCAGCGCCACTCGGCATAAAAGTTAGATTCAGGCGCAGACACCGGCATTGCTTTTCGGCGGATGCCTTTGCAAAGTCAAGCCTCAGAAAAGCCCGCAGCCCGGGATTGGCGGCAAACTTGAACGGAGCGGCCCTTTTTTTGTCCTCAGAACTATGCGTTTTTTGAATGTTTTTCTTCGACAGAGCTGGAGGGATAGAGCCGCCTTGGCGGTTTGCTCGCTTTTTTTCTCGGCAAGTTTAACCGCCGCGACTCCTGACATCCGCCGCGATGCGACGGTAGATGCCGTTCAGCAAGTCATGCCCAGCGTTGTCAATATTCGCACGGAAACCATTGTGCAAAGCAGCGATCCATTCGAGTCGATGTTTCGCCAGTTTTTTGATCCCTATCATCGCAGCCAGAGAAGCCAATACAGCCTCGGTTCCGGTGTCATCATCGATGAAGAAGGCTATATTCTAACCAATTTACATGTCGTCCGGCGCGCCAACCGCGTGCAAATCAAACTCTCCGACGAGGCTGGCGGCGGGGAATATGAAGTGCAACGGATCAGCGGCACCACGCGCAGTGACGTGGCGCTCCTGAAAATTATTCCGAAGACGCCCGGTGAAAAATTTAAAGCGGTCAAATTTGCCAAAGATGACGATTTGCTCCTCGGCGAAACGGTCATCGCGCTCGGAAATCCTTTCGGGCTGGGAGGCTCGGTGAGCAGGGGAATCCTGAGCGCCAAACGCCGGGCGCTACCCAAGGAAAACGAGCAGTTGGACATACCCAACTGGCTGCAGACCGATGCTGCGATCAATCCTGGAAACAGCGGCGGTCCGCTGGTGAATTTGCGCGGCGAACTGATCGGCCTGAACGTGGCCATTCTCGCGCAGGGGCAAGGAATTGGTTTTGCCATTCCGGTAAAAAATGTGAGTGAAGCACTTTCAGAAATTTACACGCCGGAAACGGCAGATCGCTGGTTCGGCGCGCGACTAACGCCGACGGCATCGCCATTGGTGGTCAACTCGGTGCAGAAAGGCAGTCCGGCGGAAAAGAGCGGATTGAAAGCCGGAGATGCCATCCTGCAGGTGAACGGGAAAACACCGACTGGATTTATCCAGTTCAACAACATGCTTCGGGACAGCGCGCAGGACACCTTCCGACTCACCGTGCAACGGGGAACTCAGAAGATGGATCTCGCAGGGCAGACCATTCCATTCGCGAAGGTGATTCGAGAAAAACTGGGCATTGATGCTCAGGAATTGAGCGAGGAACTGGCGCCCCGTTTTGGGTTGAATCCCAACGCTGGATTGGTGATTGCCGGCGTCGATAGGAACGGTCCTGCCAGCGCCGTCCCGCTGCAAAGAAATTTTGTCATAACGGAAATCAACGGTCAGCCAACCCCGACCTCGCTGAGCGCAGTCTCGGCTCTTGGCAATTTAAAAAAAGGCGACTCTGCAAAACTCACCATCCTTGTTCCGCAAAGGCAGGGCAACTATCTCATCGGTTACGAGCAGGGAACCGCTACATTGAAAACGCGTTGAGCAGCGATTTTGTTCGCTCAATCCGCCGCTGCTGAATATTTTCACTCTGACCATGACCGACAGTTTAATGATTGAAGTTGCCAACCTGACCAAGCGTTACGCGGGGAATACAGCCGTTTCAGATCTTTCCTTTTCAGTGCGTCGCGGCGAGATCGTCGGCTTGCTTGGTCCCAATGGCGCGGGAAAAAGCACAACGATGCGGATTCTTTCCTGTTTTCTTCCGGCGACTTCGGGCACGGCTCGGATAGCGGGATTTGATGTCTTCACGCAGGCTAACGAAGTCCGCCGCCGCATCGGTTACATGCCAGAAAACAATCCACTGCATCAGGAAATGCGCGTTCGTGAATATTTGAAATTTCGCGCGCGCCTGAAAGGCCTCGGCCTTCGTCGCTCGCGCGAACGCGTCGATATCGTCATGCAGCAATGCGATTTGACGGAGGTGCAAAAGAAAATCATCGGCCACCTTTCCAAGGGTTATCGGCAACGGGTCGGCCTGGCAGATGCTCTGGTGCATGAACCCGAGTTGATCATTCTCGACGAACCAACGATCGGCCTGGATCCCAACCAGATTCGTTCCGTCCGCCAGCTCATTAAAGATCTCGGGCGCACGCACACCGTCTTGATCTCCACACACATTTTGCCCGAAGTCGAAATGACCTGTAACCGGGTGCTCATTATGCGGCGCGGAAAAGTTCTGCTGTCCGAAACATCGGAGAATTTGCAGAAGACGATGAACGACGGCCAGATTATCACCGAAATCCTGGCGCCGATCGAAGCGTTGCGCACCTGCTGGGAAGAAATGGCGGAGATCAAGCACTTCGACATCGCGCCGACCGATGGTGATTTTTTCCGTTGCGCCCTGACGCCCTCCGAAGGAGCAGATGTGCGCCCGCAGATTTTCTCCGCGATCACACAGCGCGGTTGGACCCTCCGGGAACTCTCTCGCAGCCGCCAGTCGCTGGAAGATATTTACATGCGGGTGACTCGCGCTGAGCACGAGGAGGAATCCCTTTAATGCAAGCCTTCCTGACCTTGACCCGCCGCGAATTGGCGAGCTTCTTTGTCTCCATGACCGGCTACGTGATCATCGCGGTGGCCGTATTTCAAATGGGGCTCAGCTTCGTCATTCTTCTGAACAATCTTCAGGGCGAATCCACCCCGATGCCCGTCACTGAAGTATTTTATGTGACCGCCTTTTTCTGGCTGATCCTTCTCCTTTCCGCGCCGGTAATCACGATGCGGCTCTTCGCCTTGGAAAAATATTCCGGCACATTCGAAACCTTGATGACCGCGCCGGTGGGCGATCTCCAAGTGGTGCTCGCCAAGTTCTTTGCCGCAATGATTTTCTATATGCTGATGTGGCTGCCGTTGCTCGGTTGCATTTTGATTGTGCAACGTTTCACCGGTGGCGCCACGGCGCTCGACCCCGGCACGATCGCCAGCACCTATTTTGGAATCTTCCTGATTGGTTGCCTCTACATGTCGCTCGGCTGTTTTGCCTCGGCGATGACGCGCAGCCAGATGATCGCGGCGATGGTGGGGTTCGCGATCGGGATCACTTTTTTCCTGCTGAGCTTTTTGTCCGAACAGCTCAGCGCCAGCAAAAGCTGGTGGAGCCAGGCGCTCAATTACATTGCCATGCGCGAACACATGCGCGATTTCTCCCGCGGCATTATCGATACGCGCTACGTCGTCTTTTATCTCAGCCTCACTGTGCTTTTTCTTTTTTTAACCTATCGCGTCGTGGAAAGCCGCCGCTGGAAATAACATGCGCGACGATTCTTCCAAACCCAGTTTCTCCTCGGGCCGCCGCTGGCTGATGTGGTTCAACACCCTGCTCGGGGTTGCCGCCGTGGTGGCTCTCATCGCCATGGCCAACTACCTGGCCTCGGGCTATTTTAAGCGCTTTCAATGCACCACCTCGCGCCTCGACATTTCTCCCCAAACCGCAACGTTGCTTCAGAATTTAACTAATCAAGTTGAGGTTACGCTTTTCTTCAATCAACGAGGTGAAGAGGAGATCTACAGCCTCGCGTCGGCCCTGCTCAAGCAATACACCTACGCCAACCCGAAGATTTCCGTTCAAAGCCTGGATTACACCCGCGCACCCGCCCGCGCCGCTGCGCTGATTGCCAAATACAAACTGACTGCGCTTAAAGACAACAATTTTATTGTTTTCGAATGCAACGGCCGCTCCAAAGTTGTTTTTGGCAATGATCTTTACGACTACGACATCAATGCCGCGTTAAGCAGCGGCGAAAGGACATTTCGCCGCGACACATTCAAGGGCGAATTACTTTTTTCCGCAGCGATTTTCAATGTCACCTACCCGCGGCAGACCAAAGCTTATTTCGTTTACGGCCACGGCGAACACAATCCAGAAAACTCGAATCAAGATCTCGGCTACGCCAAATTTGCCTCCATTCTCAAGGACGAAACCAACGTGGAATGGGAGCGCTTGTTTCTTTCGAACACGAACGATGTTCCAGCCGATTGCGATTTGATGATTATTGCCGGGCCCAGCAAGGCGCGGTTTGATGATGCAGAGCTCGGCAAAATCGAGGCTTATTTGAAACAAGGCCGCCGCCTGCTTGTCCTGTTGAACAACACGGAAATGGGCGGCCCTTCCGGCATTGAAAAAGTTTTGGCGCAATGGAACGTCGGCGTGGTCGGCTACCATATCGAGGACAAAGGCTTTTCGCCCACGGGTGGCGACATTGTGCCGGCACAGGTGAAAGGGACTCACCCGATTATGAAATCGATCGTGGCCGAGGAATTGCAGATTTATTTAGCGGCGCCGCGCTCCATTTTTCCGCAAAGCTCGGGCGGCAAACAGCCGGCAGACGCGCCCCAGGTTGAGATTCTCGCGGCAACCAGCACCAACGCCATTGGCCAGATTAAAACCGCCGGGCCTTCCGGCGTCCCGAGCGTGCGGAAGGAGAAAGGCACCTTCCCTCTGATCGTGGCCGTGGAGCATGGCTCAATTAAAAACGTCACTGAACGCGGCGTGACCCGCATTCTCGCGCTCGGCGATTCGTTATGCTTCGACAACGCTCTGCTGGACACCAAGGCCAATCATTATTTCGCCAATGCTGCCGTTACCTGGCTGGTGGACCGCCCGCAAATGTTACTCGCCGGCATTGGTCCAAAATACATCAAGGAATACAAAATCGTGCTTACCCCGTCGCAAACCAGGAGCTTGCAATGGCTCTTGCTCGCAGGAATGCCTGGATCCATTTTGCTGATTGGCGGATTAGTCTGGCTGCGGCGGCGCAGCTAAGTTCCCCGTGACGCGCGATGAATTCAAAAACGACATGGTCTTACGTGGCAATTGCCGCCGTCCTTTTTGCCTTCATCGTCTGGGTGGAGAAACCCTTTCGCGGCAAACTCAACCAGGCTCGCAGCACGAAAGTATTTCCAGCCTTTGATGCCGCGCGCGCAGATCAAATCGAGGTGCGCCGGCCTGCCTCCACCATCCGCGCCGACCGGACCAATTCCGTTTGGGCATTAAGCAAACCGTTTCCATACGCTGCGGCTGAAACGCCCATCCGAAACCTTTTGCTCGCGATCGCCGATCTGAATTGGCAGGTGCATATTTCCGCGGGAGAATTGCGCAATCGCCCCAAAGCGCAGGAGGAATTTGGTTTCACCGCGCCGCTGGCCTCGATTTCCGTCCTGCTCAATGGCGCCACCCTCAACTTGCAGGTCGGCACCAATACCCCGGTGGGCGAACAGGTTTTTGTGCAGCTTCTGGGCGACTCCGACGTTTATGTCGTCGATTCAGCATTCCTGAAATTTCTGCCTCGCTCGGCCAACGATTGGCGGGATAGAACGTTGCTGCCTCGCCCCGGCGCCATCGATCTAATCAAAGCCCGTTCCGGCAATATCGGTTTCACTTTGCAGAACACGAATGACTCCTGGCGCATGACGACGCCGCATCAGGCCCGCGCGGACAATGCCAAAGTCCAGGAATTGCTTAACCAAACCCTTTCGTTGCAAGTGGCCGCTTTTGAAACGGACGATTCCGCTGCGGATCTCGATGCCTTTGGCCTGCACACGCCGGAAATGGAAATACAGCTCAGCGCCGGGACGAGCCCGCCGACTGTGCTGCAAGTCGGCCAAAGCCCCACCAACGATCCAACCGTCGCCTTTGCCCGCGTGCAAAATCAAACCCACATTTTCCGCATCGCCAAGGAACCTTTGAGCGGCTGGCGAGGCTCCTACACCAATTTGGTCGATCATCATCTCGCCAACTTTACGCCTGCAGCCGTCACACAAATCGATGTGCGCGCCTCCGAGCCCTTCACTCTCCAGCGCGATGGGGCCTCGTGGACGATTCCGACCAAACCGGGTCTGCCCGTCGATTCAGAATTGGCCAGCGACGTTTTAACTTTGCTAAGCCGCGCTGAAGTCGAGATTGAAAAAGAAGTGGTGACCGACTTTGCGGCTTACGGATTGGTCACGCCATCGTTGGAATACGGACTCAAAACCAACGGCGCCTCTTCCGGTTCGTTCATCGCACAATTGGCTTTTGGAACCAACCAGGCCCATAAAATTTTCGTTCGCCGTCTCGATGAATATGCCGACCGCGTCAATACGCTCCCGCTGGAACAATTTCGCCGCTTGCCCCAGACCTGGTGGCAATTTCGAGAGCGCCGCATCTTAAATTTTTCAACGAACGAGGTGGTCAGCATGTCCATTCATCAGAAGGGCAAGGATCGCAAATTCATTCGCAATCGCTCGGGCGATTGGACCTTTGCGCCCGGCTCGCAAGGCATCATGAATCCATTTTCCTTTGAAGAAGCCTTGATCCGCCTGGGCATGCTGAAGGCGGCGTTCTGGGTTTCTCCCGATGAAAAAAAACCCGAGCGCTTCGGCATCAAAGGCGCCGACCACCGGATCACCATCGAGCTGAAGCGCGGCGGCGAAACGCTCAACTACACCATCGAGCTGGGTGAGTTCACCCCCTTTCAAACGCGTTACGCGGCATTTCAACTCAACGGAGCGAGAACCATTTTTGAATTTCCCTGGCCGCTCTTTTTCGAGGTGCAGGATAGTTTGACGATTCCGCAAAAGTGACATGGCGAAACAAAAAAAACATCAATCGCTCGTGCGCCGGATGTTTCGCTGGTTTCGGATTTCTGTGCTGTTGGTGATCCTCGCCGCACTTCTCTCCGGTCTTTATCTAAACCTGGTTGGCATTCCTGATTTTCTGAAAGAGCCGCTGGTGGCCCGGTTGCGCGCGGAAGGGGTGCAGGTGGATTTCACACGCATGCGCATGCGCTGGTATCGCGGAATCGTCATGGACCAGCCGACATTTACGTTTCTCAAAAATCCTTTGCGGCCCAGATTCTCAGCGCTGGAAACCGAGCTGGATATCGACATCCGTTCTCTAGGCAATTCACGGCTGAAGCTTAATTCCGTCGGCGTGAAACAGGCCGATTTAACCTGGCCGATCTCGACCAACCGCGCGCTTTCGCTCAGTAATATTACCACCCAAATCCATTTTGATTCCGCTGAGCAAATCGAGGTGCGCGAATTCACGGCGCAATTTGCGGGTGCACAAATCACACTGGCATGTTCGGTGACTAATCTCTCGACCGCGCGCGCGTGGAAAATTTTTCACGCCTCCAAAACCGGCCGGCCCGCTGCCGACCTTGGCGGGTTTGCGGATGCCATCGAGAAAATTCATTTCCGGGGCACGCCCGAATTGCGCCTGTTTGTGAGCGGCGATGCGGCCGATCCTTTTCGTTTCACGGGCGACATTCACTTTACCGTTCCTCGCGTGGAAACGCCCTGGGGTAAAGGAGCAAACCTGCAATTGACCGTTCAGCTGCGCGATTTAACCAAGCCATCCGAAAATAATTTTGTGCAACTCAAGCTCCTGGCAGCTGATACGCCGTGGGGCAGCGGGTCTAATTTGAACTGCTCCGCCCGGCTTTCCTCTATTTCCACAAACACCGGCCTATTCGAAACCGACTTGAGGCTTCTGGGGAAAACCATTTCAGCCAAACAACCGAACGGTCCGGAACTCGTTCGGGCCGCAGATCTATTTTTTGCCGCCCATACTGCGCAAGCATGGACTAATTTTCTTCCCACCGCCGCCACGGGGAAAGCCTCGTTCAGCCAAGGTTTTATCAAATGGGGCAGCGCCCGTTCGGGGGTAATTTCCTTTTCCGGCTCCACCAATTCCGCGGAGAAAATCGGTGACGCAACCTGGGCCGCCTGGCGCAAGGCCGAGCCATTTCTTCTGAACTGGGACGCGCAGTTATCCGACATTCTCAGTCCCAAGCTGCAAATCGCCAAGGCCGTGTGCGCCGGCACCTGGCGAGCCCCCGACCTGACGGTCTCGCGATTGGAGGCGGAGCTTTATGATGGCGAAATGAAAATGAGCGGCCTGGTGAACGTGGCCACGCGGGCCGCCCGTCTTCAAGGCTCCTCCAATTTTGACGTTCTGAAAATCTCTCCGCTGCTTACCCCTTTTGGCCAGGAGTGGCTCAGCCAATTCTCATGGGAGAAGCCGCCCCAGGTTGCCGGTGAGTTGAGTGTTATTTTGCCGGTCTGGACGAACGCCACGCCGAACTGGCACGAGGAAGTTTTGCCATCACTTGTCTTGCAAGGGAAAGCTTCGGTCGGCTCCAGCGCATTTCGAAAAGTCACCGCCAAATCTGCCAGCACCGAATTTTTCTACACCAACCGCATCTGGACGCTGCCGCTGCTGCGCTTGGATCGTCCCGAAGGTGGCGCGGACTTGAGCCTCGTCGCCAACGATCTGGCGAAAACGTTTCACTGGCGCTTTTCGAGCGAATTGGATCCCGCGGCGATTCGTCCTTTGCTCGCGGAAAAGCAGCTGAATATTTTCAATGATTTCAAATTCACGGAGCAACCCCACATCAAGGGCGAGCTGTCCGGGCTCTGGCGCAACTTGACCGAAGCTTCCGGGCATTGCGATTTTCTGGCGCGCGGTTTCTCGTATCGAAGCAATGTCGTGGACAAACTTACCTGCTCGGTGCTGTTCACGAATGAACGACTGACCGTCTCCGAAGCGCGCCTCGAGCAAGGGCAAAAGTTTCTTACTGCCGATAGCGTCTCGCTGGATTTGCCGACTAAGAATCTTCAGTTCAACAACGTTTATAGCACGGTGGATCCCTATCTCGTCACTCGTTTGATCGGCAGCAAAGTCGCCGCCGCCATTGAGCCGTATCAATTTGCCGAGTCCCCCGCCGTCCGGCTCAACGGCAGCATGAGCATCGGCCAGAAGGAGGACACCGACCTGCATTTCATCGTGGAAGGAACGGCGTTCGAATGGAAATTTTTCAATGCGGATCGCATCAAGAGCCACGTGGATTGGGTCGGGAACACATTGCTCCTGACCAACATCCAGGCGAGCGCCTATCACGGTGGAAACATTGCCGGTTGGAGCTACTTCGAATTTTCGCCCACGAACGGCGCAGATTTTAAATTCGACCTCGCGGCGGGAGACATCGATCTGCGCAGCGTGGTGCATAGCATGAAAGGCTCAACCAACCGGCTGGAAGGCCTGGTGCATGGACAGTTCACGCTTGAGTCCGGGAATACCCGCAACTGGGACAGCCTGCTGGGAACAGGCAAAATAAATCTCCGCGACGGACTGATCTGGGATGTTCCGATTTTTGGAATTTTCTCGCCGCTGCTCAACGCAGTTGTTCCCGGCGCCGGGAACAGCCGGGCTCGGGAAGCTTCGGCAAAGTTTCTCGTCAGCAACGGAATCGTTTATTCCGACGATTTGGAAATCCGGGCGCCGATGGTTCGAATGCAATATCGCGGCGGCATTGATTTTCAACAGCGGGTCGAGGCACGGGTCGAGGCGGAACTGCTGCACGATACCTGGGTGATCGGCCCGCTGGTCAGCCTGGCGCTGACTCCGATCAGCAAGATCCTCGCCTGGCGCGTGACCGGCAATTTGAGCCATCCCGTCAGCGAGCCGGTTTACATTCCGAGTTTCCTGATGGTTCCGTTGCGGCCCTTTCACTCGATTATGAAGCCGTTGAAGAAAATTATTTCGCCCGAGAAAGAACCGGCCGCACCCGCTCTGGAGAAGCCGGGCCAATAAATTCTTTCGGCCAAAAATGCGGCAATTGAGTTTTGCCCTTCTTGTTTCAACCCCGAGTTGTTAAATTTTCTGCCATGCGACTCATCAAGTTTGCTGTGATTCTGGCGTTCGCCTTTGCGCTGAACAACTCGACCTTCGCCGCGAGTAGTTCAATTAAAAAGGTTTTGCCGCAATTGATTGATACGGCGGGGCGCACCTCTCTGTTGCCGAGTCTCTACGAACGCGACGCTTACCAACATTTCTTGCGCACCCATTCAGACCAATGCGACGGGCTGCGCTTTGCCGTCCTCTGGAACGCGCCTCGCGGCCAGCCGCTGGTTCTGCGAATCGAGTTAAGGGGATCGAATAGCACCGAGTTGAATTCGACGACCATAGAAATATCCGTGAAGAAAACAGGCTGGTTCAGCCATTGGTCTTTTCTGGACCTACGCGGTGCTGATTACAAAAAAATTGGCAATCTCGTTGGCTGGCGCGCCACTCTTTGGGACGGCACGAAATTAGTGGCGGAACAAAAATCTTTCCTGTGGTGACATCTGGCAAGGAACCCAAATCAATTATCAATTAATCCCGCCGGTTGGTCTTCCTGAGGGCCTAAGTTTTCGGGAAATAATCAGACTAACCCTTGCTCAAGTCGTAGCAGATCAATTCACGGCTATCGCGTAGGTAGATCTTGCCGTTCGCATAAGCCGGGAAGTTCCACGTTTTTCCGCAAACCTGAGCCCGGCCGAGTTCCGTATATTTCTCGGCGCTTGCCGCGATCAAAACCAATTCGCCGGTGTCCGTCACAAAAAGCAATTTGCCGCCAACGACGATGGTGGAGGCATTGATTTTTCCAAAGCCCGGCTGGCTCCATTTCAATTCGCCGCTCTTCGTGTCGGCACAGATAAAATCCTTTCCGGGGCCCTGGCTGTAGAGGGAATTGCCCTCGATCACGGGCGTGGAGAGGTTAATCATTAAGTTTTTATTTTCCCAACGCGTGGCGGTTTTCCACCCCGCTCCCTCCCTGGTGATCAAAAGGCTAAGCAATCCAAAGGTGTGGGAGTTCACAAAAATATTATCGCCAGAAATCACTGGCGTCGCCGCATGACGCTTGGCGTAAGTCGTCAATGGAATGCGCCAGAGTGGTTGGCCGTTGGCGCGATCAACACTCACCAATGCATCAGCGGCGAGAACGATCACCTGTCTTACTCCGCCGACGGTCGCGATCTGGAGGGATGAATAAGCCGTCTCATCCGTGCCGGATTTCCAAATAATTTTGCCGCTGAGTTTGTCGAAGCAAACCAAGGTTGCGCCATTGATGCTGCCGACCGGTAATACCACCGCATCGCCGTCCACCATGCCGGAGCCGTTGTGTCCTCGGCGGGAGGCGGTTCCTTCCGCGGCTTTGCTGCCGAGGAATTTCACGCCGAAGTCTTTTTCGAAACTGGTGCCCCAGATCACCTTGCCATCGGCCACGTTCAAGCAGCGGAATTCGCCATTGCAGGATTGGACATAAACGCGATCTCCATCGACGAATGGCGTGCTGCGCGGTCCCGCTCCCCACTCGTCGGCATAGCGTTCCGCGATGGGCGCCTGCCAAAGTTCCTTTCCTGTGCTCGCGTCGATTCCGTGAACGACTTCTTTTTGGCCGTTTTCGTCGAAGTAAAAAAGTCTGTTGCTCGAAACAACGGGCGAAGAGAACCCGCCGCCCGCGCTGATTTTCCAAACGGGCTTTAAATCCGCTGGCAGTTTGTCCAAGTTTTTTTCGTCGGCAGCCACGCGATTGTTGCGCGTCGGGCCCAGCCATTGCGGCCAATCGCCGGCCCATGCTGTGCAGGCTGAAAGGATGAGAATAAAAAATTGTCGCTTCATCAAAGGCGCAAAGAATGGGTTGTGATCGAGCAGATTGTCACCACTGAATTTGGTTTGATTGACCAGTAGAAAAATTAACCGTTAAGACTGAGGCTCTTGAGCGTGGGAAAGGGCGTCGGACTTCGTTGCAGATCGCATGAAGAATTACCAGGTCCCGTCGGCGATGGCGGCAGCGGCGTTTCTACCCAGGTCGGCGGCCACGAGCGGGATGGCCTGACGTTCCGCGCTTCCCAAATCATTGCCGACACGCACCGTGGTGCGACCGCGCACGATCCGGTTCACGTTCGTTTTCCCAGTGCTGCGCTCGACGGCTACGATCTGCGCGGAAATGGTCAGATTATAATCGCGGACGGTCAGGACGTCGTTCGGTTGAAACGAGAGCGGACTTCGGACGAAGCGCGTAATGACGCCACTCACAATGAGGTCGCCATCATCGTGTGAGGCCAGTCTATACGTCCCATCCTGCTGCAGGCGTTTGCGCACCTCCAACGTGATCGGTTCGCTCAAGCGCGGTTCGAGAGTTGAATTAACAAACGGGTTTACCTGCACCGATTTCTCTCCCGCTCTCAGACCGTTGGTAGGGCCGAGTCGATATCCGGCGCAGCCCGTCAAAAGGACCGCAGCAAAAAGGCTGAATGAAGCACAGAATCGCATTTAGTTTTGGCCGACTCGCTTTTTAAGCAAATCGATTCGTTCGCGCGCGGCGATCGCGATTTGGGATTCGGGATCTTTGAGCAAAACTTCGTTGTAATAGATCAAGGCGCCATCCCATTTCTTGTTCTTTTCGTAAAACTTCGCGGTCTGGTAACTGCCGCGCGCCTGCTCGGATTTCAAGGAGGAGATCAGTTTTTGTGCCTCGGCGGTTCGCGGGTCATTGGGAAAGAGCGCCATAAAATCGGTGAACGTCCCGATCGCGGAGGCGGCCACGCTTTGATCGTATTCAGAGGTTTTCGCCTGCCGGTTGGAAGCCATTCCAGCTTTGTAGAGCGCTTCTGCGGCGATGTCTTTGCGGTCGTTGTAGCGATCCGCCGCCTGCTCATACGCTTTGACGGCCAGCGGGTATTCCGATTGTTTTTCGCGCGCCGCCCCGATGTTCATCTGGGCCTGCGGAGCCAGCTCGCTGTAAGGCCCATTTCGGACGATTTTTGCATACATGTCAGCGGTCTTTTCCATGGAGGGCAGGAATGGGATGTAGCCGAAAATCTTGAAACTTTGCCCGTTAAGAAAGCGCGAGGCGATCTCGAACTGCCGCTTTGAAATTTCCTGGTAATTAGGAATTTTTGGATATTTCTCCAAGACCTGCTGATAAGCCTTGAACGCCTTTTCGTCATTCTTTTTGGCTTCGTAGCAACGGCCAATGAGATACTGAGCTTGCGGGGCGTAATCGGAGAGCGGCCAGACTTTCACGGTGCGCCGGGCTGCTTTCAACGCCAGACTGGGATTATTATGATCGAGCGCAGTTTGAGCGACTTCGAGTTGATCCTTGGCCCGCTCCCGCTGCCATTTTCCCTCGGTCGAACCGGGGGTTTCATAAGTCCATCCCTCTTTGTTATTGAAGATCAACGGAGCAGGAGAACGAAACGGAAAAGCAACTAAACAAACGATCAATAAGATGGCGCGGACAGACCAACGATTCATGCTCGCCACCGTAACGAAGGGCAAAACTCAAGTCAAGGCGAGCAGCCTTTTGCACCAACAAAACGGCCCTCAGCCTTTGTAAACCACCAGCACGCCGTAATCGGTCATGTTTTGGCGCGAGTTCAAATCGAAATGGCTGTAGGTAATCGGCGTCACGCTCACGACGTTGTCCAGGCCAATCTTTCCCAACAAATCGGAAACCGTTTCATCAAACCGATCGTGGCCGACCTCGAGACATTCCGTTCGCTTGATCGTTCGGACGCGGAGTTTCTTTTCGCCATCTTTGGTTGGCACATCGAGAGTACGGACCGGGTTCTTGACGAGCACTTCCGTGGGCGCAGTGCGGACGGGGACGTTAAAATGTTTCACTTCTTTCGCCGCTGCGGATGAGGCAATCGGGTTAAGCGAACGGATGCTCTGAGGCTCCGGCTGCGGGATGGTGATGGTTTGATTACACGTCGGGCATTCGATCTGTGAGCCAGCGCCCGACGGATTGACCGCGAGTTCCTGTTCGCAATGGGGACATTTGAAAATCAGGTCCATAATTTTTTGGGATTAATTTTTGGTCGTGATCGAAGATTAAAACTTCACGTCCCAAAGCTCCAGCAGAAAGATTCGCTCGCGATCGCTCACTTGTAAGTCTTTTCGAGCTGCTCCACTCGCTTGTAAACCGGCGAAGCTGAATTAATTCGCTGTTCGACGCGCGCAAAAACCGTTTTCGCCTCTGCCGGGTTTTCTCGGGCCACGAGAACAACGAAATCCAATTCAATGGAAGCCAGACGCGGATCTTTGATGGTGTGGCCGTATCGGATCAAAAACTGGCGCAGCCCAGTGGCGCCCTGCCGGCGTGCGGCTTCGAGCGGCCCTTCCAGACTCGCGGCGAGCCCGGGCAACTGGCGGTCGGCGTCGGCTTGAGCTTCGATGGCTTTGACCTTTTCGTGTTTCTTCTGCTGGACGTCTTCCCAGTAGGTGTAAATCTCCCAAACCCCCATGCAGACGCCAACGACGATTACGATTGCGATTATTACTTTCATGTTTCCTGAACTCGTTCAATGCGCGCCCCGAGCTTGCGCAATTTTGCGTCAATTTTCTCGTAGCCGCGATCCAAATGATAGACGCGGTTTACCTGAGTTTTGCCGCGTGCCGCCAGACCGGCTATGACCAGCGCCGCTGACGCACGTAAATCACTAGCCATGACCGGTGCCCCACTCAATGGCTTGCCCCCCTTGATGATGGCGCTGGGACCTTCAATGGCGATGTCGGCGCCAAGCCGCGCCAACTCGCTCACGTGCATGAAGCGCGATTCAAAAATTCGTTCGGTGATAATGCTGATGCCCGGGGTCAGCGCCATGAGCACCATCATTTGCGCTTGCACATCGGTCGGAAAACCGGAGTAAGGCAGCGTAGTAATATCAACTGGTTTCAACTTGCCGTTGCGCTTCACTTTGATCGAAGCCCCATTGCGCTCGATCTTCACTCCAGCTTCGCGCAGCTTATCCAGCACTGCGTGAAGATGATCGGCGCGCGCTCCATGAATGGTCACTTCGCCATTCGTCGCAGCGGCCGCGATCGCGAAAGTTGCGGCCTCAATACGATCGGGAATGACTTCGTGCTCCGCGCCGTGCAGTTTCTTCACGCCGGTAATCGTCACGGTCGGGCTGCCTGCGCCGACGATCTTGGCGCCCATCGCATTGAGAAAATTAGCAACGTCCACCACTTCCGGCTCGCATGCGGCGCTTTCGATGATCGTCACCCCTTCGGCGAGCGACGCCGCCATCATGATGTTGGCCGTGCCCAATACGGTTGGACCGGCGCGGCCGCCGAGAAATAAATCCCCACCCTTCAACTTCGGCGCGGTGGCGTGAACGTATCCAGCTTCAATTTTAATTTTCGCTCCGAGCGCCTGAAATCCTTTAAGATGCAAATCAATCGGGCGCGCTCCAATCACGCAACCGCCGGGCAAGGAAACCGTCGCCTTGCGCAACCGCCCCAGCAGCGGGCCCATGATGCAAATCGAGCCGCGCATTTTTCGGATCAAATCGTAATCGCCCACCGGATTGATTTTCGCCGCGCAGACCGTGAATGTGTCGCCCTCCAGTTTCACTTCGGCACCCAGCGAGGTGAGAATTTGCGCCATGAATTTGACGTCGCTAAGATCCGGAACCCTCCGGATCACACACCGTTCCGCCGTCAAAAGCGTCGCCGCCATGATGGGTAGGACGGCATTTTTTGCGCCGCTGATCGTAACATCGCCGTTCAACGGAACGCCGCCTTTGATGAGTAAACTGTCCATTAAATTGTTTTCTTCCAGTTGCGGCTCACGCGCGCCGCGCAATTAAAAATCTGAGGCGTTGAGAGTAATCAGGCTCCACCGCTTCTACAATCCACTTTTGCTTTTGAAAAATTTCTTTGATCAAATCCGCCTGTCCTTCACCGAATTCCAGCATGATTTTCCCGCTCGCCGCGAGGTAGCCCGCCGCCTCTTGGGCAAGAATGCGATAGAATCCCAAGCCATCCGCTCCGCCATCGAGCGCCAGTTTCGGGTCATAATCTCGCACCTCAGCTTCCAGTGTCGCGATTTCGTCGGTGGCGATATAGGGCGGATTAGAAACGATCAAATCGAATTTACCGCCGGCACTCAGGACACTGAAACCGTTGCCGTGGTGAAACTCGATTCGCTCCAGAACTTTATTTTTTGCGGCGTTTTCTCGGGCGACGGCCAGAGCTTCAGCGGAAATATCCAAGGCATAAACCTTCGCCGCGGGACATTTCACGGCCAAGGTTATGGCTAGGCAGCCGCTGCCCGATCCGAAATCGAGAGCGGACGGATTTGCGTTTACTTCACCCCGATCATGCAAAAATTTCCAGGCTCGCTCCGCGAGCAATTCGGTTTCCGGACGCGGTATCAGCACCTGGCGATTCACCAGGAATTCCAGCCCGCAAAAATTGGTGCTGCCGACGATGTGTTGAAGCGGTTCCCGTTGCGCCCGGCGTTTGACCAGTTCCCGGAGTTTTTCCAACTCGGCTTCTGTCAGCACCCGCTCAAAATTCAGATAGAGCTGCATGCGCTGAATCTTGAGCAAATGCGCCAGCAGCAGCTCGATTTGTAATCTCGGCGACTCTACTCCCTTTTTGGCCAGGAACTCGGCGCTGCGTTGGATGACTTCCAGGACCGTCACGCGAAAAAGCTATGCGCCACCACTTCCCTGCAAAAGTTAAAAGTGCTCATTTTCACTCATTTCACTCACTCGAATCTTGAAGAAAAAATCCAGTGCTCCTATTTTCAGCACATGAAACAGCTTTTTGTTTTTCTCCTTTTAGCCGCCGTCCTTTTCCAGAACCCGCTCTTCGGTCAGGATGCGACCAGCGCCGCAGGCATTGCCGAAAAACAAGAGGCGGAAGAGCGTTACAAGCGTATGAGCGCCGATGTCGAAAGTTTGCACGCCGCGAATCTGGCCCTTCAGAAAAAAGTTTCCGCCCTTGAGTCCGAATTGCAAAAGGTCAGCATGGAACAGGCTCGCAGCGCCAACAACAATACGAGTGAGAACTTGAAAAAACTCGCCGACGCCATCCAGGAAGTAGATAAGAACCGCGCCTCCGATAAACAGAAGATTTTGGAGGAGATAGCCAAAGTAGCCAAATCCCTCAGCGTCCCGCCTCCCTCAAGCCGGTCGGCTCCTCCGAAGACGGTTGTCACGCCAGACGCACCACCCGTTTCAGACAAAGGTTACCCGCACGTCGTCAAATCCGGACAATCGCTCAGCTTGATCGTCAGCGACTATAATGCGGCTTTTAAAGAAAAGGGGATGAAGACGATCACGCAGAAACAGGTCATGGCCGCAAACCCGACGGTGGACTGGAACCGTTTGAAAATCGGGCAGAAGATTTTCATTCCGGCGCCGACAGAATAGCCATTTTTGCCCGGCTGGATTCTCAAAATAGCGCTTGTCAAAACCGTTATCGCTGATACGTTCTCGCCTCTTTGTTATGAAAGCTGATACTCATCCGAAATATTTGGAGTCCGAAATTCGCTGCGCCTGCGGCAACGTGATCAAGACCCGCTCGATCAAACCGACTGTGATCATCGGGATTTGCAACGCCTGCCACCCGTTTTACACAGGCACCCAAAAATTTGTCGATACCGCTGGCCGCGTGGATAAATTCCAACAACGCATGGCCAAGACAGCTGCTGCTCAGGCCGCCGCCGCGACGAAGAAAAAGAAGAAATAGCTGCTTTTCCCCCAAACCGCCCGCTCGAGATTTCTCTCTGGCGGGCGGTTGTTTTTTTCCCGACCAGCAGCCCGTAGTTGAATTTTCCGTTCTGCCAAAGCTTTAAAGATCTTCGTTAATTCGCATGGATTTACGCCCGCACATCGAAAAATTTTCCCACCGCTTTGCGGAAATTGAAGCCGCATTAAGCGACCCGAAAGTTTTTGAAAACCCGCAGCGCGCTCAAGACATGGCGCGAGAATACGCTGGTTTGCGCGAACTGGTGGCGCAAGGAAAAGCCTATTTGAAAACCGTGGCTGACCTTGAGGAAAACCGAGACCTGCTTTCCAGCGAGACCTCTGACTCCGAACTATACGCGATGGCTAAAGAAGAAGTCGCGCGCCTGGAAGCCGATGAAAAACGTTTGGCCCTCGAAGTTTACAAAGGAATTGTGCCGAACGATCCTTCGGATTCGCGCAACACCATCATAGAAATTCGCGCTGGTGCGGGCGGGTCGGAATCGGCGTTGTTTTCAGCAGACCTCTACCGGATGTACACCCGTTACGCTGAAACCCAGGGCTGGAAAGTGGAGACGATGGACAGCAGCCCATCAGATCTGGGCGGGTTCAAGGAGATCATTTTCCACGTGACCGGCGAAAATATTTTTAAGCGAATGAAATACGAGAGCGGCGTCCATCGCGTGCAGCGCGTTCCGGCGACCGAAGCGCAGGGGCGTATTCATACGAGCACCTGCACTGTAGCCGTTTTGCCCGAGGCACAAGAAGTCGATCTGGAGATCAAACCGGAGGAATTGGAAATCAACGTCTGCCGGGCGTCGGGTAAAGGCGGTCAAGGCGTCAATACAACCGATTCCGCGGTGCAGATCATCCACAAGCCCAGCGGAACCATTGTGCGCTGCGCAGATCAACGTTCCCAGCAGAAGAATAAAATCCAGGCGATGACCGTCCTGCGCTCGCGATTGCTGGAGAGAAAAATCGCGGAAGAAAACGCGAAGTACGCCGCGCATCGCAAGGAACAAGTTGGGACGGGCGAACGCAGCGAGCGGATCCGAACCTATAATTTCCCGCAGAATCGCGTGACCGATCACCGCATCGAGATGACGCTTTATAATTTGCCGACCTTTATTGAAGGTGACATCGATTGTATCATTGAGCCGCTCATGGCGAACGATCTCAATGAGAAACTCGCCGCTTTGAAAAATTAAACGGGTAAATTTTAGAAATATGGAAATCAAAGGAATCGTTTTTGATTGCGACGGGACACTGGCTGACACCATGCCCTTGCACTGGCGCGCGTGGCAGGTCATTGCCCAACGACACAAACTCCACTTCCCCGAAGATCGTTTTTACGCGCTCGGCGGTGTTCCTTCTCGCGACATTTTAAAGATGCTCAGTGAGGAGCAAGGCGTTTCCATAGATCACGTCGCCGTCTCACACGAAAAGGAAAATGCTTATTTGCCACTGATGGCCGAGGTAGAGCCGATTCACGCCGTTGTCGAGGTAGCACGGGCTAATCACGGCAAAATCCCGATGGCCGTGGCGTCTGGCGGCACGCAAATCATTGTTTGCCAAGTGCTCGAGCATTTAAAAATTCGTCACCTGTTCGACGCCGTTGTCACGAGCGAGATGGTGGAGAATCAGAAACCTGCGCCTGATATTTTCTTGGAAGCCGCGCGCCTCATCGGAGTGCCGCCGCAATTCTGCCGCGCCTATGAGGATACCGACTTAGGAATGCAGGCCATTCGTGCCGCTGGGATGGATGCGGTGGATGTCCGCCAGCTGTTAATTCGTTGAGTCAGAGGGTTTCTTCCAGACGTAGCGAAACATCAGAGTCCGCAACGCCGCCGTCAGCGGAATCGCCAGCACGCCGCCGAGAATCCCGCCCATCAAAGTCGTTCCCACCAGCACGGCCACGATGATCGTGAGCGGATGCAGCCCTACGCGGTCGCCGATGATTTTGGGCGAAATAACGAATCCTTCAATCAGCTGCACGACACCAAAAATGGCGAGGACGAGTAGCGGATGAAGCCAATCTCCAAATTGCACTGCGGATAAAATGAGCGCCATCACCAGGCAGGTGATCGAACCGATGTAAGGCATGATGCCAAGGATCGCCGCCACTGCTCCGAGCAGGATGGCGTAGTTCAATCCAAGAATGGAGAAGGCGATGGTCAACATCGTGCCGGTGCAAAGCGCGACCAGGACTTGTCCGCGGAAGAAAACAATCAGCGCATCGTTGATGGAGGTGAGGACAAATATGGCTTCCTGTTTCACTTTCGATTCGTTGAGCGGCAGATAATCGGTCCAGTTACGCTGGATGCCGGATTTCTCCTGGAGAAAATAGAAAAGATAAACCGGCACCAGCGCCAGCCCGATCAGGAATCCTACCCACGACGCCGCGCGTTGCAGTTGCACGAGGAACCATCCACTCACGATTGGAGCGGCGGCTGTCAGCCAGTTTGTCAGTTTATCCGTCACGTAAAGGCGCAACCGCTCGGCATATTCGGGCGTTTGTTGCACCAGACTTTTGATTTCGACAATCAACTGCGGCACCACCGTCGACAGCAAAATTACAATTACCATGATCGCGGCGAAGAAAACCAGCAGGATGGCTCGCGTTCGCGGAACTTTGCGGTGCTCCAAAAAATCCACTACCGGATCGAGCAAATAAGCGAAAACGCCGGCCATTGCCAACGGGAAAATGACTGAAGCCAATTTGTTCGCCAGCCAGCCGAAACCCCACGCGATCAGTCCGCCAAGACCGATCACCGTTACGACAGCGAGCGCCGTGAGGGAAAACCAAATCACTCGCGACTGCTTCTCGGATGGCGGGGGTAGAGCCATGTTAACCTTGACCGAGCTTTTTGGACTTTTCCGTCGCTGCGCGAACCGCGTTCATGATGCTGCCGCGCACTTTTCCTTTTTCCAATTCGTGCAGACCTTCAATCGTGGTGCCGCCAGGACTTGTCACCATGTCTTTCAAAACGCCGGGATGTTGGCCGGTTTGCAAAACCATTTGCGCGCTGCCTAAAACCGTTTGCGCGGCCAGCTTTGTTGCAACATCACGTGGCAATCCTGACGCCACGCCGCCGTCGCTCAGCGCCTCGATCATCAGATAAATGTAAGCCGGTCCGCTGCCGCTTAATCCCGTCACCGCGTCGAGTAAGGCTTCTTTCAACTGGAACGCGATACCGACAGCGGAGAATAGCTTTTGCGCTAGAACCGCGTCCTCCGCGCTGGCTGCTTTTCCCATGGCAAAGGCAGTTGCAGAGGAACCGACGAGCGCGGGGGTGTTGGGCATCACCCGAATAACGCGGGCCTGTTTGCCCAAACCTGTTTCGAGTTTCGCGAGTGGCACACCGGCCGCGATGGAGACAAGCAAATGTTTTTCCGTGAAGTTTCCGCCAATTTCCTGGAGCAATTCCGCGACGTTTCCCGGCTTCACTGCGAGCACGAGAACCTTGGAGAATCGCATCACTTCTTCGTTCGACTGAGTCGTTTTTGCACCGGTTTCATCGGCAAAATATTTACGCGCTCCTTCGACTGGATCGCTGGCGATGATGTGTTTCGGCGTGGTCAGACCGGCTTGAATAAAACCTTTTGCGAGAGCGGTCGCCATTTTACCAGCGCCGAGGAAACCAATCGTTAGCTTTGCTGCCATGCGCGGTTTGTAACAGGTGGCTAACGGGTGCGAAAGGGAAAACGACCTTTTAAGATTGCTGGAAAAAGCCCTTTTGCTTTTCTGAAATCGGTGCGCCCAGCTTTTCCAAAACCTGCAGCATGTCTTCCCAGACTTTCCGTTTTTCGCTGAGGGCTTGATTACGCAACAGGTAGGCCGGATGAAAGGTCGGCATCACAGGCGTGTTTCGGAACGTCTGCCAATTGCCGCGAAGCTTCGTTATCGGCATCGGTTTTCCGAACAAACCCTCCACCGCCGTCGCGCCCAGCGCGACGATGACTCTCGGTTTGATCAGATCAATTTGCTCGAGCAAATAAGGGAGACAGGTTTTCATTTCGTCCGTGGTGGGCTTGCGATTCCCTGCGGTCTGTCCGGGCGTGTCCGGGCGGCATTTCAAAACGTTCGCGATGTAAACGCTGTTGCGGTCGAATCCCATCGTTTTGATGATTCGGGTCAAAAGTTCGCCTGCTTTGCCAACGAACGGTTCGCCTTGCGCATCTTCGTCGGCACCCGGGGCCTCACCTACGAACATCAAAGGTGACTCTATATCGCCCATCCCGAACACCACATTCTTTCGCGAGCTGGCGAGATTCGGACATTTCAGGCAAACCGCCGCTCGTTCCATCAGCTCAGCTATTGCGGTTTTCTTCCTGCTTCCGTTATGTGGCGAATCTGGCTGGGTCTGAGGACGAGCCGCCAGCGTTTTTTCCCGCTGCTGAGTTAACGTCGCTGTGGTCAGCGGCTCCTCGGCCTTTATTTCCCACGACGCCACCTGAACTTTAACCCGAATCGGCTGCTGGAGGGCCAGCAGCGTTTCGGGCGCGATGTTGAGGTAAGTTTTGCCCTGGCTCTTCAAATCTTCCAGATGGCCGATGGCGGCATCGAGCAGGCGCAAGTAATTCATGGCGTGAGTCTAGGTGCTTAGAGGAAAACCTCACGGTTAAGTTGTTAAACTTATTCACGCGTCATTCACAAAAAAAAGAGCGCGGTTAAGCGCTCTTTTTGATGATTGAATTAGCCTTAGCTGAGGCGCATCGGCATGACAACGTAGAGAAACGGCCCGTTGATTTTCAACACGCCCGGGCTGAGCTCGTCGATCAATTCGATGAAAACTTCTTCCGTATTCAGCGCATTCAACGGCTCGATCACATACGCCGGATTGAAAGCAATGGCGATGTCTTTGCCTTTGTAATTTATCGCCAACGTTTCGCGCGCTTCACCCACTTCGGGCGAATTCGCGGTGATCGCCAAATTATTTTTCGTGAAGTGCAGTTTTACCGAATTCGACTTGTCGCTCGTCATTAATTCCGCTCGTTTAACCGCCTGCAAAAATTCTTCGCGCACGAGTGAAATCCGCTCCTTCGTCTCGGCGGGAATAACCTGTCGATAATTCGGATAATTCCCTTCGACGAGTTTCGAAATGATCAGGATCGAAAAACCCTTTTCGTCCTTCAACGTGAAGGCAACCTGGTTTTCGGTAAATTTGATTTCCACTTCGCCTTTGTCCTGCAACAACCGGTTCAATTCGTTGACCGCTTTCGTCGGCACGATGAATTCCCCCTGGCTGCTCTCGGCAATATCGACTTCTTCATCGACCATCGCGAGCCGTCGGCCGTCGGTGGCGACCATCGTCATTTTATGTTCTTTAAGGATGATGAAAATTCCATTCAGCACGTAACGAGATTCGTCGGTCGAGATGGCGAACGACGTCTTCTTCAGCATGCTTTTAACTTTTTCCTGCGGGAGGACCACTTTCTTGGATTCCTTAAACTTCTGCACTGGTGGAAATTCGTCGCCGCTCAGGCCGTTAATTTTGTAAAACGATGCTCCCGCTCGGATGCTGCTGGCGTTCTTCTCATCCGTTTCAACGTCGATTTCAGGACTGCCGAGTTCGCGGACGACGCCGAATAACTTCTTGACCGGAATCGTGGTCGATCCTTTCGTTTTGACGTTCGCTTCGACCGAGCAGGTGATGGTCACGTCGAGATCCGTGGCAGTAAGTTCGAGGCGATTGTCCTCAGCCCTCAGCAGCACGTTGGAGAGAATCGGCAACGTGGTGCGCGTGCTAACGACGTTCTGAACCGACTGCAATCCGTGGATCAATTGATCTTTTGCTATGGAAAAATTCATGGCGGGCTTAATACAATTCTTTTTCTATCTAAAAGCTACTTATTATTAAGGGGTGTGAATAATTAAAACAACTCTTGCTGTCAAGGTCGTGACAAGCACTTACGTCATCTAAAAGTGCCCCGATAACTTTCTAAGGAAAAACCTGAGTCCCGAATACTCGAAGTTATTAAAACTCGGCACATGTTATTAACAGGTGATTCGATAACAACTAGTTGCTGCGGACCCGGTTAATAACAAGGGGTAGAATTTTTTTGACCGCCTCTACTTCAGGGATTGTCGAGTTGCGACCGAGCGAAAATCGGACGAGAGAGTTGGCAATTCTTTTATCTAAACCCAGCGCCAGCATCACGTGGGACGGTTCAAGTGATCCAGCTGAACACGCAGAGCCGCTTGAAGCACAAACACCTTCCATATCTAATCCAGCGAGCAAGGCGATGCTGTCGGAGCGGTCGACGGTGAACGCCAAAGTATTGCTTAGGCGCGAGGTTCGAGATCCACGAAACGTGACGCCTTCAAGTGAATCGACGAAAGAAATCAACTGGTTCGATAGAACGGATAATTTATTAGCGTCAAAGACGGGCGATTTAATGAAACGTTCAGTTGCTTCGGCAAAGCCGATAATCGCAGGAAGGTTTTCGGTGCCAGCGCGACGTTCATTTTCGTGACCGCCACCGAAGAGAATCGGATCAGGAAGCAGCGGAGACCGGATAAACAAAGCACCGGCACCCTTTGGCCCATAAAATTTATGAGCGCAGACGGAAACCAAATCCGCGTTGAACTGATCGATGCTCTCGAAAGGCTCTTTTCCGAACCATTGCACGGCGTCGGTGTGGAAGATAACGCCCTTATCGCGACAAGTTTTCCCGAGCTCCGCGATTGGTTGAACGGAACCGGTTTCGTTATTCGCCGCCATCAGCGAAACCAAAGTTGTTTCAGGGCGAATCGCGTTGGCTAAATCGGTAGGGGAAATAATTCCCTCACTGCTAACCGGTAGGTAAGTGACTTTGAAATCCTCGTGTTTTTCCAGATATTGAAAGCAATGCAACACCGCATGATGTTCGATCTGAGAGGTGATGAGATGACGGCCCTTGTCACGCAAATGCCGAGCGGTCCCGAAGATCGCGAGATTGTTGCTTTCGGTTCCGCCGCTCGTAAAAACAACTTCGCTCGGCTTCGCTCGCCAAACAAGCGCGACGCGATCGCGGGCCTGATCCAGCAACGAGCGAGCGTGTTGGCCGACGTGGTGAACACTGGAAGGATTGCCCCAAAGTTCGTCGAAAAACGGCTGCATGGCAGCCTTCACCGCGGAATCGAGCGGAGTGGTCGCATTGTAATCAAAGTAAATCGTCTGCACGTTATGAGAACCGATCTTCGGTCCAAGGATCCGCTGTGTTCGAGTAACCCCGCAATTCCCAGAAACCGAGCAGATCACGATCTAGGAAGATGATTTCCCGAATGAACTTTGCCCCTTTCCAGGCGTAACGTTTCGGAATGATCACGCGGGCCGGACCGCCGTGATCGAGCGTGAGTGGCTTGCCATTCCACGAATGCGCAATCAAGACATCGTCGTCCATGCAGACATCCAGAGGGTTATTCGTGGAATAACCGTCGTAGCTTTTGAAATAAACGTGCGTCGCCTCGGGCTTCGGCTTAACCAAATCGGCCAGGGTGAAAAACGCGACCCCTTCAAATTCCATGTCGAACTGGCTCCAGGTTGTGACGCAATGAAAGTCGCCCGTGTCTTTGAATTGCGGCAACGCCAGGAAGTCTTTCCAGTTTAGCGTGATGGGATTTTCCACTTTGCCGTGGATTTTAAGTTCCCATTTATCGAGCGGAATTTCGGGCCGAATTCCCAGATCGAGCACCGGGAAATTGTGAACCTGCCGCTGGCCGGGCGGCACCCGGTTTTCCGAGCGCACCGACGGCTTCGCTTTGCCAGCCATTTTGCGGGCCCAACGTTCTTTTGCGGCGAGATACGCTTCTTTCATCAAGGAAATAGTAACGCGATAAATGACAAAGCCAATTTCGTCGGCAAGTTATCCGCCCCAATCACAGAGCGACTCGACGTGCGCCGCCGAGCCGTCGCGAAGCCAGCCGTCGAGTTGCGATTGGTCTTTCAACTGTTGGCCGCGCAGTCGGGGCACGATGATAAATTTGCAATCAACCTCGGGCAGCGCGCTCATGTCGCCCCACAATTTTTCAAACTGAGCGACCGGAAAAACATCTTCCTGACCATGTCCCCAACGTTTCTTGACCTCTTTGAGCGTGATGTAAGTCGGCAAGCGCGCAGCCAAAGTTCGAATGGCGGCGGAAACTTTTTCTTCATCGGCCAAATCGGCGCGGGATAATTTGAAGACCTCGAGCAGTTTGTCCAATTCGATCCAGGTCGTCATCGAGTTGTAATACGAGAGATCGAATTCGGCTTCTTCGCTCGGCATGGCCAAACCTTCGACGATCCGCACGTTTCCATTGACGCGCGCCAAACCGCCGCCGCGATCGTCGATGCGCCGGGTAATCATTTCGAAGGAGAGACAGCCCCCCTGAGTGATGTGCAGGCCGAGCAACGCCGGATCCACATTCGCGCCGAGCGTGTCCACATTGTGCAGCAGGAGATATTTTAATTGCGGCTGCGCCTTCAATAATTTGAGCAGAACCCCGTTGCGCAGCAGATTGGGAATCTCATACCAGTGCCCCACCGGATGCAGACATTGACCCGGCAAATTGTCGGTGTAATCGCTCGCTTCGCCGGACTGCTTAGCCCAATCGATCAACGCCGTGTGGAGACTGGCGCGAACTTTTTGCGCCTGCTCATCGAGGAGTTGTTGCGGCATTTCTTCCCAGGCAAAACGCAAATCGCGCTCCATCGGAATCATGCGCAAACCAATCGCGCGGCCGGGCGAGAGAACGAGCGGGCCGGAATAATGGTAGTTTTTTAACCGCGCCAGAAAAGATTCAATCGGCGCGTGCGTGAGATAACTCGTCGTAAAAACGTGCGGCAACACCACGCCAAACTGTTTGGAAACGCGGCGGCTCTTCGCCAGGTGTGTCTCGATGAACGTGCGATGGCGATCCGCCAGTTTGCAGAACGGATGGAGCGCCTTGACCGCGCCCGCGCCTTGCGTCCAACGGCTGCCGATTCCAGCGGCGAGGGTGACGACCGCAACTTCGCCGTTCGCAATGGCGCGTTCGCCGATGGCTCGAAATTCCTTGGAGGTAGCGACCAGCACAGAAGCGTTCAGCACGTCCCCATCGCGAACATCTTCAATGGTCGTGGCCTGCGGCAAACGATTTTGCGCGAGGCCGATCCGGCCGTCTTTCAAATCGGCGCGAATCTGCTCGTGTTGCGCGCGATCGAAACCATTTTCGTCGAGCAGCGTGGCGAGCGCTTTTTCGCCGGAGTTATCGCGCTGCATCTTCGGCAATAAACGATCGAACAGCACCTGCATCATGCCGCGCAATTCCGGCTTGCTGCGGGAAGCGGCGCTGAAATGATCCAGCTCGGCGCGACGCAACGCGGAAAGGTTTCGCGGATCAAGCCGGAGCAATTGCGGAACGGTCAGCGCATAGTAGCCCGCTGGCAAAACGGCTTTCTCGCCGGCGAGCAATTCGGCGAAGGTGCCGTTTTCGTTGATGGCAAAATCGTAAACCACGGGATCCATCGCGAAGGGGAGTGCGCTTTCCAATTCGCGTTTGGCTTCGGACATGATTTCCTGGAGGCGTTTCTGGGCGGCGGCTTTTTTATCAGGAGCGAAAATAAATCCCATCCCGCCGCCCGACATCCCACCGAGCATCCAGAAGCCCCAGAAGCTCTCGCCGAACTCGGCGCGGACGCGGTCGATCAACGTTTCCGTGTAGGAATTGCTCGCCCACGGAATGATGGTTTGCAGCGGGCCATGAAAATTTCGGGTCGTCGCTTTGCCGACGGCTTGAACATCTTTGGCGCTCAGCGCGGAAAGAATTTCTTCGAGAATGCCGAGCGCTTCCTGTCGACCTTGCCACTCGGCTTCGGAGCGGAGCAGATATTTTTCCGTCACCATTTCCAGGATGGGGCCGACGTTTTGCGCCATGCCGCCGTGAACGAGCACGAGGCTGTTCTGCAATTTCTCGCGCATTTCCGCCGAGACCACCGAGGCATCGAGAATGGTGTGCTGCGGCATCAGGCGACCGCGGCTGACGCCGGATTCCGGATCGCCGGACTCTGCGGAAACGCCGCGAATCAATTTTATGCCCGGCCAGACGCCACCGGAGTCCTGCCAGCCTCCGCCCGAACCGCCGAGCCATTCGCCAAGAATGGCGCGAGCCAAAACGAGGCGGCGTTCGCTTTCATCGAGCGCGCCTTCGAGCGATTGCGCCTGGCGCGTGGCCCGCATGCAAACGGAAATCAGCGCAGCCAAAAGATTCGTTGAGACGGCGAGTCGTGAACCTTTCGGAATGTTGTTCACGTTGCTGACGAGTTCGAGGCCGCGACCCGGGCCAACCACGCGCGCGAGCAGATCGGAAAGATTTTGTCCGGAGCCTTCGATGCCGGGCGGCACGATCCCGGATGCGATCACGGCGGATTTCAAAAGGCCGAGATAATCTTTCGCAAAATCGAAAACTTCATTGAGGCTCGTGATGTCCGCAGTCGCGCCGAGATCAACGCTTGTTAGGCGTAAAACCGGTTCTTCGATGGCGCGCAGATAGGCTTCAATCGGAGGTTTCGGAGCGGCATCGCGCCCTTTCACACCGAGATTAATCGAGACGTTCAGCACGTTCGCGCCTTCGGGAAAATCCATCCCCAAAAAGAAAATATCGCTCCAGGCGCTATGCGTCAGATCCATCCGCACCGGGGTGCGCTCGCACAAAATCGGGTAACCGCCATCCGCGCCGGTTTGCAGAAGTTCCGGGCGCAGCCGCAAAGGCTGATCGGCGGGATGGCCCATGCGAAACATCCATTGGTTGCCGCGCACCGAACGAACGCTGCGGCGCACCTGATCGGCGAGGGTTTGAATGGCCAGACGATAGTAGGCCGAGGCGAGCGCGCTGGAAATGGCGTCGCTCGCTCCCTCGTTTTTCTGGACGGTCAGGAAAACTTCGATCGCCTCTTCGAATCGGCGTTGCAACAAATGCGAATAGGCTTTGAAGGAAATTTGCCCACGAGTGCCGATTCCTTTTTTCTCGGGAAGATGAAAGCGGTGAATGGCGTAGAGAAAAAATAAAGCGCGAACCCGTTCGTAGAGATTTTCGCTGGTGCGGCGGAACGTTTCCAGCTCGGCGCATTCGGCCAGCAGTTGGTCGAGCGACGCCGAGCGGCAAAATGCATCGAGCGATTGATTGCGGATGGCGGGGTCGGTCGCCGTGATGATTTGGATGAGTTTTCCAGGCATGGCGGAGAACTCGTTATTTTCGGACGGCCAGAAGATCGATCATTTGGGTGAGCACTTCGTCGCGGTCTTTGCCATCGAGGGAGAGAGCGAGTTGGGCGATGAGCAAACCGTATTTCACGCCGATGTCGTAGCGGCGCCCCTGCAATTCCAAGGCGAGGTAAGGCTCTCGCGACGCCATCTTTTTTAGCGCAGTGGTCAGTTGCACGCCGCCTTTTTCGCCGGATTCGGCCACGAGTTCGGTGAGAATCTCCATTACGGTCGGGGTGAGCACGTGCATGCCGAAAAAGCAGAGGTAATGTCCCGCGCGCAAACCGGGAACGATCAATTTCTGCTCAGCTTCAGTTGGCGTCGGTTTCTCGACGACTTGCTCCACTTGATAAAGCCGCTGCCGACCGGTCACGAGCCTGCCGCCAACGGTTCCATAGTAGGGCAATTTGCTTTCGTGCGTCGCCTGGACTGCGGAAACGGAACACGATTCGGCCCGAGCCATTTCGGTCAACTGTTCGGCGCAACCCTTGGCTTGATGTGTGAGATAGAGATGGTCGCCGACGAGCAAAAGAAAAGGTTCGGTGGCGCTGAAATCACGCGCGCATTGGATCGCGTGGCCGTAACCGAGCGGCGACGATTGCTCCACGAATTGCAAGCGGCTCGCGTGACTTCCGGCGGCGCAGCGATACGCAGTTTGGTCACCGGGCGAAACCACGACGCAAATCTCCTCAATGCCGGCGCGCAGGATTTCCTCAATGATGATGCTGAGAGCCGTCTTCTGAATGCCATCGCGGTCCACCAAAGTTTGCAGCGGCAACGTTCGCTGATTTTTTCCGGCTGCCGTGACGATTGCTTTCCTGATTTCCATGATTTGAAAAATGTCCTGGTCGCAGATTCACATAATCTATTTTGCGAGTCAATTAACTGGAGCAGCCGGTTTACCGGATAAAGCGTTGCGCCGCCAAAGTGAAGTGTGCGATAACGTTTCGAACGCCAAAAAACTATGCCCGTTGCCTCATCACAACCTTCATCCCGCACTGAGACCAATTCCGCCATGAACAAAGGGAAGTGGATGGTGCTCCTCGCCGCATTTCTGGGATGGATGTTCGACGGCATGGAAATGGGAATTTTCCCGCTCGTGGCGCGGCCGGCGCTCAGTGAAATGCAGGCGGCCACGGGAATCGTGGATGACAAGTTTGTCGGCTACTGGATGGGCATTGTCACGGCGCTCTTTTTATTGGGAGCGGCTTGCGGAGGGCTGTTTTTCGGCTGGTTGGGCGACCGGATCGGGCGCGTGCGGGCCATGTCAGCGAGCATTCTCTGTTACTCCCTTTTCACCGGACTCTGTTATTTTGCGAAAGAGCCGTGGCACCTGGGCTTCTTCCGATTCATCGCCGCGCTTGGCATGGGCGGAGAATGGTCGCTCGGCGTGGCCTTGGTCATGGAAGTTTGGCCGGAAAAAAATCGACCACTGATGGCGGGCATCATTGGCGCAGCGGCAAACGTTGGCTATCTCTTGATCGCCGTCCTCGGAGTTTTCTTTCCAGTCACGCCCACGTCATGGCGGTGGGTGATGCTCGTCGGCGCCGCGCCGGCCCTGCTCACATTCTTCATCCGGCTGTTCGTGCCGGAATCGGAAAAATGGAAAGAGGCGGTCAAAAAAGGACCATCCAAACCATTCAAGGAAATCTTTTCGCCGACGCTATTCAAAACAACCATGCTGTCGATTGCTTTCGCGTCGATCGCGCTGATCGGAACCTGGGGTTCGGTGCAATGGCTTCCATTGTGGGGTGACCAAATGGCGGGTCCGACCATGCCCAAGGCCAAAGCATTTACCCAAATCGCATCCGCCACGGGGGCCGTAATGGGTTGTATTTTGGGAGCCTTGTTTGGAGGGCGATTCGGCCGACGGCCAGCCTATTTCATCCTTTGCCTCGGCTCGCTGGGGTCATGCGCCTATTTGTTCCGCGGAGTGAGCGAATACGGTAATTTATTTCTCGGGATGGTCTTCGTGGTGGGCGGCTTAACGGCGGCGTTTTACGGCTGGTTGCCGCTCTATTTGCCGGAGCTGTTCCCGACGCGCGTGCGGGCGACGGCCCAAGGGCTGGCATTCAATTTCGGTCGGGTTCTGGCGGCGGTTGGCGCCTTGCAAATGGGTAATTTAATGGGCCATTTTCACGGCAGCTACGCCCAGGCCGGCGCCGTGATCACGCTGGTTTACATTCTTGGAATCTTCTTGATTTGGCTCGCTCCGGAAACCAAGGGCAGGCCCCTGCCGGAATAATTTTCAATTTTGAGTTTTGAATTTTAAGTTTTCTCGCGCTTAACTTCCCGCCGCATGAAACAAAAAGCTTATGCCGCCGCCGGGGTGGATATTGATCTCGGAAATAAAGTTAAAGCCACTTTGCCGAAGCTGCTCGCCTCGACGCATCGCCGCGAAGTGCTCGGGAAAGTCGGGGGGTTTGGCGGCCTTTTCGCACTCGACACGAAGAAATATAAGCAGCCCATTCTGGTTTCCAGCGTGGATGGCGTCGGAACGAAATTGAAAATCGCCTTCGCGATGGACAAGCACGACACCATCGGTCACGACCTCGTCAATCATTGTGTCAATGACATCGCGGTGCTCGGTGCCGAGGCGCTTTTTTTTCTCGATTACCTCGGGACCGGGAAGCTGGAACCCCACGTTTTTACGGAAGTGATCAAAGGATTTGTCAGCGGTTGCGCGGAGAATAATTGCGCCCTCATTGGCGGCGAGACGGCGCAGATGCCGGGATTTTATCAGCCCGGCGAATACGACGTCAGCGGAACCATTGTCGGAGTGGTGGACAAATCCAAAATGCTCGATGGCAAAACGATCCGGCCCGGCGATGTGGTGATTGGTTTGGAGTCCAGCGGATTGCACACCAACGGTTACTCCCTTGCCCGCCAGATTTTCTTTGAGAAACTCAAGCTCAAGCCGAAGAGCCGCGTTGCGGAGCTGGGAAACACGATTGGCGATGAAATGCTCAAAGTCCATGTCAGCTACGGCCCGCTGGTGCAGAAGCTTTTGAAAAAATTCAACGCCACTGGAAAAGCGCGGGTGATCAAAGGGCTCGCGCACATTACGGGCGGCGGGTTTGTGGACAACATTCCACGCGTGTTGCCGAAAAATTGCGATGTCCTGATCCGCAAAGGTTCTTGGGATATGCTGCCGATTTTCAAAATCATCGAAGCCAAAGGCGGCGTGCCGGATGAAGAATTGTATCAAGTCTTCAACATGGGTATCGGAATGACGATGATCGTCAATGGCGCTGAGGCTGGTGCGGTTTTGAAATCCGTCCGCGCTCAGAAACAGAACGCCTGGATCATCGGCGAAGTTGTAAAAGGTAAAGGGATCGCTCGGGTGGTCTAATTCCACTCCAGCCACGACGAAAACAAAAAAGGCGGCCCGAAGGCCGCCTTTGGTTTTTAGATTAGATCAAACGGTTACTTTTTCCGTATCCGCTCCGGCAGCAGCGGCCTTCGTTCCGGCCAAATGCACCGTTTTGTAGCCACCGATCGATTTGAAATAGAGCAGGATTAAAAGATATATCCCAGCCATCGTCAGAGGAATAAATGCGTCCGCCTTCAAGGTGTGGCGATCTCCTTTTTGATCTGCGGCCACAACCATTTTCTGTTTTTCGCTACCTTTTTCGCCAGCTTCTTTAGCTGCGGCCAGTTTCTTGCCGTCGAGGCCGTAGGCATCGGTAAAGTCGAGGTTTAGGAATTGGCTGGGCTTTTCGGCTTTGTATTCCGCGAAGACTTCGGGGCTGGCCTTCTTCAATTCTTCACCAGCAAAACGGTCCTTGGCATAACCGAGTCCAGGGCCGCCAATCATGCCCGCTGAGAGCATGCCGATGCCGCCCATGATGCTGATCGCGATTGCGCCGGTGCGCGGAAAACGATCGGAAGCCACAGCGAGCATGGTGGGCCAGAAGAAGGTTTTACCAACCGCGTAAATGCCAAGGGCAATCAGAGCGAGACCGAAGGACGTCATGCCGCTGGCCAGATTCAAGCCGATACAAGCGAGGATCGAGCAGATTACCAGCAAACCGATGGGAGAGATTTTAAGGCTCTTCTCAATGAAGTTCGCGCAGAAGCGTAATCCGAACATGATCGCCGAGGTCCACATGAACAAATACTTCCCTTGCTCAGAGCTGAACAAATTGCCGGTGATGTTTTGAATCCAGCCATCCGTGCCGAGTTCCACCGCGCCGATCAACATGTGGGTCACGAACAGGACGAACAACAAAATCGAACCCATCGAAAACTTCGTCATGATGCCGACCACGATGACAAGTGCGCCACCGACCACGTAACCGATGGTCTTGGCTGAATCGGCCCCGACGCCGAACAGTTGGAAGAAAGCGCCGCAGAACAAAGCGACCAGCGCGCAGGCGACCAGCGCTCCGAGAATTCCGACATCCTTGAACATTTCGCCGACGCTCATGCCTTTTTCGGACGCTTCCGATTTAGGGAATTTTTGGCCCATGAACATGATGCCGTAAACGAGTGTGGGGAGGAGATAGAGAGCTAATTGGATTTTCCAAGGCACGTTCATCTTGTCGTCGAGCACCCAGCCGATCACGGAGCCGAGGACCAAACCGGCCGGCCAGCTCGCGTGGAGGATGTTCAGGAAGTGAGTGCGGTTATTTGGAAACACGGTGGCGACGAGAGGATTTGCCACGGCTTCGAGGGTTCCATTTGCCAGAGCGAAGATGAACATCCCCGCATAAAGCATGTTGTAAGCATTCGCAGGCGTGGCTGCGAAGGTCACGAACGCGGAGAGGATGTGCAGGACGAAGGCGGCGACAACCAATTTGCCGTAACCGATTTTGTCCACGATCACACCGCCGATGATAATTCCGAAACAGAAACCATTAAATCCTGCGCCGCCAATTGCGCCGAGTTGTGCGCCGGTAAAGCCGTATTCCTTTCCCCAGTTATCAAAAATTCCGCCGCGGATGGCGAAGCCAACGCCTGCAGCGAGAATCGCCATGAAGCCAGCCCATAAAAGCCGGTAGGCATTTGGAGCAATCGGTGTGTTATCAACTTTAGTCATATTTTTTTGGATTGGATTAGTTCAGGAAATTACAGGGTGAAACTGGGCAGTTTGACAATCGCCCCGCCTTTGAGCGCCGATTGATGCGCGCACAAACCGACGCAGGTCCAGTTGGCGGATTGCTTTGCGTTGGGGAACGGCTGGCGTTTTTCGACGAGGGACATGACGAATTCGTGGGCGAGATGCGGATGCGATCCGCCGTGGCCGGCACCCTGGGTGAAGCTGAGATGCGTCTTCTTGCCGAGATCGTAAACGCCTTTCGTGGTGAACGGCTGGATGGCTTTGGGCAAGCGGTTGGCGTAATCCGGCGCTTTGACCGGCTTCGGAATCTTATTCTCCGGCAGTTTTGCGGTGTGCATCACGAGCGGCTCGTGTTCAACGAGCGGCCATTCCACGGAGGCTTTGTCGCCGTAAACGTCGATGCTCTCGCGATATTGCCGGGCGGTGTCGAAAAGGCTTCGAATAATGCGGGCGTTGACGTCCGTGTCTTTGAATTTGATGTGCGCCGTCTCAACTGCAAAAGGGGATTTGTATTTCGCGACGAGCTCTTTGCGAATCGTTCCAGAACCAAAACACGAAACGTATTCCGCCGGTTTGCCGATCAAACCCGCCACGGGTCCAACGCAATGGGTCGCATACCACATGGGCGGAAGGCCGGGCCAATAATTAGGCCAGCCGTCCATGTCCTGCTGATGACTCGCCTGGACGAATTGAAGTTTGCCCAGCTTGCCCGCGTCGAGCAGTTCCTTCATGAAAAGATATTCCCGCGCATACACGACGGTTTCCATCATCATGTAGGTCAGGCCAGTTTTCTTGACGAGATCGACGATCTTCTTGCAGTCCTCAATGGAAGTCGCCATCGGAACCGTGCAGGCGACGTGCTTTCCGGCTTTCAACGCCGCGATGGTTTGCCAGGCGTGATCAGGAATCGGTGAATTGATGTGAACCGCATCCACGTTCGGGTCTTTGAGCAGTTCGTTGAAATCCGTGTAGCGCTTTTCGATGCCGAATGCGTCGCCGATCGCATCGAGTTTTTTCTGGGTTCTCTGGCAGATGGCGTAAGGTCTCGCCGACGGATGGCGCTGGTAGATCGGTATGAATTCGGCCCCGAATCCTAACCCGACAATGGCGATATTTAGCTTACGGTCACTCATGGGTTTTCGTGGGCAAATGCAATCAGTTTTGCGCGGGCAGTGTCAAGAGACGAATTAAAACACGGGCTAAATGAGGATCATTGACCCCATTCCAGATCACGGGGTTTCGAAGAATTCTCGACAGGCGGGCCGATTTTGCAAATAACTCTCCCATGAACTCTCCATTGCCTCCAATCTCCCGTCGCCGCTTTTTGGAAAAATCTGCGATCGCAGCCGCAACGGTGCCCGCGTTCGGCGGATTAATTTTGTCGTCGAGCAATGCCCGAGCCGCCGTCGGCGCCAATGATAAGATCCGGATTGGCCTGATCGGTTCCGGAGGACGCGGGCGCGATGTGCTCGGCGTCTTTCTGAGCAATCCAGAAATTGAATGTCCCATTGTCTGCGACGTGGACGACAAAATGAGTTCGCAAGGAGCTGCAATTGTGGAAAAGCAGCGTGGCAAAAACCCCGATACCACCAAAGACTTTCGCCGCGTGATCGAACGCAAAGACCTCGACTGCGTGCTCGTCGCCACGCCGGATCACTGGCACGCGCTGCCGACCATTTACGCCTGTCAATCCGGCAAAGACGTTTACGTGGAGAAACCGCTCGCAACTTCCATAGACGAGGGGCGCGCGATGCTGACCGCGTCGCAAAAGCATCAGCGCGTCGTGCAAATGGGAACGCAGTGGCGCAGCGGCGAAAAGTGGAAGGCCGCCGTCAACTACGTCCAGTCCGGCAAGCTGGGAAAAATCGGCTTGGTTCGGGGCTGGGTTTATCTGGATTGGCTCGGCAACATTGGCAATCCGGCCGACGCGCCGGTTCCGGCGGGAGTGGATTACGACCTGTGGCTCGGCCCCGCGCCCAAACGCCCGTTCAACCCGAACCGGTTTCATTTTAATTTCCGTTGGTTCTGGGATTACGCCGGCGGACTCATGACCGATTGGGGCGTGCATCTGATCAACATCATGATGTGGGCGATGGGGCCGACCCCGCCAAAATCCATTTATTCCAGCGGCGGAAAATTTGTGCTCAACGACAATTCCGAAACGCCGGACACCCAGGCCGCGATTTACGAATTCCCGACCTACACCATGATTTGGGAACACAAAGTCGGCATCAACAATGGTCTCAATGATCATCCGTGGGGAATTTCATTCACCGGCAGCGACGGCACGCTGATCATTCACGACGGAGGTTGGGAGGTCATACCAGAACGGAAGAAGAAAACCTTCGAGCCGCAGAAATTCGGCAACGGCCCCGACGAACGTTTTCCGCACGTGCGCAATTTTCTCGATTGCATGAAAACCCGCCAGCAGCCGAATGAAAATCTGGAGGTCGGCCATTTCGTATCCAGCGTGGCGCATCTCGGAAATATCTCGCTGCGCACCAAAAGCAAAATTGATTGGGACGCCAAGAACGAACGCATCATCGGCAACAAAAAAGCCGACCATCTGGTCGGCGTGGAATATCGCAAGCCGTGGAAACTGCCGTATGGGAAGAGAAGTTAGGCCGGGAATTATTTCTGTGACGACCGCACGAGGATCTCGGACCAAACGCAATTCGCTTCTGTGCGTATGAAATAATTGAATTATTTCTGGATGTCGGCGAATTGATCCTTGTCGTTGAGGTCGGCGCGAAGGCGGTTTAGCTCGGCTAACATTTTCTTCTGCACAGAGGCATATTTAGGATCGGCATAAACGCTTTTCAATTCATGCGGATCTTTCTGGAGATCGAACAATTCCCACTCGTTGATGCGGTTGTAGAAAATCAATTTGTAACGCTCGTTGCGCACGCCGTAATGCGGTTGGACCCGGTGATCGGCGGGATAATGGTAGTAACGATAATACATGGAGGTGCGCCAGTCCTTCGGCTTCTCGCCGCGCAGCAGGGGGGCGATGCTGCGACCCTGGACTTCCTTGGGCGCCGTGAGGCCGGCGTATTCGAGAAAAGTCGGAGCGAAATCGACATTGAGAATCATCGCGTCGTTGACCTTGCCGGCCTTAATTTTTTCCGGATAGCGAATCAGGAACGGCATGCGCAACGACTCTTCGTACATAAACCGCTTATCGAACCAGTTATGGTCGCCGAGGAAAAATCCCTGGTCCGACGTGTAGATGACAATGGTGTTTTTGCTCAGGTCATTTTTCTCCAAGTAGTCCAGCACGCGGCCGACGTTGTCATCGACCGACGCGATGCATGCGAGGTAATCGCGCATGTAGCGCTCATATTTCCAGTGCTTGAGTTCAGCGGGCGAGAGTCCGGGTGGAGGCGTGAATTTAACATCGTTCGGCGTCAGGTCGCGATCAATGCGCATGGTGGCCTCGGTGGCTGCTGCCGCGCGATTTTTGTAATCGTCATTGAACGTGGCGGGTTCGGGGATTTCCGCGTTTTCAAATTGCCTGGCATGTTTGGCATCCGGTTCCCAGCCGCGATGCGGCGCTTTGTGGTGGCACATGAGAAAGAACGGCTGGTCCTTCGGGCGTTTTTCCATGAAGTTGATGGCGAAATCAGCGATCAAATCGGTCGCGTATCCACCCGGAAATTTGTTCGTCTTGCCCATCTCGATGAACGAGGGGTCGTGATATTTTCCTTGGCCGGGAAGAATGTTCCAATAATCAAAGCCGGTCGGGTCGCTCTGCAAATGCCATTTGCCGATCATGCCGGTGTGGTAACCCGCCTTTTGCAAATCTTTGGCGACGGTCCATTGGCTGCCATCGAAGCGATTGAAGACTGGAACGCCGTTGATGTGACTATATTTGCCGGTAAGAATAGCTGCGCGGCTCGGAGTGCAAATTGAGTTCACCACGAAACAATTGCTGAAGCGCATGCCTTCTTTCCCGATGCGATCGATGTTGGGCGTTTTATTAACTTTGCTGCCGTAGGCGCTGATCGCGTGCGCCGCATGATCGTCAGCCATGATGAACACGATATTGGGTCGCTGAGATTTTTGATCAGCGGCCTGGGTGAAAAACGTCACGGAAATAAACGCGAGCAGAGGAAGGAGTTTAGGATTCATGGGCGGCTCCCAACTAACTAAACGGTCGGCACCCTCGTCAAGAAACTTAGCGGGTGCCGCGGATGAAAGGGAAATAACGCAAAGGAAAGGGCGGACGGCCAAATTCCACGGGAGCCGCAGAAAAGAAAAACTCCACCGATTGGTCCAGGGTTACTTATTTAATATTTCTCCGGCAATCGGTGGAGCGGACTACATTGTGAACTCAGGCGTAAATCGAGTCAGGTCCAGCCCGCGCTGCCCGTTTTCGGGTGATTTTCGGCGCTGCCCCATTCGTTAACAGAGCAGGAGCTTTTTGGGCGGAGCTGATGGGACGAGGCGTCGTTTGCAAAAGGCCGGCCTCGTATTCGCGCTGGGCGATCAGGAGCGCCTTGGCCTGCAACCAATAATCCAATTCCCGGCCGCCAATCCGGCCTTCGGATTCCCATAAATGATATGCGTAAACTGCAATTTCGTCGTTGGTCGGCATTTGAAAAGTTTTGGCTCCAGTCCTCATAATATCTGTCCTCTGCGTGAGGCCATTAAGAGGCAGGGACCAGGCGGTCACAATCAGGCTGGAATCCGTTTTTCGAGCAAGGGAATCCCTTAACCGTTCGTAGTGGAAATTTCCGAAAGGCTATTTCTGGATCTGCCCCTCAGCCTTTTGCTCAATGACGACGCAAAATCAACCGGTGATCGATGCGCTTGGTCTGGTGGTATTCCAACGGGGGCAGGTCGGTCATCGTGGGGGATTCCGTCTCCTGCAAAATCGCTTTTGCCGCAACCTGCAACTCACGCCAGCGCGGCCATTCGAGGTCCGGAGCGTGCGCAATTTGGCGCATCATGCTTCGCCATTCGATGATGATCCGATCGATATCTCCCGCGCCCAATAAATCCGTGACCCAGGCGTGTTTGCTCATGGGGTTCTTATGGACGCCAGCGACGACTTGCTCTGCGCCGGATCCATACTTGGGCGGAACGCCGTTCTCCAGATACCCCGGAATCGATTGCGTGCCGTAGGTGCGATTGCAAGCGATGGCCAGCCGGCCCGCCCAACGATTTTCTTCGCCACAGAATCGAAATCCCGCATCCAGATTGGCCAAGTCGTAAATCATTTCGCTGATCGGGTATTTTTCATCTTCCAGCGCGGCGGCGATCGCCAACCCATCGCCTTGCGAAAAGAAGCTTACGATTTCTCCACGGCGGGAGGGATTCCCGCCGATATCAACGAGCCCCATGCGGCGCCAGAGCAAGGCGACGCCCGTCGCGGCCGAAAGTTCGCGGCAAATCGGAACCAGAGCGCACTGCGCACAATCCCGCGGAAGAACATCGCGTTCAATCGGACGCCAGAGCGCGATTCCACGCGAATCGACCGGAACACGCATCGTCATTTCAGCCAGGCTAACCAGCGCAATAATTTTGGTGGGTTCCGATATGAATCGCGCCACGGGCGTTCGTTGCAGCGCGAGTCGTTTTTCCACAAGTGGAGCAATCTCTTTTTGCCACAGTTCTTCAGTGGCGTTTCGCCCGCTCCAATTAGTGAGCCGCCGAATCCACTTTGCGATCATGATTCGGTTGTCGTGGAGCCGATCGGCCACAGTAATGGCGCGGCCATAAACCTTCCCTTGGTTATCCTCGGACAAAACCGCAAGGTGACCGGCGCCGACCTTTTCCAGAGCGGCTGGATGGGATAATACCGGGAGAAGTTCGAACTTTGGCGGAGTATCGGGGTTCTGGGCTTCAGGAATAATCTGCACCTGAATTTCACTGAGCGTTTTTTCGACCGGAGCGGGATAATTTTCCCATTCGCCGCGGCTGTTGAGAATTTCGCGGACGCGCTGGTGCACGTGGCGGGAGCGTTCGGCATCCGTTTTTAATCCGCATGGAGAAGCGGGATTTTTCAGCGACTCTTCGACGCCGAGAAAGATTGGTTTGGTGGTGAATAAGCGCCCTTGAACGCGGACCGCTTCGCCGAACGGATCGCGCCCCGACTCTGCCGCCGCAGACATCAAACCCAGCAACGCGCCCCAATCCACGGAGCCGCCGCGCGAGAGGTGGCAGGCGTGGGCGTCGAGCAGGCGAATCTGGTTTGCGGTGACCAGAACGAATCCGGTTTCATCCAAACCACGGCGGCCGGCGCGACCGAACATCTGCAAAATCTCATCGGAACGAAGCGGCTGTTCCTGGTGGTCGCGTCGATAGGATTCGCCCGCCAAAGCGACGCTGCGCAGTGAAAAATTGATCCCAGCGGCCAAACCCATCGTTGCCACCACGACGCGGAGTTGCCCGGCTTTGGCGAGTGGTTCCACGACCCCCGCTCGAGCAGCGTAGCTCAGTCCGCTGTGATGGAATGAGATGCGGCTTTTTAACATTTTTGCCAACGGTTCGCCGACCAGGAGCTTTTGTTCCGGGGTCAGCGCGAGCGGATTCGGGGTCGGCAGAATGCGGGTGAGCTCCGCAGCCAATGATTCGGCGCCTTGACGGCGGGGAGAAAAAATTAGAACGGGCCCCAGATCTTCGGCCAAAGCCTTGGCCACGACCCGAGGCCAGTAGCCGCGAATTTCGCCCGGCACATGGAAATTAAGGTTGTTCGCATAAACTTCATCCAGCGGCACGGGACGATGTTCGTGGCGAATCAGCACCGCTTTGCGCCCAAGGCGCGCCAGCCATTTGACCAAGTCTTGTGGATTGCCAACGCTGCCGCTGAGCAGGAGTAATTGGGTTTGGGGCGGGGCCAGCGCGAGGGCGAGTTCGTAATTCAGACCACGGTCGGCATCGCCGATCATCTGATACTCGTCCACCACGAGCAAAGTGGGGCCATCGCCTTGAATTAAGCGGCTTTTCTGTGTTTCCAGCGTGGCGACAATGACCGGCGCACTTAAGTTTTCGGAAAGATCACCCGTCGCAATGCCCACATCCCAACCGGCCGCGCGCCATTCCGCCAGTTTGTCGTTGGCGAGAGCGCGGGTTGGAACGGTGTAGATCGCCTGGCCGCGATTTTTGCCTTTGTTCGACCAAAGTTCGAAAATCAGGGTTTTTCCCGCGCCCGTGGGCGCATGCACGACGACATCCTGGCCCTCGCGCAAAGCCGTGATGGCCTGCTGCTGCCACAAGTCGGGAATCCGCACCTGATTGAAGGCGGGCAGATTTTCCAGTTGTTCGGCAAGCGACGACACGCGGAAACATAACCAAGTTTTGCATTTCCGAAACCGGAGATTTTCGTTTTCCCTTTCAGACTAGGTTTGACTTGGACCGCCGCTAAAACTAAATTCTTTAGGATGTTGGCCGCTGAAACCAAATGGGTTGCAGTTCCCCTTGCAACGAGCTTGCCCCAAAAATCTTCAATCAGGTGGAATGAAATTTTGGAGGCCGCCGATCCTTTTTTGAAGGCCGTGGCGCAACGGTTGGTGACCCAAGCGGAGGAATTCGAGCCCGAAGTCTCGGCCTACGCTGAATACGCCCTCAGCGGTAATGGAAAGCAGTTGCGTCCATTGCTGGTTTCTTTGAGCGGCGCGGCCACTGGGAAAGTCAGCGATAACCACGTGACCATTGCGGTTATCGTCGAAATGGTACATCTGGCCACCCTGGTGCACGACGACATCATCGACGAAGCGGAAATGCGCCGCGGTCGGCCCACCCTTTCCGCAAAATGGGGCAACGAAATTTCGGTTCTGCTTGGCGACTGCCTTTTCGCGCAATCGTTGAAACTGGCGGCCAGTTTTCCCACGCCGGAGATTTGCCGCGCCGTGGCTTCTGCCACCAACACGGTATGTTCAGGCGAAATCCTGCAGACGCAAAGCCGGCGGCGCTTCCAAATCTCTCGCCAGGAATATTTCAAGATTCTCGCGATGAAAACGGCGGAACTCTTTGCGCTCTCGTGTGAGCTGGGCGGCCTCTTGAATCAAGCCGCCCCGGCCCAGCGCGAGGCGTTGCGCCAATTCGGTTTGGCCCTGGGTACCGCTTACCAGCTTTACGATGATTGCCTCGATGTTTTTGGTTCGGAAGCCGTTTCAGGGAAAACCATGGGCAGCGATTTAAGCAACGGGGAGGTAACGTTGCCATTGCTCGTCACGCTGGAAAGAATGGCCGACTCGGAGCGCGCGAGTTTGGAATTACAGATTAAGAATTGGCTCCCGCAATATTTCCCGGGCGTGGTCAGTTTACTGGGTAAATACGGGGCTCTGGCTGAGTCTCGGCGGATTATTCATCAGCATCTGGCGGCTGCTCGGCAAACCCTGCAAATGCTGCCCGATTCCGAGGGGCGCGATGGCTTGGCCGGCCTGATTGATTATTTGGCACAACAAAGCGATGCTTTGGGTGTTCTACCCTGAAGCTTTCAATGAAAATGGCACTTCCCATAACGGGTTTTCCTACTATGTCGGCACCCGATAAAGCGCTTGAGAACAAGGCTCGCGCCGCTGAAGACCTTGCTTTGGTCAATCGCGCCAGGCAAGAAGACGCTGCGGCCTACGACCAATTAATTCGTAAATATCAGGAACGGATTTACGCGACGATTTACCACATGACCTCGAATCACGAGGACGCGAATGATCTGACGCAGGAAACATTCATCAAGGCGTATCGCGCGCTCAAATCGTTCAAGGGTGATTCCAGTTTTTACACGTGGATTTATCGCATCGCGATTAACAAAACGATCAACTTTCTTAAGCAGCGGAAAAATCGCGTTCACATGAGCTTGAACGACATGGATTTTAACGCCGAAAATGATCCTGACATGGTGGCGCTGGTGTCGGACAAAACGCCTCGGCGCGATCTGGGTATTTCAGAGCTATCAGAGAAATTGAACGCCGCTCTGCAAAAGCTGTCAGAACCTCACAGAATGGTAGTGACGCTACATGATGTCCAAGGTCTGTCGCACGATGAGATCGCGAAGATCATGGATTGCAATGTGGGCACGGTGCGGTCGAGGCTTTTTTATGCGCGTCAGCAATTGCAGGCAACCTTGTCAGATTATTTAAAGTAGCTATGAATTCGGAGCAGCAAGAAGATTTCGACGCATTGCGCAAATTGTTGGCTTTAAAAAAATACGAACAGCCGCCGCCAAGATACTTCTCAGACCTGCCAAGCCAAATTTGGGCTCGCATCGAGCGTGAACCAAAATTGCTACCTTTCTGGCAGCGAATTTTGCCTAATTTCGGCCTGAGCCCGGCCATGGCCTACAGCTTTGGTTTGCTGGCGTGCGGCAGTTTGGTCTTCGGCATCGGTTACAGCTTGAGTGGTGAATCAGAACAAACGGTGGCTCGCCCAATCGCTGGCAATGGAGGTTTGCAATTGGTGCCACAATTAGCCACCCAAAATGCCACCGGCCTGAATTTACCCAACCGGGGCAATGATTACGCCAGCACAAATCCGGTGATGGAACCGGATTCTTTGCCGTCATTGTTCACTGGATTCAAGCTACAGGCTGAGCCGGCCAGCTTTTCTCCTGCTCGTTAACTCAGTCCTTTACGGTTCCTTTTCGAAAACAAAGGTCATCCCCTCTCTGGGGACCAGCATTCGGCCGCTTTGAAACGTCACATCTAGCGTCTTGTTTCCGAGCAAGACCTGATAACCAGAACCTTGGCTTTTCCAGGTTCCTTGTGCGGCAACGGCGGCGGGTGTTTCTGGATTTTTTGGCGGATTTTTCAAGATCGCCTTCTGATCCGTGGTGGCGATGAAGGTGGTTCCATAGAACGGCGCGTATTTAGTTTCCTTCAACTTTCTCAACTGGAACGGCGTGATTTTTGGATTCGCAAATTTTTCCTGAGCAACCGTGGCATCAATATTCAAAATCCAGAGGCCAAGAATCTTCTCATCGTCGTATTTTTCGGATTTACCCGTTTTCAAGTACCCGTGCAAATCCTTCAGATCAGACCCGACCAGCTGGACGATTTCCGTCGTAATCGAGGAATTGGTCAGAACGGCCTGCACCTTGGGATGGTTGATAATGTCTAGAATCTTCGCCTGTGACTGGATCATTTCATTGATTTGCACGTCAGTTGCGATGTCTTGGAATTCTTTCCGCTCCGCCAATGAAAGGAAGACCGGGTAACGGGAAAGGCGGCTGTTCAGGAGAGGATTATTTTTCAGCAAACCAACAATATCGGCCGCCTCGTAAAAATTCGCGGGGGCCGGATCGTATTTGGCGATGACTTTATCGACTCTTGTTTCGTGAATTTGTGCGCGGGTTTGGTTGATGAAATTCATTCCGGCTGGATCTTCGACGCCAGAGGCCAGCTGCGTCGTGAGATAACCAGCGACATAAAAGGGGATCAGCAATAATACGAAATAGACGGCGCCATTTGCCAAACCGAGAGCCATGCCGAGGCGCCGATTGAGCCGCTCCCACTTCATGCGCGATTTGTCGTCCTTCTTATACTTATAGAACACATCCACTTTGCGATGCAGGAAGTGGCCGCCCACTTTAAAGGCAATCATCACCAGAATAAAAACGACGAGCGGGGGAACGAACTCACTCCAGATCGGATGATTGAGCCCCACGAGCGGCAGGATGGGCCTTAAAATTGGAGAAACGGGCATCGCCAGCAACGCTGCGACAAAAAGTCCGAGCAATGAAACGGCGACGCGGATAACTCCTTGATAATATCCAATTAAGGCCAGAAGCGCCAACAGAACCAGAGCGGTAAGCCAGATAATCATCGGGAAAAAATAGAAGTCTAAACATCGAAAAGCACGCACAAAAAAAGCGCCTAGAGAAAAGGCTATTTTAGCAATCCTGTTTGCCTTTTGTGCGAAATCACGTTTTTATTTGGCGCTCAAATGTCTGATAAACCTGAAACTGATTCTGCGGAACCACTTCCACGCCGTAACTTTTTCAAGCAAACCCTTGCCGTTATCCTCGGGGGGATTGCGGCGCTGATTCCGGCAACCGCCGGCTTATTGGTTTTTCTCGATCCTTTGCGCCGGAAAACGGAGTCCGCTGGAGCGATCCGGGTGACGTCGCTGACCGCTCTGCCCAGCGATGGTAAGCCCTACAAATTCCCGGTGGTCGCCAGCCGGACGGATGCCTGGAATAAATTCCCCGATGTGCCGATCGGAGCGGTTTATCTGCGGCGCACTGGAGAAACAAAGATTGAAGCGCTGAACGTCGTTTGTCCGCACGCAGGCTGTTTCGTCGATTTTCTTCCGTCGCGGGACTGTTTCCTTTGTCCATGTCACAACAGCACATTTGCTTTGGACGGAACGATCAATGATCCCAAAAGCCCCAGCCCGCGTCCGCTGGATACGCTAACAGTCGAAATTCGCGGGCAGGAAATCTACGTGAATTTTCAAAACTTTCGCGCGGGATCAGCCCGGAAGATCCCCGCCGCATGAAAATTCTTTTCAATTGGCTGGATCAACGCACCGGTTATCGGCACATCACCCGCGAAGCGCTGCTGGAGAACATTCCCGGCGGCTCCCGCTGGCGCTACGTCTGGGGCAGCACGCTCACTTTCGCGCTGGTAATTCAATTCATCACCGGAATTGCCCTTTGGATGGCTTACGCGCCGAGTTCTCAAACCGCCTGGGAAAGCGTTTATTATATTCAGAATCAAATGTGGGGCGGATGGTTTTTGCGCGGACTGCATCATTTCACGGCGCAAACGATGAACGTCCTTCTCGTCCTCCATCTCATGCAGGTCGTCATTGACGGAGCCTACAAAGCGCCGCGTGAAGTTAATTTCTGGTTCGGAGTTATGCTGTTGATGCTCGTGCTCGGCTTGTCCCTGACTGGCTACCTCTTGCCATGGGACCAGAAAGGCTTTTGGGCAACAAAAGTAGCGACGAATATCGCGGCGATCACGCCTTTGATTGGGCCTGGCTTGCAACAGGTGCTGATTGGCGGCGCGGACTACGGGCATCATACCTTGACGCGGTTTTTTGCGCTGCATGCCGGAGTTTTGCCTGGAAGCATCGTCGTTCTTCTGGTGGGGCACATTTACCTCTTCCGACGACACGGCATTACCGCCAAACAGCCGTTGAAGCAGTGCGATGCCGCTTTCTGGCCCGACCAGGTTCTCAAGGATGCCGTGGCTTGTCTCGCGGTGTTGGCCGCAGTTCTTTTCCTCGTCATCCGCAACCATGGTGCGGACCTTGGCGCGCCGGCCGACCCGTCGCAGCCCTATTCGGCAGCGCGGCCCGAATGGTATTTCCTCTTCCTTTTCCAATTCCTGAAATATTTTCCCGGCGGAACAGAATTGTTCGGGGCGATCATCATTCCCTCCGCGATTATGGCGATCATTTTCCTCATGCCTTTCTTAGGCAAATGGAAACTTGGCCACCGCTTCAACCTCGGCTTGTTGTGGAGTTTGATTGCCGGCGTGGCGCTGCTGACCTACCTGGCGATCGCGGAGGACCGGCGCAACAACGACTACGTGGTCTCGGTGCAACAGGCGGAGCAGGAGGCGCTGCGGATCAGTGAACTCGCGCAAGCCCCCGCTGGAATTCCAGCAACAGGCGCCGTCACGCTCTTGCGCATGGACCCGCTCACCCAGGGGCCAAAATTATTTTCCCAGCACTGCGCCAGTTGTCATCGCTACGATGGGCACGACGGAATGGGATTGGTTCCAACCAACGCGCCGCAAGGGGCAGACCTCAAAGATTTGGCTACTCGCTCTTGGATTTCGGGCTGGCTGGATCCGGAAAAGATCAGCGGCCCGAATTATTTCGGCGGGACAAAATTTAAAGACGGGAAGATGGCAAAGTTTGTGAAGAAGGACGTCGCCCACTTCACGGCGGATGAAAAGGAACAACTCAAGAAAGTGATTGCCGCATTGTCGGCGGAGGCAGGTTTGAAGTCGCAACGAGAGGTGGATCAGCGCGACGCGGCTCTCATTGCTGAAGGCAGAGTCATGCTTTCCAAAGCGCCGATGAGTTGCGCGGACTGTCATAAATTCCACAAAGAAGATGAGGATGCGACAGCTCCCGATCTGACGGGTTACGGTTCGCATCAATGGTTGACCGGGGTTATTCGCAACCCGGCGCATCCGAAGTTTTACGGGAAGAAGAACGATCGCATGCCCGCTTACGGCGAGGATAAGATTCTCGACGCACAATCGATCGAGCTGCTGGTAAAATGGCTGCGCGGAGAATGGTATGAGCCCTCGGCGAAAGTAGTCGATGGAAGATAGCCCGGACCGCTTCGATTGATTCTAAACCCTCGTTTCCGTTTTCGCACACGGACACTTTTTTGAATTCACTCGCAAGAATCAGAGTTTATTCTTTGCGGCATGGCCTTACCCACCTCAGAGAAAGTCAAATTATGAACTCGACGAAAAATCGAAATCCCGAGCGTAGAAAATATTTCGGCGATTTGTCCGAATGTGCGCGGCACGGCGTTTCAGCAGCGAGTTTGGTAAAATTCCCGAGGGCTCAACCGAAGCTATACGGGAATAGCGAAGCGACGCGCCAAAAGCCATTCGTGCCGTGGCCGCAGCGCGTGCGGCGAATGAGCTTGCCGTCATCTTTCGTGCCACCGCGTAGTTCGCAACAACGGCGATCTGTGGGGTTATCGTTGGGGTGTGGAGCGCAAGCGCGCGTTGCTGGAAAAAGAAAAAGCAGTCACGTGATGCAGCAACGTTTTAACGATAGGGTTGATGCAAATCCACTTTCGAAGTTTTTTTGCGCAATTTGAGGTTCAACATTTCCACGCCGACGGCAAACGCCATGGCAAAGTAGATGTAGCCCTTGGAAATATGTTGGTGCAGACCTTCTGCCACCAGCATCGCGCCAATCAAAATCAGAAAACTGAGCGCCAGCATTTTGATCGTTGGGTGGCGATCCACAAAGTCGCTGATTTGGTTTACGAAGACCAGCATGACGATCATAGCCAGGATCACAGCGGCAATCATTACAGGAAGGTGTTGGGCCATGCCAACGGCGGTTATGACGGAGTCGAGCGAGAAGACGATGTCCAATAACAAAATTTGAACGATGACATTGGCGAAAGTGGGGGTGATTCGATTGGTGACTTCGCCATCTACTCCTTCCAGTTTTTCGTGTATTTCAAACGTGCTTTTGCCGAGCAGGAAGAGTCCGCCCAGAACCAGAATCAAATCTTTTCCAGAAACCGCCAGCTCGATGGCGTAGCGAGACCCCTGCAGGAATTCCGTCGTCCAAAATGGCTTGTCGAGCTTCACAACCCAGGCCAGTGCGGAGAGCAAGAGTATCCGCGTGATTAGAGCAAGGCCCAAACCAAGGCGCCGCGCTTTTCTCTGCTGATCTCCCGGCAATTTGCCGCTGAGAATTGAAATGAAGATAATGTTGTCGATGCCGAGGACAATCTCCAGCAGCGTGAGCGTCGCTAAACTAATCCAAATTTGTGGTTCAGAAATCCATTCCATCGCGGGATTGTAGGAAAGGATGGAGGCGTGTCAACGAAGTGCGGAAAGCTTTTCCAATCGACAGCGGAAATATTTTGGCCTAAACACGTCTGTCCACGGAATTAAACAACTATCAACCTCCAGAAATACTATGCTAAGTCGAACAACCTTCTTTGTTAAAGAGCGCATCGGTTTCGTGAAGATCACCGATGCCTACGACATTTTCGATCCTGAGACGCAGCAGCAAATCGGCGTCGCCAAAGAGGAGCCAGCAGCATGGGCGAAGTATCTTCGGTTGATAATAGACAAGCGTCTCTTGCCAACAACCGTGAACGTCTATGAAAACGGGAACGAGACGCCGCTTTTTTCCATTCATCGGCCAACTACCTTTTTCCGATCCAAAGTGCGGGTAACTGGGCCGGGCGCGCAGTCATTCGGATATTTTAAGAGTAAGTTATTCTCGTTGGGTGGAGGGTTTCATGTCTTCGATTCCGGTGATCGACAGGTAGCGGAAGTGAAAGGTGACTGGAAAGGTTGGAACTTTAAATTCGTGACGAATGACGGACGGGAAGTCGGTAGTGTGACGAAGAAGTGGGCAGGTATCGGCAAGGAGCTTTTCACCTCGGCGGATAACTACATGATCTCACTGGCCGATGCTCCAGGTGGGAATACGGCTGCCAGCACCTTGCTTCTGGCAGCTGGGTTGGCGATTGATGTCGTCTACAAGGAGAAGAGCTAGTCGACCTAGTTGTTCTGCCTCGTAGGACTGCTATGCTGGTATAGGTAAAAAAGAAGAGGCTGGTTTGCACCAGCCTCTTCGAGTTTCAAGGTAGTAGCTGCCGACAGCTCCTAGTGGAGCTAGGGGCTACAGTCCTCTTAGTAATCCATTCCGCCCATGCCGCCGCCGTGGCCGTGGCCGCCGCCAGCAGGTGCTGGTTTTTCCTTCTCAGGAAGTTCGGTGATCAAGCATTCGGTGGTCAACAAGAGACCCGCGATGGAAGCCGCGTTCTGTAGAGCGGAACGGGTGACCTTCTTCGGATCAACCACACCAGCTTTGACGAGGTCTTCGTATTCGCCCGTCGCGACGTTATAACCTTCGTTACCTTTGCGGCGTTTGACTTCCTGGACGATGATCGAACCTTCGACACCAGCGTTGTAAGCCAACGCGCGGAGCGGAGCCTCGATGGCGCGCTTCACGATTTCTACGCCGATTTGTTCGTCTTCGTCGGTCAATTTAACTGCGTCAATAGCCGCGATGCAGCGGAGCAATGCGACGCCACCGCCAGGAACAATTCCTTCTTCGACTGCCGCGCGGGTCGCATGCAATGCGTCTTCTACACGAGCTTTCTTTTCTTTCATCTCGGTTTCAGTTGCAGCACCGACGTTGATGACAGCGACGCCACCGGCCAATTTGGCGAGGCGTTCCTGCAATTTTTCGCGGTCGTAATCGGACGTGGTTTCTTCGATCTGGCGGCGGATTTGATTCACGCGGCCTTGGATCTCAGAGGACTTACCGTAGCCTTCAACAATCGTGGTGTTTTCTTTGTCGATGACGATGGACTTAGCGCGGCCGAGGTCTTCTAGACCGATCGATTCGAGCTTGATGCCGAGGTCTTCAGTGATGCATTTGCCACCAGTCAAGACAGCGATGTCTTCCATCATGGATTTGCGGCGATCGCCGAAACCAGGAGCTTTGACCGCGCAGATGTTCAACGTGCCGCGGAGCTTGTTGACGACGAGGGTAGCGAGAGCTTCGCCTTCGACATCTTCAGCGATAATCAACAGCGGTTTGCCGACTTTCGCGACCTTTTCGAGGATCGGGAGGAGGTCTTTGAGGCTGGTGATTTTCTTTTCGTAATTGAGGATGTATGCGTCGTCCAGTTTGACTTCCATGGATTCGGCGTTTGTGACGAAGTAGGGAGAGAGGTAGCCCTTGTCGAACTGCATACCTTCGACAACGTCGAGGGTGGTTTCAATCGACTTGGCTTCTTCAACCGTGATCGTTCCGTCTTTGCCAACCTTGTCCATGGCGTCAGCGATGATTTCGCCGATCGTCGTGTCCCAGTTAGCGGAAACGGTAGCGACCTGTTTGATTTCTTCTTTGTCTTTGACCTTCTTCGCGATTTTCGCGAGTTGTTCAACTGCGGCTTCGACAGCCTTGTTGATCCCGCGTTGCAAGCTGATCGGGCTCGCGCCAGCGGTCACGTTCTTCAAGCCTTCGCGATAAATCGCTTCAGCGAGAACGGTCGCAGTCGTGGTGCCGTCGCCAGCGGTGTCGCTGGTTTTGCTCGCCACTTCGCGGACCATTTGCGCGCCCATGTTTTCGTATGGATCTTCGAGTTCGATTTCTTTCGCAACCGTCACACCGTCTTTGGTGACCGTCGGAGAACCGAACTTCTTGTCAAGAACCACGTTGCGGCCTTTAGGTCCGAGTGTGGCCTTAACGGCGCGGGCGAGTTTTTCGACGCCTTTCAAAAGCGCCTGACGAGCTTGTTCGTCAAAAATTAATTGTTTTGCTGCCATAAAATTATCGTTTGTTTATTGGTTAAATTTTGAGACTTATTCGATGATTGCGAGAACGTCATCGGAGTTAAGGATTTTGTATTCCTTGCCGTTGAGCTTGATCTCAGTGCCGCCGTATTTGCTGACCAAAACGCGATCGCCTTTTTTGACTTCAAACGGAACTTTCTTTCCATTGTCGTCGGTTTTTCCGGTGCCGAGGGCGATAACAATGCTCTCAGTGGGTTTTTCTTTAGCGGTATCTGGAATGATAATTCCGCCCTTTTTTTGTTCCTTCTCTTCAGCTGCTTCCACAAGGATGCGATCGCCGAGAGGTTTTACATTTAGTGCCATACGTTTTTACTTTTGTTGTTTTTGATTTGTGTTTTGAATCAAATCCTCCAGCACTCGCTGGTGGAAAATTGTTTATTTGAAGTCCTCTTGGGGATTAGCTTTTTTTCTCATCCACGACTTCTGCGTCGATGATCGGACCTTCGTCGGATTTTGCTTCTGCACCTGGTTGAGCGCCTGCTTGTCCTGCCTTTGCCTTTTCAGCGGCTGCTTTGTAAAGCTCCGCTGAAACTGCCTGCCAAGCTTCATTCAATTTATCACTAGAAGACTTAATTGCTGTAGTGTCGCTTCCTTTTAGTGCTTCTTTGACTTCATTGACGGCGCTTTCAATTTTACCTTTGTCGTCCGCAGAGATTTTATCGGCGTTGTCTTTCAACATTTTTTCCGAACGATAAACGGTATTATCGGCTTCGTTGCGCGTTTCGATCTCTTCCTTTTTCTGTTTGTCCTCTTCGGCGTGTAATTCAGCGTCTTTGCGCATCTTCTCGATTTCGTCCTTGGACAGCCCGCTGCTGGCTGTGATGGTAATTTTCTGTTCTTTACCAGTGCCAAGATCCTTTGCGTTGACGTGTAGAATGCCGTTAGCGTCGATGTCGAAGGTGACTTCGATTTGTGGCATGCCACGCGGAGCCGGTGGAATGTCGGTCAGGTTGAATTTCCCAATTGTCTTATTGTCACGAGAGAACTGGCGCTCCCCCTGAAGCACATGGATTTCCACACCGGGCTGGTTATCGGACGCAGTTGAGAAAATTTCCGATTTGCGGGTCGGGATAGTCGTATTTCGCTCGATTAGTTTGGTGAAAACACCTCCCAACGTCTCAATGCCCAGCGACAATGGCGTCACATCCAGCAATAAAACGTCTTTCACTTCGCCCTTGAGAACGCCGCCCTGGATTCCTGCGCCAATGGCAACGACTTCGTCTGGATTCACACCTTGATGCGGCGGTTTGTTGACCAATTTGTGCGCGGTTTCCACAACGCGCGGCATACGGGTCATTCCTCCGACCAAAACGAGTTCATCCACTTTATCGGCGCTGATCTCGGCGTCTTTCAAGCAATTCTTCACTGGAGCGATGGTCCGCTCGAACAATGAATCGCAAAGCTGCTCCATTTTAGAGCGAGTGAGCTTCATCGAAATGTGTTTAGGCCCAGTCGCATCTGCGGTAATAAACGGCAAATTGATGTCATACTGCTGCGAGCTGGAAAGGGCGATCTTCGCCTTCTCCGCTTCTTCTTTGATGCGCTGCAAGGCGTCTGGTTGCTTGCGTAGATCCATTCCCTGCTCGCGCTTGAATTCGTCCAAGATCCAATCCATCAACGTGTTGTCCCAGTCGTCGCCCCCGAGATGAGTGTCGCCGTTGGTGGCTTTGACTTCGAAAACGCCGTCGCCAATTTCAAGAACTGAAATATCGAACGTGCCGCCACCTAAATCGTAGACGGCGATTTTTTCGTCCTTTTTCTTATCAAGACCGTAGGCAAGCGACGCCGCCGTTGGTTCATTGATAATGCGAAGGACTTCCAAACCAGCGATGCGGCCGGCATCTTTGGTTGCCTGACGCTGCGAGTCATTGAAATAGGCGGGCACCGTGATAACGGCTTGCGTAATTTTTTCGCCCAGACGGGTTTCAGCGTCCGCTTTGAGCTTGGCCAAAATCATGGCGGAAATTTCAGGAGGCGTAAACTGCTTGGGTTTGCCATCGATCTCAACCTCAACATTGGCGTCTCCGTTGCTGGCGCGCACGACTTTGTAAGGAACACGCTTAATTTCTTCTTGAACCTCATCGAACTTGCGTCCCATGAAGCGCTTAATCGAGTAAACGGTGTTCCGCGGATTTGTGACAGCTTGACGCTTCGCCGCATCGCCAACAATCCGCTCTCCTGACTTTGTGAAAGCGACAACGGACGGTGTCGTGCGTTTGCCTTCAGAATTCTCCAGCACAGATGGTTCGCCGCCTTCCATCACTGCCATGCATGAGTTGGTCGTTCCAAGATCAATTCCAATTACTTTTGCCATAAAACGAAAAATTGTTATTTAAATTACCTTGTTCGGCTTAAGCAGGGAAGGTGCCAGAACTGAAGCGACATAGATAACCTGTTGATAGAAAGGCGGATGGGTAATATTAGAAAGAAGAGGAGCTCTCTTACAATAGGGACAAGATGGCGCTAAATGACACTTTGCCCATCAATGCTGTCTCACTTACATTTCGGGTACGGCTGGGGCCGGACTGTGTCGGCTTTCACCGCGTTTCAGCCATACCAAGAGAAGACTGACATCTGATGGTGAAACTCCTGAGATCCGCGAGGCTTGGCCAATGGTTAGCGGGCGAATTTTCGTGAGCTTTTGACGTGCTTCAGTTCGCAAGCTGCTTACTGAGGCATAGTCAAACAAGGCTGGGATTTGTTTCTCTTCCAAATTCTTAAATTTTGCGACCTCAATCTCTTGGCGGCTTATATATCCGGCGTACTTTACGCTGATCTCAACCTGTTGCTTTACTTCTTCAGGCAACTGATCATCACGTCCGGGCAAATCTTTGTAACTGATCTCTGGACGACGAAGCAGCTGCCTTAAGCTATCGGAACCAACGCGCGTGGTTGTAATCCGCTGCATTTCTGCGGCAATAGCGGCTTTTTTCTTTTGAAACGCATCGTGGTTGTGTTTAGGCAACAGGCCGCTGGCAAAACCGATCTCGCTTAATCGAAGGTCTGCATTGTCCTGCCTTAAAACCAATCGATATTCAGCCCTGGAGGTGAACATTCGGTATGGTTCGGCGGTTCCTTTGGTCACAAGGTCGTCGATCAGGACCCCAATGTAGGCTTCATCTCGTCCGAGAACGATGGCGCTTTTGCCCTGAACCTTGCGTGCTGCGTTCATTCCCGCCAATAGGCCCTGTGCGCCAGCCTCTTCATAGCCGGATGTTCCGTTAATTTGTCCGGCTAGGTATAAATTTTCGCAAGATTTGGTTTCCAGCGAAGGGTTGAGCTGGGTGGGGAAGGCAAAATCGTATTCGACGGCATACGCAGGGCGCATGATATCGGCGTTCTCGCAGCCGAGAATGCTGCGGACCAAGGGGATTTGAACTTCAAAAGGCAGCGACGTGGAAAACCCATTTACGTAAATCTCGTCCGTGGCAATTCCTTCGGGTTCGAGAAAGATCTGGTGGCGCTCCTTTTCGGCGAATCGAACGATTTTATCTTCAATGGAGGGGCAATAGCGGGGGCCGATTCCCTCGATAACCCCAGAATACATAGGCGATTTATGGAGATTTTCTCGAACCAGTGACGCGGTTTTATCTGTGGTATAGGTCACGTGACATGGGAGCTGTCCGTCAAGCTGCTCCAAGATGGAGCCTCGTGGGTAGGGCGTTTCACCGGCATCATGTTCCACGTGGAACAAATCATTCTTCCAAAAGGTAAAATAAGGAACCGGATCCTCTCCGGGTTGGGCCTCCAATTTAGAAAAATCAATAGATCGCCTCAATAATCTGGGTGGGGTTCCTGTTTTTAAGCGTCCAAGTTCTAGACCGACCTCGGTCAATGAGCTCGATAAACCCATTGCGGCCGATTCTCCGGCACGACCACCTGATTGCTGATTTGAACCGATGTGCATGAGACCGCGCAAGAATGTGCCGGTTGTAACCACTACCGTCGTGCTATGAAACTGGACCTCCAGAGTGGTCTCAACGCCCAAAATTTTTAGATCCTTATGAAGTAATTTTGCAGACTGACCCTGTTTGATATCCAGATTTGGCTGACGTTCGCAAACCCATTTGAGGTAGAATTGGTATGCTTTTTTATCACATTGAGCCCGCGGTGCCCAGACGGAAGGGCCCTTCTTGGTGTTCAGCATTCTAAATTGCAGCCCGGACATATCTGTCGCTTTGCCCATTTCACCACCCAAAGCATCGATTTCCCGCGCCAAATGCCCTTTGGCAAGCCCGCCGATGGCTGGATTGCAGGACATTTGCCCAATGGTGTCCGCATTTGTCGTCAATAAAAGCGTCGTGCAACCCATTCGGGCTGAAGCCAGCGCCGCCTCAACCCCGGCATGGCCGGCGCCGACGACAATCACGTCGTATTTCTTCGGAAAAACAAACATGTGGCAATTCTAGATTAAATGATAACTGGAATCAAAGGTCGATTTGCCGGGAGTTTTATGGATGCCGCGATCTGGATTAGCGGCGAGATGTTCGCAAATCTTGAAAATGGTTTCCTGGGAGGCGGTCAAATCAATCGACAGCGCTATATCCGCGACTGTTTGTTTAGAAGATCGGTGGCGGGAAAGATAATCAAGTATTTGAACCTCGAGAGAAATGACTGCCGTCGCGGCTTTTTTTCCGGCCTCAACGCCTGGTTGGTGGTAGGCGTTTACATTGATCAAGGAGGCATAAAGGCCGACGGATCTCTCGAAGAGCGCAATCAACATTCCTACCGCAAAAGGAGAAACGCGCTTGATGGTTAAGGTGATCGATTCTCGTTGGTTCTCATAAAGTGCCTGTCGCGTTCCTAGGAAAAAACCATGTAAAAAATCTCCTGAAGTAACGTTTGGCTCCACGAGGATGGATTTTCCGTTCCGATCCTCCAAGACTTCGATAAAAGTCGCAAAAAAATTATTAACACCTTCTCTAAGTTGTTGAATATAAGAGTGTTGGTCCGTTGCCCCCTTGTTCCCATAGACGGCAATTCCTTGGTTGACTAAAGTTCCATTGAGATCGCGTTCTTTGCCTAGGGATTCCATGATGAGCTGCTGAAGATATTTGGAGAATAGCTCTAAACGGTCTTTATAAGGTAAAACAACCATGTCCTTAAGCCCTTTACCGTTACCGGAATGAAACCACATGAGCGCGAGTTGGGCGGCAGGGTTGTCAAGGGTCTGATTGGTTCTTGTGATTTCGTCGCAAATTCGGGCTCCTTCGAGCATTTGATCTATATCAATCCCTTGCAAAGCGGCTGGCAGAAGTCCTACTGCAGAAAGTTCTGAAGTTCTGCCGCCAACCCAATCCCACATTGGAAACCTTTCGATCCAGCCTTCATTTTGTGCCAATTTGTCAAGCTCGCTCCCGGCCCCTGTGGTAGCGACAGCATGGCGCGCGAAGCTCAGCCCTTCGCGTTCGAAGGCTGCTTTGGCCTCGAGCATCCCGTTGCGCGTCTCTTTCGTGCTACCTGATTTCGAGATGACGAGACATAAAGTTTCCCCGAGTGCATCGATGCGGCGAAGGACTTTGTCCATGCCATCAGGGTCAGTATTATCAAAAAAATAGACCTTCATTTTGTCCGTTACAGAATCGCCAAGGGCGGCGGACACGAACTGAGGGCCTAGCGCAGAGCCCCCGATTCCAATGAGCAGAAGGTTTTTAAATGGACTCCGTTCGCCTCGAATAGTGCCGTTATGAACGTTTTCTGTGAATGTCTTGATTTTTTCTAAGGCATTCTCGATGGAAGACTTGATGGTTTCGGTTGGAGCAAGAGCGGGATTTCTCAACCAGTAGTGACCTACCATCCGGTTTTCGTCAGGATTGGCGATGGCTCCTTTCTCCAATTCAGCCATCGCGGTGAATGCGTTTTGGATCCGTGGCTCCATAATATCGAAAAACCCGTCTGGAAAATTCATCCGAGAAATGTCCAATGCGAGTCCAATGATCGGGTGAACGGAATAATATTGTTTAAAACGCTGCCAAAGTTCGTCTGCTGACTTTTTCATAAATTCTGAACCTAACCTGTGCGGAAAACGTTGCCAAACGCCGTCAACCTTTTAGATTTCGACCATGAGCGCCGTCCTGATTCTTCTCGCAATTTTGATTGGAACAGCCCTGCTCGTTGGCCTTTGGCTGATGGGAGCTTACAACAGCTTGGTTCGCCTGCGTCAAGCGGTCAAAAACGCGTGGGCGCAAATTGATGTTCAGCTCAAACGCCGCCACGACCTGATTCCCAACCTTGTCAACACGGTTAAAGGTTACGCAACTCACGAAAAGGGAACTTTGGAAGCGGTGATGAATGCGCGGGCCAAGGCAACTAGCGTCACTCTTCCTGCTGACAAAATTAAAGCTGAAGGAGAATTGACTGGTGCGCTGGCGAGGCTGCTCGCGGTGTCAGAGGCCTATCCTGATCTGAAAGCGAATCAAAATTTTCTCTCGCTGCAGGGCGAGCTGGGTTCAACGGAAGACCGAATCGCCTTCGCACGACAATCCTACAACAACACGGTTACGCAATTGAATACCGCCATTCAGACCTTTCCCACGGTTTTAATAGCCGGAGTTTTTGGCTTTAAGGAAGAGCCGTTCTTTGAAGCCCCCGCAGAAGAGAAGAATGTTCCAAAAGTCGAATTCTAATCCGCTTTTATCCTAGTCCAATCATAACAACCCATCCATTAGCAGCTGAATAAATAAAAATATGTCCGACGCATTTCCAACAGTATCGAAAATCAAATTCGAAGGTTCCACTTCTAAAAATCCACTCGCGTTCAAGCACTACAATGCTGAAGAAATCGTCGAGGGAAAAACCATGCGCGATCACCTCCGGTTTTCCGTGGTGTATTGGCACACGTTTCGCGGCCGTGGCGTCGATGTTTTTGGAGCAGGAACGGCAATTCGCCCTTGGGACGACGGAACAGAATCGGTGGAGAATGCGCAAAAGCGTGTTCGCGCCGCATTTGAATTCATCGAGAAACTCGGCGCTCCGTTTTATGCGTTCCATGATCGGGATGTTGCGCCAGAAGGACGAACGCTGAGTGAGTCCAACAAGAACTTGGATGCAGTCGCAAAAGTTCTGAAAAGCGAACAGAAACGCACCGGCATCAAGCTGCTTTGGGGCACGGCGAATTTATTCTCCAATCCGCGTTACATGCATGGCGCGGCGACCAGCCCGAATGCCGAAGTTTTTGCATTCGCGGCAGCGCAGGTCAAAAAGGCGCTCGAAGTCACCCACGATCTCGGCGGCGAAGGTTACGTTTTTTGGGGCGGGCGCGAAGGCTATTCCACGTTGCTGAACACGGACGTGAAACGGGAGCTGGATCACCTCGCGAAATTCCTCCACATGGCGGTTGATTACAAAAAGAAGATTGGGTTCAAGGGCGACTTTTTCATCGAGCCGAAACCGAAAGAACCGACGAAGCATCAGTATGACTCCGACGCGGCGGCCTGTTTGAATTTCTTGCGCGAGTACGGGTTGAAGAACGAACTCAAACTGAATTTGGAAACCAACCATGCCACCCTTGCCGGTCACACCATGCAGCACGAACTGGAAGTGGCTGCCGCAGCGAATGCGCTGGGATCAATCGACGCCAACACTGGGGATTTATTGCTTGGCTGGGACACGGACCAGTTCCCAACCGACATTTATCTGACGACACAATGTATGCTCACGATTTTGAAAGCGGGCGGCTTGAAAAAAGGCGGGGTGAATTTCGACGCAAAAGTGCGGCGTGAAAGCTTTGAGCCAATTGATCTGTTCCACGCGCACATCGGCGGCATGGACGCATTTGCGCGAGGATTGAAGATCGCCGCGGCGATCCGCAAAGACGGTCGCCTGGCGGATTTTGTGAAACAACGTTACAGCTCGTGGGACTCTGGGGTTGGTGCCGAAATCGAAAAGGGAAAATCGAATCTTACCGAGCTGGCAAAATATATTTCCAGGAAGGGCGAAGCTGCGCCAAACCAATCGGGCCGACAAGAGTTTCTGGAGAATCTAATCAACGAATTTATTTAACTCCGCTGCCGAATTCGTTGCTGTTGAGAGGGAGCCCGATACTGATCGTGGTTCCCTTTCCAACTTTCGACTTAACCTGCAATTTGCCGCGGTGCGTTTCGACGACCCGTTTGACCAGAGCCAGGCCAAGGCCTGTGCCTTTGGCTTTGGTGGTGCTCAAGAGCGAGCTGAAAACTCGCTTTTGTTGTTCCCGCGACATTCCTTCGCCGGTGTCTTTGAATTCAACCAGAAGGTGAGCGTTGGACTTTTGATCCGGTGAACCAACCAATCGCGAAGTCACGGTGAGTTTTCCGCCGTGGGGCATCGCCTCCACTGCATTTAACGCAAGGTTGAGAAAAACCTGTTCCAATTGGGCTGCGTCTCCCGAAAGGGGCGGAAGATCGGCTGAAAGCCTGCGGATAAATTCCACGTTTTGATTCCGCAATTTGTGCCGGATGAGAAGCGCCAGATCCTCGATCAATTGATTGATGTTCAGAGGCGAAAAACTGGGTTCCGTCGTGCGCGCGAAATTCAAAATCTGTTCCACGATTTTATTCATGTGCTCCATCTTCTGGCCCATTATTTCCGCGTCGCGCCACCGCGGATCCTTCGCGGGAAATTTTAGGTCGAGCGAATGAAACATCATTTTCATCACGGTGAGCGGATTACGAATTTCGTGCGCGACCTCCGCCGCGAGCAGGCCGATGGCCGAAAGTTTTTCGTTGCGGCGCAATTCCTCTTCCACATCGACGATCCGTTCATAAAGCCGCGCCTTCTCAATGGCGATGCCGGACAACTCGGCCAGTGCAGAAAGAATGCGAATCTCCTCGTTGGAAAAATTGTGAATCTGGGCTTTGTAAATGTTCACCGCGCCAATCGCCTGACCGGCAAAAATCAGCGGCACGCTAAGCAATGAAACCAAGCCCTCATGCCGCGCCACCTCGAAGCTTTGATAGCGGCTGGAGGTTTGCACATTGTCCACCTGCAACGGCTTTTTGCGGCGCACCACCGAGCCGAGAAAAGTTTCGGCCATGCTGAGGCGGGGGCGGTTGATATAGTCTTTTCCCGCCCCAAAACTCGCGCGCAGTTCCAGCCACTCACCCGTGTCGTCCAGCATCAGAAGCGAACACATTTTCGCATTCATCAACTGACAGGCTTCTCGCGTAATGACTTGAAGCGCTTCGTCGAGATTGAGCGTGGAATTAATCGTCTGGCCGACGCTCACAAGGCTCTCGAAAAGCCGCGCCTTAACTCGCAATTGCTCGTGCAGCCAAGTGTTGTGAATAACCTTCGCCGCCTGCTCGGAGAGGGCTTGCAACAGCTCCTGATCATCGGCCGTAAAGGTGTTCTCCCGGTCAGAATCGACGTTGAGCACGCCGCGAATTTCTCCCGCCACTTCCAGCGGCACGGCGAGTTCCGATCGCACATTTGGCTGGACGATAACGTAACGAGGATCCTGCGAAACGTTGCCGATGCGCGCCGGTTTGCCGGTTCGCGCAACCCACCCGGTCACCCCTTCTCCCACTCGCAATTTCAGCCGGGTTGCATTCTCCGTTAATCCAATCGAGGCGTGGATTTCCAGAAAGCCAGTGGTTGGATTAATCAAAATTAGGGATCCACTGGTAGCGCGCATCAGGCGCACGGCCTCGCGGAGAATCAGCTGAAGGGCTTCCTGTGAATCGAGGGTGGAGTGGATGACATTGCTGACCTGGAACAAAACGTTCAGTCGATCATAACGATTTTTCAATTCGGCCAACTCGCTCATGCAAAACTCGAATCCTTTTCCTATGATAAGTGCGCCCGGGGAGACTTGAAAGGAATTTGGCTGGCGCCGAAGGTTCTTTCGCTTTTTTAACTTAGCTTTCCCAAGTTGATGAAATAGAATTTGGCGAGCTCGCGAGTAAATGAAAAACACACGAACAACTCACCGGAGCGACGTCCACCCTGACGCATTCACATTGATTGAACTGTTGGTGGTCATCGCCATCATTGCTCTTTTGGCGGGAATGTTGTTGCCGGTGCTGTCGCGAGCCAAGCAGAAGGCGCAGTCGGTTCAGTGCATTTCGAATCAAAGCCAGATCGGAAAGGCCTACTTCATGTATGCCGGGGACAACCTTGATTATTATCCCGCGATCCGGGATTGGGCTTCAACGGGAGGTAAGGACGGACAATATGATGTGTTTACCGCCGCGATCAACCGGCCTCTAAACATCTACATCGGAAAATCATACCGGGTATTCGCGTGTCCCGCGGATAAAGGGGACCTATGGGCTGAAATCAATTTGGGGCGCAAAACCACTAACTGTTTCGAACAGTATGGGAACAGTTATCTCACTGAGTATTCGTTTGATTATTATATGGTGAAGAAGGTGTGCGGCGTTGCGGGAGATACGAGCAACCGCTCGATTAAACAATCCGAGGTCGCGCTCAAACCTTCGAACAAAATCATCCAAGGGGATTGGATCTGGCATTCCAATCGGGATACCACTCAGAATCGCCATATTTGGCATAATTATAAGGGGAAAAATCGGATGGTAATGCTGTTTGGAGATACCCACGCGGAGTACTTTAAGTTTCCTACTACGGACGAAATGAACGCACTGGCAAATCGGACACCAGACCGACATTGGAAATGGTGGTGATCAATACCCACCAGAGGCTTGCCTTAAGGTGGTTGAGCCTGGAGACAAGGAATCGTCTCTACAATACTTTCAGCCCAATCAAAAGAGGGCTTACTTCCCTTCGACTGGATCAAGGATCCTGTTAGCTTTCTCTGGCGCTTCCTTCTTGTCCACCATCAATTGAGCCCGGTCCCGGAGCAATGGATCAATGGTCCATTTTGCCACGACGTAAGTCCATTTCTCGAGTTCCTTCTCCTGCTTCAACTTATCCTCAAGCTGTTTCTTTTTGTCGGCGAATTCCTTGTCCAATTTCGTTTTGTCTTCCGGCTTCTCATCCTTGCCGGCAGTGCGTTCCTTCGGGAGATTAGCGCTGACCGCGAGATTGAGACTATAGTTTTCCTCGGACGCTTTCACGATTTTGAGGGAGTAGGTGAAACCATCAAATGTTTCGAGCGTTGCGAGCGTGGGCTTCTCCGCGGACTTGGCATCAATCGCGACGTCCACGAAGCTGGGTGCCGACAGCGAATTCGCCACTCCGGAGACTTTGTTTGTGTCGAATTGCTCGGTCGGCTTGACGTCGGCCAGAGACCATGCGCTGCTTTCATTTTCACGTGTTAATTTCCAGGAGTTCGTCGCATTGGTTGAAACCATTGCGATCGCACGAACCTTTTCCACTTTGAAAAAATCTTTCTTCAGCCAGTTTTCCGGCTTCGCTTCCAGCTCGGTCAACGCGTCTGAAATCAGGAAGACATTTTTTGAATCATCGCCCAGCAAAACGTAGCGCCCGGCGGGAAAACCTTCGTCGCCCAATTCGGAGGGACGCGAAGATTTCTTCATGAGCTTCTTTCCGAGAATGGCCGATTGGGTCGCTTTGCCGGACTGATCTTTGAACTCAACCAGCGTTCCGGAGTTCGTGCCCTTGGCCGGATCGAGTAATTCCAGCTTCGCAAACTGCGAGGCGCCGATCTCTTCGCTCTGGCCGATTTTTAAATCCTTCGCTTTCAAAAGGAGTTCGCTGATTTGTGAGAAGTTTGCCGGGTAATTCCCGCGCTCCTTCACGCGCCAAGCATCATCCTGTTTGACGAGATTCAATTCCGCACCGCTCTGTTTGACATGAATTTGCGCCACGTCGTTGACCGCTAATTTCGGAAATAATTTTTGCCCCAACTTTGCATCGGCGGGTTTCCATGAATTGCTCTGGCGATTGAACAGAACCAAACCTGCGCCGCCGATCAGCGCCACGAGCACGATGAGAATTGTGAGTTGTTTGCGATTCATTTTGCCGCCGTCCTTTTACGTTTCACTACTGCCAGGGCCAATCCAGCGAACGCCACCGCGACTGGCATCGCGGCGATGTTGATGACCTTCGTCCAGAATTCCAGTCCGTCCGTTTCTTTGCGCAATTTTTTCCGTTCTTCCTTCAGCGCAATTTTAACTTCGGCTTCTTTCTTTCTGAATTTCTCGATCTCAGCCTGTTGTTCTGGTGAAAGAATAAATTTTTGGCCGCCCTCCTTGCCGCGCTGCAGTTCATTCAAATTTTTCTGCGTATCGGCGAGGCTGTCTTCCATCTCTTTGATTTTGCTGCGGAAATTTTCATCCGCTTTGGCCCGCATTTCGTTGATGCGCGTAAAAGGCCGGTTCATCGACGCGCGGCTGCGCAAATTGATCAGGTTGCTGTCGCCGGAAAGTTGTTCGACGAGGCTCTGCACGAAATTCAAGTTGTCGTTCAGCGGGCGGACAATGCGTTGGCCAAGGAAATTTTGGATTTCGACACTGACCTGATCCTGCAACATGTCGGCGTCGGCTACGAGGACCACGGCGTTATCCGCCGCCGATTCTTTCAAGGAATTTTCCTTCGCTGCATCCGGCTTTTTCTCATCCGCAGCATCTTCCGGTTTCTCGGTGGCCTTCGGTTTGCCATCTGGGAAAGCGGTTTTGAATTTTCCGGTGAGTCGGACCGCAATCGGATATTCCTTGCCCGACGACTTGAACTCTTTCGTGATCTGTTCACCACTCATGCTCGCCATGAGGCCGTCGACGAGCTGGGAGTCCGATGTGGTTTTGAGCAAAACCGTTTCTTTCAAGCCGCTGGCGGGAGTTCCGGTGAAAGCGCCGGCAAAAGGAATGACCAGGGAATTGATTTCGCTGGTGACGACGTCATTGCTATTCATCCCTTTGCTGTTCATCGCCAGAACCGCAGGCATCGCTCCGCCTTGTTGATTGCGCGCGCCGAGAATTCGGTCTGCGGCCACCTTGCCGGATTCCATCTCAACACCCCAGGCTTTCAGCAGTTTATCGAGCGATGAATTTCCGCCGCCTCCACCGAATTGCGCCAGTTGATTGTTTTGCTGATCGAAGTAGGCCATCGGATCCATAAACGCGATTAATTTGCCGCCGCGCAAAACGAATTGGTCAATCGCATATTGTGCGGTGTCGGCAATGCCGCGCGGATGAATCACGAGCAGAACGTTGATCTCACTGGGGATTTTATCTGCGGTCAACTCGACCTGCCGGACCGTGAAATCATTTTGCAATTCAGTCAACAACGTCCAAGGCTGCTGCGGTTGCTGGCCCATGCGCTGTGTCATCGGATTGGCCGGCTGGCCGAAAATCGGCAGCGCGCTCATCACCCCGACGATCGGCTTCTGCGGTGTAACGACGCGAGCGATCGCGCGCGAAATGTCATATTCCAGAAGGCGCTCGCGGTCGGGGGTCAGGAACGGCATCGCCACTTTCTCGTCGAGCAAACTGACGACGAGGCCGAGGTAGATTTTCTCGCCGCTCGGCAGCATCTGGCCCTCAATGCCGTTGAGGCGCGCGGAATCTTCCGCATCTGAATCGGGCGTGGGATTATACTTTTCGATCACCACTTTGGCTTTGCTGGCCTGTTTATATTCGCCGAGCAAATCCTCGATGCGCCGGGCGTAAGTTTTGAAAAACACCGGCATTTCATCGCCTTGGCTGCAGTAGAATCGAACCGTCACCCGCGAATCGAGTTTGTCCAAAATCTTTTTTGTGCCCGGCGACAGCGTGTAAACTTTTTCCTGGGTCAGATCGACGCGCTTCTTGGCCGCGCCAGTGATGACGTTGAGGGCCAGCACGATCAGAAAGAGGGCCAGCACGCCAACGGTTGAATAAAGAATCGTCTCAAATTGTTTGTTTTTCATGGCTCGTCCTAGGGGTTAGCCGGCTCGGTTTCCGCGGATGATCACGCCGGTCGTGAAGAGCGAGAATCCGATAATCGACAGAAAGAAGATGATATCGCGCGAATCCAAAACGCCTTTTTGGAAACCCTCGAAATGGGTCATCACGCTGAATGCCGCGACGGTTTCAACCAGACGAGGGCTTTCCAGTCGCAGTAACAGATTCGTGACTGGCGGATAACCGCAGAGAATCAAAAACAGACATATCACCACCGAGATGATGAAGCTGACAACCTGATTGCGCGTGAGGGCCGAGGTCATGCAGCTGATCGCGAGATAACTTCCCGCCATCAGAAGACTTCCAATGTAAGCGCAGAAAATCACGCCGTTATCTGGATTGCCCAAGTAATTAACCGTGATGATGACCGGGAAGGTCAGCACCAGCGCCAGGATCAGGAAGAGCCATGAAGCGAGAAATTTCCCGACAATCGCCTGCCATGTGGTGATTGGCATCGTCAGCAACAATTCCATCGTTCCAAGGCGTCGTTCTTCCGACCACAAACGCATTCCAACCGCTGGGACGAGGAACAAATAAAGCCACGGATGCCACGTGAAGAACGCATTGAGAGAAGCTTCTTGTCGCTCAAAAAATCCACCGGCCATGAACGTAAAAAATCCCGCCAGCAGCAGGAAAATGACGATAAATACATACGCAACCGGCGAGGCGAAATAACCGCCCATCTCACGTTTTGCTATGGTCCGAATGTTTCCCCAGGCGCTCATTTCGATTCCTCCTTACGCACCGTGTCCGGCATGGTGATGCTGCGGAATACTTCGTCAATCCGCCCTTCTTCCGTGTGCAATTCTTCGATGTGCCAGTTTTCTTTCATGCTTAATTCCGCGAGGTTTCGCGCCAGTTCGCCGTCCGCGCTTCCCGGCTTAGGGAAGACGCGCAGCGAGACTTTTTGAGGGCTCTCTTTTAAAATCGTGATTTTCTTCGACAGCGGCAAAACGCTGATTTTCTGTTTGATTACGTCTGTCGGCACGCCGTTGACGCGCAAGGAAACAGCGCCAGCTAGATCGGAGCGCTGTTTCAATTCCTGCGGAGTTCCGTTGGCCACAATCTGTCCGCGATCAATAATAATGGCGCGCGAACAAACCGCTTCCACTTCCTCGAGGATGTGCGTGGAAAAAATAATCGCCTTCTTTTCGCCCATGCGGCGAATCAGCGTTCGCACTTCATGCTTCTGGTTCGGATCCAGACCGTCGGTCGGTTCGTCCAGAATCAAAACGTCCGGATCATGGATGATTGATTGCGCAAAACAGGTGCGATGCCGATAGCCTTTGGAAAGAGTTTCCACACTTTGATGAAGCACGTTTTCGAGGAAACACATCTCAACCACGCGATTGACCGCACGCTTTTTCGCATCGCCGCGCAATCCCCGAATCTCTGCGGTAAAATGGAGAAAGCCGCTCACGGTCATATCGGCATAGGAAGGGGCGTTTTCCGGGAGATAACCAATGAGGCGCTTGGCTTCGATCGGTTTTTCAACGATATCGAATCCGCCCACGGAAAGTTTGCCGCCCGACGGAGGAATAAAGCCGGTGACCATGCGCATGGTGGTCGATTTGCCTGCGCCGTTTGGCCCAAGGAAACCGAGCACTTCGCCTCGCTCCACCTGAAACGAAATGTTGTTCACCGCGAGCTTTGGCCCGAAGGATTTACTTAAATTTTCAACTCTAATCATCGATCATCTCCAGAAAGGCTGCCGTTCAGCCGTGAATTTTGGTCCGCACTGACTAAGGGTTTCCAGCAGTTCCGTCAACTCATTCGCCTGTTTTTGACAATAAGCTGTGAAATTGTTCAAAAAAAATTAAACGTAAGTCTGCTGATGAACTTGGAATTGTGTTTTTCGTTTTCGGTCACGCTCATAATCCTGCTCCTAATCGTCTTCTCAAGTGTGGAGAGACAACGAGCGGCGGGAGGCCTCCTAAGGTTTGGCGTAAGAAAAGGATCCGGCGCGGGGCTTTTCGCGCTCCCCATCTTCTTGGCGGGATGCAGCACAGCCCCGATTGCTCCCGCGAATCTCAGCCAGCCGGGTTGGAAAATTCAGCAAGGCCAAGCCGTTTGGCGGGCGAAAAAAGATTCGCCTGAAATCGCCGGCGAACTTCTTCTGGCCACCCGACCCGGCGAGCGAACCGTCGTTCAATTCACTAAAACGCCGTTTCCATTCGTCGTCGCGCAGATCACTCCGCGCAGTTGGCAATTGGAGATTCCCGCGCGAAACAAAACGTATTCCGCGCCCGGCAAGCCGCCCAATCGTATCGCCTGGTTTCATTTGCCCGATGCGTTAAAAGGCATCGCGCCGCCCAAACCGTGGTATTTCAGCCAGCCGGAAAACCAAAATTGGCGTTTGGAAAACCGATCAACTGGCGAGATGATTGAAGGATTCTTGAATCCATGAGACTTAGATTTTTATTCGAATCCGCACTTTTTAAAGCGCGCTTGAATTTTCTACGCACCGAAGAGGTGCACGGTCGTTTAGAAGCGCCGCGACGAACTGAATGAAATTTTCCCGCCGCTGGCTTTGGCTGCTCTTGCTGATCCCGATCGCTCTCGGCTTTGCGCGACTGCGTTTTGATGTCGAAGTATTGAATCTGTTGCCGGAGAAATCTGGAATCGTTCAAGGATTAAAACTTTATCAGCAGAATTTCTCCAATGGCCGCGAGTTGGTCGTCACGCTTCGCTCTGACGACGCGGAAAAAACGGAACTCGCCGCACGGACGTTGGCCAATGCGTTCCGGAAAGCGACCAATCTCGTCGCAGACGCCACCTGGCAGCCGGGATGGCTGGAATATCCGACTCTATCCGCGGAACTCGTCGCTGCTCTGTGGATAAATCAGCCCCCGGAGATTTTTGGTGAGCTCACCAACCGGCTCGCGCCCGAATATCTTTCGGCAACACTGGCTGCCACCAAGGATCGGTTGGCGAATTCCCTTTCGCCAGCCGACATCGCGATGGGAAGTTACGATCCGTTTAATTTGATGCGGTTGCCGGAAGCGGTCTCTTCCGCAATGCCCATGGGCAACGGACAGGAACTTTTCTCCTCGGCCGATGGAAAATTCCGAATTGTTTTTGTCGAAGCGAATTCCAATTTGGCGAGTTATCGCGACTGCCGCAAATGGCTGAACTCCATCAAAGACATCGCCGTCGCAGAGCAGGCATCCGCCGGTTTTCCCAGGGAAATAACGATTCAGTTCACGGGCCGTCCAGCATTCGTCACCGAAATCGCTGGTGGAATGGAGAGCGACATGACCGCACCGTCGCTCTGGACGCTGGGCATCATAGCGCTTCTCTTTTACATCACGCACCGTCGCTGGCTGCCATTGCTTTGGTTGCTTATCTTGCTGGCGATCATCCTTGCCATGACCCTGGCTTTTGGCGGCCTTATTTTCGGCAAGCTCAGCGTGGTCAGCCTTGGTTTCGCGTCCATTCTGCTCGGCCTCGCCGAAGACTTTGGAATCGTTCTCTACCAGGAATCGCAGAGCCATCCCGAATTATCCGCCGAAGAGATTCGCCGCGAGGCGCGCGCTGGAATCTTTTGGTCGGCAGTGACCACTTCAGGCGCATTTTTCCTGCTCAACCTGAGCGGACTTCCCGGTCTGGGCCAGCTCGGATCGCTTGTTGCCATCGGAATCATCATTGCCGCCATCGTCATGCAATACGCCTACTTGCCGCCGTTGATGCGTTCAGTGAAAAGAATTCCAAAGGTTTCTCACCCAGAAGAGGAAAAAAGGACCGATGCCGAAAATTTTTTACGGTTCAAAAAGGCGTCCGGCGCAGTCTGGCTCGCGAGCGTTGTCCTTTTGGTTGGGCTGATCGTGATTTGTCTGAAATTCTGGCCAACGTTCGATCAATCGCCTGACGCCCTGCGACCGAAAGATAGCCCCGCCTACGCCGCCATCGAAGAAATTAAACGCAGCCTCGGAGCCCCCCAGGAGCCGCTCTGGATTTTGACGCCGGGGCGCGATGAAGCTGAAGTCGCGCGCCGCTTGCAGAGGGTAGAAACCGAATTGCGCCGCGCCGTTTCCAACGAATGGATTTCGAGCTATACGCTTCCCTCGCTGCTGTGGCCGCAACCGGCAAATCAGGCCGCGAATCGGGCCGCGTTGAAAAAGTTGGTCGCAGAAAAAGAACATTTGCGCGAAGCGGCGACGGCTAGTGGATTTACCAGTAATTCCTTCGCCCTGACCGAATCCCTTTTGCAAACTTGGCAAAGCGCCGCGGCGCGTGCGGATGTTTTTTGGCCGACGAACCGGGCGAGTCGCTGGATTCTCGACAAAGTCGTCGCGCAAACTTCAAACGGCTATGTTTCTGTCGGATTGATTTATCCCGGCACCAATTCCTCCAGCGGAACCTCCTCGGAAAAAATGAAATCCCTGACAACGGATTTGTCACGGGCACTGGAAAAGGACGGCGTCATTTTATCAGGCTGGTCGCTTCTCGGCTCTTCCATGTTCGACCTCGTAAAAGATGATTTTCCAAGAGTTATTATTCCGATCGTTCTACTGGTGCTTTTCTCGCTTTGGCTCGCCTTTCGCAGCGTTCGCGAACTTTCATTGAGCTTGCTCACGCTGGTTTTCAGCGGGCTTTTCTTAATGCTGGTCATGGCAGCGTTCGGGTGGACCTGGAATTTGATGAACATGATGGCTATCCCGCTTTTGTTGGGAATGGGCGTCGATTTCAGCATCCACATGCAACTGGCGCTGCGACGTTACCGAGGCAACCCTGCTCTCATTCATAAATCGATTGGCCGCGCCTTACTTTTGGCCGGCTCAACCACCGTCGCCGGATTCGGCTCGCTCATTTTTTCTTCCAACACCGGCTTATCAAGCCTTGGTAAGATTTGCGCGACGGGAATTGCCATCTCCATGTTGACTTCAGTTTATTTATTGCCGATGTGGTGGCGCAGCACAGTCGGGAAAAATTTCAATTCGGATTCGTCAAAGAAACACGTGTGAGAGAAAACCCTCCACCGCTGGCCAAAGCATCTGTTTTTTACCGCAGCATTTTCTGGCGGCTAGGACTGGCCCTTGCTCGAAATCTGCCGCTCCCATTGACGAATTCCGTCTGTCGTGCGGCTGCACGAGTTTATTGGCTGGTGAATCCCGCGCGCCGCGAAATCGTCATTCAAAATCTCATCGTCGCCTGCCGTGGTGATCGCGCTCAAGCCGTTCATCAGAGCAAGAGGTTATTCCAGCAATTCGCCATCAAACTGGTGGATCTTTGGCGCTACGAAAGCGGAATACCGATCGACGATCTTTTCTGCGACCTGACGGGTTGGGAACATTTTCTCGCTGCGCAAAACCAGAAACGTGGCGTGCTAATCCTGACGCCGCACCTCGGAAATTGGGAGTTTGGCGCGCCGTTGTTATCGAAGCGCGGGTTTGATTTGCTCGTCGTCACACTTGATGAGCCCGATGATCAGCTCACCACCATGCGGCAGGCGGCTCGCGCGAAGTGGGGCATCGAAACCCTGGTCATTGGCAAAGATCCCTTCGCGTTCGTGGAAATTATTCGCCGGCTCGAAGCGGGCGCAACCGTCGCGCTGCTGGTGGATCGCCCGCCTCCCCGCAGCTCGGTGCCGGTGCAATTATTTGGAAAACCATTCTCTGCATCCGTGGCCGCCGCCGAATTGGCGCGTGCTTCCGGTTGCGTTTTGTTGCCGGTTTATTTGCCCCGCACCGTGAACGGTTACGCGGCGCATATTATGCCGGAGATTTCTTACAATCGAGCCGCCCTGCGCGGGGCGGAGGCGCGGCAGAAACTGACGCAGGAAATCATGACTGCCTTCGAGTTGCCGATTCGTGAACACCTCGATCAATGGTATCATTTTGTCCCGATCTGGCCGGAGGCGAATCCGGAGAACCGAAAAGAATGAAAAAAGTTTTTATCGTCCTAGCCACAATGTTGATTTGTCTCGCGCAGAAAACGGCGAGCGCAGCCGACTTCAGCCCGGTGGTTTCCAGTTGGCTTCGCAATCAAACCAATCTGCAAACCTGGTCGGCGGACTTCGTGCAAACCCGTGCGTTGAAGTCGCTGACTCAGCCGCTGATCTCAACCGGCCAGGTTTGGTTTGCCGCGCCGAACCGTTTTCGCTGGGAGCTTGGCCGACCCGCGCAGACCATCGCGCTTCGTCAGCCCGAGCAAATGCTGGTGATCTATCCGAAGCTGAAGCGCGTCGAGAAATATCCATTAAGCGGAACGCAGGTCGGCCCATGGCGTGACGCGCTGGCCTTGTTGGAAGCCGGATTTCCTCGAAACCAGGCGGAGTTGGAATCGCGGTTCAACCTGCAATCGACGGAGATTAACGGAGGCGTTTGCGAGATAAAATTGCAGCCCAAATCCTCGGCGGCGCGGCGCATGATGTCGCAAATCAAAATCGCCTTTGGCACCAACGATTTCCTGCTGCACTCCACGGAATTGCAATTTGCCGATGGCTCCACGATGCGGAACGATTTCAAAAATCCGAGGTTGAATGAGAAATTGAATGAGGCGCTCTTCTCGCCGCAGATTGCGAGCGACTTCAAAACGGTCGAGCCGATGAAAAAACCTTAGTCGCATACGGATTTAAGGGCGGCACTCCGCGCCTCGCAGGTGCCGACACCCCAGCAACCGGCGCCTTCGTGCCTCTGTGGCAAAATTTTAGTTGGATTGCCCCCGGCCCGCCGCCATATTCCATCAACCGGAACGGGAGCGCAAAATGTTGGCGAGTATTGAATCATTTTTTATTTTCCTGGTGATCGCGGGCGCTTCGGCGTTGTTCAATTGGTTTAAGAAGCGCAACGAAACGCAGGACGATTGGACCGGATCAGAATTGCCTCCGGAGCACCCTGCGCCGCTGCCGCATCGCCAAACACCTCCGCCGGTTGCCCAGCCGCAAAAGAAATCCACCAATTGGGAGGAAGAGCTGCGCCGCATGTTGGAAGGAACCGTTCCCACGACGCGCACGCCGCCACCACCGCCCATCGTTGTTCAGGAACGCAAGCCGGTTCCAACCGCGCCTCCCGCCCCAATGCGCCCGAGTGAGCCGACCATGTTTTTGCCGAAAAGTTTTGCGCAAAAGTTTTACAAGGCGCACTGCAACTATTGCGACGGCCACATTGAATTTCCATCCGATGCGATGGACGAAGTCGTCAGCTGTCCACATTGCCATCGCCAGACCGTCTTGCGGCCGTTCGAAGCCACCCGCGTTGAAACGATCACGCACCAGAAAACTTTAACGGAGTTGACCACCTCCGCGCAGAAATACGACGCCGCTTCGCGCTTGAGCCAGCGCGTGGCCGCGCACATGCACGACGTGGGCCAGCGTCCGGTGGAAACGACCTCCATCGAAGTCAGAACAAAGGCCTGGCCGGAAGTGGCCGAAACCGTCGCGCTCTTCAAGAATGCGAAGACCGCCCGCCGAGCCGTTATTGCATCGCTGATCCTCGGCCCGCCGAAGTCGTTGGAGAATTAATTCACGGTGGGCTGCCCCTTATTGAAGAGCGGCGATTCCATGTCAGAACGGATGCAAGGACCTCAATTTCGCCGGGCGGAGCCTCTTCATCTCGCCCCTCAGTCGCAAGAAAAAGAGCGGCGCTCTGACGAGACGCCGCTCACTAAAATTATTTCAATCGCAGTTTACTTCGCGCCTTGATCGATCCACGCACGAATCAGGCCGACTTGTTCTTTGCTCATGATCTCGACGGTGCCGTCTTTTTTCTTTGGCGGCATCGCAGCTTCTTCGTCAGCAGTAATCCGCGCGACGGCGTGGACCAAGGTGCTTTCCGCGCTTTTGCCTTTGATGACATTTGGGCCTTCTTCCCCACCTTTCAGCGTTGCGGCCAAACTATCGAGGCGAAGCTTGCCTTTTTGTTTCTCCGGTCCATGGCACTTGAAACACGATTTTTCGAAGATCGGTTTGATGTCCTTTTCGTAAGTAACATCTTTTTTGTCGGAAGCGGGGGGAAGTTTGCTGGTATCGACTTTGTCAGCGGCTGAGGCGGAAAAAACCGCGAGGGAAAAAGCCGAAGCGAGCGTGAAAGTTAAGAATTTATTCGTCATAAAGGTGTTTTGAATTAGCCGATTGTTCAGACGTTGAACAGCGGAAAATGGTTCAAAGTTGTTCAATGCTGGATTTCCTGTCGGATTTCAACTTTGCGCGGGGATATACTTATGAAGATGAGAACGGATTTGGATTTGTTAGGGGAATACGCGCACGGATCGGAAAAAGCCTTTGCCGCGCTCGTGGCCCGCCATCTCGATTTGGTCTATTCGGCGGCGATGCGGCAGGTCAGGTCATCGCAATTGGCCGAAGACATTGCTCAATCGGTTTTCACGGATCTCGCCCGGAACGTTCATCAGTTGAAACCCGACACCGTCTTGGCTGCGTGGCTTTATCAGGTCACGCGCCGCACTGCGTTGAACGTTTCGCGAAGCGAAGGACGCCGCCTCGCCCGCGAACAGATCGCCGTGGAACTCGCCGATATGAATGCAACTTCCTCCGACTGGACGCAGATCGAACCGTGGCTTGACGAAGCAATGGAAACGCTCGAAGAACCGGATCGCGCCGCGATTCTCCTCCGCTATTTCGAAAACAAAAGCCTGCGCGACGTGGGTGAAACTTTAGGCGTGGGCGAAGACGCCGCGCAAAAACGTGTGAGCCGCGCGGTGGAACGTTTGCGCGAATTTTTCTCGAAGCGAAATGTAACGATTGGTGCGAGCGGACTGGCAGTTTTAATTTCGGCGAATGCGGTTCAAGCCGCGCCGGTTGGGTTGATTGGCACAATTTCAACTGCTGTCGCTCTTATTGGAACAACATTTCAAACTTCAACCGCCATCGCTGCGACCAAAACCATTGCTATGACAACAATTCAGAAAACTTTGATTGTGACCCTGATCGCCATTGCAACAGGCGTGGGAATTTACGAAGCGCAACGAGCTTCGAATCTGCAAAAGGAAATTCAATCCCTACAAGAACAATCGCCGTTAGCCGGGCAAATCCAGGAATTAAAACGCGGGAGCGAGGATTCCGCACGACAACTCGCCGCATTGCGGGAGGAAAACGAGCGCTTAAATCGTAATACTTCCGAATTGCTAAAGCTGCGCGGCGAGATCGGACGATTGAGGAAAGACTCGCTGGAGTTGGCGCAATTGAAAACGGGTGGACAGGCGGAAAACAATCCAGCGGCAGCAGCCATGAAATTGTGGCTTGCGCGAGTAAAGCAACTCAAACAACGGCTGGAAGAATCGCCAGACCAAAGAATTCCCGAACTACAATTCCTTAAAGAGCAGGATTGGTTGAACGCCACGAAGGGCGAACTGGATACGGAAAAAGATTATCGCCGCGCAATGAGCGCGATACGACAAGCGGCGGAGTCCCGCTTTGGAGATTTGCTGCAGCCAGCCTTAAAAAAATATATCGAAGCAAATGAAGGCCGGTTTCCAACCGACATGAACCAGCTTCAGCCTTACTTCAAAACTCCGGTAGGCGAAGCTGTTTTGGATCGGTATGAAATTCTGCCGGCTGAAATTTTAAGGAGTATTAAGGTGGGGGGCGATTGGGTTATCACCCAAAAGGCTCCGGTGGATGAAGATTACGATTCCCGCATGGGAATGGGACCGAATGGCTGGGGCTCTTCCGGAGGTTCTGGGGCTTGGAGCAACAACAACGACCCCTTGATCGACGCCTATAAAAGTTTGTCGGCCGTTCGGAATAACTACAAAGCCGAGCATAAAGGGAATGACTCTGCGGAGCTTTCCCAGTTGCAGCCGTATCTCAAAACTCCACAGCAGCAAGCCGCGCTCGAAAAATTGATGCAGGCGGAGGAGAAAACAAAAGCCAAATTGAAGAACGAAGCAGAATAACTGTGAAAGCACCATCAGGGTGCAGCTGCTGATGCCGGGTAGCACGATTTGGACAATGTGCTACCCGGTTCAATCGCGCGAAATTTATTTTACCTTCTTCACTTTTTCCCAGCGCTTCGTCTTTGCGGATTTCAAAACGGCGTCGGTCACGTAATCGGTGGCGAGGCCGTCTTTGAAAGTCGGGCTGGCCATTTTGCCGCTGCTTAATCCCTGGATGAAATCGGCGACTTGATGGACGAACGTTTCCGCGTAGCCGATTTGCAGGCCGGGCACCCACCAGTTTTTCATGTAGGGATGATCGCCGTCGGTGATGTGGACCGATTTCCAGCCGCGAATTTTGCTTTCGTCTTTGTAATCGAACACTTGCAGGCGATGCAAGTCATGGAGATCCCAGGAGAGTGACCCGTTTTCGCCGTTGATTTCAAAAGTGTAGAGCGCCTTGTGGCCGCGCGCGTAACGAGTCGATTCAAAGGTGGCGAGCGAGCCGTTCGTGAATCGCGCGAGGAACAAACTCGCGTCGTCGATGGTCACTTTTTCCATCTTGCCGGTGAGCGTGTGTTTGCGTTGCTTGACGAACGTCTCGGTCGTGGCGGTGACGGTGTCGATGTTGCCGTTGAGCCAGAGCGCGGTGTCGATGCAATGCGCGAGCAAATCGCCCGTGACGCCACTGCCCGCAACTTTCGCATCGAGCCGCCAGAGGCCCGCGCCGCCTTGCGGCAGATCGGCGTTGATCGTCCAGTCCTGCAAAAATTTCGCGCGATAATGGAATATTTTTCCGAGGCGTCCTTCGTCGATGAGTTGCTTGGCCAGCGTGACGGCGGGAACGCGGCGATAATTATACCAAACCATGTTCGGCACTTTGGCTTTCGTGACAGCGGCGAGAATTTTCTCGGCTTCGGGTCCGTTCATCGCGAGCGGTTTTTCGCACAGAATCATTTTGCCCGCCTTGGCGGCGGCGATGCAGATTTCCGCGTGGACATTGTTCGGCGCGGCGATGTCGATCACGTCGATGTCGTCGCGGGCAATCAATTTGCGCCAGTCGGTTTCGATCGATTCATAGCCCCATTTCGAGGCGAACGCTTTGGCGTTTTTCTCGTCGCGCGCGCAAATCGCTTTGAGGACCGGCTGATATTCGAGGTCAAAGAAATTTTTGACCTGGGTGAAAGCGTTGGAGTGCGTGCGGCCCATGAAGCCGTAACCGATGAGTCCGATGCGTAATTGTTTCATAAATTGTGTTCCGACGTTTTATGGGAATTTTTGAAGCAAACAAGTCTGAATCTTTCCGTGGTGGTGAAATGCCGGGTAGCACCAGCCTCCGGCGGTTGAGAATTTTGCGTCATCTCGATTGCCACATTGTTCCGTGGTTGCTCTCGAAGTTAGAATGTTGGATATGGAACTTTTAATTGCTGAATCCGGCTGTAGGAATTTCTTGAATCCGCACCGCCGGATGGCGGGCTGCCCCGATATTGCTGTCTGGCGCGTTGACCCGTTCGGAAAATTTCTTCACCTTTACGCTGATGTTGAACATTGATTCGCTCAAAACATTTTTAGCAGCCGAACTTCCCGCCGCGCTAGAGCTGCTTCGGCAAATGGTCGGAGTCAACAGCTGGACGCTCAATCCCGAAGGTGTGAACCGCCTGGCGAAATTCACGGCGGAGACGTTTGCACCGCTCGGTTTCGCAGCGGAATTCGTCCCCTCGAATGATCCCAGGTTTGGCTATCATCTGGTCCTGGCTCGACTCGGCAAGACTTCGCGCAGCGTGGCCATGGTTTCGCATCTCGACACCGTTTTTCCTCAGGAGGAAGAATTGCGAAATAATTTTTCGTGGCTCGTGGAAGGCGACCGCATCTATGGTCCCGGCACGCAAGACATCAAAGGCGGAACGGTGATGATGTGGCTGGTGTTGCGCGCTCTCCAAACCCATGCGCCGGAAGTATTCGAAGCCACGACGTGGAAGCTTTTTCTGAATTCCTCGGAAGAAATGTTTTCGCCGGATTTCGGCCAGCTCTGCCGCAGCCGATTCGATGCGCAGACCTTGGCCGCGCTGGTTTTCGAGGCCGAAGGCCGCTTGGGTGAAGAGCGCTTGGTGGTCGTGGCGCGAAAAGGGCGGGCGTCCTGGAGAGTTAGCGTGAGCGGGCGCGGCGCGCACGCCGGCGGAAAACATCCGCAAGGCGCAAACGCCATCGTGCAGCTCGGCCACATCCTGCCGCGCATCGCGGCGCTCACCGATTATTCGCGCGATCTCACGTTCAACGTCGGCACGATTTCCGGTGGCACGGTGTTGAATCGCGTCCCGCACGAAGCGTTAGCCGAGGGAGAGTTCCGCGCGTTCACGCCTGAGGCGTATGCGCACGGAAAAGCTGCATTGCTCGCGCTTGCCGGCCCGGGAGAAGTGCGCAGCCCGCAGGATGGGTTTACCTGCGAAGTGAAGATTGAAATTTTGTCCGAGAGCCGGCCCTGGCCGCGCAACGAGGCAACCGATCAGCTTTACCAGTTGTGGAAACAGGCCGGCGATGAGTTGAAAATCCCGGTGAACCTCCAGGAACGCGGCGGCTTGAGCGACGGCAATTTAATTTGGGATGCCGTGCCCACGCTCGACGGACTCGGCCCGTGGGGTGACAACGATCATTGCTCCGAGCGCAGCGTCGACGGCACCAAAGTTCCTGAATATGTAGAGGTCAGCGGCTTCGTCCCGAAAGCGATGTTGAACACCGTCGCGATTTTGAAATTGGTTAATCGCTAGAATCCAACGGCGAGAGAAGCAAAGCTCATCGCCGAATTTCGAAACTTATTTTCCTCAATCGTCGAAGCAGTTAAGTTCTTCGCCATACAAAACCTATGCGCCTCCGCCTCATTTTCGCTTTTGCGATTCCAATGTTCCTCTGCGCTTTGGCGGGAATCGCCGCCAAGCCCGCGCCGCAACCACCGAATATTCTCCTTATTCTCGCCGATGATCTGGGCTATTCCGACCTCGGCTGTTACGGCAGCGAGATTCACACGCCCAACCTTGATGCGCTCGCTAAAAACGGTTTGCGCTTTACCCAGTTCGACAACACCGCGCGCTGCTGGCCGTCGCGCGCGGCGTTGTTGACCGGTTACTACGCGCAACAAGTCCATCGCGATGCACTCCCCGGACTCGGCGGCGGCGCTTCAGGCGTGCGGCAAAAGTGGGCGCGGCTCCTGCCAGATTTTCTGCGGCCCCTTGGCTATCGCTCCTATCATTCCGGCAAATGGCATATTGACGGCATGCCCTTGGAAAACGGCTTCGACCATTCCTATCGAGTCGATGATCAGGACCGCCATTTCGGACCCAAAGATCATTGGCTCGAAGACGTAAGGCTTCCGCCCGTTGAACCGGGAGCCAGCTATTATGGAAGCATCGCGATTGCCGACCACGCGATTCGTTGCCTGAAGGAACACGCCGAGAAATTCCCCGCCCAGCCGTTCTTTGAATATCTTGCGTTCACCGTCCCGCATTTTCCAATTCAAGCGTTGCCCGAGGACATCGCCAAATATCGCGACACCTATCGCGAGGGCTGGGATGTCTTGCGCAAACAACGCTGGGAGCGCATGAAAAAAATGAAACTGCTGGACGCAAAACTTTCGCCGCTCGATCCCGTGACCGTTCCCCCATGGAATTTGTCGCCCGCCGCGCTGCGTGAGCGCGTCAGCTCCAACGAAGTCGCCCGCGCAGTGTCCTGGAAAGATCTCACGCCTGAACAACAACAATTTCAGGCCTCAAAAATGGCGGTGCACGCCGCGATGGTGGATCGCATGGACCAGGAAATCGGCCGCGTGCTCGCGCAGCTCCGCGCGATGAAAGCCCTCGATAACACCGTCATCTTTTTTCTCTCCGACAATGGCGCGAGCGCCGAGCAAATGATTCGCGGTGACGGCCATGATTCCTCCGCGCCGATTGGTTCGGCGAAAACATTTTTAGGCATCGGCCCCGGTTGGTCCAGCGTGGCCAACACGCCGCTGCGCCTGCACAAATCCTGGGTCCACGAAGGCGGCATTTCCACTCCGCTCATCGTGCATTGGCCCGATGGAATTAAAGCGCACGGCCAATTGCGCCTGAATCCCGGGCACGCCATCGACCTTGCGCCGACCATTCTCGAGCTGGCGGGCGGAAAAAAGCCGGACAACTGGAATGGCCAGCCGATTCCGCCCGCGCCCGGCCTGAGCCTGGTTCCCGTTTTGAAGAAAGATGGCGCGGTCGCCCACGAATATCTTTGGTGGTATCACTCCGGCAATCGCGCCATCCGCATGGGCGATTGGAAGCTGGTTTCCAAAGGAGAAAACGGACCCTGGGAACTTTACAACCTGGCGCACGACCGCAGCGAGACCACCGATCTCGCGGCGAAATTTCCCGAGAAAACCCGCGAACTCGAACGAGCCTGGACAAAACATCTCGAGGAATTCAGCGCGCTCGCCGCCAAAGATGTGCCTTTCGAAAGAGATGGAAAAAAAGGAGCGCGGAAAAAGGAATCGGCGCATTAATTTGGTTTAACCCAAGAGCGCTTTTCGCAGGGCTGCCGCGACGAATTTCATCCGGTCTTCGCGCAAGAGGGTTCCGAACTTGAGCTGCCGCCCGTCCTGACCCTCGATCACGATTTGCGTTTTATTTCTATGATCCCCATCGCTGTTGCGCCAGCTCCGGTTTTCGATGCGGACGTCCACGACGGTTCCCGCGTTAAATCGCCGACGCCATCCAAGCGGGCCAATGCCAGTGAAAACCGAGCCTTCGCTTTGCCGCACCTCCACTTCGGTTCGACCGGCGATGGCGGAGAGAAAAGTGCCGATCATAATCGCGCCCACCGTGATGAAGGGCGTGAGAAAAATCCAAAGAAAGATAGTCATGCCCACACCTATTTGATCGCCATTCATCTTGGGGGCAGGAAACCAATCCGGTATGGAGATGTGCAGGTTGTGCAATGTGGCGCTGAGCGCAACGAGCACGAAAACGGAGACAATCCCATTCCAAAACAATCCAAATGCCAGCGCGCCCAAAGCCGTTCCCACCGAGCGATGCGTCGCGCCAATCTCCGCGCCCATCCCACTGGAGTGACGCCAGGATCCCGAGGGCGGATGGCCCAGATCAAGACCATCGAGCTGCATTCCATGAACGAGTGACGAAAGTTTGTGCGCCACGTTGCAAGCCCGGCAAAAAGCAACGTCGCTGGCAACATTGATATCTACGTCGGGAATTACGCGCTTGCACTGAGCACAGGTCGGCGTCATGGCGAGGATTTAAATTGCTTAATATCCATCCGTCACGAAAAAAGCAGCGCGATATCCCGCAGTGATATTCGTTGATAACAATTCCTTGGAACGAAAATGACGGTCTGGCTCCGAAGAGTGATCTGCTGAGGGTAAAATCTAGCGCCGGGACTCTGAAACTGGGAAAATTGAAAGGGCGGAGCCGCCGCTCCGCCCTTCCGAATAAAAGGCAAGGCTGCGTTTCCGCGCAGCCTGAATATTCTTACGCGCGCCAGCCGTGATTTTCGCGCACCTGGATCATGGAAGCCAAAATGTTGTTCCATGTTTCCTGTTTCATCATCACGTCGTTCGGGAACATGCAGCCGTCCCAGCAGATGTGCTTCAATTTTTTCGTCACTTTGCCGGCATCGTCGCGCAGCCAGTAGCCGGCGTCGCGGGCGATGTTTAATTTTCCATTCGGATCAGTGGCGAGACAGTGACGGCCGGTTTTGTCGTGGGAGCCGGAGCCTTTGACGGTGGCGTCGTTTTGCGCGACGTGAAAATCAATCGTCCACGGGCGGAGCGCCTTGGTCATTTTCTTCATTGCTTCGTGGAATGCGCCCGGTTCCCAGCTGAAATTCTTCGGCACGATGCGATGTTTTGGTTCGTTGTAACCGAGCAAATACAAAAGCGTGTGCGCCATGTCGGCCTGAAACCCGACCAGTTTCGGCTGGCCGACTTGTTCGAGCGTGTTGAGCATCGCTTTCCAACTGTGCATGCCGCCCCAGCAGATTTCGCCTTCGGCGGCCAGGCGTTCGCCGTGATCCTTGGCGATCTTTGCGGCTTCTTTGAATGTCGCGGCGATTTTCTTCGTGTTGCCTTTCGGATCCTTTTCCCAATCGCTCACGCCCGCAGCGGAATCAATTCGCACCACGCCGTACGGGCGCACGCCGAGGTTGCGCAATTTCTGCGCGATGCCGCACGCCTTGCGCACGGCCGTGAGCCAATTTTGCTTCTTCGTTTCGTCGCCCATGGCCGAACCGTCGAACCAAACCGGCGCGACGACGGAGCCGACGTCGAAACCTTTTTTCTTAATTTTATCCGCGAGCTTTTTGAGGTCGCTGTCCTTGATGTCAATCGAGACGTGGGGGTCGTAGAGGAACAAATCCACGCCGTCGAACTTCACGCCGTTGACCTCGGCTTTGGCGGTGAGGTCGAGCATGGTGTCGAGGTCGATGCACGGTTCCGCGCCGGGGGAACCTTTGCCGACGAGCCCGGGCCACATGGCGTTGTGAAGTTTAGGAAAGTTATTTTTTGACGTTGCGCTCATAAGATTTTCGTTTGGAAATGCGGCTGAAAACTAGCAACAGACTTTTTGCCGAGGCAATGCCAAACTCTGGCAAATTCGCGCGACGCGTGGTTTTACGACTGAAAGAAAAGAAAATGGAGACAACCAGAAGCGAGAACGAAAAGGTGAAAACATCGTCCGCCAGCACGGCGGATGAAAATGTGGCCTGCCAGGAATGCGGTGCTTTCGGCGCGCATCCATTGGGTGACCAGTTTCTTTGCATGAACTGTTATCAGGAGAAAGGTTCCTGTTGTCCGGGCGGTGCCCGCGACGATTGTGCGGACTGACTTTTCCAGAATACAATTTCGTCCCCTTGTTGTTTCGCGTATCAAAAGGGCGGAATGAATCGCACTGCCGTCATTAATGTCGTTGGACTGACTGAATCGCTGGTTGGCGAAGACATGCCGAGGATTCGGAATTTTTTGCATCGCGGAACCAAAGCCAACATCACGCCCGCATTCCCGGCGGTGACCTGCACCGCGCAATCGTCTTACGTCACCGGCTCGACTCCGGAGCAGCACGGGATCGTGGGAAATGGCTGGTACGATCGCGAACTCGCCGAGGTGCAATTCTGGAAGCAATCGAACCACCTCGTGCATGGGCAGAAAATCTGGGATGAATTGCGTTCGCTTGATCCAAAGTTCACCTGCGCGAAACTTTTCTGGTGGTACAACATGTATTCCACGGCCGATTATTCCATCACGCCTCGGCCAATGTATCCGGCCGACGGGCGAAAAGTTTTCGACATATACACCGCGCCCTTTTCCATTCGCACGGAAATAAAAAAGGATCTTGGTGAATTTCCATTCCCAACTTTTTGGGGGCCCGCCGCGGGAATCAAAACGCCGCAAGGCGAGCCGGATGCATGTTCGCGCTGGATCGCGGAATCGGCCAAATGGATCGAACAAAAGTATTCGCCCACGCTGAACCTGATTTATCTGCCGCACCTCGATTACAATCTCCAGCGGCTCGGTCCCAAGCATCCGGATGTGGCGCAGGATCTCCGGCTAATCGATGCGATTGTCGGCGATCTGATTGCATTTTTTGAAACGCGCGGCGTGCAAATCATTTTGCTTTCTGAGTACGGAATCACGCCGGTGGACACACCGGTTCATCTCAATCGGATCTTGCGCCAAAAGAATTTCCTCACGATCAAGGAAGAGCTTGGCCGTGAATTGCTCGACTATGGAGCGAGCAGAGCATTCGCGGTCGCGGATCATCAGGTTGCCCACATTTATTTAAAGCATCCGTCCGACGAAAAGGAGGTGCGCCTGCTTTTGGAAACAGTTCCGGGCGTTGAAAAAGTTCTTGGTGCAAAAGAAAAAAAGGAAATGCAGATCGATCATCCGCGCGCGGGAGACTTGATCGCCGTTGCCCGGGAAAACGCCTGGTTTACCTACTACTATTGGCTTGAGGACGCGAAGGCGCCGGATTTCGGGCGCTGCGTGGATATCCATCGCAAGCCGGGCTACGATCCCGCTGAGCTGTTTCTCGATCCGAAAATTCCGGCCGTGAAGTTGAAGATTCTCTGGCGATTGCTGCAGAAGAAACTGGGCTTCCGCATGTTGCTGGATGTCATCCCGCTCGACGCCCAGCTGGTGAAAGGTTCGCACGGTCGAATCCCGGAGAGTCCGGCAGATTTCCCGATTTTCATATCGAGTCGCCGCGAATTAGTTCCGAATGGCCATTTGCAATCGACCGATATTTATCAGCTGATCAAGCGCCATGTGTTGCGATAAAAAATCCTCAAGAACCGCGAGCGTTGCCCTGGCTTGATGACAAATCAGATGGCGGCGTTGGCGCGGCGAGCGCGCTTTTCTTCCTGTTCGCTTGGCAAATCCAAAGGCACGCGAAGGCAAACGCTTTGCGTGGGCAGGACGCGCCTCCAATCGTGGATCAAACGTTTGTAGAGTTTACCCACTGGACGAATTTTGCGGTCGAGGTCGAACAAGCCGACGGGATTGACGCGCCCGTTATTCTCGCGCAACGCGGTATCCCAATCCACTTGATCCGTGAGCGAGTACCAGGTGAACCCGATGATCGGCACGCCATTGTTGCGAACGCGCAAAACATTGGCCCATTCTTTCCAGAGCCAAAGAATCGCCTCATCTCCGCGCGGACCTTCCAGAAAGTTGGTTTCCGTATGCATCACCGGCAGCAGGTAACGATCGTAGTAATGGCGCGTGATTTCGTTGTAGCCAAAGACTTCGCCCGCCGGGTTGGTGGTGCCATCCGGGCAAACGCGATGCTCGTTGGTGACGTAATAATCTGGGCTTGTATACTTAGCAAACGCATAAAGTTTGGGACAGGTGGCGATAGATGAGACGCTTGCCTTGGATGCATCCGACGAATTTCGCCAGGCGAATTCCATCGGAGTCATGGCGCGTGTTCCAGCGGAACGCGAATTCGTTGGCGT